>NZ_JBFADU010000002.1:0-541697 GCF_040641575.1 Streptomyces sp. NPDC020807
ATGTGGAAGCCCAGTAATGGGTGGAGCTGACCGGTACTAATAGGCCGAGGGCTTGTCCTCAGTTGCTCGCGTCCACTGTGTTAGTTCTGAAGCAATGAACTCCCTTGCCGGTTGAGTTCAACTTCATAGTGTTTCGGTGGTCATAGCGTTAGGGAAACGCCCGGTTACATTCCGAACCCGGAAGCTAAGCCTTTCAGCGCCGATGGTACTGCAGGGGGGACCCTGTGGGAGAGTAGGACACCGCCGAACAATCATTGTGGGAAAGCCCCGCACCTTCTGGTGCGGGGCTTTCCTGCGTTTAAGACCCTGTTCGGTTCTTCGTAAAGACCAGGCCGGTGTCGTAGGCCAGGATCACCGCGTGGACGCGGTCTCTTGCGCCTGTTTTCGCAAGGATGCGGCCGACGTGCGTTTTCACCGTGGATTCGGCCAGGTGGAGGCGTTCCGCGATCTCCGTGTTCGTCCAGCCCTGGCCCACGACCGTGAGGATCTCTCGTTCCCGGTCGGTGAGGGGAGACAGGCGGGGGTCTTCGGGCGGCGGGGTGGTGCCGGCGGTGCGCGGCAGGTGGTGGATGTAGGCGTCCAGGAGGCGGCGGGTCAGGCTGGGGGCCACGACCGCGTCGCCGCCGGCCACGGCTCTGATGCCGGCGAGGAGTTCCTCGGGCTGGGCGTCCTTCACCAGGAAGCCGCTGGCGCCGGCGCGGAGGCCCTCGTACGCGTACTCGTCGAGGTCGAAGGTGGTGACGATCAGGACGCGGGTGCGGGCTCCGGTGGCGACGACGCGGCGGGTGGCCTCGATGCCGTCGAGTCCGGGCATGCGGATGTCCATCAGGACGACGTCCGGGTGGTGGCGGTCGACCAGGCGGATCGCCTCGGTGCCGTTGGCGGCCTCGCCGACCACCGTCATGTCGTCCTGGCTCTCCAGGAGCATGCGGAAGCCGAAGCGCTGCATCGGCTGGTCGTCGGCGATCAGTACGGTCGTCACGTGGGGGTGTCCTTCAGGGGGAGTCGGAGGCGTACCCGCCAGCCTCCGTCGGGGAGCGGGCCGCTGTCGAGGGTGCCGTCGTAGAGGGCCGCGCGGTCGCGCATGCCCCTGATGCCCCGGCCGTCGTGGCGGGGTGCGGGGGGTGTCGTGCCGGTGGTGGCGGTGGTGGTGGTGACGGTGGCTGTCAGTTCCCCTGGGGCGTAGGCGAGATGGGCTGTCGCCCGCGCGGTCGGGCCGGCGTGCTTGAGGGTGTTGGTCAGGGCTTCCTGGACCACTCGGTAGACCGTGAGGTGGGCGCCCGCGGAGAGCTGGGCGGGTGGGGTGCCGGTGGTGCGGAGGGTGACCGGGAGGCCCGCTTCCCGTACGCCGGCCAGGAGGGGCTCCAGGTCGTCCAGGGTGGGTTGCGGGGTGCGGGTCGCTTCCTCGTCGTCGTCCTTGAGGACGTCCAGGAGGCGGCGGAGGTCGTCGAGGGCCTGGCGGCTCGTCGTGGCGATGGCGTCGAGGGCCTGGGCGGCGCGGTCGGGGTTCTTCCTGGCGGCGTAGCGGCCGCCGTCGGCGAGGCCCGTGATGACGGAGAGGTTGTGGCCGATGATGTCGTGCATCTCCCGCGCGATGCGGGTGCGTTCGGCCGCGGAGGCGAGACGGGTCTCCTGCTCGATGCGGATCGCCGTGTGGTCCCTGCGGGAGCGGACCACGATGCCGATGAGGGCGACGAGCGCGTACCCCAGGAGGGTGGGGAGGAGGTGGCGGGACCGGGACGACGCGGTCGTGAGCAAGGGGGTCAGGAGGAGGGGGAGGGACCAGAGCAGGGTGCGCGAGGTGCGGGTCAGGGCGATGTGGAAGAGGGGGATCGCCTGGAGGTAGGCGGCTTGCAGGAAGGCGCCCGAGACCACGCTGACCGTCGTGGCCACGGCCATCACGGTCAGGGCCGCCAGGGGGTGGCGGCGGCGCTCGTACAGGGGGAGGGTCAGGGCCAGGCTCAGGGCGACGACCAGCCTGACCGGGACGGAGGGGTCCTCCGCGGTGGTCCGCCAGCCGCCGCTCGCGTCCACGAGTGCCGCCAGCGTCCAGCCGCTCGTGAGGGCGGCGTCCCAGACGCGCGGGTGGCGGGTGTCGAACGCGCGGGTGCGGCGGAGCAGGGCCTGGGCGTGCCTGCTCGGGGCGGTCGGCTGCCTGTTCTCCTCCGTGATCACCTGATCATCTTCCTCATACGTCCCGGTGCTTCAGCAAGAGCGCGGGGATCGCGAGGGCGGCGGCGGCCCAGAGGGTGAGGGCCAGGAGGGCCGCTCCCGGGCTTGCCGTCCCGGGGATCGGGGTGGCCGTGCCGAGGGCGCCGACCGCCTGGGTGGGGAAGTAGCGGAGGGCCGTCTCCGTGGTCTCGTACGGGAGCGTCCGGAGGATCTCCGGGAGGATCAGGACCCCGCCGACGAAGGCGCCGGTCGCGCCGGGGACCGAGCGGAGGGCCGCGCCGAGGCCGAGGGCGATCAGGCCGAGGAGGGTGACCCCGGCGGCGTTGCCGGCGAGGGCGGCGAGGACGCCGTCGTCGGTGAGGGAGGCCGCCTGGTCGGTGTCGTCGAGGAAGACCTGTGCGGTGAGGAAGGTGGCGAAGGCGGTGAGGAGGGAGAGGGCGAAGACGGTTGCGGTGTAGACGGTGGCCTTCGCCCAGAGGACGGGGGTGCGGGTGGGGACGGCCGTGAGGGTCGCGCGGATCGTGCCCGTCGCGTACTCGCCCGCGGTGACGAGGATGCCGAGGACGGCGAGGGCGATGGCGCCGAGCTGGGAGCCGTAGAGGGTGAGGACGACCGTGTCGACGTCGGCGTCGCCTCCGCCGGAGGTGTAGGTGGCGCCCATGAGGATGCCGACGCCGAGGACGAGGGCGGCCGCGGTGAGGGCGGTGATCCAGGTGGAGCGGACCGTGCGGAGCTTGTGCCACTCGGAGGTCAGGAGGCGGGTGGGGGTGATGCCGTAGGTCGTGGTCACGCTGCTGCTCCCTGGTATTCGACCGTGTCGTGGGTGAGGGCCATGAACGCCTGTTCCAGGGAGGCTTCCTGGGGGGTGAGTTCGTGGAGGGGGAGGCCGTGGGCCGCGGCCGTTTCGCCGATCTCGCGGGCGTCCGGGCCGGCGATCAGGAGGGTGTCGGGGGAGTCCTCGGTGATGTCGGCGTGGGGGAGGAGGGCGCGGAGGCGGGTGGGGTCGGGGGTGACGACCTTGACCGTGGTGCCGCCGTGGTTCCGTACGAGCTCCTCGACCGTGGTGTCGGCGAGGAGGCGGCCCTTGCCGATGACGATGAGGTGGTCGGCGGTGAGGGCCATCTCGCTCATGAGGTGGGACGAGACGAGGACCGTACGGCCTTCGGCGGCGAGGCGGGTGAGGAGCGTGCGGATCCAGAGGACGCCTTCGGGATCGAGGCCGTTGACCGGTTCGTCGAGGACGACGGTGGACGGGTCGCCGAGGAGGGCGGCGGCGATGCCGAGGCGCTGGCCCATGCCGAGGGAGAAGCCTTTGACGCGTTGGTCGGCGACGTGGGTGAGGCCGGTGAGGGCGAGGACCTTGTCGACGCGGGAGCGGGGGATGCCGTGGGTGTGGGCCAGGGCGGTGAGGTGGCCCAGGGCCGAGCGGCCGGGGTGGAGGGAGCGGGCTTCGAGGAGGGCGCCGACGTGGGTGAGGGGGGCGCGGTGGGCGGCGTACGGGCGGCCGTCGATGGTCGCGTGGCCGCGGGTGGGGGTGTCGAGGCCGAGGAGCATGCGGAGGGTCGTGGACTTTCCGGCGCCGTTGGGGCCGAGGAAGCCGGTGACGGTGCCGGGGTGGACGGTGAAGCTGAGGTCCTGGACGACGGTGGTGTCCCCGTACCGCTTGGTGAGGTTCTCTGCTCGGATCATGCTTCGACGGTAGGGAGCGGGGGAGGGCGGGGCGTCGGACCGCGGGTGGGTGTGGGGGCAGGGGCGTAGTACCGGGGTACGACGGTGTCGTGGGGGTGGGGTGCGAGGGAAAACTGCTTGTCAGGGGGTGTGGGGCTCGTCAGGATCGCCTGCATGGACTATTCGATTCGTACGCTTCGTGCCGACGAGTGGGAGAAGAACCGGGAGCTTCGGCTCGCGGCTCTTCAGGACCCGGTCGCGCACCTCGCCTTCCTCGACACCTATGACGACGCCGTCGCGCGGCCGGATTCCTTCTGGCAGGAGCGGACGCTCGGGGGGTCGGAGAGCGGGGCCGGCGCGGTGCGGCAGTTCGTCGCCGAGGCGGCGGACGGGCGGTGGGTCGGCACGGTGTCGGTGCTGGTCGAGCGGGCCGGGGCGGAGACGTTCTTCGGGGATGTCCCGGAGGTGGAGCAGGCGCATGTCGTCGGGGTGTTCGTCCGTGACGAGGCGCGGGGCTCCGGGGTGATCGACGCGCTGTTCGCGGCGGCCGTGGAGTGGTGCTGGTCGCTGGCCGAGCCGGAGATCGCGCGGGTGCGGCTCATCGTGCACGGCGAGAACGGGCGGGCGCAGGCCGCCTATCGGCGGCTCGGGTTCGCGGAGACGGGTGTGAAGATCCCGCTGGGGGACGAGGGCACGTACGAGCTGGAGTTCGCGGTGCTGCGACCTGCTGCCGTCGGCTAGGAGACGCTAGGAGACGCGGTCCGGCCAGCGGCTCTGCGCCTGTACCTCGGAGCGCATGAGGGCCAGGGTCGGGAGGCCCTGGTGGTCGCCGGTGGCCAGGAGCTCCGGGAGGTCGGGGAGCGGGGCGACGGCGGCGACGTCGTCGAGGACGAGCGTCAGTGGTGGGTCGAGCCGACCGTCGGATGACCGTGCGGCCATGCGGCGGCCGTGCTCGACCACGCTTGCGGCGAGGGCCGTGAGGAGTGGCGTCGCGCCGGGGTGGGTTCGGGGGTCTTCGATCGGTTCGCCCACCACGTAGAGGGTGCCCCCTTCGTCGAGGAAAGATGCGAGGGTCAGGGAGTCCGTTCGATTCGGGACGCAGGCCTCGCGGATGTGGATCGACGAGAGGGCCGTGAGGGCACGGGCCGTCAGTTCCTGGGCGCGGCGGCGGGTTTCGGGGTCGCCCGTCAGGACCGCTTCGAGATGGCCGGCGAGGCCGGTGGCGGCTTTGGGGTGGCCGCGGAGGATGCGGACGGGTTCGTGGGCTTCGGTGCCCTGGGCCCAGCGGTGGACCTGGCGGAACGGGCGGCCGTCGACGGCGGTGGCGTGCAGCCAGCCGCGCAGGAGGGTTTCGGCGGTGTCGGCGACGGCCGTGTCGAGGCGGGAGTGCGGGCGGACGGGGGCGAGCAGGGCCCGTGCGCGGTTTTCGGCGGTGTCCGGGTCCTCGCAGCCTTCGGCGGGGGACCAGTGGAGGCGGGCCGGGGTGTCGCAGAGGTGGTCGGGGTCGTAGACGAGGACCGGGCCGAGTTTGGCGCGGGCGTCCTTGGTCGCGGACCAGACGGTGGGGTCGGAGGTGACGACGAGGGCGGGGCCTTCGGCTTCGCGGATCCGGCGGATGGCCGTGGGGCGACGGGCGTTCTGGGGGCCGTAGAGGGGGTTCTCGGTGCGGGGGTGTGCCGCGGGTTCTTCGGTGGGGCGGCGGGGGGACGGGGCGGTGTGGTCGCCTCGTATGGGGGCGGGGGTTTCCCGTACGGGGTTCGGGGTGGCCCTGGGGGATTCCCGTACGGGGTTCGGGCTTTGCTGTACGGGTTCCGGGGTGTCGTCCGCGGGGGCCGGCCGCTTCTCGTACAGGCCCGCCTTGCGGTGTGCCCGTACGGCTCGCCAGCGGGTGATCGTGCCGAGGGCGAAGACGGCGAGGACGAGGAGGACCATCGCCTCGCCGATGAGGAGGCCCCAGAAGAGGCCGTAGCCGGAGAGCTGGGTCGGCGGGGTGGCGGGCCAGGCGGCGGGGAGGTCGGTGGGGGCGGTCGCGAGGGAGCGGAGGGCGGACGGGGTGCCGGTGAAGGCGACTCCGTCGGGCCAGCCGCCGTGGGCGAGGAGGGCGGCCAGGCCGGTCGCCGTCCAGACGAGGACGGTGGCGCAGAGGAGGAGGGCGAAGAGGGTCAGGAGGAGGCCGTCGGAGACGCCTCCTTCCTTGCGTGCCGGGTCGCTCATCTACGCCACCGTCGACTGCGAGGGCGTGTCGTTCATCTGCTGCTCGATGAGGATCGCGCGCTGCTCCGTCTCCCATTCGAGTTCGGGGTCGGCGACGGAGGCCTCGGTCATGGCGCGGTCGGTGTAGACGAGGGGGCGTTCGCGTTCGGTGATGAGGTGTTTGACGACCTGGACGTTGCCGTTGACGTCCCAGACGGCGATGCCGGGGGTGAGGGTCGGGATGATCTCGACGGCCCAGCGGGGCAGGCCGAGGACGCGGCCGGTGTTGCGGGCCTCGTCGGCTTTCTGGGCGTAGATGGTGCGGGTGCTCGCCATCTTGAGGATGGCGGCGGCTTCCTTGGCGGCGGCTCCGTCGACGACGTCGGAGAGGTGGTGGACGACGGCGACGAAGGACAGGCCGAGGCGGCGGCCGAACTTCAGGAGGCGCTGGAACAGCTGGGCCACGAAGGGGCTGTTGATGATGTGCCAGGCCTCTTCGACGAGGAAGATGCGCTTCTTGCGGTCGGGGCGGATCCAGGTGTGTTCGAGCCAGACGCCGACGATCGCCATGAGGATGGGCATGGCGATGGAGTTGCGGTCGATGTGGGAGAGGTCGAAGACGATCAGGGGCGCGTCGAGGTCGATGCCGACGGTGGTGGGGCCGTCGAACATGCCGCGGAGGTCGCCGTCGACGAGGCGGTCGAGGACGAGGGCGACGTCGAGGCCCCAGGCCCGTACATCGTCTATGTCGACGTTCATGGCCTCGGCGGACTCGGCCTCGGGGTGGCGGAGTTGTTCGACGATGTCGGTGAGGATCGGCTGGCGGTGGGTGATGTGGTCGTTGACGTGGGCGTGGGCGACCTTGAGGGCGAAGCCGGAGCGTTCGTCGAGGCCGTGGCCCATCGCCACCTCGATGATGGTGCGGAGGAGTGCCAGCTGCCCGGTGGTGGTGATGGCCGGGTCGAGGGGGTTGAGGCGGATCCCGGAGTCGTTGGCGACCATGGGGTCCAGGCGGATGGGGGTTATCCCCAGCTCCTGGGCGATGAGGTTCCATTCGCCGACGCCGTCCTCGCCCTGGGCGTCGAGGACGACGACCTGGCGGTCGCGGAAGCGGAGCTGGCGGAGTACGTAGGTCTTCTCGAGGGCGGACTTTCCGTTGCCGGATTCGCCGAGGACGAGCCAGTGGGGGGCGGGGAGCTGCTGGCCGTACAGCTGGAAGGGGTCGTAGATGTACCCCTTGCCGCTGTAGACCTCGCGGCCGATGATCACGCCGGAGTCGCCGAGGCCCGGGGCGGCGGTCGGCAGGTAGACGGCCTGGGCCTGTCCGGTGGAGGTGCGGACGGGCAGGCGGGTCGTCTCCACCTTGCCGAGGACGAAGGAGGTGAAGGCGTCGGTCAGGACGGACAGCGGATCTCGCATCGGTCGGTGCCCCTTCGGCCCTAGCGGCGGATGCCGGTCGCGAACGGCAGGGTGTTCACAAAGGCCCGGTGGTGCTCGCGGTCGCACCACTCCAGCTTGAGGTACGACTTGCCGGCGGAGGCCCTGATCGTGCGCTTGTCCCGGGCGAGGGCCTCGGGTGAACGCGACGACACCGTGATGTACCCGACGAGGTTGACTCCGGCAGCGCCGCTGGCGAGATCTTCACCCCGCTGGTCGAGTCGGCCGTGGGCGGCGATGTCGCGGGGGTCGACGGTGCGGTTCATCTTGGCGGCGCGGCTGGCGTCGGCCTCGTCGTTGGTCTTCTCGGTGAGCATGCGCTCGATGGCGACCTCGGTGGGTTCCAGGTCCATGGTGACGGCGACGGTGCGGATGACGTCGGGGGTGTGGACGAGGAGGGGGGCGAGGAAGTTCACGCCGACCGGGGTCATGGGCCATTCCTTGACCCAGGCGGTGGCGTGGCACCAGGGGGCGCGGGTGGAGGACTCGCGGGTCTTGGCCTGGAGGTAGGTGGGTTCCATGGCGTCGAGTTCGGCGGGCCAAGCGTTTCGTTTCGTCATGGCCTGGATGTGGTCGATGGGGTGGTCGGGGTCGTACATGGAGTGGACGAGGGAGGCGAGGCGGGACTGGCCGAGGGGCTGGCGGACGCGGATGTCGGCCTCGGCGAGGCGGGCGCAGATGTCGGTGAGCTCGCGGGCCATGACGACGGCGAGGCCGGCGTCGCGGTCGAGTTTGCGGGCGCCGGTGGCGTGGCGGGTGGCCTGGGCCATGGCGTTGGCCTCGGCGGCGAGTTCGCGGGTGTAGTGCATGCAGGCGACGAGGTAGGCGCGGTGCTGCTCGCTGGAGGTGGAGACCATCGACTGGAGCTGGTCGTAGGACTCCTTGAGCCAGGCGGGGGCGGTGGTGTCGCCGCGCTGGAGGACGTCCTTGGCGTGGGCGTCGGGGTCGGCGGGGAGGGTGCGGGCGAGCATCTGGAGGCGGGTGACGAAGCCGTCTCCGTTGGCGACGTGCTTGAGGAGGGTGCCGAAGCGGTCGACGAGGGCCTCCTGGTCCTCGCTGTCGCGGAGGCCGACGCCGGGGCCCTCGATCTCGATGGCGGCGGTGACGGTGCGGCGGTCGGCGTGGAGGAGTACGGCGATCTCGTCGGGGCCGAAGGGGGCGGCGAGCCAGCTGACGCGGCCGATGCCGGGGGGCGGGCCGATCTCGACCTCGCGGCCGTCGAGGCGGGTGCCGGCTTCGGTGGCGAGGGAGCGGTAGGCGGTGCCGCGCTTGAGCATGCGCTTGTAGCTGCGGTTGATCTCGAACCACTTGTAGAACGTGCGGCCCTTGTACGGGAGGTACACGGCGGCGATCCCGAGCATGGGGAGGCCGGCGAGGAGCGCGATCCGCAGGGGGAGGAGGGGGACGAGGAGTCCGCTCATCATGCCGAGGAACGCGCCGACGATGATCAGGGCGATCTCGCCCGTCTCGCGGTTCTTGCCGACGATCGCGTTGGGCCGGGCGCGGCCGACGAGATACGTGCGGCGGGGCGCGACCGGCTGGGACTGGGTCGTCAACGCCCTCCACCTCCAGAGTGCTTGCGGTTGCTGTGCGGGGTGCCGGCGGTGGGGCTGCTGCTACGGGGCGGGGGCGGGGGCGTGGCTCCGCCTCCGCCGCCGGTGCCTGTGCCCGCGCCGCGGCTGCTGTGGGCGGCGATGCCGCCGGAGAGGGGGTTGGCGGGGCGGGCGGACTGGCCCGCTCCGCCTCCGCCGCCGGTTCCGTTGTCCCGGGTGCTGTGGGTCTTGATGCCCTGGGAGACGAGGGAGGCGGGGGAGGAGATGACGGCGGCGGCGGTGTTCTCGCCGGCGCGGTGGAGACGGTTGTTGCGGGAGGCGACGATCTCGTCGCCGAAGCCGGGGACGAAGCGGTAGATCATCGCGGAGGCGAAGATGGCGAGCAGGATGATGGCGAGGCCGGAGACGACGGCGGAGAAGGCGTTGGGGCCGGTGCCGGAGGAGAGGGCGCCGGCGAGGCCGAGGACGATCACGATGATGGGTTTGACCAGGATGATCGCGATCATGATGCCGGCCCAGCGGCGGACGTGGCCCCACATGTTCTTGTCGACGAGGCCGGAGTAGACGACGACGCCGAGGAGGGCGCCGACGTAGAGCATGACGGCGCGGAGGAAGAGCTCGAGGAAGAGCACGCCGGCGGCGAGGACGGTCACGAGCGAGACGATGATCAGCATGATGGGGCCGCCGCCCATGCTGTCGCCCTGTTGGAGGGCTTGTTTGAAGCCGCCGAAGAAGGTGTCGGTCTGCTGGCCGGTGCCGGAGGCGATGACCTCGGTGACGGCGTCGGTGGCGTTGACGACGGTGTAGAGGATGAGGGGGGTGAAGGCGGAGGCGAGGACCGTCAGCCAGAGGAAGCCGATGGCTTCGGAGAGGGCGGTGGTGAGGGGGACGCCGCGGATGGCCCGCTTGGCCACGGCGAGGAGCCAGAGGAGGAGGGTGAGGAAGGTGGCGGCGGCGAAGACGACGGCGTAGCGGCCGAGGAAGGCCATGTTGGTGAAGTCGACGTCGGCGGTGGTTTTGACGGCCTGGGAGAGTTCGTCGATGACTTTGATGGCGGCGTCGGCGCAGCCTCGGGCGAGGGAGGAGAGGGGGTCGAGGGCGGAGGCGGGGTCGGTGACGGGGTTGGTGGGGGTGCGGCCGCCGCCGGATTGGCCCTTGTCGCAGTAGTCCCTTGCGGGGCCGGCGATCAGCGCGCAGGGGTCGTCGCTGGCGCTGGGCGAGGGCGTGGGAGTCGGAGCCGCGGTCGCGCGTGACGCCAGGGAGAACACCGTGACCTGTGCTGTCACCAGCAAGGACAGGACGGTACGGCCGTGGGTGCTTGCCCTAGCGGGCATAGGTGAACCCCCCGAATTCCTTGACGGCGTCGGCGATCTCCTCGGAGCCGGAGACGGGGTTGTCTCCGCTGACGGGAGTGGGTCCTGTGCGCTGCGTGGTGGAGAGGAGCTTCCAGTCCGACCCGGTCCAGGACAGCTTGACGCTGATGGTGAACCATCCGTGGGTGACGGGCTTGGTCGACGAGGCTCCCGTAAGGCCGAACATGCCGACGGACCAGACATCGATCTCTGCCGCAGTGTCGGAGTAGCTCGTGACCTTCGACCCCACCGGGATCGTCCTGCTGACGAACGTCGCCCCGGCGGGGGCGGTGCCGTCCTGCTTCAGGCCGATCTGCTCCAGGAAGTCCTGCGAGTAGTCCGCGTCGAAGTCGGAGCGCAGTTTGTCCAGCGTGCTGGGGTCGGCGAGCGCGTCGACGATCTCGTGGCGGCGGTCGGTGTTGAACATGTCGGCGGAGCCCAGGGCCACCGCGTAGTTGGTGGCGGCGCTTTGGGCGCCTTGTTCGGTTTGGGGGTGGCCGGTGGGGAGGGGGCCGTTCCTGGTGGTGACGGGGCGGGTGCCGGTGGCGGCGGTGGGGGCGGGTTTGCCGGCGGCGCCGGTGGTGGGGGCCGCGTCCGCCGGGTCGCCCTCGCCCCGGTTGGCGAAGGCGATGGCGGCGATGAGGAGGACCACCACGCCGACGACGGTGATGAGGGAGCGGGAGCTGCGGGTGGGGCGGCGGGCGCCGCCGTAGACGTCGCCGCTGTTGCCTTCGGGCAGGCGGGTGCGGGTCTGGCGTGCGCCGCCGACGCCGCCGTAGCCGTCGTGCTCGTCGCCGAGGCTCATGCCGGGTACGCCCCTCCACTCGTTCGCGGGTACGACAGTGCTGCAACATGACTGGGCATCGGGGAACGCGACATCGGCAGGCCTCGGGTGGTGGGTGGTGTCCGACGGGGGGTCAGACGGCCATCCCGTACACGATGGTGAAGAGGGTGCCGAGGGAGCCGATGATGAAGACGCCGGTGAGGCCGGCCACGATCAGGCCCTTGCCCTGTTCGGCGCTGAAGGTGTCGCGGAGCGCGGTCGCGCCGATGCGCTGTTTGGCCGCGCCCCAGATGGCGATGCCGAGGCAGAGCAGGATGGCCACCGCCATCACGACCTCGATCATCACCTTGGCTTCGTTGCCCAGGCTGCCGAAAGGCCCCCAGTTCGGGGCGATTCCACCGATGATGGTGGTGATGTCGCCTTTTTCTGCCGCCAGGTACATGTAACTCACCGCCCCTGTTGGGTTGTTGACCGCCCCTGCCGGACGGCATGGGTCATCGTCCTATCTTCGCTGATGAAACCGCTCGTGTGTGACGGCTTGACGGCTCTCTTTACCCGATCACCGCACACATGACCGGTCTGACCGTCTTGACCTGCGGTGGTGTGGCCGGTTTCCGTGCGAAGAAGCGTATGGTCACTCTGTGTATCACGGGGGGTGACTCCGGGCAACGATCATCGTTGTTCCACTCTTGGGCGTCTCCCCGGCGGACTCCTCGCCGCCTAGACTGGCGTTCCGGGACGTACTGCCATGAGCCGAGGGGTGGTTGACGGTGCGTAGGGCTGGCAAGGCGTGGCTCGTCGCCGGTGGGGCCCTCGGGGCCTGTCTGAGTTTCGTCGCGCTGCTCGTCGTCGGCACGTACTCGGCGGCCGCGGGTCTCCTGGGGGGCGCGGGGAGCGCCGCGGGGGGCACGGTGGCGCTGGCCAAGGGTGCGGTGCCGGCGTTGTACCAGGGGCTCGTGCAGCGGTGGGGCAATCTGTGTCCCGAGATCAATCCGGCGTTGCTGGCCGCGCAGCTGTACCAGGAGAGCGGCTGGAACCCGCGGGCCGTGTCGCCGGTGGGCGCGAAGGGGATCGCGCAGTTCATGCCGGGGACGTGGGCGGGGCACGGGGTCGACGGGGACGGGGACGGGGACCGGGACATCTGGGATCCGGCCGACGCGATTCCGTCGGCGGCCTCGTACGACTGCGAGCTGGCGGGGTACGTGAAGGGCGCGCCGGGCGACCGGACGGCGAACATGCTGGCCGCGTACAACGCGGGGGCGTACGCCGTCATCAAGTACGGGGGTGTTCCGCCGTACAAGGAGACGCAGGGCTACGTGCGGATCATCCGGTCGCTGGCGACGAGTTTCGCGCGTCCGGTGGGGCGGGTCGATCCGTCGCGGCAGGCGGCGGGGGCCATTCACTACGCGCAGCAGAAGCTCGGTACGCCGTATCTCTGGGGCGGTACGGGTACGGCGGCGCAGAATGGCCGGTTCGATTGCTCCGGTCTGACGCAGGCGGCGTACGAGAGTGTCGGGATCCGGCTGCCGCGGGTGGCGAACGACCAGTACAACGCCGGGCCGCATCCGTCGCGGGAGGAGCTGCTGCCGGGGGATCTGGTGTTCTTCTCCGACGACCTGACGAACTCGCGGGCGATCCGTCATGTGGGGATCTACGTCGGTGGCGGCTACATGATCGACGCTCCGCGGACGGGTGCGGTGATCCGGTTCGACCGGATCGACACCCCGGACTACTTCGGTGCGACCCGGGTCACGGCGGAGGGGGCGGCGGCTCTGCCGACCCATCTGCCGGAGGCGTAACGGAAGGAGACGGACCGTCGGGTGGCGGGCGACATTGGCCGGAACTCTCCGTCATGTCGTGGCCCTGAGCTGCGGTGAACCGTCACTCTTCGATAACGTCGTCATGATCCACCGTCGAGAGCGGAACGAGCGCCTCAGGCAGTTCGTTCCCTGACTCGACCGCTCTGACCACGGGGGTGGGACGACAGACACGAGAAGCAAGGGGCCGCAAGCGATGGCTGGACTCGCATCGGACGGTGCCAACCCCGATGTCAGCCTGCTCTACGACATCAACGGGCTGGCGAAGGACGCCCCGGCGTGGTTCGACCGCGTCATGGGGTTCGTCGGCGAGTACGGGATCATGCTCGGGATGGTCCTGGTCGTGCTGTGGTGCTGGTGGAGCGTCCGCCGCGAGGGCACCCTCGCCGACTCCGTCTCGGCCGTCGCCGGGCTCGTCTGGGCCCCGCTGGCCGCCGGCATCGCCCTTCTCGTGAACATCCCGATCCGGGGCTTCGTCGAGCGGCCCCGGCCCTTCAAGGACCACCAGGGGCTGGAAGTCCTCGTCGACGGCAAGACCGACTTCTCGTTCGTCAGCGACCACGCCACCCTGGCCATGGCCCTCGGTGTCGGCGTCTTCGTCGCCCACCGCCGCATCGGCCTCGTCGCCATCGGCCTCGCGCTCGTCGAGGGCTTCGCCCGGGTCTACATGGGCGTCCACTACCCGACCGACGTCATCGGCGGCTTCGCCCTCGGCACGGCGGTCGCGCTGCTCCTCGCGCCCGTCGCGCTCGCGCTGCTCACGCCCGTCGTCTCCGCCGTGGCCCGCTCGGGGCGGGCCGCCCGGCTCGTCCGCTCGCGGAGCGCCGAGGGGCCGCGCCGGCCCGAGACCGTCGGAATCCCCGAGCCGCGGCTCGCCGGGCCGAACGCGGGGGCGGGACGGAACGACCTCGCCGCCTGAGCGGCGACGGAGGCCGGCGCCTGGGCGTTGACGCGGGTCGGCGCCTGCGCGGTTACGCGGGTCGGCGCCTGAGCGGATACGCGGGTCGGATCCGGAGCGGTTACGCGGGGTCGGGCGCCGTCGTGCGGAGGTGTTCCGTGGCGTCCGTACGAGCCCGCTCGCGTGATCTGCGGGCCGGGCCGGTCCAGCCGCAGCTGCAGCGTGCCAGCGCGAACGAGCCGCGTTCCGTCGTGGTGATCGTGTGGGGGGATGCCTGCGCGTGCACACCTCCACCGTACTGCGCGTGACGGCTCGTCCCGACCGTCGTTATCCGGACGGGTGTCCCCGGACCCGCGGGGGCCGGGGACGTGCGGGTCCCGGGCAAGCGGCGGTGCGGCGTGGGGGGTTGGGGAGCGATGGTGGTGCAGCGGTACGGGCGTCCGCGCGGGCACGGGAGCGGGGCGTGGACCGTCACCGTCGTCCTGGTCGGCTCCCTCGTGGGGGCCTCGGCGGTCGCCGGGTGCGCCGCACCCGAGGACCCGAAGGCGGCGGGCGACCCCCTCCCGACCGTACGGAACGCGGCGGACGCGCTCACGAAGGCCGGCAGCTCCAAGGCGAGCACCTCGATGGAGATGGCCGCCGGCGGGACCCGGGTCACCATCCGCGGCGAGGGCACGTACGACTTCCGGCGCCGCACCGGCCGGCTCCAGGTGCTGCTGCCCAAGGACGCGGCCGGCGCCGACGAGCACCGGCCGATCACCGAGCTCCTCACACCGGGCGCGCTCTACATGAAGAACCGGGGCGCCGGGGTCCCCGCCGACAAGTGGGTGCGGGTCGACACCACCGCACTCGACGACGGGAACCTCGTCACGGGCGGCGCCACCGACCCGGCCGCCGCGGCCGAGCTGCTGCGGGGCGCCCGCCAGGTCACGTACGTCGGCGAGGTCGAGCTCGCCGGGGTGAGGGTCGCCCACTACCGGGGTGTCGCCGACATCGCCGAGGCCGCCCGGGTCGCCTCGCCGCAGGTGCGGGGCGCGCTCGCCGCGGCGGCGAAAGGGTTCGCCAAGGACACCGTGCCCTTCGACGCGTACCTCGACGGGGACGGGCGGCTGCGGAAGGTCCGCCACCAGTTCAGCTTCAGCAACCAGGGACGTACGGTCGCGGTCGCGTCGACGACGCTGCTGTACGGGTTCGGCGCGGCCGTCGAGGTGACGCTGCCGGACCGGCGGGACATCTACGCCGGGAAGATCAAGGCCTGAGGGTGGTTCTTCGGACCATCGTCAAATGGTCCAGACGTGTCATGCGCCCCGCCGGGCGCCCTCCCTACGCTGGGAGGCCTCTGGGGGACCGACACCGGCAGGAAGAGGTGACCGCACGTGGCTTCGCCCGGTACAGCGACCGTTCCCGCAGACCAGGACGGTGTCGCCCTCGCCGAGATCGAACTGTGCGGCGAGCTGATCATCGCGGCCTCCGCCGCGGACGGGGAGCGGCTCAGCGCCGACCGGATCGACGAGGTCCTGCGGGTCTTCACCGACGAGCGGGCCGTACGGGACCTCTGACTCCGGTCCGGTGCGCGTACGGCCCACGCTCGTGGGACTGAGGACTCCGGTGCGCTCCTCAGGTGCGCATCATGCGGGCGATGGCCTTCGTGGCCTCCTCGACCTTCGCGTCGATGCCGTCGCCGCCCTTGGTGGCCGCGTCCGCGACGCAGTGCCGCAGGTGCTCCTCCAGGAGCTGGAGGGCGAAGGACTGGAGCGCCTTCGTGGACGCCGAGACCTGCGTGAGTATGTCGATGCAGTAGACGTCCTCGTCGACCATCCGCTGGAGGCCGCGGATCTGGCCCTCGATGCGGCGGAGCCGCTTGAGGTGCTCGTCCTTCTGGTGGTGGTAGCCGTGCACGCCGTGGTCGTGGTCGGCGGGCTCCACGGCCGCGGTGGGCGTGGGCGCGACGGCCTCGGCCGTCTCGGCGAGCGCGGGGGTGGCCTGGGCCGCCTCGGTGGTGGTCATCGCGTCCTCCCGTTGTCCGGATTGGAGGGGGTATACCCCTCGTGGGTATATGGTACCGATCCTCGCCGTTCCGGGCGGGGGCCTCGTGCAGTTCACTGTGCCTGATGGGCGACACTGAGAGGACGCCGGTTAGCCGTGGCCGGATGATGCGCCTAGCATCAGCCTGACCGAAACCCAGCACCCCGAGGACCTCACGTGCGATTTCGTCTGACCCCCAGGGAGACGAGCTTCTACGACATGTTCGCCGCGTCCGCGGACAACATCGTCACGGGCTCCAAGCTCCTGATGGAACTGCTCGGTGCGGAGCCCTCCGCCCGGGCCGAGATCGCGGAGCGGATGCGGGCAGCGGAGCACGCCGGCGACGACGCCACCCACGCGATCTTCCACCAGCTGAACTCCTCGTTCATCACGCCGTTCGACCGCGAGGACATCTACTCCCTCGCGTCGTCCCTCGACGACATCATGGACTTCATGGAAGAGGCCGTCGACCTGGTCGTCCTCTACAACATCGAAGAGCTCCCCAAGGGTGTCGAGCAGCAGATCGAGGTCCTGGCCCGGGCGGCCGAGCTGACCGCCGAGGCCATGCCGAACCTGCGGACGATGGACAACCTCACCGAGTACTGGATCGAGGTCAACCGTCTGGAGAACCAGGCCGACCAGATCCACCGCAAGCTGCTCGCCCACCTCTTCAACGGCAAGTACGACGCCATCGAGGTGCTGAAGCTCAAGCAGGTCGTGGACGTGCTGGAGGAGGCGGCCGACGCGTTCGAGCACGTGGCCAACACGGTGGAGACCATCGCGGTCAAGGAGTCCTGAGCTTCGTGGACACCTTCGCTCTGATCGTGACCATCGGTGTCGCGCTCGGCTTCACGTATACGAACGGCTTCCACGACTCCGCCAACGCCATCGCCACCTCGGTGTCGACCCGGGCCCTGACGCCCAGGGCGGCGCTCGCGATGGCCGCGGTGATGAACCTCGCGGGTGCCTTCATGGGCAGCGGGGTCGCCAAGACCGTCAGTGAGGGCCTGATCGAGACGCCGCACGGCGACAAGGGGATGGGCATCCTCTTCGCCGCGCTCGTCGGCGCGATCATCTGGAACCTCGTCACCTGGTACTTCGGACTGCCGTCCTCCTCCTCGCACGCTCTGTTCGGCGGCATGGTGGGCGCGGCGCTCGCGGGTGGCACGGAGGTCATCTGGGGCGGCGTCCTGGACAAGGTCGTCATCCCGATGTTCATCTCGCCGGTCGTCGGTCTGATCGCCGGTTACCTGGTCATGTGCGCGATCCTGTGGATGTTCCGCAAGGCCAACCCGCACAAGGCCAAGCGCGGCTTCCGCATCGCCCAGACGGTGTCGGCGGCCGGCATGGCGCTCGGTCACGGTCTCCAGGACGCGCAGAAGACGATGGGCATCGTGGTGATGGCCCTCGTCATCGCCGACGTGCAGCAGGCGGGCGACGACATCCCGGTGTGGGTGAAGATCGCCTGTGCCGTGATGCTCTCGCTCGGTACGTACGCGGGTGGCTGGCGCATCATGCGGACGCTCGGCCGCAAGATCATCGAGCTGGACCCGCCGCAGGGCTTCGCGGCGGAGACCACGGGTGCGTCGATCATGTTCGGCTCCGCGTTCCTCTTCCACGCGCCGATCTCGACGACCCACGTCATCACCTCGGCCATCATGGGCGTCGGCGCGACCAAGCGGGTCAACGCGGTGCGGTGGGGTGTCGCCAAGAACATCATCCTCGGCTGGTTCATCACGATGCCGGCCGCCGCCGTCGTCGCCGCGCTGAGCTACTACGTCGTGGCGCTGCTCTTCGGCTGACGGCCGGCTGACGGCCGGCTGGCCTGTCGGTGGTACGGAAACGGGCCCGGCTCCCCTGGTGGGGGAGCCGGGCCCTTCGCCTTGTGGTGGCACCGCCATGCAGCACCACAAGGGGTCTTGGAGGGGCTTATCCGAAGCGGCCGGAGATGTAGTCCTCGGTCGCCTGGACGCTCGGGTTGGAGAAGATGCGCTCGGTGTCGTCCAGCTCGATCAGCTTGCCGGGCTGGCCGACGGCCGCCAGGTTGAAGAAGGCCGTGCGGTCGGAGACGCGGGCGGCCTGCTGCATGTTGTGCGTCACGATGACGATCGTGAAGCGCTCCTTCAGCTCGCCGATGAGGTCCTCGATCGCGAGGGTCGAGATCGGGTCGAGGGCCGAGCAGGGCTCGTCCATGAGCAGGACGTCGGGCTCGACCGCGATGGCGCGGGCGATGCACAGGCGCTGCTGCTGGCCGCCGGAGAGGCCGGAGCCGGGCTTGTTGAGGCGGTCCTTGACCTCGTTCCAGAGGTTCGCGCCCTTGAGGGAGCGCTCGACGATGTCGCCGAGCTCGGACTTCTTGTACTTGCCGTTCAGGCGCAGGCCCGCCGCCACGTTGTCGAAGATCGACATGGTGGGGAAGGGGTTGGGGCGCTGGAAGACCATGCCGACCGTGCGGCGCACGGCGACCGGGTCGACGTGGGACCCGTACAGGTTCTCGTCGTCCAGGAGCACCTTGCCCTCGACGCGGCCGCCGGGGGTGACCTCGTGCATGCGGTTGAGGGTGCGCAGGAAGGTGGACTTGCCGCAGCCGGAGGGGCCGATGAAGGCCGTCACGGAGCGGGGCTCGACGGTCATCGAGATGTCGTCGATCGCCTTGTGGGCGCCGTAGTAGGCGGAGAGGCCGCTGACGTCGATTCGCTTGGCCATATCAATTCACTTCCAGAGTGCCGCGTCAGCGGCCGGTCTTCGGGGCCTTCCAGCGGGCGATGCCGCGGGCCACCAGGTTGAGGATCATGACGAAGGCGATCAGGACGAGCGCTGCGGCCCAGGCGCGGGCCACTGCGGCGTCGGTGCCGACCGCGTACTGCTCGTACACGTAGAGCGGCAGGGAGGACTGGGCGCCTTCGAAGGGGTTCGGGTTGATGAGCTTCGTACCGAACACGAGGAGGAGGACGGGGGCCGTCTCGCCGGTGATGCGGGCGATCGCGAGCATGACGCCCGTGGTGATGCCGCCGATCGCGGTGGGGAGGACCACCTTCAGGATCGTGCGCCACTTCGGGATGCCGAGGGCGAGGGAGGCCTCGCGGAGCTCGTTCGGGACGAGCTTGAGCATCTCCTCGGTGGAGCGGACGACGACCGGCATCATCAGGATGGCGAGGGCCATCGCTCCGGCGAACCCGGAGGGGCCGAAGCCCAGCATCAGGGTCCAGGTGGAGAGGATGAAGAGGCCGGCGACGATCGACGGGATGCCCGTCATGACGTCGACGAAGAAGGTGACGGCCTGGGCGAGCTTCCCGCCGCCGTACTCGACGAGGTAGACCGCGGTGAGGAGGCCGATCGGCGCGGCGATCAGGGTCGCGATGCCGACCTGCTCGATCGTGCCGAGCAGCGCGTGGTAGACGCCGCCGCCGGCCTCGGCGTCGAGGACGCCGTTCATCGAGTGGGTCAGGAAGTAGCCGTCGAGGACCTCCATGCCCTTGCTGATCGTCACCCACGCGAGGGACAGCAGGGGGATGACGGCGAGGACGAAGCAGACCCAGACGAGGCTGGTGGCGACGCGGTCCTTGGCCTGGCGGCTGCCCTCGACCTTGGTGGTGAGGGCGTACGTGGCGAGGACGAAGAGCAGCGCGGCGATCATGCCCCACTGGACCTTGCTGTGCCAGCCGGCGGCGAGGCCGATGCCGGTTCCGGCGGCGACGGAGCCGGCGGCGACCGCGGCGGGGGTCCAGCGCGGGAGGCGGGCGTGGGAGAGCGATCCGCGGCGCGGGGCCATCGTGATCGGGCGGTCCTGTATGGCGTGGCTCATGCCGCTGCCCCCGAGTACTCCTTGCGGCGGCCGATGATCCAGCGGGCGGCGCCGTTGACCAGCAGGGTGATGACGAAGAGGACGAGGCCGGAGGCGATCAGCGCGTCGCGGCCGTACTCGTTGGCCTCGTTGAACTTGGCGGCGATGTTCTGCGCGAAGGTGCCGCCGCCCGGGTCGAGGAGGTGGCCCGAGATGAGGAAGCTGGGGGAGAGGACCACGGCTACGGCCATGGTCTCGCCGAGGGCGCGGCCGAGGCCGAGCATCGAGGCGGAGATGATGCCGGAGCGGCCGAAGGGCAGCACCGCCATGCGGATGACCTCCCAGCGCGTGGCGCCGAGGGCCAGGGCGGCTTCCTCGTGCATCTTCGGGGCCTGGAGGAACACCTCGCGGGTCACGTTGGTGATGATCGGGAGGATCATGATCGCCAGCAGGATGCCCACGGTGAAGAGGTTGCGGGCGACGCCGTCGGCGGACTTGTCGAAGACGTACGTCCAGCCCATGTACTGGTCGAGCCACTTGTTGAGGCCGTCGAGGTACGGGACGAGGAAGATCGCGCCCCAGAGGCCGTAGATGATGCTGGGGACGGCGGCGAGCAGGTCGACCACGTACGCGAGCGGCTTGGCCAGCTTGCGCGGGGCGTAGTGCGAGATGAAGAGCGCGATGCCGATCGCGACGGGCACGGCGATGACCATCGCGATGACCGAGGAGACGACCGTGCCGTAGGCGAGGACGGCGATGCCGAAGACCGGCGGGTCACCGGCCGGGTTCCACTCGAAGGTGGTGAAGAAGTTGGTGCTGTCCTTCGAGACGGCGAGGACGGTGCGGTAGGTGAGGAAGACCGCGATCGCGGCCATGATCACGAGGAGGGTGATGCCGGAGCCTCGGGAGAGGCCGCTGAAGATGCGGTCCCCGGGGCGCGACGCGCTCTTGGCGCGACGCTTCCTCTGTATGTCTGGTGTGGTGGTAGCCATCTGTTCTTCTCCGGTCTGCGGGTCCCGTACGGGTACGGGCCCTGGCGGCGGTGCACCGGATGCCGGGGCCGGCCCCTCCGTCGGCCTGGTGGCTTTCGGGGAGGGCCGGGCCCGGCCGGGGGTCAGGACAGGGTGGGGACGATCGCGCGGACCTTCGCGGCGATCTCGGCCGGGAGCGGGGCGTAGCCGGCGTCGGAGAGGACCTTCTGGCCCTCCTCGCTGACGGTGTAGTTGAGGAAGGCCTTCAGGGTCGGCAGGGTCTCCGCCTTGTTGCCCTTGTCGCAGGCGATCTCGTACGTGACGAGGACCAGCGGGTAGGCGCCCTCGGCCTTGGTCTCGTAGTCGAGGGAGAGGGCGACGTCGCTGCCCGTGCCCTTGACCTTGGCGGCCGCGATGGCCTTGGAGGCGTTCTCGGTGGTGGCGGCGACCGGGGCGGAGGCGCCGGTGTTGATCGCGACCGTGGAGATCTTGTTCGCGGCGGCGTACGAGAGCTCGAAGTAGCCGATGGCGCCCTCGGTGTCCTTGACCGCGGTGGCGACACCGGAGGAGCCGTTGGCGGCCTGGCCGCCCTCGGCGGGCCACGACTTCGACTTCGGGTCGTGCTTCCAGTCGGCCGGGGCGGCCTTCGAGAGGTACTTGCCGAGGTTCTGGGTGGTGCCCGACTCGTCCGAGCGGTGGAAGGCCTGGATGGTGGAGTCGGGGAGCTTGGCGCCCGGGTTCAGCTTGGCGATCGCCGGGTCGTTCCACTTGGTGATCTTGTTGTCGAAGATCTTGGCGATGGTGGAGGCGTCGAGGACGAGGTTGTCCACGCCGTCCAGCTTGTAGCCGATGGCGATGGGGCCGCCGACCATGGGCAGGTTGACGCCCTTGCCGCCCTTGCAGATCTTCTGGGACTCGGCGACCTCTTCGTCCTTCAGGGCGGAGTCGGAGCCCGCGAAGGCGACCTGGCCCTGGTTGAACTTGGTGATGCCGCCGCCGGAGCCGATGGCCTGGTAGTTGATCTCGACGCCGTCGCAGGCCGCCTGGAAGTTCTTGACCCACAGGTCCATCGCGTTCTTCTGCGCGCTGGAGCCGGCGGCGAGGATCTGGCCCTTGGCGCCCTCGCACGCGATGTTCGACGCGGTGGCACCGGCGGCGGAGGTGGTGGCGCCACCCTCCTTGGCGGGGGTCTCCGTGTTGTTGTCCGAGCCACACGCCGAGAGGACGAGCGCACCGGAGACGACGAGGGCACCGATCGCGGAGGCGCGAAGCCCGTTCTTGCGCGAAAGCTTCACTTTCGGGTGTTCCTTCCAGAAGCCGCCTGGGAGTGGGGCGTGTCCCCGGTCCCTGTCGTTGTACGGCGGCGTGTGTCGGTTGGAGGTGCATCGCTGTGCTCCGTGCACCGTGTGAGTCCGAAATTAGGCAGAACAGGTGAAGCGGTCGGCGGGGGAGGGTGAACGGAAAGTGAACCGTGCCGGAAGGACGGGGGTGGGCCTCCGGCCTGGGCCGGGAAAGGGCTGAGCCCGGCCATCGGCCGGGCTCGGAGGTGGGGGCGGGGAACGTGGGTGGGGCGGGGGCGCGGGTGGGGCAGGGGACGCGGCTACGCGTGGGCGGTGGGGACCGCCGCGTCCAGGAGGGTGCGGTCCCGGGGCTGGGTGAGGCGGTGCCGGGCCGTTCTCGGCGGCAGCCAGACGAGGGCGTCGATCTCCTTGGTGGGGATGAAGCCGCCGTCCAGGGCACGGGCCGACCAGTAGACGACCTCCTTGGGGCGGCCGTCCACCGTGTAGTGGGCCGTCGGGAGGCGCTCGCCCAGTTCGCAGCGGCGGCCCGTCTCCTCCAGGACCTCCCGGAGCGCGCAGGCCTCCGCCGACTCGCCGCGCTTCCGCTTGCCCTTCGGATGCGACCAGTCGTCGTACTTCGGGCGGTGGACCAGCGCGATCTCGATGCCCTCGCCCGAGGGTGCCGGGCGCCAGAGGACGCAGCCCGCCGCCTGGATGGGGGTGGTCGGGTCGGGGGTGGGGGCGGTCATGAGGCGTGGGCCTTCGTTCTGTGCCAGGCCTGCTGGAAGGCGAAGCGGGCCGCTTCGACCTCGTGGCGCTGGTCCGCGTGGAGGACGCCCAGGGCGTACGCCGTCGCCGGGGCGATCCTCGGGGTGCGGGCGGCCGCCGCCGCCGCGGCGGCGGCTTCCGCCGCGTCGCGGTGCCGGTCCAGGGCACGGGCCGACTCGTACAGGACGGGATCCGGTTCGCCGCCCGTGTGGAGGAGCTCGGCGGCGTACCGGTGCAGCCGGAGGAGGTGGCGGGTGCGGTGCCAGGGGGCGTCCTGGGCCTCGCCGGTGGCCAGGGCCAGGGCGTCCGCGTTGTACGGGTGGGCCGCCCGGGAGAGCGGGAGGGCGTTCACCGCGTCCAGGAGGCGGCGTTCCGCGAGGGCCGCCGGGGCGTCGATCGTCTCCAGGGCCGGGGCGCTGCCCGCCGGGCCGAGGGGGACGTCCGAGGCGAGCAGGGCCACGGCGTCCGCGACCGCGTGGAAGCGGGAGGAGCCGAGGGCCTGGAGCGCCGCCGAGTGGGCCCGGGTCCTGGCCAGGGTCAGCTGGCGTTCCAGGAGGGCGCCCGCGCGGGCCGCGCCGACGGTGAGGCCGGCGGCGCTCACCCCCGTGGCCTCTCCGCGGGCCGCCGGGACCTGGGCCCCGCCGTTCGACAGGCGGGACAGGGCGTCCACCAAGCGGACCAGCCGGGAGGTGTACGCGTGCTCGACGGCGAGCGTGCCGGAGAGCCAGGCGAGCTCGGTGCGCAGCTGGTCAGCCCAGGCCGTGTCGAGCAGCGGCCGGAAGGTGTGGAGGGTGCCGCCGATGCGCCGGGCGGCGCCCCGCAGCGTACGGGCGGCCTCCTCCGTACCGGTCGAGGCGGCGCTGCTGTCGCCGTGGATCCGCAGGCCGCGGAGGAAGTCCGCGGCCCGGGCGTGGAGATAGGGGGCCACGACCTCCCCCGCCGTGACGTCCCGCAGGGGGTCAAGGTTGTGCACGCCGGCGCCTCCGCGCGTCGATGAGCATCTCCTGCACGTGCCGGAGCGGCCGGCCCTCGGGGTCGGTCGCGTGTCGCGTCCAGTTCCCGTCGGGTCCGAGGTGCCAGGAGGAGGTGGTGTCGGACATCCCGGTCTCCAGGAGCCGGGTCAGTGCGGCCCGGTGCGCCGGGTCGGAGACCCGTACGAGGGCCTCGATCCGGCGGTCCAGGTTGCGGTGCATCATGTCGGCGCTGCCGAACCACACCTCGGGTTCGCCGCCGTTGCCGAAGGCGAAGATCCGGGAGTGTTCGAGGAAGCGGCCGAGGATCGAGCGGACCCGGATGTTCTCCGAGAGGCCGGTGACGCCGGGGCGTACGGCGCAGATGCCGCGGACCCAGATGTCGACCGGGACGCCCGCCCGCGAGGCCTGGTAGCAGGCGTCGATGACGGCCTCGTCGACCATGGAGTTGACCTTGATGCGGACGTAGGCCGGGCGGCCGGCGCGGTGGTGGGCGATCTCCTTGGTGATGCGGGAGACGAGCCCGTCGCGCAGCGACTTCGGGGCGGTGAGCAGGCGGCGGTACGTCTCGCGGCGCGAGTAGCCGGAGAGCCGGTTGAAGAGGTCGGAGAGGTCCGCGCCGACCTGCGGGTCCGCGGTGAGGAGGCCGAGGTCCTCGTACAGCCGGGCCGTCTTCGGGTGGTAGTTGCCGGTGCCGACGTGCGAGTAGCGGCGCAGCGTCTCGCCCTCCTGGCGCACGACGAGGGAGAGCTTGCAGTGCGTCTTGAGGCCGACGAGGCCGTACACGACGTGGCAGCCGGCCTCCTCCAGCTTCCGCGCCCACTTGATGTTGGCCTGCTCGTCGAAGCGGGCCTTGATCTCGACGAGGACGAGGACCTGCTTGCCGGACTCGGCGGCGTCGATGAGGGCGTCCACTATCGGGGAGTCGCCGGACGTCCGGTAGAGCGTCTGCTTGATCGCGAGGACGTCCGGATCGGCCGCCGCCTGCTCCAGGAACGCCTGTACGGAGGTGGAGAAGCTGTCGTACGGGTGGTGGAGGAGGACGTCGCGTTCGCGCAGCGCCGCGAAGACGTCGGGCGCGGACGCCGACTCGACCTCGGCGAGGTCGCGGTGCGTGCCCGCGACGAACTTCGGGTACTTCAGCTCCGGCCGGTCCTGCCCGGCGATCCCGAAGAGGCCGGTCAGGTCGAGGGGACCGGGCAGCGGGTACACCTCGGCGTCGGAGATCTTCAGCTCGCGGACGAGGAGGTCGAGGACGTACGGGTCGATCGACTCCTCCACCTCCAGCCGCACCGGCGGGCCGAAGCGGCGTCGCATGAGCTCCTTCTCCAGGGCCTGGAGCAGGTTCTCGGCGTCGTCCTCCTCGACCTCCAGGTCCTCGTTCCGCGTCACCCGGAACATGTGGTGCGCCAGCACCTCCATGCCGGGGAACAGCTCCTCCAGGTGCGCCGCGATCACGTCCTCCAGGGGGACGTACCGCTGCGGGGACGCCTCCAGGAAGCGGGAGAGGAGGGGAGGGACCTTCACGCGGGCGAAGTGGCGGTGGCCGCTGACCGGGTTGCGGACGACCACGGCGAGGTTGAGGCTCAGGCCGGAGATGTACGGGAAGGGGTGCGCCGGGTCCACGGCGAGCGGGGTGAGGACGGGGAAGATCTGCTGGCGGAAGAGGGTGAAGAGGCGCGCCTGCTCCTTCTCCGTCAGCTCGGGCCAGCGGATGAGGTGGATGCCCTCGTCGGCGAGCGCGGGGGCGACGTCCTGCTGGTAGCAGGCGGCGTGCCGGGCCATGAGTTCGCGGGAGCGGGTCCAGATGAGGTCGAGGACCTCGCGGGGCTGGAGGCCGGAGGCGGAGCGGGTGGCGACGCCCGTGGCGATGCGGCGCTTGAGGCCGGCGACGCGGACCATGAAGAACTCGTCGAGGTTCGAGGCGAAGATCGCGAGGAAGTTCGCTCGTTCGAGGAGGGGGGTCGTCGGGTCCTCGGCGAGTTCGAGGACGCGCTCGTTGAACGCGAGCCAGCTGCGTTCGCGGTCGAGGAAGCGGCCCTGCGGGAGCTCGGCGCCGAGCTCGCCGTCGCTGACGAAGGTGTCCGGGTCGGCGTCCATGTCGGCCTCGGTGGCCCGCTCGGCGGCACGGTCGGTCTCGGCGTGCGGGTCGGCGTGGGGGCGGCGGGCGGTTATGGGACCGAAGGCGGAGGGCGCGGAGGGGGCGGCGGCCGGTGCGGCGGGGGCAGCGGGGGCGTTCTTGGTGGCCGGGGCCTTCGCCGGCGCCTTCGCCGGGGTCTTCGTCGGGACCTTCGCTGGGACCTTCGTCGAGGCCTTGGCGGGCGTCTTGGACGACGTCTTGGACGAGGTCTTGGCGGACGACGTGGCGGAGGACTGGACCGGGACCTCGGCGGGCTGCTGGCTCATGGGCCCATTCTTCCGCGCGAAGGGGCGGTCGGGCGCGTCGGAGCGGCCCGTGGGGTCCGGGAGTCTCCCCTTCGGGAGGACCGCCCTGAGGGGCGTGGGCACGGAGCGCGTCATTGCGTGAGCGTCGCAAGCGCGTCTGAATGGCCGGTAACGGGGACGTGTCGTACGGGAATCGGGGATTGATCAGGGGCGGGGCCCCGGGAGGGCTCCGCCCCTGGGGGTGGTCTACGCGCGTTCTCTCCTCGGCCTCTCTAGGCGTGGCGGGCGCGGAGGAGGCGGAAGGCGACGAGGATCGCTGTCGCGGCGAGGGCGAGGAGGATGCCGGACTCGATGAGCTGGGTGGGCCAGAAATGGGACTCGGGGTGGTAGTCGAGGTACTGGGCAGCAATCGGTTCGTCCGGGCGGCAACTGCCGCCGGGCATCGTCTCCGGAGAGCAGAACCAGCCCGGAAGGCGCCGACCGGAGACGCCGATCAGCCCTTGGCCCATGATGAGGCCGTCCTCGGGCATCGTGAGCATGGAAGCGTTCTCGATGGCCGGACCAGTGACCGTGACGACCGGAAGGAAGTCCCAGCGCACCAGGCCGAGGACGAACAAGGCGGTTCCGGTGACCAGTCCGGTGACAGCCATGGCCACGACCGTGCGGTGGATCAGCAGGCCGGTGAGAGCGCCGACGGCGAGGGCGAACAGAACATAGGCGGAGAGAGCGGTGCCGAGGATCTCGTACGAGCCCCGGTCGGCCCAGTGGAGCTGGCTGACTCCACCCACCCGGGACCAGCCGAGCGCGTAGACGGCTGTCAGGAGGAGGGTGGTCACGAGGGCCCCGGTCCCGGTGATGAGCAGCTTCGAGCGAAGCCAGGTCGTGGGGCTTACCGACTGGGTGAGGGAGAGCTTGTACGTCCCTGACTCGAACTCGCGCGCGATGAGCGGGCCCGCGACGAAGGCGCCGACGAGCAGGGGCAAGAAGACCATGCCGATGGCCAGTTCTCCCTGGGCGAACCTGAGCAGACCGTAGGCGTGGTTGTCACGGGCTGTTTGCCAGTAGCCGCCTTCCGCCTGCACGTCCGGGTACTGCGCGTCCCAGATCCGCAGCCCCCCGATCACCGCCAGCGCCGCCGCCACCAACCCGGCCGCCAGCCACAGCGTCCGCCGGTACTGGCGGACCGTCACCCAGTAGGAGCCCTTCAGGGCGAAAGCGCTGCTCATGCCGGGGCTCCCTCGGGGGTGCGGAGATGGGCGAGGAGGAGGTCCTCCAGGGAGGGTTCCTGGGTTTCCCAGGGGCCTTCGATGGGGCCTTCACGGCGTACCAGGGCGGTGAGTTGACGGCCCGTCGTGCGGGCCTCGATGACCTGGTGCGGGGCGAGGTCGGCGACCGGGCCGGTGAGGAGGGTGTGGGCTGCGAGGAGCTCGTCGACGGGGCCGTCGAGGCGGATGCGGCCGCCGTGGAGCAGGAGGAGGTGGTCGCAGGCGCCCTCCAGCTCGGTGAGGATGTGCGAGGACATGACGACGGTGGTGCCGTGTTCGGCCGCGTCGGCCATGAGGAGGCCCATGAGCTGGTGGCGGGCGAGTGGGTCGAGGTCGGCCATCGGCTCGTCGAGGAGGAGCAGTTCGGCCCGCTTGCCGAGGGCGAGCGCGAGGGCGACGCGGGTGCGCTGGCCGCCCGAGAGGTTCCGTATGAGGGAACGCGGGTCGAGTTCGTCGGCGATGACCCGTTCGGCGGCGGCGCCGTCCCAGCTGCCGGGGTTGAGTTCGCGTCCGAGACGCAGGGTGTCGGCGACGGTGAGCCGGGGATGGAGCGGCTTGTCCTGGGCGACGTACGCGATCCGCTCGCGCGGCGGGGCCTTGATGGTGCCCTCGGTGGGCTGGAGGAGCCCGGCCGCGAGGGCGAGGAGTGTGGACTTGCCGGCGCCGTTCGGGCCGACGAGGGCGCAGATCCGGCCGGTGGGGAGGGCGAAGTCGCACTCCCTCAGGGCCCAGCCGCGCCCTCTCCCCCTGTACTGCTTGCCCAGGAGGTCGGCCTCCAGGGCCGTGTCCTTCGTCATCGGTCGTCGTCCCCCTCGAAGTGTTCCTTCAGTACGGATGTGAAGAGCGCGGCCACGTCCTCCCGCTCCAGCCCCGACGCCCGGGCCCGCCGTGCCCAGTCGGCGAGTTCGCCGCGCAGGGGGGAGTCGGCGGGGGCGGTGCCGAGGGTGGCGCGGACGAAGGTGCCGAGGCCGCGGCGGGCCTCGACGAGGCCTTCGCGTTCGAGCTCGCGGTAGGCCTTGAGGACCGTGTTGGGGTTGATGGCCGTCGCTTCGACGACCTCGCGTGCGGTGGGCAGTTTGTCGCCGGGTTCCAGGAGGCCCATCCGGAGGGCCTGCTTCGTCTGCTGGACGATCTGGAGGTAGGTGGCGACGCCGCTGCGCCGGTCGATGCGGTACTCGACCACGATCCCTTCCACCACCCTTTCACTAATCAAGTAGTGAAAGGGTGGTGGAAGGAAGGGGCGGTGTCAATGGGTGATCATTGACAACCGCCCCTCGGGAAAACGGACTTACGACTCGGTTCGGTACATCAGGTCCACCTCGTGCGTCGTGAAGCCGAGCCCCTCGTACACCCGTACCGCCGCCGTGTTGTCCGCGTCCACGTACAGCATCGCCGTCGGCAGGCCCTGGGCCGCCAGGTGCCGCAGGCCGATCGCCGTGAGGGCCTTGCCGAGGCCGCCGCCCTGGGCGCGGGGCAGGATCCCGACCACGTACACCTCGCCGAGCTGCTCCTCGGCGTGCGTCTTCGTCCAGTGGTAGCCGACGAGCTCGCCGTCCTTCTCCGCGAGGAAGAAGCCCTTCGGGTCGAACCACGGTTCGGCCATCCGGTCGTCCAGGTCCCGCTGGGTGAGCGAGCCCTGCTCCGGGTGGTGGGCGAAGGCCGTCGCGTTGACGGCGAGCCAGGCGGTGTCGTCCGCGCCGGGGACGAAGGTGCGGATCGTCACGCCGTCCGGGAGCGTCGGCTCCGGGACGTCCAGCGGGGTCAGCGGGCGGCGCATCTGCCGCAGTTCGCGGAAGAGCGTCAGGCCGAGGACCTGGGCGAGGTGCCGGGCCGCCGCCTTGCCGCCGTGGGCCCAGACCCGCAGCCGCTTGCCGGAGGCGGTGAGCAGGGCCGTGCCCAGGGCGCGGCCGTGGCCGCGGCCCCGCTGTGCCGGGTGGACGACGAGCTCGGCGGCGGGCGCCTCGATGGGGTCGGTCTCCTCCAGCTGGGCGTAGCCGTAGAGGTCCGGGCCGACGGTGAGGAGGAAGTGCCGGACGCCCTCGCGGCGCCCGTTCCGGAGGTAGAGGCGGCCCTGCTCGGACACCGCGTGCAGCCCGTCCGCCTCGTCGGCGGCCTCCAGGAGGGCCAGGACGTCCTGGACCTGCTCGGGGGAGAGCTCGTCATACGTGTGGATCTGCCGCCCCGGTTCGAGGGTCGGCGCCGCGTCGGAAGTCATGCGTCCGAGCCTACGGCCGACAGGTCGTCAGGCAGAGGCAACTGTCTTGTAACCAGCCAACCCCTGTTGCGCTACGCGCGTTGACTCTAGGCTCTCGCGGGACGGGGGTAGATCAAGGCCGCGAATCGGGCACGCGATCAGGCGCGCGAGTCGGTCACCGGGCAACGGACGAGTGGGAGAGATGGCAGCTACACCGAGGAAGAACAAGACGGCGCGGCGGATGCTGGCCGCCGGGGCGGGGCTCGTGACCGTCGGGGCGCTCGTCGCCGCGATGCCTTCTGCGGGTGCCGCGGGAGACGAGTTCGTCAGCCAGAGCACGAACGGCAAGGGCTGGGGCCGGATGGTCGACGTCCAGCTGCTCTCCTTCAACGACCTGCACGGCACCCTGGAGCCGCCGAGCGGTTCCTCCGGTCAGGTCACCCGCCTCAAGGAGGACGGCACCACCGAGAAGGTCGACGCCGGCGGCGTCGAGTACCTCGCCACGCACCTGCGCGACGCCCGTGAGGGGAATCGTTACTCCATCACGGCCGGCGCCGGCGACCTCATCGGCGCCTCGCCGATGCTGTCCGGTCTCTTCCACGACGAGCCCACCATCGGCGCGCTCAACGCCCTGGACCTCGACGTCACCTCGGTCGGCAACCACGAGTTCGACGAGGGCGCGCGCGAGCTGGCCCGCATGCAGAACGGCGGCTGCCACCCGACCGCCGGCTGTTACGTCGACGGCAAGCCCTTCGGCGGCGCCGACTTCCCGTACCTCGCGGCCAACGTGACGGACGAGAAGACCGGCAAGCCGCTGCTCGACCCGACCTTCATCTGGGAGAAGGACGGCGTCCGGATCGGCTTCATCGGCGTGACCCTGGAGGGCACCCCGAACGTCGTCACCGCCGAGGGCGTCAAGGGCCTCAAGTTCGGCGACGAGGTCGAGACGATCAACAAGTACACGAAGATCCTGGAGCGCAAGGGCGTCAAGTCCATCGTCGCCCTGATCCACGAGGGCGGCATGCCCGCCTCCGGCGCGGTCAACTACACCTGCGACGGTGACGGCGACGGTGACGGCGAGGGCGTATCCGGCGCGATCGTCGACATCGCGAAGAACGTGTCGCCGCAGGTCGACGCCATGGTCACGGGCCACACCCACCAGGCGTACGTCTGCTCGATCCCGGACCCGAACGGCAAGCCGCGCCTGGTCACCTCGGCGTCCTCCTTCGGCAAGGTGTACACCGACACGACGCTGACCTACGACCGCGCCACCAAGGACATCGTGCGCACGGCCGTCGACTCGGCCAACCACGTCGTCACCCGTGACGTCCCGAAGGCCGGCGACCTCACCCAGCTGATCGAGGACTGGCGCGCGCTCGCCGCGCCGATCGCCAACCGCCCGCAGGGCTTCATCGCCGCCGACATCAACGGCCGCGGCTCCACGGCGTACGAGAAGCCGCTCGGCGACGTCATCGCCGACGCGCAGCTTGAGGGCCTCGCCCCGGCGGACAAGGGCGGCGCGCAGCTCGCCCTCATGAACCCGGGCGGCATCCGCGCCGACCTCGTCTACAAGCAGTCCGGCTCCGAGGGCGACGGCGTCGTCACCTACGGCGAGTCCTTCACCGTGCAGCCCTTCACCAACATGATGAACGTCGTCGACCTCACCGGCGCCAACCTCATCACCGCGCTGAAGCAGCAGGTCAGCGGCTCGAACCTGAACTCGATCAAGATCCTTCAGATCTCGAAGGGCCTCACCTACACGCTCGACATGACGAAGACGGGCGCGGACCGCGTCGTCGACGGCACGATCAAGCTGAACGGTGAGCCGATCGACCCGTCGAAGACCTACCGCGTCGCGATGAACGAGTTCCTCGCGGGCGGCGGCGACGGCTTCGGCGCCCTCGCCACCGGTACGAACAAGCTGGTCGGCGCGTCCGACCTGGACCTGTTCAACGCCTACCTCGCCGCCAACACCTCGGCGGCCAACCCGCTGCCGGTCCCGGCCGCGGACCGCATCACGGTCGTCAAGTAACACCCGGCGGTACCCCGAGGGGGCGGGCGGAATCGTTTCGGCGATCCGCTCGCCCCCTTTCGCGCGCCTCGGCGTCCCTGTGCCTCGGCGTTCGCGTGCCTCGACGTCCCCGCGGCTCAGCGACCCCGTGCCTCAACGCGGGGTCTTCTCGCCGTGCACGGAGGTGTACTCCGCCGCCAGCCACGGCCCCAGGTCCTCGATGAGCTCCTCCAGGGTCTTCGGCTCAGGGGCCGTCCGCGACCTGCCCGCCGTGACCGCGCGCCGCATCTGCTCCGCCCGCTCCGGGTAGTGGTCGCCGAAGATCTCCGCCGAGCGGTCCAGGTCGCTCGTCCAGCCGCCCCAGCGGGGCATGACGAGAGTGAAGCCCGTGCGGACCAGGCGGCGACCCACGTGGCGGCCCAGCAGAGGGTCCGTGCCCTCCGCCGCCCTCGTCCGCCAGCCGGGCAGGACGCGGGCCAGGTCGCCGTTGGTCTCGCGGGCGAGGAGCGAGGTCGGGCGGTACGGGGGCAGGTCGTCGGCCAGGTCGGGGCCGAGGAGCGGGGTGCAGAGGCAGGCCACGAAGAAGCCGAGGTCGTGGCGTTCCAGGTTGCTGAGGAGGGTGGCCCGGCCGGACAGGAGGATGCCCGCGCCGTCGATCTGGGGGAGGGCGCGGTCGAGTGCGGCCTCCAGCGCGCGGGCCGTCGCCCGGTCCGCGTCCGTGGGCTCGTCGTGCAGGGCCAGCTGGACGTCCAGGTCGGAGGCGCCGGCGGTCGCCGTGCCCCGGGGGACGCTCCCGTACACGTACGCGCTGTGCAGCCGGTCAGGGCCGAACGCCTCGGCGATACCCGCGCGCGCCGCCTCGACGACGGGGGCGAAGGCGGGGCGCACGCGGTCGAGGGAGCCTTCGCGGGCGATCGTTCCGTCGGGGTTCAGGCCGTGGTCGTTCATCAGGGAAGGGTGGTCGGTGCGGGTGTCCCCGTCGAGCCGATTTCCGGCGGCGGCGTCGGCGCGCCCGGCAGCGCGAGCCTCGCGACCGTGCCGCCGCCCTCCGCCGGGGAGAGGGAGATCGTGCCGCCCGCCTGCTGGACCGTGCGCGCCACGATCGACAGGCCGAGGCCCGAGCCCGGCAGGCTGCGGGCCGACGGGGAGCGCCAGAAGCGGTCGAAGACGTGCGGGAGCTCGTCGGCGGGGATGCCGGGGCCGTGGTCCCGTACGGTCAGTTCGCCCCTCATCAGGGTGACCTCGACCGTGCCCCGGGGCGGCGAGAACTTCACCGCGTTGTCGAGGACGTTGACGAGCGCGCGTTCGAGCGCCGCCGCCTCTCCCCGTACGTACCAGGGGGCGAGGTCCGTCACGAAGGTCAGCTCCGGGCCGCGCAGCTTCGCCCGGTCCAGGGCCGTCCGCAGGATGCCGTGCAGCGGTACGACCTCCAGGACGCCGGGCCGGGCCGTGTCGGGGCGGGCCAGTTCCTGGAGGTCGCCGATCAGTGACGCCAGCTCGGTCATCTGCGCCTTCACCGAGGCCATCAGGGCGCGCCGGTCGTCCGCCGGGATCGTCCGGCCGGTCTCCTCGATGCGGGCGAGGAGTTCGATGTTGGTGCGCAGGGAGGTGAGCGGGGTGCGGAGTTCGTGGCCGGCGTCGGCGATGAGCTGGGACTGCCGGTCGCGGGAGGTCGCGAGCGCCGCCGTCATCGCGTTGAAGGAGCGCGAGAGGCGGGCGATCTCGTCCTCGCCCTCGACGGGGATGCGGACGGTCAGGTCCTCGGTCGCGGCGACGTGCTCGACCGCGCCGGTCAGCCGGTCCACGGGTTCGAGTCCGGTCCGCGCGACCCACAGGCCGGCCGCGCCCGCGCCGACGACGCCGATTCCCGAGACCAGGAGCAGCACCCAGCGCAGGGTGGACATCGAGTTGTCGATCTCGGAGAGCGGGCGGGCGACGGAGACGGCGATCCCGCTGATCGGGCCCTCCTGCGGGTAGGTGTAGACCCGCATCTCCCGGCCGTCCCCGTCCTTCGTCGTGTGCAGCGCGTACGCGAGACGGCCCTGCGCCACGGCGAGGTCGGTCGCGCTCGCCGGGATGGGGGCCTGCCCCGAGGTGCAGACGCCGCCGTTGGAGACGATGACCTGGACGGTGTACGAGCCGCCGACGGGCGGGGGCGTGGTGCCCTGGCGGCACATCGTCAGGAGGCTCTGCACGGACGACGGGTCGAGCCGGCTGTTGCGGAGCGCGTTGTCCATCTCCGCCTCCAGCTGCGCCCGGGTGACGAACCAGCAGGCCGTGGAGACCGCCGCCACGGCGACGGCCACCGCGAAGGCGGTGAGCAGGGCGAGGCGGGACCGCAGGGGTCGGGAGCGGAACCAGGTCAGGGGACGGAAACCCTTCACTCGGTTCCTCCTCCTCCGCGCAGGACGTAGCCGACGCCGCGCACCGTGTGCACGAGGCGCGGCTCGCCGCCGGCCTCGGTCTTGCGCCGCAGGTACATCACGTACACGTCGAGCGAGTTCGAACTCGGCTCGAAGTCGAAGCCCCAGACGGCCTTCAGGATCTGCTCGCGGGTCAGGACCTGCCGGGGGTGGGCGAGGAACATCTCCAGGAGCGTGTACTCGGTGCGGGTCAGCTCGACCGTCCGCCCGTTCCGGGTGACCTCGCGGGTCGCCAGGTCCATGCGCAGGTCCTCGAAGGACAGGACGTCCTCGTCGGCGGCCGGGGGCGCCCCGGCGGGGGCGTACGAGCTGCGCCGGAGCAGGGCCCGGATGCGGGCGAAGAGCTCGTCGAGCTCGAAGGGCTTCACGAGGTAGTCGTCCGCGCCCGCGTCGAGGCCGGTGACCCGGTCGCCGACGGTGTCGCGGGCGGTCAGCATGAGGATCGGCACGGTCGAGCCGGAGGCCCTGATGCGGCGGGCCGCGGTGAGCCCGTCCATGCGGGGCATCTGCACGTCGAGGACGACGAGGTCGGGGGCGTACGTCTGGAGCCGGTCGAGCGCGTCGAGGCCGTCGACGGCGTCCTGCGTCTCGTACCCCTCGAAGGCGAGGCTGCGGCGCAGGGCCTCGCGGACGGCGGGCTCGTCCTCGACGATGAGGATGCGTTCGGCTTCGCTCGACTGCTGTCCTGTCATGGGATCAGCCTCGCACGAGGCCGCCGCGCCGGTCAGTTCGCGCCGCCCGCGCGCAGGCTGTCGAGGTCGGCCTTCACGGTGTCGACCGGAATGGCGAATCCGAGTCCGACACTTCCGGCCGTCGAACTGCTGGAAGAGCTGGGCGAATACATGGCCGAATTGATTCCGATGATCTCGCCGTTCATATTGATCAAGGCGCCGCCGGAATTACCGGGGTTCAGCGAGGCGTCGGTCTGGATCGCCTTGTACGTCGTCTTCGACGAGCCGGTGTCGCCGTTGAACTGCTGGCCGCCGAACTCGAACGGCCAGCCCTGACGGGGGTCCCACTGCTGGCCCTGGTCCTGCCCCTGGCCGTCGCCGCCGCTGTTCTCGTCCTTCGCGACGGTCACGTCCCGGTCGAGCGCCGAGACGATGCCGCTCGTGACCGTGCCGGTCAGGCCCTCCGGGGAACCGATCGCCACGACCTCCTCGCCGACCTTCACCTTCGAGGAGTCGCCGAGCGTGGCCGCCTTGAGGCCCGAGGCGCCCTGGAGCTTGATGAGCGCGAGGTCCTTGTCGGCGTCGGTGCCGACGACCTCGGCCCGGTACTTCTTGCCGTCGCTGAGCTGCACGGTGATCTCGGAGGCGCCCGAGATGACGTGGTTGTTGGTGACGATCTCGCCGTCGGAGGTGATGATCACGCCCGAGCCGGTCGACTTCCCGGAGTTCGAGCTCGCCGAGATCTCGACGATCGAGGGCGAGACGGCCTGGGCGACGCCCGCGACCGTGCCCGCGCTGCTCGCGGAGACGTTCGTGCCGCTCACGGCCGAGGAGGCGGTGGCGGGGGAGTCGGAGGTCCACTGCTGGACGAGCGTCGCCGCACCGCCGCCGACCGCCGCGGCGGCGATGGCCACGGCCGCGACGAGGCCGACACCGCGCTTGGCGCGGCGGCGGGGGACGGGGGAGGAGGCCGGGGAGCCGGTGGGGTACGGGGACGGGTTCGCGAGGGGCGGCTCCACGGGCGGGACGTTCCCGCCGCCGGAGGGCCAGATGGTGGTGCCGGGCTCGGTGGTGATCGGCTGCGTGGCCTCGTAGCCGCGCGTGGCCTCGTAGCCGTGCGGGGCGTCGGGCCCGTGCGGGGCCTCGTACGACCGGCCGTCCGGGGCGTACTGCGGCCTCGGGGGGTACGTGGGGTCGTACGGCTGCTGCTGCTTCGGCTGCTCCTGGAAGTCCGTCATGGCTCCGACTCTCGGATCCGTAGATGAGAGCCGTCTGAGGACCGGGTGAGAAGCCCGACAGAACCCTGTATGCCCGAAATAAAGACCCGGGTGGTCGTCAAGGCCCGGGTGGTCCTCAAGGCCCGGGTGGCCCTCTCAGGCCCCGGCGGGCCTACTGCTCGCAGCCGCAGGAGCGGCGGACCACCAGCGTCGACGGGAAGAGCTTCACGCGCTCGCGGCGCGAGCCCGCGACCCGCAGCGAGTCGTCCAGGACCAGGTCGACCGCCGCCCGGGCCATCGCCGGACGGTCCGAGGAGACCGTCGTCAGCGGCGGATCGGTCAGCGCCGCTTCCTTCACGTCGTCGTAGCCCGCGACCGCGAGTTCCGTCGGCACCTCGATGCGCAGCTCGCGCGCGGCCCGCAGGACGCCGAAGGCCTGGTCGTCGGTGGAGCAGAAGATCGCCGGCGGCCTGTCGGGGCCCGCGAGGAGCTTCAGGGCGACCTGGTAGGCGTCGTAGCGGTTGTACGGGGCCTCGAAGAGCCGGCCCTCGGTCGGGAGGCCCGCCTCCGCCATGGCCTGCCGCCAGCCCTCGACGTGGTCGGCGACGGGGTCGCCGACGGCCGGGGTGTTCGGGTTGCCGCCCAGGCAGGCCACGTACGGGTAGCCGTGCTCCAGGAGGTGGCGGGTGGCGAGCTTGGCGCCGTCGATGTCGTCCGTCACGACGGCCACGTCGTCGATCGCCTCGGGCCGCTCGTGGAGCAGGACCACGCGCGCGTCCCAGGCCTCGATCTCGCTCGCGGCCTGCTCGCTCATGCCCTGGCTGACGAGGATCAGACCGGAGACCCGCATTCCGAGGAAGGCGCGCAGGTAGTGGATCTCGCGCTCGGTGCGGTAGTCGGAGTTGCCGACGAGGACCATCTTCCCGCGCTCGGCGGCGGCCTGCTCGACCGAGTGCGCGAGCTCCGCGAAGAACGGCTGCCGGGCGTCCGGGACGATCATGCCTATGAGGTCCGTGCGGCGGGACGCCATCGCCTGGGCCACCCGGTCGGGGCGGTAGCCCAGCTCCTTGATGGCGGCGAGGACACGCTCGCGCGTGGCCGGGGCGACCGGCCGGGGTCCGTTGTTGATGACGTAGCTCACGACGGCGGTGGAAGTACCCGCAAGTCTCGCTACGTCATCCCTCGTCACCTTGGCCACGCGCGGCAGTCTACGCGGGGGGACCTAGCTACCGGCAGGTCGCCTTGTGGTGTGCGCCACGTTACCTGTCCGCCACCGGGGTGACTTCCCGGTCCGCCTCCTTGACACGGTCGGCCGCGCGGCCGGCCTCGGCACGGGCCGCGCCCTGGGCGCGGGCGGCCTCCTGGGAGCGTGCCGTCTCCTTGGCGCGCGCCTCTTCCGCCGCCCGTTCGACCTTCTCGGGGGTGACGAAGCGGTAGCCGACGTTGCGGACGGTGCCGATCAGCGACTCGTGCTCGGGACCGAGTTTCGCCCGGAGCCGCCGAACGTGGACGTCGACCGTGCGGGTGCCGCCGAAGTAGTCGTACCCCCACACCTCCTGGAGCAGCTGGGCGCGCGTGAAGACGCGGCCCGGGTGCTGGGCGAGGTACTTGAGGAGCTCGAACTCCTTGAAGGTCAGGTCGAGGACCCGGCCCTTGAGCTTCGCGCTGTACGTGGCCTCGTCGACCGACAGGTCGCCGTTGCGGATCTCCATGGGGGAGTCGTCGGCGCCGATCTGCTGGCGGCCCATCGCGAGCCGCAGGCGCGCCTCGACCTCGGCCGGGCCGGCGGTGTCGAGGAGCACGTCGTCGATGCCCCAGTCGGCGGTGACGGCCGCGAGGCCGCCCTCGGTGACGACGAGGATCAGCGGACAGCCGGGGCCCGTGGAGCGGAGCAGCTGGCAGAGCGAGCGGACCTGCGGGAGGTCGCGCCGGCCGTCGACGAGGATCACGTCCGCGCCGGGGGTGTCCACGAGGGCGGGGCCCTCGGCCGGGGCGACCCGGACGTTGTGCAGCAGCAGGCCGAGGGCGGGGAGCACCTCGGTCGACGGCTGGAGGGCGTTGGTCAGGAGCAGCAGTGAGCTCATCGCTCCCCACCTGCCCGGGTCGTCGTCGATCCGTCGTGCGTCGTTCGCTCGTCCATGACGTCGGTTCCTCCTCGGTCCCTGCGAGGACGTCTATGTGTGCTCACGTGGTGCTCACATCGGCTCTCTCGCGCCCTGAGAGCTTTTGTTCATCCGTCCGTAACAACGGTCGGAAAACACAAAAGGACCCGGGGGCTGCGTTGCCCGGATCCTCCGCCAAGCAGAATAGCTCACATGAGTTCCGAGGCAGAGGGTCGATTTCACATCGTGGATGTTTCCTCGCTCACTTCCGTCCACCGCCGGATGCCACGGCGCGTGACGTTGCGCACCGATGACGGTGTCCGTATCGAGGCGGTTTACGAACCCTCCCGGGCAAGTGTCACCGATACGGCCGTCGTCCTCGCGCACGGGTTCACCGGGTCGGTCGACCGGCCGGCCGTCCGGCGCGCCGCGCGGGCCTTCGCCGAGCGCGGGGCCTCGGTCGTCACCTTCTCGTTCCGCGGGCACGGCGGCTCCGGCGGCCTGTCCACGGTCGGGGACCGCGAGGTCCTCGACCTCTCCGCCGCCGTCCGCTGGGCGCGTGAGCTCGGCCACGCGCGCGTGGCGACGGTCGGCTTCTCGATGGGCGGGTCGGTGGTCCTGCGGCACGCGGCCCTGGAGGCCGGGACCGTGGACGCGGTCGCGGCCGTCTCCGCCCCCGCACGCTGGTACTACCGGGGTACGGCCCCGATGCGCCGCCTCCACTGGGTGGTCACCCGCCCCGGGGGCCGCCTCGTCGGCCGCTACGGGCTCCGCACCCGCATCGACCGGCGCGCCTGGGACCCCGTACCCCTGTCGCCCGTGGAGGCGGTCCCGCTGATCGCCCCCGTACCGCTGCTGATCGTGCACGGGGACCGGGACGCGTACTTCCCGCTCGACCACCCGCGCTCGCTCGCGGCGGCCGGCGGGGACGCGGCCGAGCTGTGGCTGGAGCCGGGCATGGGCCACGCGGAGAACGCGGCGGACGCGGAGCTGCTCGCCCGGCTCGGCGACTGGCTGGTCGGCGGATAGCCCATCATGGGGGGCGGCGCGCACACGAACGAAGGGAGCGCCGCTATGGCAGCGGGAACCATCCGCTACTGGGCCGCGGCCAAGGCCGCCGCCGGTGTCGCCGAGGAGCCGTACACCGCGGAGACCCTCGCCGAGGCGCTGGACGAGGCCCGCGCGAAGCACCCGGGCGAGCTCGTCCGGGTCCTCCAGCGGTGCTCGTTCCTGATCGACGGCGATCCCGTCGGGACGCGCGGTCATGAGACGGTACGGCTTGCCGAGGGCGGCACGGTCGAGGTGCTCCCCCCGTTCGCAGGAGGGTGAACCCCGCAGCATGAGCAACGACCAGCAGTACGACCCGTACGCGAACGGGCACGGGCACGGGTACGAGCACGGGCAGCAGTACGGGCAGCAGCAGGGTCCGGCCGACGTCGCGCAGACGTGGGAGGGCCAGACCTGGGACACGACGTTCCAGCCGGCCGTCTCGCAGGAGCAGTACGCGCGGCACCGGCAGCAGTACCAGCAGGAGTACCAGCAGGAGTACCAGGAGCAGCCGTACGCGCAGCCGCACCAGGAGCAGCCGTACGCGCAGCCGCACCAGGAGCAGCCGTACGCGCAGCCGCACCCGCAGCAGCCGGCGTTCGACGAGACGGCGTACCTGCCGCCGCAGCAGTACGAGGCTCCCGCTCCCGCCCCGGTGGCCGAGGCGGTGGCGGTGGCGGCGCCCGCACCCGCGTACTCCTCGCCCACCACCTCGGGGAACACCCGCGTCACCGACGCCCAGCGCGCGCGTGCCGAGGGCCGGTCGCCCGTCATCGAGCCCGGGATCCAGCCGGCGCTGCTGACCGCCGTGCTCGGCCTGCTGCTCGCGGGCGGCGCCGCTCTCGGCCCGTACGGGCTCCTCGTCCCGCTCGTCCTGCTCCAGGGGCTCACCGCCGCCGGCTGGTTCCGGCTCAACGGCATGTGGCCCGCCCGGCAGGGCATCGCCCTCGCCTTCCTCGGGGGCCTCGTCGCCGACGGGGCCCTCCTCGCGGTCGGCCGCGAGCACGCGGCCGGCGCGATCCTGGGCACGCTCGGCGTCTGGGTGCTGCTCTGCCTCGTGCTCCAGCTGCGCAGCCACGCCGACCCGGACGAGCGGATGTACGGCCTGATGGCCGGCGTCGTCTCGGCCGCGCTCGCGGTCGTGGCCGCCGGGTACCTCGGGGCCGAGCCGGACGCGGTCGTCGTCGGCGGGGTCGCGGTCGCCGCCGCGGCCGTCGCGCGGGCGCTGCCGCTGCCCGGCCCGGTCTCGCTGGTCGTCGCGCTGCTCGCGGGCGCGGGCGCGGGGATCGCGGCGGGCGGCTTCACCGACCTGGGGAGCGCGGGCGCGCTCGTCGGCCTCGCGGCCGGGGTCTGCGCGCTGGTCGGTCTGCGGGTCGCGAGCTACGACTACCCCTCGCGCTTCGTGCACATGACCGCCGGGATCGCGCTGCCGCTGACGGCGGCGGCGCCGGCCGTCTACCTGCTCGGCCGCGCGCTGGGCTGAGGGAACCAAGCGGCCCCCCGACACGTCGATCTTCGTGTCGGGGGGCCGATTCTTTTTGCGAACGTTCGAATGTCACGCGTATCTACGGGGAGAAGTACCACCCATGCGAGCACTGCGGATTCTGTTGATCGTGGCCCTCGTGCTGGGCGGGGTGCTCGTCGGCGTCGACCGGCTCGCCCTGGCGTACGCGGAGTCGGAGGCGGCGAGCCGGGTGAAGCTCTCGTCCGGCACGAAGAGCGATGCGATCGAGATCGACATCCAGGGCTTCCCGTTCCTCACGCAGGTCCTGGACAAGCGGTTCGACGAGGTCGACGTGGTCGCGCGGGGGGTCGAGACGACGGCGGGCGACCGCCGCATCCGGGTCCAGGAGCTGACGGCCGCGCTCAGGGACGTGACGGTCACGGGTGACTGGTCGGGTGCGCGCGCCGGGTCGGCGAGCGGCACGGCCCTCATCTCGTACGCGGACCTCACGGCCGCCGCCGACCCGGGCGTGACCGTGGCGTACGGCGGTGACGGCAAGGTGAAGGTCACCGGCAGCGTCCAGATCCTGGGCCGGAAGCTGACGCGTTCGGTGCTGTCGACGGTGACCGTCGTGAACGGCGACGCGTTCAAGGTCCGCGCGGACGAGGTGCCGGGCGAGGGGATCCCGCTCGTGGAGGACAAGATCCGCGAGAAGACGGACTTCGAGCGGTCGATCGGCCTGATGGCCGGCATGAAGGTGGAGAAGGTCGAGGTCAGGCCGGAGGGCCTGGCGGTGGCGGTGAGCGGCGCGAACGTGTCGCTGGCGGGCTGAGCGCGCGCGTCCCGCCGCGTCCTGAGGCGTCCCGCGGCGCCGCGTCCCACCCCGTGGAGCCCCGGGAGAACCGGCGTCGGCCACATGGTGAGACGCCCCCGTCCGATCCGCAGATACGGAACCGGGACACCCGGGGCGGAGCCGTCCGGAGCCGGCCCGAACGACGCTCTCGTCCCGCATCTCGGACGATCGCGTCTCAAAATACGACACGCCGGTGACACGGCCGCCTGTCCGTCCCTACGATCGAGGGCATGAAGCGACAGGCGGATCTCACGAAGCGGCGGGCAGTAGACCTGTGCCGCGTCGCCGCCATGCTCTGTCCTTCGGTCTGAGCGGGAGCACCGACTCCCGTATTCCTTCAGGCCCTTCGACCGCGGTCGGGGCCGACCTGTGCAGCCGTACGCATGTCCGTACGCACGCGACGACGCGTACCGCGGCACAAACCCGCACCAATCGCACCGAAGCGCACCACACCGCACCACGCCCCCGCACACTGCCCCGGAGGAGAACAGCATGGCTCGCAGCGACGTCCTGGTCGACGCGGACTGGGTCGAGGCCAACCTCGACAACCCGCAGGTCGCCATCGTCGAGGTCGACGAGGACACCTCGGCCTACGAGAAGAACCACATCCGCAACGCCATCCGGATCGACTGGACGAAGGACCTCCAGGACCCGGTCCGCCGCGACTTCATCGACCAGGAGGGCTTCGAGAAGCTCCTGTCGGCGAAGGGCATCGGCAACGACACGACGGTCGTCCTCTACGGCGGCAACAACAACTGGTTCGCCTCCTACGCCTACTGGTACTTCAAGCTCTACGGCCACCAGGACGTCAAGCTCCTCGACGGCGGCCGCAAGAAGTGGGAGCTCGACTCCCGCGACCTCGTCGCCGAGGTCCCGGCCCGCCCGGCCACCGAGTACAAGGCCAAGGCCCAGGACTCCTCCATCCGCGCCTTCCGCGACGACGTCGTGGCCGCGATCGGCTCCCAGAACCTGGTCGACGTGCGTTCGCCCGACGAGTTCTCCGGCAAGCTGCTCGCCCCGGCGCACCTCCCGCAGGAGCAGTCGCAGCGCCCCGGCCACGTGCCGAGCGCCCGCAACATCCCGTGGTCGAAGAACGCCAACGACGACGGCACCTTCAAGTCGGACGACGAGCTCAAGGCCCTCTACGAGGCCGAGCAGGTCGACCTGGCGAAGGACACCATCGCCTACTGCCGCATCGGTGAGCGCTCCGCGCTGACCTGGTTCGTGCTGCACGAGCTCCTCGAGGTCACGAACGTCAAGAACTACGACGGTTCGTGGACCGAGTACGGCTCCCTCGTCGGCGTGCCGATCGAGCTCGGCGCCAACAAGTAACCCCACTTCTTCCCCAGGACAGGACAGCGAACATGTGTGGAGCCCAGGTCGGCGGCCCCGACGTCAGCACGCTCAAGCCCGGTGAGACGGCCATCCAGGGCCAGGTGACCAAGGACGGCCAGCCCGTCACCGGTTACGTGCGCCTCCTCGACGGCTCCGGCGAGTTCACCGCCGAGGTCCCGACCTCGGCGACCGGCCAGTTCCGCTTCTACGCGGCCACCGGCGAGTGGACCCTCCGTGCGCTGGTCCCCGGTGCCCAGGCCGACCGCAAGGTCGTCGTCACCGAGGCCGGCAGCCTGACGGACGTCGCCATCGCGGTCTGATCCGCGACTTCTGACGGCCGGAGGGCCGTGCCTCCTGGGGGGTTGGACGCCACACCAGGACCCGAGGCACGGCCCTCCGGCTCTCCGCTTCCTGCGGGCCGACGCCGCGCGTACGCTGAAGGTGTGTACGCGCGGCGTCGGCACGTCTACTTCTGGTTGATGGGCGCCTGCCTGGTCCTCTTCGTGGGCGCCTGGGCCGTCGTGCGCCTCTTCTCGATCCCGGTGGCCGTCGGCATGTGCGTCGTCGCCATGGTCATCCCCCCGGTCGCCGCGATGGTCGCGAACCGCAGGGGGCCGGAGGATCGCTGGTGGGACGATCCGTCCGGGGACCCGCAGTCGGACGAGTGGTGGGACGAGCTGGACGGGAAGAAACGCCGCAGGGAAGACCAGTAGTCCGGGCCAGAGCCTGTCCGGCGGATCAGGGTCGGAAAGACACCCCCTAGTAGACGAGCGCCTGGGTCTCCTCGCCCATGACCTCCTGGACGAAGACCTGCGCGCCCGCGATGCGGATGCCGTCCAGGACGTCCTTCTCCGTGATCTCGCGGCGGGTCGCGCACTGCGTGCACAGGGTCACCCGTCCGGCCGCCAGGATCGAGTCGATCAGGTCCGGCAGCGGCGCGGCGTGCGGAAGCTCGAACTCCGCCGCGCGGCCGGGGAGCGCGAACCACGAGGACTCGCCGGTCAGCCAGAGCGAGACGTCGACGCCGCTGGCGACGGCGACGGCGGCCACCGTGAAGGCCTGCGAGCAGCGTTCGGGGGCGTCGGCCCCTGCGGTCACCTTGATCACGAGCTTCTTCGCCATATGCCGAACTGTAATGCGCGGCCCTGCAACCTCTCGTCTGCCTCACGTGTCACCTGGTGGCGCGGATGAATCGGAATCCGTGCTTCAGGTCTCGTGGGGGGACTTTTGAGCATCGAAGAAACCATCCCGGACACGGGCGTACCGGCGCAACGGCCGCCGGACCCCGCTCCGGACGCGGGCCCCGCTCCGGACGCGGGCCCCGCTCCGGGCGCGGAGGCCGTGCCGTCGGCCACCCGTCCGCGCCGCCGCCGCGGTCTCCGGACGGTCGGCCTCCTCGCCGTCGCCGCCGTCATCGGCGCCGTGGGCGGCACCGCCGTCGGCTACCGCGTCCAGGCGGACCGCGAACCGACCGCACTGCCGCCGCTGAACCAGCCCGGCCTCGCGTACCCGGCGAAGCCGCTCCCGAAGGGCGGGGAACCCGAGCCGCTGTCGCCGGAGGAGGACCACCAGGCGAAGGCGCAGGGCGACCTGCGGAAGCTGCTGCTGCCGAGGCCGGCGGGCGCGCGCGCCGGCGAAGTGGACGGCTGGGAGCCGCTGGACCACTACGTCGACGGCTTCACCAGGCCCGAAGTGGCGCTGGAGCACCAGCTCGACTGGGGCATCCGTCGGATCGCCACGCGCGAGTGGCTGGTCGGCGAGCACAAGCGGGTCGGGATCAGCCTCGTGCAGTACCGCTCCACGTCCCAGCTCAGTGCGTACGAGGCGATGCGGTCGCAGCAGGGACTCGCCATCAGCAAGGAGGACTCCTCCCTCGGGCAGCCGGTGGCAGGTTCCACGAACGGCCGGTACTTCGTCTACCCGGTCCGCCGCGAGGCGGGCTTCCTGGACGCGTACGACGCCCGCGCCTTCATCCAGCGCGGTGACATCGCCGTCACGATCATCATCTACGACACGCACGAGATCGCCGAGAGCGAGATCCGTTCTCTGGCCGAGCGGCAGCTGGGGCGTCTGTGACCGAGCAGAGTGAGAAGCCGGTGCGCCGCACGCGCCGGATCCTGAAGAACGTCCTGGTCTCCGCGGCCGTGCTGGGACTCGTCGGCGGCGGTGTCGCGTACACCCTCGTCACCGCCGACCGGGCCGACCGGAGCGCTCCCACGGTCACCTGGGCGGACCCCGAACCGTCCGTGACCGCCGAGGACCCGGCCGCCGCCGGTGTCCTGCGGGGCCGGGCGTCCACCCCGCTGAGCAAGCTCCTCCTGCCGGTGCCCGAGAGCTACGCGCTGGGCGCGGACATCGCGGGATACGGCAACGACGTCGAGGTGCCGGCGAAGGAGGCCGCGGCCCTGTTCAAGGAGACGAGCAGGGGGCTGTACGGCAAGAAGCGCCGTGCGTACGAGAAGGAGGTCGACCGGCTCGGCATCCAGGGGATGGCGATGCGCTCGTACGCCAGGGAGGACTACAGCCTCCAGGCCGAGGTGACCCTCCTGCGGATGAAGGACAGGAAGTCGGTCCGCGCGTTCTTCGAGGTCCGCAGGGAACTGTTCGAGGCCCTGGGACTGCGCAAGGGGCCGAAGATCAAGAAGTACGCGGGGAACACCTCCTGCTTCCTCGGGCCCCAGCCGGAGGAGCCGAGGAAGGGCGGCGAGAAGGAGACGCCCGACCTCCAGGACATGGTCTGCTCGGCGTACGACGGCGAGACCCTGATCACCGTACGGTCGTACGGCGCCGCGCCCTTCGACGGGAAGGCCGTGGCGGACCTCCTGGAGAAGCAGCTCCGCCACATCGAGTCCCCGGGGGAGTACGTATGACCGAGCAGTTGAGCGACCGGCCGGTGGACGAGGCGGTGGGGAAGTCCGAGGAGTCGACCGCGCAGGCCGGGGAGTCGACCGCGCAGGCGTCCCTCGACGGCGCCCCCGCCCGCCCCCGTTGTTCCCGCCGGGTCCTGTGGGCCGTCGCCCGCTGGACGGCCGCCCTCGTCGTGTGCGGCGGGGCGGGTGCCGGTGCCGCCATGGGGATCACCGCGGCCGACCGGGAGGACGTACCCGGTCTCGCGACCGAGTCCGACGGACGCTGGGAGTACCCGCGGCTCAGCCTGCCGGCGCTGCCGGCGGACCGGCCGCGCCCCTTCACCGAGGGCAACGACGGGGAGGTCCACCACGCCGACGTGCGCGAGCTGCTGCTGCCCGCGCCGACCGGTGCGACGCCCGATCCGAAGCTGACCGGCGGGTTCGTGTCCACGGACGCGTACCTCTCCCTCTACGCGAAGGAGTCCCGCGACGAGCTCCGCAGGGGCCTCGCGGACTCCACCCTGCGGCACGTCGCCGCCCGTGGATGGACGACCCCGGACGGCACGCGCACCAGCATCCACCTCCTCCGGTTCAGCTCCGTGGCGTACGCGGAGTCGTACGCGGACGAGATGCTGGACGTGCACAGCGCGTCGGGGCCCAAGGCGCTGCCCGACGGGGTGGAGTACGTCGTCCCCGAGGACTTCCCGGACGACATCGAGGTCCCCGAGACGAAGGCCGTCGCTTTCCGAGAGAAGAAGCCCCACGGCCCGGAGCAGGTCCGCTGGGCGTACGTGCAGGCGGGCGACACCCTCGCGCTGATCACCCAGACGCGGGCGGGCGAGGCGCTGGAGGTGCCGTTCCGGCAGACGGTCACGCTGCAGAACCAGCTGCTCGGCTGACCGGCGGGAGGCACCCGCCGGAGTCGTAGACCCACCTCACAGAGTGGGCCGGGCCCCCGCCCACTAAGCTGGGGTCCGGCCCGTTCAGCCTTCATCGCTCAGTCGAGGAGCACCCCGTGATCGTTTTCTTCGAAGCTCTGCTGGTCCTGGTCTGTGTCGGCGTTCTCGCCTTCACCGGTCTGGCCGTGAAGAAGCTGTACCAGGGCCAGCGGTAACCAGCGGTAACCACCTCTAGAGAACGCCAGAGCTGCTCATGATCGAGATCCCGTCCGACCTCAACCCGGGCCTCGTCCCCCTCGCGTTCCTCCTCGGTACGTGGGAGGGCGCGGGCGTCGCCGACTTCCCCGGCTCCGAGAAGTGCAACTTCGGCCAGTCCGTGACGTTCAGCCACGACGGCCGTGACTTCCTCGAATACCACTCGCACGCGTGGGTCCTGGACAACGACGGCAACAAGGTCCGCCCGCTGGAGAGCGAGAGCGGCTTCTGGCGGATCGACGAGGACCGCAAGGTCGAGGTCGTCATGGTCCGCGACGACGGTGTCGTCGAGGTCTGGTACGGCGAGCTCGCCGACCAGAAGCCGCAGATCGACCTGGCGACGGACGCCGTCGCCCGGACCGCGGCCTCGGGCCCGTACAGCGGTGGCAAGCGCCTCTACGGCTACGTGAAGAGCGACCTCATGTGGGTCGGCGAGAAGGCGACCCCCGAGGTCCCGCTCCGCCCCTACATGTCGGCGCACCTGAAGAAGGTCGTGACGCCCGAGGAGGTCGCCGAGATGGCGCGCAACCTCGGCGACCTGCCGGACGACGGCATCGCCTTCTTCCGCTAGGCCTGCCTGACAGGTCAGCCGGAGGCCAGAGGGCCACGCCCTCCTACACTGGAGGGCGTGGTGACCACTGATAGCACCGACTGGAAGAGCGATCTGCGGCAGCGCGGCTACCGGCTGACGCCGCAGCGCCAGCTCGTCCTGGAGGCCGTCGACGCGCTGGAGCACGCGACGCCCGACGCCATCCTCGTCGAGGTCCGCAAGACGGCCTCCGGGGTGAACATCTCCACCGTGTACCGGACCCTGGAGCTCCTGGAGGAGCTCGGGCTCGTGAGCCACGCGCATCTGGGGCACGGCGCCCCGACCTACCACCTCGCCGACCGGCACCACCACCTGCACCTGGTGTGCCGGGACTGCGAGAAGGTCATCGAGGCGGACGTCGAGGTGGCCGCCGAGTTCACCGGGAAGCTGCGCGCGACCTTCGGCTTCGAGACGGACATGAAGCACTTCGCGATCTTCGGGCGCTGCGAGGACTGCTCGAACAGACCTGCGCCCGGCGAGGACGTGTCCGCCGGGTCGTAGGCTCTGGGGTATGAAGAGCCCTCTGTTGTCCCTGCCCGGCGCCGTCCCCGCCGAAGGCCGTGACGAAGGCGTCGCCGCCCACTACGGCGATCTGTTCCGCGAGCAGCGCGCCCTCGCCGCCGGCACCGGATTCGTCGACCTCTCGCACCGCGGCGTCGTCGCCGTCTCCGGCGACGACCGGCTGAGCTGGCTGCACCTGCTGCTCACGCAGCACATGACGGACCTGCCGCCGGGGCGGGCGACCGAGGCGCTGATCCTCTCCGCGAACGGGCACATCGAGCACGCGCTGTACCTCGTCGACGACGGCGAGACGGTGTGGGCGCACGTCGAGCCGGGGACGCGGGAGGAGCTGGTCGCGTACCTGGAGTCGATGAAGTTCTTCTACCGGGTCGAGGTCGCCGACCGCACGGAGGACGTCGCCGTCGTCCACCTTCCGGCGGGCTCCATCGCGGAGGCGCCCGAGGGCGCGGTCGTCCGGGAGACCGCGCACGGCCGGGACGTCTTCCTGCCCCGCGCGGAGCTGGAGTCCTTCGCGGCCGCGCACGGCCCGGCGGCGGGCGTCCTCGCGTACGAGGCACTGCGCGTCGAGGGGCACCGGCCGCGGCTCGGCTTCGAGACCGACCACCGGACCATCCCGCACGAGGTCGGCCTCATCGGCAGCGCGGTCCACCTCCAGAAGGGCTGCTACCGGGGGCAGGAGACCGTCGCCCGCGTCCAGAACCTGGGGAAGCCGCCGCGTCGGCTGGTCTTCCTGCACCTCGACGGCAGCGAGGTCCTGCTGCCGGCCCACGGCACCCCCGTCCGCCTCGCCGCCGACGGCGAGGAGGGCCGCCAGCTCGGCTTCGTGACGACGGCGGTACGCCACCACGAGCTGGGCCCGATCGCCCTGGCCCTGGTGAAGCGGAACGTCCCGGTGGACGCGCCCCTGATCGCGGGGAACACGGCGGCGGCGCAGGAGACGGTGGTCGAGCCGTAGCTCCTCTTCGGGGCTCAGACCTCCAGGAGGACCGTGAACGGGCCGTCGTTCGTGAGCGAGACGCGCATCTTCGCTCCGAAGCGGCCCGTCTCCACGTGCGCGCCGAGGGCGCGGAGCCGGGCGACGACCTCGTCGACGAGCGGTTCGGCGACGGGGCCGGGGGCGGCCGCGTTCCAGGTGGGGCGGCGGCCCTTGCGGGCGTCTCCGTAGAGGGTGAACTGGGAGACGACGAGGAGCGGCGCGTTCACGTCGGAGCAGGACTTCTCGTCGTTCAGCACCCGGACGGACCAGAGCTTTCTGGCCAATTGGGCGGCCTTCTCGGGGGTGTCGTCGTGGGTCACCCCGACCAGGACGCACAGCCCCTCGCCGGTGATCTCTCCGACGGTCTCCCCTGCGACGACGACGCTCGCGCCGTCCACTCTCTGCACCACAGCTCGCATGGGTCCCAACGTACCGGCCCGGAATTGCGCGGGGCCGAACGGGTGCAGAGCGCCTGCACGTGCACGGGTGGGAGTGGCACGATGCCTGTCAGGCGGTGCGGCTCCGCACCGGTCGAGGGGACGATTCTCATGAGTGCACCTGGCACCGGGCCGACGCCGTCCGGCCCCGTACCGCTGTTCCGCGCCGTCGCGGGCGTCGGCGGAAGTCCGATCGCGCGCCCACCCGTGCAGCGGACCGCCGACTCCACCGCCCTGGCCGACGGGCCGGCGCGGCCCGACCTCGGGGCGCTGCGGCTGCCCGAGCTGCGCGCGCTGCGGCGCGAGGCGCAGAGCGACGAGGCCGATCTGAGTTACGTACGGCGCATGCTCCAGGGCCGTATCGACATCCTGCGGGCGGAGCTGGCGCGGCGGACCGATCCGGAGGCGCCGGTGCTCGACCGGCTCTCGGAGATCCTCGCGGACGCGCCTCCGGCGCACCGCAGCTCGGCGCGGCACGTGACGCTGTCGACGCCGCGCGGCGACGAGTACCGGCGGCTGGCGTCCGAGATGCTGTCGGAGGTCGAGCTGTCGGACCTGACGGCCCGTACGGACGAGGAACTGCACGCGGCGATGGGCCGCCTGGCGGGGTACGAGCAGCAGATCTCCCGGCGCCGACACCACCTCCAGCGGACGGCGGACGACTGCAGCGGCGAGATCGCCCGCCGCTACCGGGAGGGCGAGGCGCAGGTCGACGACCTGCTGGCCTGAGCGGCGGGGACGGTGGTCTGCGCGGCGGGGACGGTGGTCTGCGCGATGGGGACGGCGGTCTGAGCGGCGGGGACGGTGGTCTGCGCGGCGGGGACGGTGGTCTGGCGGTCCTGCCGCCCGGTGGGCGGCGGGGCCGAAACCCGGGTGCGGCCCCGGACGGGCGCTGCGTAGGGTCGAGGGATGAGTGCCGACGTCCGCACGGTGACGGAGTCCGAGTTCCCCGGCTGGATCCGGGCCCTCCAGACCGGTTTCCTGCGACCGCCCCACATCCCCGACGAGCTGGTCGCCGACCGGCTGGCCCACGCCGACCTCGCGCGGACGCAGGGCGCCTTCGACGACCGGGGGCGGATCGTCGCGACCTTCCGTTCGTTCCGGCAGGAGGTGAGCGCGGTCGGCGGCGGCGGTCTCGCCGCCGACGCGATCACCCAGGTGACCGTCGCGCCGACGCACCGCAGGCAGGGTCTGCTCAGCCGCATGATGGCCGTCGACCTGGCCGCGGCGAAGGAGCGGGGCGACGCGGTCGCGACGCTGATCGCCGCCGAGTACCCGATCTACGGGCGCTTCGGCTTCGGCCCGGCGAGCTGGTCCACCGTGTGGTCCGTCGACCTCCGGCGCACCGGGCTCGACCCGCGCCGCACGGGCCGGCCGGAGGACGGCGGCCGCATCGACCTGGGCGACGGCGCGGAGATCCGCGCGATCGGCCCGGACGTCCACCGCCGGCTCGCCGGCCTCCGCGCCGGGATCACGGACCGGAGCCCGCGCATGTGGGAGCAGGGCACGGGCCTCGGCTACCAGCTCGACCCGTGGAAGGAGCCCTTCTACGCGGTCTACCGCTCCGAGTCCGGCGAGGTCGAGGGGTACGTCGCCTACACCGCCGACGACAGGTGGGACGACACCAAGCAGCCGGGCAACACCGCGTCCGTACGGGACATGGTCGCCGCCACCCCCGCCGCCGAGCGCGCCCTCTGGCACTACCTCTGCTCGCTCGACTGGATCACCACGGTCCGCTCCGGCTACCGCGCCCCCGACGACCCGCTGCCCCTGCTGCTCCCGGACCCGCGCGCCGCGCGGACGGTGACGCACGTGGACATGCTGTGGGTCCGTGTCCTGGACGTCGCGAAGGTCCTGGAGACCCGGACGTACCCGCTGGCGGACTCGCTCGTCCTCGACGTCCGCGACAAGGACGGGCTGGCCGGCGGCCGCTACCGCCTCGACGCGTCCCCGCGGGGCGCGACCTGCGTCCGCACCACCGACTCCGCCGACCTCGCCCTCGACGTCGCCGACCTGGGCACCCTCGCCTTCGGTGACGAGTCCGCGGTCCGTCTGGCCCGCCTGGGCCGTGTCGACGAACTGAAGGCCGGCGCGGGAACCCGCGCCGACCTCCTGTTCCGTACGTCCCTGCGGGCCTTCTCGCCCGACATCTTCTGATCCGGGCCGGAGATCCCTCCCCGGTCCGTCAGGCGGCGGGGAGCAGGACCTTCTCCGCCGCGGGGCTCTCGGACTCCTCGGCCGCGGCCGGGCGGCGGAGGGTCGTGAAGGCGACGGCCAGGGCGGCCAGGACCAGGGCCGTGCCGACGGCGAAGGCCAGGTGGTAGCCGCTGGTCAGGGCCTCGGCGGTGGGGCGGCCGGCCGCGGTGAGGGATTCGGTGCGGGCGGCGGCCAGGGTGGAGAGGACCGCGATGCCGAGGGCCATGCCGATCTGCTGGGTCGTGTTGAAGAGGCCGGAGGCGAGGCCCGCGTCGGACTCCTCGGTGCCGGACATGGCGAGCGAGGTGAGGGCGGGGAGCGCGAGGCCGAAGCCCGCGGCGAGGAGCATCACGGGGAGCAGGTCGGTGACGTAGTCGGCGCGGACGGGCAGCCGGGTGAGCCAGCCGAGGACGCCGACGAGCAGGACGATCCCGGCGAGGAGGACGGTCCGTTCGCCGAAGCGGGCGATGAGGCGGGCCGAGACGCCGAGGGAGACGACGCCGATGACGACGGCGGCGGGCAGCATCGCGAGGCCGGTCTCGGCGGCGCCGTAGCCGAGGACCTTCTGGAGGTAGAGGGCGACGAGGATCTGGAAGGAGAAGAGCGCGGCGACCATCAGCATCTGGACGAGGTTGGCCCCGGCGACGCTCCGCGAGCGGAGGATCCGCAGCGGCATCAGAGGGTGGGCGGCCTTGGCCTGGCGCACGAGGAAGCCGGCGAGGAGGGCGAGGGAGAGGGCGCCGAGGCCGAGGGTGTGGGCCGAACCGGCCCCGTACTCCTCGATGGTGACGACCGCGTAGATCCCGAGCATCAGGCCCGCCGTGACGAGGACCGCGCCGAGGACGTCCGCGCCGGCCCTGAGGCCGAGGCCGCGGTCGGCGGGCAGGGCGGGGAGCGCGAGGAGGAGCGCGGCGACGCCGATGGGGAGGTTGATGAAGAAGATCCAGTTCCAGGCGAGGGCGTCGGTGAGGAGGCCGCCGAGCACCTGGCCGAGGGAGGCGCCCGCGGCGCCGGTGAAGCTGAACACGGCGATGGCGCGGGCGCGTTCGCGGGGTTCGGTGAAGAGGGTGACGAGGATGCCGAGGCCGACGGCCGAGGACATCGCGCTGCCGACGCCCTGGAGGAAGCGGGCCGCGATCAGGACGGTCGGGGAGGCGGCGATTCCGGCGAGGAGCGAGGCGGCGGTGAAGAGGGCGGTGCCGAGGAGGAACATCCGCTTGCGGCCGATGAGGTCGCCGAGCCGGCCGGCGAGGAGCAGCAGCGAGCCGAAGGCGATCAGGTAGGCGTTGACGATCCAGCTGAGGCCGGCGGGGGTGAAGCCGAGGTCGGCCTGCATGGCGGGCATCGCGACGGTGACGATGCTGCCGTCGAGGACGGTCATGAGGAGGCTGGTGGCGAGGACGCCGAGGGCGAGCCAGGGGGAGCGGGGGGCACGGGTCGGGGCCGGGGCGGGGACGGGTGCGGGGGCAGGGGTGCGCATGGATCTCTCCTGTCGGTGGAGGCGACAGGAGAGACGCTAGCAGATGGTTTTGTTGCAGACTATTTTTTACGGGAGGAGTTGCCGGGTCCCGGGTCGGCTCAGCCGCGCTGGCGCGGTCGGCGGGCGGTCGACGGGCCCTCCGCCGGACTCTCCAGATGGCCCGTGACCAGGTGGTTCAGGGCGCGCAGGAGCGCCTCGCGCTCGGTCCCGGGCAGCGAGGCGAGGGCGTTCTCGTGCACGCCGTCGACGATCCGCTGGCTCTCCCGCGCCAGCTTCGCGCCCTCTTCGGTCACCGCGATGATCCGCGCCCGCCGGTCCGTGCTCGACGGCTTCCGCTCCGCGAGCCCCGCCTTCTCCAGGGCGTCGACCGTGACCACCATGGTGGTCTTGTCCATGTCCCCGATCTCGGCGAGCTGCGCCTGGGTGCGCTCCTCCTCCAGGGCGTGGACGAGGACGCAGTGCATCCGCGGGGTGAGCCCGATCTCGCCGAGCTCGGCCGTCATGCGCGTCCGCAGGACGTGGCTGGTGTGGTCGAGGAGGTAGGAGAGGTCGGGCTCCGTGCGGGCGGGCGTCATGGCTGTCATGCCCGCCAGGGTAACGAAAGTCGATCCGTCGCGGATGGTTTGGAAGTGGACGAAGGGCCTGCGGGGGGCCGGCCGAAGGGGCCCGCACGCGCCTGTCGAAGGGGCCCTACACGCCGATCGAGCCGTCCAGGCGCTCTCTCAGGAGGTCCGCGTGGCCGTTGTGGCGCGCGTACTCCTCGATCATGTGGATCAGCACCCAGCGGAGCGAGACCGTCCCGCGCCAGCCGTCCTCGCCGGTCACGTCGAGGTCGGGTGCCCGCTCCGTGAAGTCCTCGGCGTGGGCGACCGCCGCGTGCCAGGCCTCCCAGGCCTCCGCCACGGCGGCCGGGTCGGCCGTCGCCCCGTCGAAGTCGCCGTCCGGGGAGGCGGGGGAGGAGAAGAGCGGGGTCGTGCCGGGTTCGCCGGCGAGGATCTCGCGGAACCAGTGGCGTTCGACGTCGGCGAGGTGCCGGACGAGGCCGATGAGCGAGAGGGTGGACGGCGCGGCGGACCGGGCCGCCAGCCCGTCGGTGAGGCCCTCGCACTTCAGGACCAGCGTGCGGCGCTGGTCCGCGAGGAAGCGGACCAGCATCGCGCGCTCCTCGCCGGTCGCCGGGCCCGTGAAGCGGGGGCTTCGGGCGGCCCCGTCGACCGGTTCGGGTTCGGGGAGGACGTCCCCGCGGCGGCTGGGCGGCAGGGGTGCCGGGTTCGGGTTCACCACGGGCGCCTCTCTCCCGGGCCGGCCTGGCGGGGCCGGGGCAGCAGGTCGCTCGCCGTGCGGGCGCGCTCGGCGGCGGCCGGGGGCCGGGCGAGGGTGATGCCCGCGTCGGTGAGGATGCCGAGGTCCAGCTCCCAGTCGTGACGGGAACGCCGCTCCCACAGGGCGAAGGCCGACCGGACGTGCTCGCGCGCGTCCTGCTCGCTCAACCCGGTCACCCGTACGAGATGGGCGAAGGCCCGGTCCTCCACGCCCCTCACCTGGGCCAGGCCGAAGTGGGTCACCTCGTGGCAGTCCGTGCAGAGGCAGATCAGCCGCCTGAGGGCCTGGGTGCGGGACCCCTCGTCGTACGTCCACCGCTCGTGGGCCTCCAGCCAGCGGCGGGACGCCCGGTCCTCGGCGGCGCCGCAGGCCTCGCAGCGCAGGCCCGCGCGGCCGGTGATCATCCGGCGAAGCCGCTCCCAGTCCGCCGGTGCCACGCACGAGCGGACGTTGGTGAACCAGCAGGTGCGCGGCACGAGGTCGACGAAGAGGCCGTCGCCGAGCGTCCGGTCCTCGCCGGGAAGCAGGTCCGGTACGTCCGCGGCGGCGACCCACCGCGCCAGTTCGGCGATTCCGGGGCGGGGCGCGTACCACCGTCGGGCGGTCGGGTCCCAGCGCGCGCCGCCGCGCTTGGCCTCGTCCTTCTCCGCGTACGGGACATCCAGCCAGATGCGTTCAACTGCCATGTCGTACCTCCCCTGTTGTTCACATGCTGGCACGGGGGTACGACATTCGGTGGCGGGTTGTCAGGTACGGGTGCCGGGTTGCCGGGCAGGGCTGCCGGGTCGTCAGGTGCGGGGCTGGGAGAAGCGGAGCATGTTGCCCGCCGGGTCGCGGAACGCGCAGTCCCGCACGCCGTACGGCTGGTCGACCGGCTCCTGGAGCACCTCGCCGCCGGCCGCGCGGATGTGCTCGAAGGTGGCGTCGACGTCGTCGGTGGAGAAGATCACGCCCCGCAGCAGGCCCTTGGCGAGCAGTTCGGCCATGGCCTGCCGGTCGGCGGCGGAGGCGTTCGGGTCGGCCAGTGGCGGTTCGAGGACGATCTCGACGCCGGGCTGGGCGGGGGAGCCGACGGTGACCCACCGCATGCCCTCGAAGCCGACGTCGTTGCGGACTTCCAGGCCGAGGGCGTCACGGTAGAAGGCGAGGGCCTTGTCGTGGTCGTCGACGGCGATGAAGCACTGGGAGAGGGTGACGTTGATGCTCATGGGACCGACGCTACGGCGGTGAAGCGGAGGGCGCTTCTCCGATCCTGATCGATCCGGCGAGGGGGGTCAGCCGGTGTTCCGCGTCGGGCGCGTGTGGACCTTCGCCACGCACGCCGGGACCACCGCCGCCCCCGGCTCGTGCCGCCGCGCCCGGTACGCGCTCGGGCTCTCGCCCACCAGCTCCGTGAACCGCGAGCTGAACGAGCCGAGCGACGTGCACCCCACCGCGAAGCACACCTCGGTCACGCTGAGGTCGCCCCGCCGGAGCAGGGCCTTGGCCCGCTCGACGCGGCGGGTCATGAGGTATCCGTACGGGGTCTCGCCGTAGGCGGCGCGGAAGCTGCGCGAGAAGTGCCCGGTGGACATGAGGGCGACGCGCGCGAGCGCGGGCACGTCGAGCGGCAGCGCGTAATCGCGGTCCATCGCGTCCCGCGCGCGGCGGAGGCGGACGAGGTCGTCGAGGTCGAGGGGCACGTACTCCAGGGTGGCACGGCGGTGGTGTCCTGTCTCAGGTAGGCCCGGGTAGTGCGGGCTGTTGACCTGGGGTGCCCGGACTTGAGTGAGACGTGTGGACTTCCGAATGTCTCAGTTGAGTCCGGGCATCTTGGCGTTGATGAGGATCTTCGATTTTGGCTCTGTCCGCAGCTCCGTGAGCCCTGTTCAGAAGGACCGGTAGATCCTCTCGGGATCATCGTGAGCCCATGCGGCGTACTCCTCGAAGCCCAGGTTGCCGATGCTCAGGTTTGCGTGGACGTCATGAACCCCTGCGGGGACGGTGCGGAATTCACGGCCGAACTCGGTCAGCTGCTCGCAGTCCTCGTCGTCCACGCACTCCTCCCGTGTCAGTGTGGTGACCGCCAGCAACGCGTGGCTCTCGGCCTGCATGGTTGTCCGGTCGGCGAGGAAGACAACGGCCAGGTTCTCGTCGGCGCAGGCCGCATTCAGCGCCTCGTCAACGGTCGCTCCGGCCCACGCCGGGTCGTCTATGAAGTGGACGTGTGCCTCGTACTGCATGTCCCCCCAGGGCTCCATCAGCGCCGCCGTCACGTCCTGCCATGCCTGGTCGTCCTGGTAGTAGGTCCTGACGACCAGGACGTCGAACTCATCACGGCCGGTGACGGCGGGCAACGCACTCATGGACCTTCTCCTCAGTGACGATCAGTGAGCCGTGCCCGACTGTCTCACGGACCGTTTTCGAGGATGCGGGTCTGGATCTCCAGGAACAGCCGGGTGCCGCTGACCTGCGAATTCACGAAGCTGCGGACAGAGCCGCAGGTCAGGGGCCTATTTTGTCTGGGGCCTCCTATAAAAGAACGCCGGCCTCAGCGAGTACGGCCCGCCCCAAGCCTGCGGATCCGTCCGACTTCGTCCCGGTGACTCGACTGCAGCAGGACTCAACGGCATCAAGGCGCCCGTGCACGGCTCAAGTCGCCGAGCTGTGGGCGAATGGCCGGCTGGTGAAGGTCCCCGAGCTCGAAGTCGGCTTCGCCGTCATCGCCCCGCAGACGGCGCCCTCCCGTACGGCCCCGGCGTAGAAGCCCTCGCCGAAGGAGAAGCGGGGCTGCGTGGATGAGCAGCGCTCACGCGACCTCGAGCGGGCCCGTACGGCAGCGGAGGAGGCCGACGCCGAGGTCGCCCGGCGCGAGCGCGAGCTCGACGAGGCACAGCAGGAGCAGCGGATCGCCGCGACGGAGGCTGAGGAAGCGGCTGAACAGGTCCGCCGCCTGGAGCACGAGTTGCAGGAAGCCCAGAAGGCCAAGCTCAAGACGACGGCGACTGCGACGAAGGCGGGTACGGCGGTGAAGACCGCGGAGAGCGCCGTGCGCGAGGCGCGCCGGACTGCCGAGCAGGCCAGCCGGGAGGTGCGGCGTCTGGAGCAGCAGGCCGGGCCATAGATCGTCTCCTTCAGGCCCGGCCGTCGTGCTGTTTCACGCGGGAAACCAGATCCGGCTGGTGTCCGTCTAGTTCCTTCTCTCGGTCATGAGGGCAGGTCAGCGGCGTGCGGTGACCAGGTCTCGCCAGCGGGCGGGCACCGCGTCCGCGTCACCGGACCATCGCACCGACGTCGGTGCGGCCAGGGCCAGGCCAGCCATGTGGCGGGCGATGGGGGCCGTCGTCCATCAGCCGGCGACCCTCGTGCACGTCCTGCTCTGTGTAGCTCATACGGATTCCTCGTCGAACCGATCGAATGAGCGCACAGAGTAATCACCTGAATGCGTAATGTTGGATCTTCATGCAGGCTCTGTGGGGAGCTGCATTGACGGGCATCGGCCCTGAACAGCGCTGTTGTAGCGTGAAGTTGTGCCGCAGGTGTACCCACGTCGGCGATAGCGAGGGGTCTATTGGACCTGGGTAGTCTCCGGGCCGCTGCGGTGTGAGACAGCAAGAGGGGCTTCCCTGGCCGAACTCAACTCGCAGTCGAGGTTCTTGTCACCTCAGCTTGATAGGCCGGTCCACGCTGTCGTAGACCTGTCCACTCACCGCATCCACGCGCCAGACGTCCGACGTCCGGGCCGCATCTGGGGTGAGCTCTTGGCCTTCCGCGCCCGTTGAGACGCTCACGAGCCACGTGGGCCGCCATGCGCCATCTCTCTCCACCGCCTTGAGCGTGAATGCCTTGACCTGGAGACCGTCCAGAAGACCGCCCTGATCAGCGAGTTGAATGGCCATAGCCTCCCGCACCAGCGACTCCGCCTGCTTGGCGTCGAGCTTCGCCTTCTCAAGGTGCAGGCGCTTGGGGCCAAGCGTCACGTCCACCTGTGAAACACGTCCTGCCCTGTCGACCTGCACATCCAGCATCCTGGGCATGAGCACGCCTTGATCGACCCACCGCCAGCTGGTGATCCATCCAAGTTCGGCCTTCTCGCCGATGGGGTATGTCTTGTGAGCGACGGCATCCGCTCCCCACGGATAGTGCTTGCCCATGTATGTTCGTGCGACCTGGAACGCCTCCTTGTCGCTGGCTGGCGCCTTGGCGCCGGCGACGGGGTAGCCCATGACGCTAGGACGGTCATTGTCTTCCAGTAGCACGTTGAGGTGGTTCTTGTCCGGCCAGGAGAGCGTGCCGTTTCCAAACGCCTCCGGATGCGCTTTGTCACGACTCAAGAGCGTGAAGAGGACGTTTCTGCAAGGGGCTCCGACGCAGGGCTGGTCGTATATGCGTCCCAGCTCGTAGTGGTTTCCGAATGCCTCCCGCACTGCTTGTTCCACGGCTTGCCGCTGCCCCGTGTTCGCGTCTGCCAAGCCTGTGCCGTCCACATGGGCAAAAGTCACTGCAGGTCGCGCAACCCCGGCACCCAGTAGCAGGATCACTGCGGACGCAATGAGAGATGCCTTGACTGCTCCCTGCCACTCGATTGTGCTGCGTTTAACGAGTATCAGCGCGGCGACAGCTAGTCCGATGAGACCGCCAAGGATGTTCATCTGCGCGTCGGCGCTGTCGCAAACCCTTCCGAGGCCATCGACTTCGGCCTGAGTAAACTCAATGACCAGGGGAAAAGTGATGACCCCGACCAGGGTCGGGAGCGGGCGCCGCACGGCCATCAGTGCGAAGAATCCCAGAGGGACCGTCATTGCCAGGTTCCACAGTCCCTGGGTAGTCCGGAACGGTTCAACCAAGTCGTGATTAATAACGCATTGGCCGCTGGCTGGACCGCTGCCCATGAACGTGACACCGAGTACTCCCGTGGCCACGGCGGTCAGGCCGGCAATCCAGACGCCGTAGGGGTTCCCGATACGGCGTGAGAGCAGCCAAGCCGTGCTCCCGAAGGCAAGGGCAACGACCACACAGAAGGCCAGATAGCCGTAGTGGTCTTGAAAGATTGCGGAAAACACGGATGTTCCTCGGTGGAGTCATGGCAACACGGCAGTGCAAGGCCTCGCCTTCACGAGGCGAGGCCTTGAAGCATTGATGATTCAGCAGTGGGCAGCAGGCGTTTGGTAGCTTCCGCCGCTGTAGTTGAGGATTCCGACACTGTTGTAGCAGAGGAAGTCGCCGAGCTTGCTCCAAGACTTCTTAACAGTCTGGCCAGAGCTGATAGTGAAGTACGAGGAATACGTCGTGGTGCCACTCATGGTGTAGCCGAGGCGGACACTGACAGCAGATCCCCCTGACTTGTAGTAGATCGTGTTGATGCTCGTGTAGGGATTGCTATTCAACTTGGTGTGGCTCAGGACCCCGTTGGTCAGTGTCGTGCACCGTCCGTTGGGTGCCCCGCCAGGCATCCACCCGGAGGAGTCGCAGGAGCTGTTGGCGGAGGCAGTAGGCCCTCCGATCATGACCGAACTCGCCGCCATAACACCCGCGAGGAGCGTGGCTCTGGTCTTGGAACGCATTCTTTCCCTCATCTCTGAACACGCCAAGCGCCTCCGTTGGATTCTGGAGGCTGGATCTACAGATCGCGCTTGGCGGGCCCTCCCGCGAGGGCCCGAGTGGCTATCGAACGCATGATGCACTCAAAGAGCCATCGCCTCTTGCCCAAGTGGCTGGATCTAAACCCTGCGCCTGTCTCGTTGGCCTGAATATGATCAAGAACCTGACGGACTATGCCCTGTCGTAGGCCACGGCTTCGGCAGGCAATTCTCAACATGCCTGATGTGCCTGCATGTCTTCTAGGGCGTTCAGGAGGAATGGTTGACAACCCTAGATAACCGTCGCCGCCGGCAGGCGCCAGGCGCCCTCGAGGGTGAGCTCGTTGTCGTACAGCGGCTCCATGCCCCGCCGGACCACGGCCACCCGGTCCGCCAGCTGCTCCGCCTCGATCACCCCGAGCGTGGCGAGCATCCCCTGGGTGCAGTTGGCCTGGTTCTCCCACGAGACGTACCGGAGGCCGCCGGTGAGGAAGCGGTCCAGGACGCCGAGCTGGGCGAGCGCCTCGGCGGTCGCGACCGCCACGACCTCGATCCGGTGGCCTGAGCCGCAATAGGCGGCCGACAGGGTGCGGAACTCGCCCACGGAGGCGAGCGCGGAATCGACCACCGCGTCGAACCGGTGCGCCCGGACATGCTCCTCGACCTCGGCCGGCCACCTGATGGTGTCCGGGCGGACTCGCGCGCCAGCGGTGCGGACGTCCTCCTTCGGGAGGGCGGGGTAGTAGCGATGGACGGGCTTGTAGAGGTCGCGGCCGACGCGCACGGCGCCGCCCCGGCGGTCTAGGGCCGCCTGGACCAGGTCGCCGACCTCGGTCTTCCCGGCCCCGGACGGACCGCTGACGACCACCACCACCGGCTTCTCCTGCGGCACGGCGCCCTTCGTGGCCGCCGGAAGGGTCAATCGGCGCAGCACGTCCTGGTGACTGCTCCTCACTCAGGGCTGCCGAGGTGACATGCGATTCCAACGGGCCCTCCACGCCTGCGACACGCCCGGGGAAGCCTGTTGCAAGCAGCTGCTTGCAATAGTTAGCGCGGGCTGGCATGGTCGGGGCATGGCATCGCTCAACGTCGGCAATCTCGGCGAGTACCTCCGCGAGCAGCGGCGGACCGCGCAGTTGTCCCTGCGGCAGCTCGCCGAGGCGGCGGGGGTGTCGAACCCGTACCTGAGCCAGATCGAGCGCGGGCTGCGCAAGCCGAGCGCCGAGGTGCTCCAGCAGGTCGCCAAGGCGCTGCGGATCTCGGCCGAGACGCTGTACGTGCGGGCCGGGATCCTCGACGAGCGGGAACTGGACGAGCTGGAGACGAGGGCCGTCATCGTGGCCGATCCCTCGATCAACGAGCGGCAGAAGCAGGTGCTGCTCCAGATCTACGACTCGTTCCGCAAGGAGAACGCCGCGGACGCCGCGAACGCGGACGCCGCGGCTCAGGCGGCCGCAGCCGAGCACGATGCCGAGAAGCCGCAGAGCTAAGAGTCAGTACGCCACATCCGGGAGGACCACCAGCATGGCCATCATCGACGAACTGCGTACCCCTCTCTTCTTCGCCGCCGGCACCGCCGACCTCGCCGTGCAGGGCGCCAAGAAGGTCCCCGGCCTGATCGAGCAGCTGGCCGCCGAGGCGCCCGCCAGGATCGAGGCCGTCCGGAAGACCGACCCGAAGGCCGTGCAGGAGAAGGTGACCGCGCAGGCCAAGGGGGCCCAGGCCACCGTGCAGGCGAAGTTCGCCGAGGTCGTCGGCGGCCTCGACACGGACCTCAAGAAGCTCGGCGAGTCCGCCCAGGACCTCGCGCTGCGCGGTGTCGGCGTCGGCGTCGCGTACGCCGTGAAGGCGCGCGAGAAGTACGAGGAGGTCGCGGCGCGCGGCGAGGAGGCCGTGAAGACGTGGCGCGGCGAGGCCGCCGAGGAGATCGTCGAGATCGCCGTGGCCGTCGAGCCGGAGAGCGAGACGGAGGCCGACGCCGACGCCGAGGTCAAGGCCGACGCCGAGCTCAAGGCCGAGGCCGAGGGCGAGCCGGAGGCGGCCGCCGCCACCGGGACGGACACTGGGACCAAGGAGTAACGGACGAGCTCGGACGGGCTCGGGCACCAATGCGGGTGCTCGGAGCGTTGTACCGGGTACCTTGACCGCGAGGCGCTCTCTCCACATCACCACTAGGCGGTGCTCAGCATGCTGGCAGCGGGATTCGACTCCCTCCTCAACTTCATGCTCTTCCTGATCTTCACCGGCTTCGCCGTCACCGCGATCGTCTTCGCCGCCATGGCCCGCGAGGACGCCTACCGCGCCGCCGAGAAGCAGACGAAGAAGTTCTGGCTGATCATCCTCGGCATCAACCTCGTCCTGAACCTGCTGCTGCCGATGCTGTTCCTGCAGATCGCGGGCCTGATCGCCGCCATCGTCTTCATGGTGGACGTACGCCCCGCGCTCGCCCAGGTGTCCGGCGGGGGCCGTGGCGGGCGCCGAGGCGGAGGCTCCAGCAGCGACGGCCCGTACGGGCCGTACAACGGGGGCCGCTAGGGCCTTGTCCTAGCCGAGCGGCACCCGCCGCACCAACGGAGGACCGGCGCAGGGCCCGGGGGTCATCCCCGGGTCCTTTCGCGTTCCAGGGCCAGGACGGCGACGTCGTCCGTGAGCTCGCCGCCGTTCAGCGAGCGGACCTCGGTCACCGCCGCCTGCAGGAGCTCCTCGCCCCGCAGGCCGGCCGCCAGCTGCCGGTCGATCATCTCGACCATGCCGTCCTGGCCGAGGCGCGGCGAGCCGGGGCCCGCCGAGCGGCCCTCGATGAGCCCGTCCGTGTACATGAGCAGGCTCCACGCCCCGCCCAGCTCCACCTGGCGGCGCGGCCAGCGGGCGCGCGGCAGCAGGCCGAGGGCGGGGCCCCCGTCCTCGTACGGGAGGAGCCGTGCGGCACGTCCCTGCCGGGCGATCAGCGGCGACGGGTGGCCGGCGAGGGCGAGGGCCGCCCGGCGGCCGTCGGGCGCGATGTCGACGGTGCAGAGGGTCGCGAAGATCTCGTCGCTCTCCCGCTCGTGCTCCAGGACCTGCTGCATCGTGGAGAGCAGTTCGTCGCCGCAGAGGCCCGCGAAGGTCAGGGCGCGCCAGGCGATCCGCAGCTCGACGCCGAGCGCGGCCTCGTCGGGGCCGTGGCCGCAGACGTCGCCGATCATGGCGTGGACGGTGCCGTCGGGGGTGCGGACGACGTCGTAGAAGTCGCCGCCGAGCAGGGCGCGGGAGCGTCCGGGGCGGTAGTGCGCGGCGAAGCGGAGGTCGGAGCCGTCCAGGAGCGGGGTGGGGAGCAGGCCGCGTTCGAGGCGGGCGTTCTCCTGGGCGCGGAGCCGGGACTCGGCGAGCTTCACCTGGACGGCGTCGGCGCGCTTGCGCTCGACGGCGTACCGGATGGCCCGGCTCAGGAGGCGCCCGTCGAGCTCCTCGCGGAAGAGGTGGTCCTGGGCCCCGACCCGTACGGCCTCGGCGGCGAGCTCGGCGTCGGCCGAGGCGGCGAGGGCGAGGACGGCGTGGCGCGGGGCGAGGCGGAGGATGTGGCGGAGCGGGGCGAGGGGGTCCTCGCCGGCGGCCACGCGCGGCGCGGGCAGGGAGAGGTCGACGAGGACGCAGTGGACGTCGTCGGTGAGGAGCCGCTCGGCCTCGGTGAGGTTGCGGGCGGTGCGGATGCGCACGCGGGTGCCGGCGGCTCCGGCCGCGTCGAGCAGTTCGGGTACGGCGAGGGCACCCGCCGGGTCGTCCTCGACGACCAGGAGGGTGAGGTCGGTGCGGTCGGTTGCTGTTCCTGTTCCTGTGCCGGTCATCACGGTGGCATCCATAGCGGTGGCGTCGCCGGGTCCCGCGTGCGCAGAGACGTTTCTCTGGCTCTGACTCCGGCTTGGGGTCCGAGCCTGACTCTGGCGCTGGCGCGGTACGAATACGGGCATCGGTCCGGGGCTTCCTTCCCTCCCCCTGAGGGTGCGCGGGGCGCCGGGTGGCGTTCCGCCCGTCCCGGACCCTAGCGGTAGGTCGGTGCGCAGCGGAATGGCGATCACCCGGTGGGCGGGCCCGGCGGGATCGGCATATGCCCCGGAAGGGGAGGTAGTTGTCGCCCCCAAGGGGGTCCGAGGGCGGCGGACCGGGCCGGCGGCAATGAGAAAGGTCACGCCGGGAGGGAAGGCGTCCGTCAGGTCGGAGGGTCGGATTCCGCCGGTGTGTCCGGTAGGCGGGTCCGCAGGCGGGTGACTCCTGTCACCCGCCGGGTGCGGCCGGGCGGCTCACCCGGGCCGCACGACCCCGAGGATCTCCATCGAGCCCGCCCCCGCGATCGTCACGTTCCGCCCGGGCCGCGGGGCGTGCACCATCGCGCCCTTGCCGATGTACATCCCGATGTGGCTGGCGTCCTTGAAGTAGACGATCAGGTCGCCCGGCCGCATGTCCTTCATGGCCACGCGCGGCAGCAGCCGCCACTGCTCCTGCGAGGTGCGCGGGATGTTCCGGCCGGCCGCGCTCCACGCGCTCTGGGTCAGCCCCGAGCAGTCGTACGAGGCGGGGCCCTCGGCCCCCCACACGTACGGCTTGCCGATCTGCGCCGTCGCGAACGCGACCGCCTTCCGGCCCTCCGGGGTCGCCGAGGCCGTGAGCTCGTCGAGGATGCCGGTGTCGAGCCAGGTCGTCTGCGCGCGGTACTGCTCCTGCTCCTCCAGACGGCGCAGCCGCTCGCGCTCCTCGGCGGCGAGCTCGGACTCCAGCTTCTTCGCGGCGGCGATCTTCTCGTTGATCTCCTTCTTCGCCTGGGCCTGCTTGACCCGGTGGGCCTCCAGCTTGGTCCAGTTGTCGCCGGCGTCCTTCGCGTACGTCCCCAACTCGGCCTGCGTGCGGGTCATCTCGCCGAGGAGGTCGGTGGTCGCCTTGGCACCGGCCTGGAGCCGGCCCGCGGTGTCGAGGAAGATCTGGGGGTCGTCGGTGAGGACGAGCTGCGCGCCGTCGGGGAGCCCGCCGTTTCGGTACTGGGCGCGGGCGGCGGCGCCCGCCTTGGCCTTGAGGTCGTCGATCTTCTCGCGGCCCTCGACGATCATCCGGGCGAGCTTGACGATCTCGCTGGACTGCTCGTCGGTCTTCTCCTCGGCGAGGTTGTACGCGTCGGTGGCGACGGCGGCCTGGCGGTAGAGGGCGTCGATCTCGGCCCGGACCTGCTCCAGGCTCTTCTTCGGCGGGGGCGGCGGGAGGGGGGCCGCGGAGGCCTGGAGGGTCAGCGCGGGTGAGGCCAGCACCGCCAGGGCGCAGATCACGGTGATCGCGGCGGTGGTGTGGCGACGTCGGTTCACAAGCTCCCCCTCGTTGAACAGCCCCGGCCGAATCTGATTTACCGTCAGTAACTTGTCGGCGGCCTTCGCGATAGTGCCATGCGAAACCGGAAAGCAACAGGGGAAACCGGGGCCTGTCGGGCCGACCCTCCTCCGGGGGGACGAGTGAGGTGCGAGTGGCGTTCCCGACGCGCCGGAAATTCAGCGTGTGTTGGGGGAAACAGGGGGGAGACCGGTGCCGGTGGGCCGCTCAGGACCGGGGCGCCAGCGCCTCCCAGCGCACCGTCACCTCGCCCTGCCGCCACCGACGCGGCCCGTCCGCGAGCGGCCAGTCCGCCGCGAGGTCGCGCACGGAGCGGATCCACCGCTGCCGGGCGCCGAGCGAGGCGTACGGGGCCGCCGCCGCCCACGCCCGGTCGAAGTCCCGGAGGAAGGCGTGGACCGGCTCGCCCGGCACGTTCCGGTGGATGAGCGCCTTCGGCAGCCGCTCGGCGAGGTCCGAGGGCCGGTCGAGCGAGCCGAGCCGGGTCGCGAAGGTCACCGTCCGCGGGCCCGCGCCGTCCAGCGCCACCCACACGTGCCGCCGCCCGATCTCGTCGCAGGTGCCCTCGACGAGCAGCCCGCCGGGCGCGAGCCGGCCGCACAGCCGGGCCCACACGGCCGCGACCTGCTCCTCGTCGTACTGGCGGAGCACGTTCGCCGCCCGGATGAGGTCGACCCGGCCGGGCACCGGCACCTCGAAGCCGCCGTGCAGGAAGCCGAGGCCCTCGTGCTCGTACGGCTTCGCGGCCTCGACGCGCGCGGGCTCGATCTCGATCCCGTACAGGCGGGTGCGGGGCTCGGCGGTGCGCAGCCGCGCCAGGAGCTCGACGGCGGTCCAGGGGGCGGCCCCGTACCCGAGGTCGACGGCGACGGGCGGCTCGGGCGAGCGGCGCAGCGCCGGCCCGTGGACGGCGGCGATCCAGCGGTCCATGCGGCGCAGCCGATTGGGGTTGGTGGTCCCGCGGGTCGGGTTGCCGACGGGGCGGGTGGTGCGCGGGGCCATGCCACGAGCGTACGACCCCGCGGAGCGGGCCCTCACCGGGGACCCGGGCCGCGCGGGGTCCCGGGCGTCGCCGGTCCGCCCGGCCCGGCCCGGCGTGGGTCGTGGCCGCAGGGTGAAACGCGTGGGACCCGCCGGCCCTTGACCGTAATGAATTGGCAAAGTGGCGCGTTTCCCAAGGTCATCGGAAATGAAAGGGGGCATTCCGCTGTTGTCCGCACCGAAAGGGCGTCGCGTCCTCTCCTCGCCATGCCCGGTTCGCCACGCCCAGCTCCACCGGGCCAGGCCCCGCCAGGGCCCGGCCAGCCCCCGAGCGGAAGGACCGCCGACGTGAGCCAGTACGTGTCCCGGTTCGCCGGCACCCGGCACCGGCACCCCGCGCCGCCCCGGCTCCGGCTTCCCGGCCGCAACCGCGTCCCGCGCCGCGTCGCCATGCTCAGCGTCCACACCTCCCCGCTGCACCAGCCGGGCACCGGCGACGCGGGCGGCATGAACGTCTACATCGTCGAGCTGGCCAAGCGCCTCGCCGCGATCGACATCGAGGTCGAGATCTTCACCCGCGCCACCACCGGCGGCCTCGCCCCCGTCGTCGAGCTCGCCCCCGGCGTCCTCGTCCGGCACGTCGACGCGGGCCCGTACGAGGGACTGGCGAAGGAGGAGCTCCCGGCGCAGCTCTGCGCCTTCACCCACGGCGTCATGCAGGCCTGGGCGGGCCACCGCCCCGGCCACTACGACCTCGTCCACTCCCACTACTGGCTCTCCGGCCACGTCGGCTGGCTCGCCGCCGAGCGCTGGGGCGTGCCGCTCGTCCACGCCATGCACACCATGGCGAAGGTCAAGAACGCGGCGCTCGCCGAGGGCGACACCCCCGAGCCCGCCGCCCGGGTGATCGGCGAGACGCAGATCGTCTCCGCCGCCGACCGGCTGATCGCGAACACGGCCGAGGAGGCCGACGAGCTCGCCCGCTTCTACGACGCCGACCCCGGCAAGATCGCCGTCGTCCACCCGGGCGTGAACCTCGACCGCTTCCGCCCCGCCGACGGCCGCGCCGCCGCCCGCGCGCGCCTCGGTCTCCCGCAGGACGCCTTCGTTCCGGTCTTCGCCGGGCGGATACAGCCGCTCAAGGCCCCGGACATCCTGCTGCACGCCGCCGCTCGGCTCCTGGAGCAGGACCCGACGCTGCGGACCCGCATGATCGTCCCGGTCGTCGGCGGCCCGAGCGGCAGCGGCCTCGCCAAGCCGGAGGGGCTCCAGAAGCTCGCCGCCCGGCTGGGGATCGCGGACCTCGTGCGCTTCCACCCGCCGGTGGGGCAGGAGACGCTCGCGGACTGGTTCCGCGCGGCGAGCGTCCTCGTCATGCCCTCGTACAGCGAGTCCTTCGGGCTCGTCGCGATCGAGGCGCAGGCGGCGGGCACGCCGGTCGTCGCGGCGGCGGTGGGCGGTCTGCCCGTGGCCGTACGGGACGAGGTGACCGGCTTCCTCGTGCAGGGGCACGACCCGGCGGACTACGCCCGCGCGCTCGGCCGCTTCGTCGCGGACCCGTCGCTGTCGGCCCGGATGGGCGAGGCGGCGGCGCTGCACGCGGGCTCGTTCGGCTGGGACACGGCGGCCTCGGGCACGGCGGACGTGTACACGGCGGCGATGCACGACCACCGGGTGCGCGAGAACCGCCGTCGCGTACGCTCCCACCATGGCTGAGGAACACGAGGCTCACGGGGTACGCGAGGCAGGCGAGGCGCGCGACGAGGCACGCGACGAGGCACGCGAAGTACGCGGCGAGGCGCCCGGCGAGGCCCCCCGCGGCGAGGCCCGCGAAGTAGGCGGCGTGACGCGCGAGGTACGCGAGGCGCGCGGGATCGACGAGGTCCACCGGACGATCGAGTCCACGCTCCAGGACGCGGAACTGGAGTGGGAGTCCACGGGCCCCGGCGACTACGTCGTCAAGCTCCCCGGCACGCGCAAGCTCTTCACGACGCTCTCGCTCCGCGCCGGCCGCCACTCCCTCTCCCTCAACGCCTTCGTCATCCGCCACCCCGACGAGAACGAGGCGGGCGTCCACCGCTGGCTGCTCGAACGGAACCTGAAGCTGTACGGGGTCGGGTACGCGATCGACGGCCTCGGCGACATCTACCTGGCCGGCAAGCTCCCGCTCGCCGCCGTCACGCCCGAGGAGCTCGACCGTCTCCTCGGCTCGGTCCTCGAAGCGTCCGACGGCGACTTCAACACGCTCCTGGAGCTCGGTTTCGCGTCGGCGATCCGTCGGGAGTACGAGTGGCGGGTCTCGCGCGGCGAGTCGACTCGTAACCTCGACGCCTTCAGTCACCTGCTCCAGAAGTCCGGTAACTGACCTACTGCGTACGTGGGTTGGCGTTCGCGGCGGTAGCCGCTGCCGCGCGGTAGCGCCCCGGGGTCGTCCCGAACTCCCGCCGGAACGCGTGCGACAGCGCGTACGGCGTGCCGTACCCGACCCGGCGGGCGACCGCCGCGAGCGGGTCGCCGGTGTCCCGGAGCAGCGCGGCGGCCCGCGTCAGCCGCCACCACGTCACGTACGCCATCGGGGACTTGCCGACGAGCGCGGAGAAGCGGCGGGCCAGGGTCGGGCGCGAGACGCCCGCCTCGGCGGCGAGCCGGTCGACGGTCCAGGCGGCGGCGGGGTCCGAGTGCAGTGCCCGCAGGGCGGCGGAGGTGACCGGGTCGCCGAGGACGGCGGACCAGACGCCGCCGGTGTCCCGCGCGAGCCAGCCCCGGATCATGTAGACGAGCAGCAGGTCGAGCAGGCCGGTCAGCGCGACCGCCGAACCGGGCCCCCGCTCGTCGATCTCGACGCGCAACAGGTCGACGGCGGAACGGAGTTCGGGGCGGCGGCAGGCGCGGTCCGGCAGGTGCACGAGGGCGGGCAGCTCGGCGAGGAGCGGGTGGGCGTGGCTGCGGTCGAGCCGGTACTTGCCGCACACCATCTCGACCTCGCGCTCGGCGACGGACGGGATGGGCGGCGGGGCGGGCTCGCTCCACAGGCTGAACGGCACGGCCCGCGCCACCGCGGCCGCGTCGGCGGGCGAGTCGGCGATGACGTGCCCGGTGCCGTGCGGCAGCAGCACCACGTCCCCGGGCCCGAGCGCGACGGGCGCGCCGCCGTCGGGCAGGAGCCAGCAGGTGCCCTTGAGGACGACGTGGAACCCGGCCCCGTCGTAGGAGTCGAGCCGGGCGCACCAGTCGCCGCCGACGCGCACGCGGTCGAAGGAGGGCCGCCCGACCCGTACGGCCGAGATCGCGTCGCTGACCACGTCCACCATGGTGAGAGTCTCGCGTATCGACGGGAGTGTGTGGACCATCGGAACGCTCGGGCGGGCTCCCTAGATTCGACCCCATGAACGCAGACACGAGTGGCGGGGACAGGATCGTCCTGGGAGACGTCGAGATCATCCGGATCGTCGAGTGGCGGGGCCCGTTCGGCCCGGCGCGCGGGCTCGTCCCCGGGGCGGGGGCCGAGGTGTGGCGGGAGAACGAGGAGTGGCTCGCGCCGGACCACTGGGCGCCGGAGGGCGACAGCGCGGTCATGGCGCTGCAGAGCTGGGTGCTGCGGAGCGCGGGCCGGACGGTCCTGGTCGACACGGGGGTGGGGGACGGGCGCGAGCGGCCGGAGTCGCCGCAGTTCCACCGGCGGCAGGGGGACTTCCTCGGCCTGCTCGCGCGGGCGGGGATCCGGCCGGAGGACGTCGACGTCGTGGTCAACACCCACCTGCACGCGGACCACGTCGGCTGGAACACGCACGCGGTGAACGGCGAGTGGGCCCCGGCGTTCCCGAACGCCGAGTACCTGCTGCCGGCGGCGGACGACGCCTACTTCGGCCCGGGGAACGGGTACGGCGGGGGGAGGAGCGAGGACGACCGGCTGGTCTACGAGGACAGCGTGGCGCCGGTGCACCGCGCCGGGCAGGCGGTGCTGTGGGAGGGCGTCCACCGCGTCGACGAGAACCTGACGCTCGAACCGGCACCGGGGCACACGCCGGGTTCGGCGGTGCTGCGGCTCGCGTCCCGGGGCGAGCGGGCGGTCTTCGTCGGGGACCTCGTCCACAGCCCCGTACAGATCCTGCGGCCGTCCTGCGCGAGCTGCTTCTGTCTGGACCCGGCGGGCGCGGCGGAGAGCCGGCGACGGGTGCTCGGCCGGGCGGCGGACGAACGCGAGCTGGTCGTGCCCGCGCACTTCGGCGGGGCGGGCGCCGCCGAAGTGCGCAGGGAGGGGGAGGGGTTCGGGCTGGTGGGGTGGGCGGAGTACGGGGAGGGGTACGGGGAGGGGCTCAGGCGCTGACGGAGGGGGCGGCCTCGGGGGCGTCCGTAACCCTGGCCGTCCCGACGACGGGGGTCACGTCGACCGCGCGCGTACCCGGATTCGCGTGCGTACCCGCGTCCGCGTGCGTACCCGCGTCCGTGCCCGCACCCGCGTGCGTACTCGCGTCCGCGTCCGTGCCCGCATCCCCACCCGCGTCCGTGTCGGTGTCGGTGTCGGTGTCGGTGTCGGTGTCGGTGTCGGTGTCCGCGAGGGCCTTCCGCAGCCGGGTGTAGTACCCGACGGCGGCGGCGAGGCCGATCGCGGCGGTCGCCGCCCACAGCACGTCCGACCCGGGCCCGTCGACGATCGCACCGGCCGCGACGGGGGCGACGAACCCGCCGATGGCCCACGACATGCCCATGACGCCCTGGTAGCGGCCGCGCGCGTGCTCGGGGGCGAGACGGGCGGTGGCGGCGGAGTTCGTCGGCACGTGGATCATCTCGCCGACCGTCCAGACGACGACGGTCGCGGCGAAGGCGACGGGGGAGCCGGCGAGGGCGGTGGCGCCGGTGCCGAAGGCGAAGAGGAGGGAGGAGAAGGCGAGCAGGACGACGGGGGAGCGCTTGTCGGTGAGCTTGTTGACGAGCAGCTGGAAGGCGACGATCACGACGCCGTTGACGGCGATGACCATGCCGTACGCGGAGGGGGCGAGGCCCTGCTCGCTCATGGTCAGCGGGAGGCCGATCCAGGGGGCGAGGAAGACGAGGCAGACGAGGAGGTTGAGCAGGACGAGGGTCCGGAAGGGCGCGTCGCGCAGCACGGTGAGCATGCTGACCTTGGCCTCGGCCTCGGGCTCGCCGGCCTTGTCGACGGGGACCTCGGGGCGGGTCTCGGGGAGGCGGAGGAAGACGATGAGGGCGCAGAGGGCGGTGGCGACGGCGTCGGCGACGAAGAGGGTGCGGTAGCCGAGGACCATCGCGGCGCCGCCGCCGATGGCAGCGATGGCGAAGCCGAGGTTGAGGGCCCAGTAGTTGAGGGCGTACGCGCGGCGGACCTCGCCCGCGGGGACCATGTCGGCGATGGTGGCGTTGATGGACGGCCGGACGGCCTGCATGGCGACACCCATGAGCAGGACGATCGTGGCGACGCCCCAGGCGCTGGTGACGACGGCGAGGGCGGCGGCGCAGCTCGCGGCGGCCAGGTGCATCGTGACCATGGTGGGGCGGCGGCCCCAGCGGTCGGTGAGCAGACCGCCGAGCGGCGAGCCGGCGACGCCGCCGAGGCCGTGGAGGGCGACGACGAGTCCGGCGAACCAGGCGGAGTGCCCGAGCTCCTGGGTCAGGTAGAGGGAGAGGAAAGTCGTGACGAAGGCCCCGGTGCGGTTGACCAAAGTCGACAGCCAGAGCCACCAGAAGCCCTGCGGAAGTCCCGAAACGGTGGTGAGTGCTGATCGTTTGAGCGATTCGATGGACATGTGGCGGCCGACCCCTTGCTGTGTGTAAGCCCCTACCTCGGCCCTCGTAACTTACGTATCTCTTATGGTGGACGCCAGCGAATTGACGGTGCGCGTCAATCGTCAGGGGTCGATTAGGCTCGGACACATGGCCGACGCACCGTACAAGCTGATCCTCCTCCGCCACGGCGAGAGCGAGTGGAACGAGAAGAATCTGTTCACCGGTTGGGTGGACGTGAACCTCACCGCGAAGGGCGAGAAGGAGGCGACGCGCGGCGGCGAGCTGCTCAAGGACGCCGGCCTGCTGCCCGACGTGCTGCACACCTCCCTCCAGAAGCGCGCCATCCGCACGGCGCAGCTCGCGCTGGAGTCGGCTGACCGCCACTGGATCCCGGTCAACCGCTCCTGGCGGCTCAACGAGCGCCACTACGGCGCCCTCCAGGGCAAGGACAAGGCCCAGACCCTCGCCGAGTTCGGCGAGGAGCAGTTCATGCTGTGGCGCCGCTCCTACGACACCCCGCCGCCGGCCCTCGCGGACGACAACGAGTACTCGCAGGCCCACGACGCCCGCTACGCGACGATCCCGCCGGAGCTGCGCCCGCAGACCGAGTGCCTCAAGGACGTCGTCGAGCGGATGCTCCCGTACTGGTACGACGCCATCGTCCCGGACCTCCTCGCCGGCCGCACGGTCCTGGTCGCGGCCCACGGCAACAGCCTCCGCGCCCTGGTGAAGCACCTGGACGGCATCTCGGACGCCGACATCGCGGGCCTCAACATCCCGACCGGCATCCCCCTCTCGTACGAGCTCGACGAGAACTTCAAGCCCCTCAACCCGGGCGGCACCTACCTCGACCCGGAGGCCGCCGCGGCCGCCATCGAGGCCGTCAAGAACCAGGGCAAGAAGTAGCCCTGACGCACGAGAGAGCCCCCTGCCCGCGGTTTCCCCGCCGGTAGGGGGCTTCTTCGTGCCCGTGGGGACGGCCGGTGGCCGGTTCGCGCTCTGTCCGGCGCACGGGGTCAGGTGCTGGGCTTGTCACCGTGTCAGGGATCATCGCCGCCGCCATCGCCGTCATCGGAACGCTGTTGGGCGCTGTCGTCGCGCACCGGTACCAGGAGAAGACCGCGCTGCGGGCCGCGGCCAGGAACGACCGCGAGCGAGGCCACCAACGGCTCCTCGACGCCTGTGTCGACTTCATCGCCCTGGCGGAGGACTACCGGCGGGCGCAGTGCGACCGGTGGACGAGCCAGAACGCGGCCCCTGAGTCGGAGGCGGCCCTCGCGGCGCGTGCGGAGTCCTACCGGCTCTACGTCGAGGTCCGGAGCAGCGTCCTCAGGCTCCGCCTGGTCACGCTGGGCCCGCAGGCGCAGCGGCTCGCCGCGCGTGCGGCCGAGATACAGGTGATGACGCGAGAGGTCCTCTTCGCGGCCGACAAGGCCGACATGCTCGCCCGGGGCGAGGTCGCGGAGCACGCCTGCGAGGCGTTCGCCGTCAGCGCGCGCGAGGTACTGGCCGCAGGCGAGAGGTGAATCCGCGCCGGGCGGTCGGGGGAGGGGGCGCGACGCAGGGGCCGGGACGCCGGGGCACGACGCAGGGGCGGGACGGGGCCTGGTCCGTACGGGTGAGGGCGAAACCTTACGGCGCCGGGAGGGGCGCATGGCGGTCGCGGGGCGCGGTAGGTCTGCGGGTGTCCCCGGGATCCGCGTCCGCGATCCCCGATCCTCCCCGCTCACGAAACGAGAGTCCCGTGCGTCTCCGGTCCTCCTTCGCCGCCGTCTGCGGCGCGCTTGCCCTGACCGCAGCCCTCGCCGCGCCCGCCCACGCGGCCACCGGCGAGTTCCACTACACCTTCGTCGGCATCAGCGGCGACCCGCAGACCGGCACCCTGTACGACCCGCCGAGCGGCGAGTGCACGCAGATCCCCGAGGCCGCCGACCCGGACTCCTCGGCGCCCGCCTTCGCGCCGCACAACGACACCGACGCGTACGCCGTCGTCTTCACCGGCAGCCACTGCGACGGCGATTCGTGGACCCTGCGGCCGCACGGCCGACCGGCCTCGGACCGGCTCCTGCTGCGTTCGGTGATGTTCCTCGACGGATGAGACCGGCCCGGTTCGGCCGAGCGGTCAGAAGCCCTCGCACGCGTGCGCGCGGAACTCCGCCACGGTCGTCGTCCGGACCTTGTCCTCGCGCGTGTACGAGACCTGGTCCGGCGTGAGCTTCTCCAGGTCCGCGAGGGTGAAGGAGTGGTGAAGCGTCGACCAGGAGTTGTCCTCGGTCGCCCCGTACACCGTGTAGCGCTGGTTCTGCTTCAGGTCGTGCGGGGCCGTGTCGGGGGTCCAGCCGTTCCCGCCGGCCGGGTCGGTCAGCGGCCAGGTCGCGAACCCGCCGACCGGCTCCGCCGCGTACCAGGCGTCCGTGTACTCGGGCTGCGCGGCGTCCGCCCCCGCCTCCGGTTCCGGCGGGGTCGGGTACAGGAGCACCTCGTCTATCCGGTCGTGGCAGACGAGCACCACGCCCAGCGGCTTCCCGTCCACCGTGACCGAGACGCCCGTGAAACCCGCCGGCGGCACCCCGCAGCCGGCGAGCGCGGGGACGAGCGGCAGGACGGCGGCGGCGAGCAGGGCGTGGCGGACCCAGGTGGCGATCATGGTCGGCATCCTGGGCCACCCGCGCGGCCGCCGGATATTGCCGGGCGGACATCGCGGTGAATGGTTACCGTCCTGCGCATGAGCAGCACGAGCACCATGAGCACGTCACTTCGTCTGGAGCCGGTGACCGCGGCCACCGTCGACGCCGCCATCGCCCTGCGCGTCCATCCCCACCAGGAGGACAACGTCGCACCGGTCGCGCACTCCCTCGCCGAGGCCTACGTCCGCGGCGACACCGCCTGGCCGCGGCTGATCTTCGACGGCGACGAGCTCGTCGGCTTCCTGATGGCCTTCCTCGACATCACCTGGGGCGAGGAGGAGGTGGACCCCACCGACGTCCGCAGCGGCCTCTGGCGCCTCAACATCGCCGCCGACGCCCAGGGCAGGGGCTACGGCCGCTTCGCCGTCGAAGCCGTACGCGACGAGCTCCGCCGTCGTGGTGTCCCGAAGATGTACGTCACCTGGGAGCCCGGCGAGAACGGCCCCGCCGTCTTCTACGAACGGCTCGGTTTCCGTACGACGGGCGAGCTGGCCGGCCATCAGATCGTGGGCGTGCTCGACGTGTGACGTCACACGGTGCGACAGGACACGGTGTGACGAGACACGCGTGAGGAGGGAAGGGAGGGACGGCGGGCTGTGGCCCGTCCCGTCCGTCCCGTCCCTTCCCTCCCCCTAGCTCCCGCAGGTCAGCCCCCGCACTGGCACGGCGCGCCCGACTGGCAGCCGCAGCCGCAGCCCGACCCGCAGCCGCAGGCGCCGAGCACGGGCAGCAGCGTCGGCTCGCGGGGCGCCTCCTGCTGCGGGTCGATCGGCATAGGGGATTCGGCCATGGGGTCCCTCCCTTTCGAGGCGCACATCGCCTCCCCCCATTGCATGCCCACTCCGACCGGCACGACAACGGCGCATCGACGGCGCACAGGCGCCCGAGCCCCCCCGGGCGGCGTTCGCGACGGTGTTACGCGCCTTCCACCGGAGCGTCCCCGGCCTGGAGCTCGTCCGCGTGCTCGCCCGTCACCAGGTAGACGACGCGCTTCGCCACGGACACCGCGTGGTCGGCGAACCGCTCGTAGTACCGGCCGAGCAGCGTCACGTCGACGGCCGTCTCGATGCCGTGCTTCCAGCGGTCGTCCATCAGGTGCTGGAAGAGCGTCCGGTGCAGCAGGTCCATCTCGTCGTCGTCCTGCTCCAGCTGGAGCGCCAGGTCGACGTCCTTCGTGATGATGACCTCCGCCGCCTTCGCCATCAGGCGCTGCGCCAGCTGTCCCATCTCCAGGATGGTGGCGTGCAGGTCACGCGGCACCGCCGTGGCCGGGAACCGCAGCCGGGCCAGCTTGGCCACGTGCTGGGCCAGGTCGCCCGAGCGCTCCAGGTCGGCGCTCATGCGCAGCGAGGTCACGACGATCCGCAGGTCCGTCGCCACCGGCTGCTGTCGCGCGAGCAGCGCTATGGCCCGGGCCTCCAGGTCGTGCTGGAGGTCGTCGACCTTCTGGTCCGCCGCGATCACGCTCTCCGCGAGCTTCAGGTCCGCGTCGAGCATGGCCGTCGTGGCACGCCCGATCGCCGACCCGACGAGCCGGGCCATCTCGACCAGCCCTTCACCGATCGAGTCCAGTTCCTCGTGGTACGCGTCCCGCATGGGGTCCCTCTCTCCTGCCTACGGCAAAGCTCTCTGCAAGCTCATCTGCACAAGCTCAGGGGTCCGGTCCACTGATCCTCGGACTCCCACGCTCCCACGTTCGGCCCCCCGTGCGTCGGGTTCTGTCCCCTGAAATGAACCGGCACTTTCCCCTAGGTGAACTCTGGGCGACCCGCGTCGCTGCGGCCTTCGGGGCAAATGAACCACTACCGTCTCCACGGTGAACTCTGGGCGACGACTGTTCGAGCAGCCACTCGGACGGCTGGGAGAGTGTCCGTCGCCCCGCATAACCTGGTGGACATGGACGTGAACGCGGCGGTCGCCGCATTGGCAGCGATCGCCGGCGTGTGCACCGGCGTGATCGCCATGCTGGCGTTCCGCTGGAGCGAGCGGGACCAGGCCCGGCCCACCCGGACCTCCCTGCACACCGACGCCGTCCTCCCGCCCGGCGTCGACACGGTGCTGTCCGTCCTGCGCTCCTCCGCGGTCGTGCTCGACGAGAGCGACTCCGTGGTGAAGGCCAGCTCGGCGGCGTACGCCCTCGGCCTGGTGCGGGGCGGCAAGCTGGCCGTCGAGCCCATGCTCAACATGGCCCGTGACACGCGCCGCGACGGGGAGATACGCCAGGTCGAGCTGGACCTGGCGCGGCGCGGCACCGGGCGCGGCGAGGCCCTCGCCGTCTCCGCCCGGGTCGCCCCGCTCGGCTCGCGGCTCGTGCTGCTCCTGGTCGAGGACCTCACCGAGGCCCGCCGCATCGAAGCGGTACGGCGCGACTTCGTCGCCAACGTGAGCCACGAGCTCAAGACTCCCGTCGGTGCGCTCTCCCTGCTCTCCGAGGCCGTCATGGACGCCTCGGACGACCCCGAGGCGGTCACCCGCTTCGCCGGCCGCATGCAGATCGAGGCGACCCGGCTCACCAACCTCGTACAGGAGCTCATCGACCTCTCCCGCGTGCAGAACGACGACCCGTTGGAGGACTCCGAGCCCGTCTCCGTGGACGAGCTCGTCGCCGAGGCGATCGACCGCTCCCGGCACACGGCCTCCACCAAGCAGATCTCCATGGTCTCCGGAGGCGCGGCGGACCTGCGGGTCTGGGGGAGCCGCGGCCAGCTCGCCGCCGCCCTCGGCAACCTCGTCGAGAACGCCGTCAACTACTCACCCGCCCACACCCGCGTCGGCATCGCGGCCCGGAAGGTCGCCGCGCCCGGCGGCGACCTCATCGAGATAGCCGTCACCGACCAGGGCATCGGCATCCCCGACAAGGACAAGGAGCGCGTCTTCGAGCGCTTCTACCGCGTCGACCCGGCCCGTTCGCGGGCCACCGGAGGCACGGGCCTCGGCCTGGCCATCGTGAAGCACGTGGCCGCCTCGCACGGCGGGGAGGTCACCGTCTGGAGCACCGAGGGACAGGGCTCCACCTTCACCCTGCGGCTTCCCGAGGCGGGCGCCTCGCGCGACCGCCGGTCGCCCGTGACCTCCCCCACCCCCGATCTCATGACCGAACCGCTTCCCGCCCCGGAGGTCCTTCCGTGACCCGAGTGCTCGTCGTCGAGGATGAGGAATCCTTCAGCGACGCCCTGTCGTACATGCTCCGCAAGGAAGGCTTCGAGGTCGCCGTGGCGGCGACCGGGCCCGACGGCCTCGACGAGTTCGAGCGCAACGGAGCCGACCTCGTCCTCCTCGACCTGATGCTGCCGGGCCTGCCCGGCACCGAGGTCTGCCGCCAGCTGCGCGGCCGCTCCAACGTCCCGGTGATCATGGTGACCGCCAAGGACAGCGAGATCGACAAGGTCGTCGGCCTGGAAATAGGAGCCGACGACTACGTGACGAAGCCCTTCTCCTCGCGGGAGCTCGTCGCCCGCATCCGCGCGGTGCTCCGCCGCCGCGGCGAGCCGGAGGAGGTCACCCCGGCGGCCCTGGAGGCCGGCCCGGTCCGCATGGACGTCGACCGCCACGTGGTGACGGTCTCGGGCGGCAAGGTCGACCTGCCGCTGAAGGAGTTCGACCTCCTGGAGATGCTCCTGCGCAACGCGGGCCGCGTGCTGACCCGCATGCAGCTCATCGACCGGGTCTGGGGCGCGGACTACGTCGGCGACACGAAGACCCTCGACGTCCACGTGAAGCGCCTCCGCGCCAAGATCGAGCCCGACCCGGGTGCCCCGCGCTACCTGGTGACGGTCCGGGGCCTGGGCTACAAGTTCGAGCCGTAAAGGGACATGCGGTACGGAGAAGGGGCGCCCCCCCGACGGGGGGCGCCCCTTCTCCGTGTCAGCGCTTCGCCGCCGGTGTCAGTGGCCCGCGGCCGGGGCCTCGGTGGACTCGCCGTGCTCGGAGCCGTGCTCGGCGCCGCCGTCGGCCTCGCCGTGCTCGCCGCCCTCGGTGGCCTCGGCGGTCGGGGAGGAGCCCGGGGGCGCCGGGACGATCGACGGACCGAAGTCCTTGAAGTAGCTCTTCGCCGGGACGACGAAGGCGCCGATGCTCACGTCGCCGGTCTTGCTGAGCTTGAAGACGACCTTCTGCTGGTCGCCGTCCTTGGCGGCCTCGGCGCCGTTCTCGATGACGGCGGAGGCGTTGCCCTCGCCGCCGATGACGACGTAGCCGAGCGGCGGGACGGTGATCGGCCCGGTGCCCTCGGCCGAGGTCAGCTTCACCGTCGCGGTCGTGCCCGGCAGGGTGATCGCGTCGACGGTCTGCGGGGTGCGGCCGTTGTTGAAGACCGTGGCCGAGACGGCGGCCGGGCCCTTCACGCGCTCGTACGGCTGCGTGATGACGAGCGCGTTCTGGATCTTGACGTCGTCCACCGAGACGGCAGCGTTGTCCGGCTTGATGCCGAGCGTCTGGGCGTCGTTGCCCGCACCACAGGCGGACAGCGCGGCGATCGAGAACACGATGGCGGTGGCGGCGAGGGCGCCGCGTCGAAGGCTGCGGCTCACGGCGGCGGCATCTCCTTGGACGAACGGACAGGCGGGAAAAAACTAAGGACGAGCTAAAGGTGTGTCAGCGCGCTTAGGTTACCGAGCCGCACTCTCCGTCCCGCACCCGACCCGCCCCTAACGAGCCACCGCCGTCTCCGGAGGGCGGCGCGCGGGGACGTGCGGACGCGCGCCCGGGCGGCCGCGGAGGGGTACGGGGGCGGGGAGTGCCGCCACCTTCTCGGGGCGCCGTCATCACGTCGTCGTGGCCGGATCTCGCCCCATTGACCCGCCGTTCACATAACCGCCTTGATCAATTCCGTGATCGTCGCGCATTCCACGCGGCCGTCTCCGGGAAATCACACACGGTCGTCGACCTGATCAATTTCGGAATCACCCCGACGTGCATCCGTACGAGTGGACGATCCTCGAACGGAGTACGTGAAGAAGGCCACTCCGAACCGGACATATCGGGGCATCGACGGCCTCTGGAGGTCCTCCGGGCGCGTGTAACGTGCGCGTTTCTCTCTGTCGACACAGCCGCTCCGACCTGCGAATACCGCCTTCCGGAAGCCCTCCGCAGCACGTCCGCGATGCCGTTGTCAAGCCCCGAGATATGCCCTGACCTGCGAAAACGCCATTCAGAAGAAGCTGAATCCGTGTTACCCTGGATAGCCACGGAAGGGGTACCTGTCACATGACGTTCAAGGTTGGCGACACCGTGGTCTATCCCCATCACGGGGCCGCGCTGATCGAGGCCATCGAAACTCGCCAGATCAAAGGCGTGGACAAGACCTACTTGGTGCTCAAGGTCGCGCAGGGCGACCTGACGGTTCGTGTACCGGCGGACAATGCGGAGTTCGTCGGTGTTCGCGACGTGGTCGGTCAGGACGGGCTGGACCGGGTCTTCGAGGTGCTTCGTGCACCGTACGCCGAAGAGCCCACGAACTGGTCCCGCCGCTACAAGGCGAACCTCGAGAAGCTCGCCTCCGGCGATGTCATCAAGGTCGCCGAAGTAGTGCGCGACCTGTGGCGCCGGGAGCGCGAGCGCGGTCTCTCCGCAGGTGAGAAGCGCATGCTCGCCAAGGCGCGGCAGATCCTGGTCAGCGAGCTGGCCCTCGCGGAGAACACGAACGAGGACAAGGCCGAGGCTCTCCTCGACGAGGTCCTCGCGTCCTGAGCACGCTCGGAAACGGGCGAGTCTCCAAGTGAAGCGATGCCGCGGTGCCCGATGGCGCGCTGTGAACCACACAGCGCTGTCGCCGGGCGCTGCGGCATGTCCGCGTGCGGGGACATGTCCGCGTGCGGTCACGCCCGCGCGCCGCTGAAGTAAACCCGCACCCCCTGCTGTCCGAACCCCAGTGCCCACGCGGCCCACGCCTCGACCGTCGTCACGGAAAGGGCCCGGTCAAGGCGGTGCGTCCGGCACGCTGAGGCCATACCCATGTCGGCCGCGGAAACAAACCTGTCGGAGTGCAACCGATGTCAGACGAAGCGCGTCCTTCTCGTACCGCCGTGGTGATCCCGGCGGCAGGGCGGGGCGTACGCCTCGGCCCGGGCGCCCCCAAGGCGCTCCGCACGCTGAGCGGCACCCCCATGCTCATCCACGCCGTCCGCGCGATGGCCGCCTCCCGCGCGGTCTCGCTCGTCGTCGTGGTCGCGCCGCCCGAGGGCGCCACCGAGGTCAAGAACCTCCTCGACGCGCACGCCCTCCCGGAGCGGACGGACTACCTCGTCGTGCCCGGCGGCGCGACCCGCCAGGAGTCCGTGCACCTCGGCCTGAAGGCCCTGCCCGAGGGCGTCACCACCGTCCTCGTCCACGACGCGGCCCGCCCCCTGGTCCCCGTCGACACCGTCGACGCCGTCATCGAGGCCGTACGGGACGGGGCCGTCGCCGTCGTCCCGGCGATGCCCCTCGCGGACACCGTCAAGGAGGTCGAGCCGGCCGGGAGGCCCGGCGACCCCGAGCAGGTCGTCGCGACCCCGGTCCGCGCCCGCCTCCGCGCCGTCCAGACCCCGCAGGGCTTCGACCACGACACGCTGGTCAACGCCCACGCCACTATCGCCCTCGCCGGCGAGGGCGCCACCGACGACGCCGGCATGGTCGAGCGGCTCGGCGCGCCCGTCGTCGTGGTGCCCGGCCACGAAGAGGCCTTCAAGGTGACCCGCCCCCTCGACCTCGTCCTCGCCGAGGCCGTACTCGCCCGCAGGAGGGCCAACGATGGCTTCTGAGCGACCGATCGTCCCCCTCGTCGGCATCGGCACCGACGTCCACGCCTTCGAGAAGGGGCGTGAGCTGTGGTGCGCCGGCCTCCTCTGGGAAGGGGAGGAGTACGGGCTCGCCGGGCACTCCGACGGGGACGTCGCCGCCCACGCCGCCTGCGACGCGCTCTTCTCCGCGGCCGGAATCGGCGACCTCGGCGCCCACTTCGGCACCTCGCGCCCCGAGTACTCCGGCGCCTCCGGCGTCACCCTCCTCGCCGAGGCCGCCCGGATCGTCCGCGCCGCGGGGTACGAGATCGGCAACATCGCCGTGCAGGTCGTCGGTGTCCGCCCCAAGGTCGGCAAGCGCCGCGACGAGGCGCAGAAGGCCCTGAGCGAGGCGGCCGGCGCGCCCGTCTCCGTCTCCGGCACGACGACCGACGGGCTCGGCCTGACCGGCCGCGCCGAGGGCCTCGCCGCCCTGGCGACCGCCCTCGTCTACCCCGTACCCGCCCCGTAAGTACGGAGCGGGCGCGGCGCGCGTACGCCGTGAGCGCGCCGCGCGTGCGGAAAAACGTGCCCCGCGACCCCCGAACGGTCGCGGGGCACTACCACACGCCCACTACCCTGGAGGCGTGACTATTCGCCTGTACGACACCAGCGCCCGGCAGATCCGTGACTTCACCCCGCTCACACCGGGCTGTGTCTCGATCTACCTCTGTGGTGCCACCGTGCAGGCCGCCCCGCACATCGGCCACATCCGGTCGGGGCTGAACTTCGACATCATGCGCCGCTGGTTCGCGTACCGCGGCTACGACGTCACGTTCATCCGGAACGTCACCGACATCGACGACAAGATCATCGCCAAGGGCGCGGACCAGGGCCGCGACTGGTGGTCCATCGGGTACGAGAACGAGCGGGCGTTCAACGACGGCTACCAGGCCCTCGGCTGCCTCCCGCCCACGTACGAGCCGCGCGCCACCGGGCACGTCCCCGAGATGATCGAGATGATGCGCGGTCTCATCGAGCGCGGCCACGCCTACGAGGCGGACGGCAGCGTCTACTTCGACGTGCGCTCGTTCCCGGGCTACCTGGAGCTGTCCAACCAGGACATCGACGACCTCCGCCAGCCCTCCGAGGACGGCATCACCGGCAAGCGCGACCCCCGCGACTTCGCGATGTGGAAGGCGACCAAGCCGGGCGAGCCCGACTGGGAGACGCCGTGGGGCCGCGGCCGTCCCGGCTGGCACCTGGAGTGCTCGGCGATGGCCCACAAGTACCTGGGCTCCGCCTTCGACATCCACGGCGGCGGCCTCGACCTGATCTTCCCGCACCACGAGAACGAGATCGCCCAGGCCAAGGCCTTCGGCGACGCGTTCGCCCAGTACTGGGTGCACAACGCCTGGGTCACCATGAGCGGCGAGAAGATGTCGAAGTCGCTCGGCAACAGCGTGCTCGTGTCCGAGATGGTGAAGAACTGGCGCCCGATCGTCCTGCGCTACTACCTCGGCACCCCGCACTACCGGTCGATGATCGAGTACAGCGAGGAGGCCCTGCGCGAGGCCGAGTCGGCCTTCGCCCGCATCGAGGGCTTCGTCCAGCGGGCCACCGAGAAGGCCGGGACGACCGTCGCCCCCGCCGCCGAGGTGCCGCCGGCCTTCGCCGAGGCCATGGACGACGACCTGGGCGTCCCGCACGCGCTGGCGATCATCCACACCACCGTCCGCCAGGGCAACAGCGCCCTCGCCGCGGACGACAAGGACGAGGCCATCGCCCGCCTCGCCGAGGTCCGCGCCATGCTCGGCGTCCTCGGCCTGGACCCGCTCGACCCGCAGTGGGCCGCGGAGTCCGGCGGCGGCGAGGAGCTCCACGGCGTCGTCGACACCCTCGTACGGCTCGTGCTCCAGCAGCGCGAGTCGGCCCGCGAGCGGAAGGACTGGGCGACGGCGGACGCGATCCGCGACCAGCTCGCGCAGTCCGGCCTCGTGATCGAGGACAGCCCCGACGGCCCCCGGTGGTCGCTGGGCAACAACCGCTAGAACGCCGATGATGTGCCGCCCGGGCCCCCGGGCGGCACACTTCACTTACAGACTTGTGTACGCAGGCAGCAGAGGAAACAGGTAGTCATGGCCGGGAACAGCCAGCGCAGGAACCGTCGCACGTCCAACAAGAAGGGTGCGACGGTCGGCAGCGGTGGCCAGCGGCGCAAGGGCCTCGAAGGCAAGGGCCCGACCCCCAAGGCCGAGGACCGCAAGGGCCACAAGGCATTCCGCGTCTCCAACGCGATGGCCCGCAACGCGGCCAAGCGCAAGCCCGTCGCCCGCCGCGGCGGCAAGGGCCTGTCGGAGATGGTCGTCGGCCGCAACCCGGTCTTCGAGGCCCTGCGCGACGGCGTGCCCGCCACGACGCTGTACGTGCAGCAGTTCATCGACAACGACGAGCGCGTGCGCGAGGCCCTCAACCTCGCCACCGGCCGCGGCAACATCAACATCATGGAGGCGCCGCGCCCCGAGCTGGACCGGATGACGAACGGCCTGAACCACCAGGGCCTCGTCCTCCAGGTCCCGCCGTACGAGTACGCGCACCCGGAGGACCTCGCCGCCGCCGCGTACGACGACCACGAGGACCCGCTGATCGTCGCCCTCGACGGCATCACCGACCCGCGCAACCTCGGCGCCGTCGTCCGCTCCGTCGCCGCCTTCGGCGGCCACGGCGTCGTCATCCCCGAGCGCCGCGCGGCCGGCATGACCGCCGGCGCCTGGAAGACCTCGGCCGGCACCGCCGCCCGCACCCCGGTCGCCCGCGCGACCAACCTGACCCGCTGCCTGGAGGCGTACCAGAAGGCCGGCATCACGGTCGTCGGTCTGGCCGCCGACGGCGACCACGAGGTGCACGAGCTGGAGGCGCTCTCCGGCCCGGTCGTCATCGTCGTCGGCTCCGAGGGCAAGGGCCTGTCCCGCCTCGTCGGCGAGACCTGCGACTTCCGCGTCCGCATCCCCATGCCGGGTGGCGCCGAGTCGCTGAACGCCGGTGTCGCCGCCGGTGTCGTCCTGTACGAGGCGGCCCGCCGCCGCATGGCCTGACCGAAGGGCCATCCCCGGCCGTGGCGTGATCTTGACGGGTCTCGGACATTTGCGAGCCGTCAAGGCAGTGTCCTAAACCCAGATCACTCGGTTAGATGAGTGTGGACACCAGAACGCCCCGGCCGGGGTTCGACGACCAGCCCGCGCTGAGCATGGTCAAAGTGGATTCCGATCCCGCTCAGGTGATCGTGAACCACGCCAGCTTCCGTGTGCGGCTCGCGCCGGCCAAGGCGCCGACGTCGGCCGCCCATCCCCGTCTCGCCGCGCTCGCCGGTGCGGGCGCGGGCGCCGTCGCGGCGGCCGGAGCGGCAGGCGCCGCGGGCGCGCGGCGACGCCCCGTCGTGTGGACGGGCAAGTCCGCGCCGGGCGCGACCGGACTGCTCCAGGCCGTACGGGAATCCTCCGTCGCCACGCTCGACCCGGCGGTGGGACACGCCGGACTCGACGCCGGCGCCACCCAGGCCATCCCGCGCATCGACGACACCATGCCCACCCCCGTCGTGCCCGACCAGCCCGCACCGCCGCCGCTGCTGCCGCCGATGCGCCGCGCCGAGGGCGCGTACGACGAGGTGTACGAGCTCAGGCCCGACGCCCCGGGCCCGTACGACGACCCCGCCGACCCGGCGGACGGCCGGGCCGCCCGGCGCGGCGCCCACGACCCGGTCCGGCACGCCTACTACCCGGGCCGCCGGATGAACCTCGGCGTCGTGCTGCTCCCGCTGCGCGTCTTCCTCGGCTTCATCTCCATCTACGCGGGCATGGGCAAGCTCTGCGACCCCGTCTACTTCGACGGCGGCGAGCGCGGCTCCATGGTGAAGTGGCTCAACTCGCTGCACCCGTGGGCGCTCGCCGAGCCGCTCCGGGACTTCGCCCTCCAGCACCCGGTCGGCGCCGGACTCACCGTCGCCTTCCTCCAGGTCGTCGTCGGCGTCCTGACCGTGCTCGGCCTCTGGCAGCGGGTCGCCGCGGTCATCGGTGCGCTGCTCTCCGCCGCGCTGCTGCTGACCGTCAGCTGGAAGACCGTCCCGGTCTACGACTCCGCCGACATCATCTACCTCGCCGCCTGGTCGCCGCTGATCATCGCGGGCGCCCCGGTCTACTCCCTCGACGCCCGCCTCGCGGGCGAGGCCTGGCGGACCCTCGGGCCGCGCGCCGAGCTGTGGGACCTCCGCCGCCGCGTCATGCGCCGCAGCACGCTCCTCGCGTCCGTCGTCGTCGGCCTCACCCTCCTCATCGGCTCCGTCCTCGGCGGCGCGGTCCGCTCCACCGAGATGGTCACCGTCCCGGGCCCGAACGACGACCCGATCAACCACCTCCCCGGCCGGCCGCTCCCGGCCGAGCCGACCCGCAGGGCCCCCTCGTCGAGCGCCTCGACGGCGCCCGAGCCCGCGGCGAGCAGCACGACGAGCGAGGCCCCGGCCGAGCGCGAGGAGACCGAGGAGGCGACCCGGCCGTCGGAGACGACCCAGGAGGCGCCCCGGACGCAGGAGCAGCGTCCCTCGGCCACGCAGGAGAGCACGGGCTCGTCCTCGTCGTCCTCCTCGTCCTCGTCCTCGTCCTCCTCGACGACGACCCGGCCGCCGGCCGAGTCGAAGCCGGCGGCGCCGCCGTCGACCAGCGACACCCCGAAGAGCCCGACGGGGACGACGGGTTCGACCGGCACCACCGGTTCGACGGGGAGCACGCCGACGGACGGCGGCTCGACCTCGGACGGCGGGGCGCGGAACCCGATCGGCGGCCTGCTGGGCTGAGCCCGCCCGCGTACACGAGAAGGGCGGTACCGCTTTCCGAAGCGGTACCGCCCTTCCCGTACGTCCGGGGGGCCGGCTCAGCCCCGCTGGGCGGCGAGCTCCTTCGCCGCCTCGGTGAGGTCCTTGGCGGTGTCGATGGCCCTCCAGTAGGCGCCCTGGGGCAGCGGGAAGCCCGCCAGGCGCCGTTCGCGGGCGAGGCGGGGGAAGGTGGTCCGCTCGTGGTCGCCGAGGTCGGGGAGGAGCCCGGTGAAGGCGGCGGAGAAGACGTACACGCCGGCGTTGATGAGGAACGGCGACGGCGGGGCCTCGACGAAGTCGGTGATGTGGCCGAAGGTGTCGGTCTCGACGGCGCCCCAGGGGATGCGGGGGCGGGCCAGGGCGAGGGTGGCGGTGGCGTCGCGCTCGGCGTGGAACTCGGCCATCTCGCGCAGCGAGAAGCGGGTCCAGATGTCGCCGTTGGTCGCGTACCAGGGCTGGTCGGGCGCGGGGAGGTGGGCGGCGGCGTACTTGAGGCCGCCACCGCGGCCGAGGGGCTCGGTCTCGACGACCGTGGTCACCTTGAGGGGGAGGTCGGCGGTTTCCAGCCACTCCTGGAGGACCTCGGCGAGGTGGCCGCAGGAGACGACGGCGTCGGTCACGCCTTCGGCGGCGAGCCAGGAAAGCTGATGGCCGATGATCGGGGTCCCGGTTCCCGGGATCTCGACCATCGGCTTCGGGCGGTCGTCGGTGTACGGGCGGAGCCGTGAGCCCTGGCCGCCTGCCAGGACCACGGCCTGCGTCGGAGTGGTGTGCATACGGGGAACGATAGGCGCCCCGTATGCGTCGGGCCGCTCAGCTCGCGGGCCGTCAGCTCGCGCGCATGACGCCGGTCGCGTACGAGGTGTCGCAGACCGGGCGGGAGAAGGACTGGGCGCGGGAGGGGCCGTAGTGCTCGACGGCGGCGCGGCCGAGGGCGCGGGCGATGGAGATGCAGTGCTTGGCGAGCGACGGCCGGTTCTCGACCTCGCGCTGGAGGTGCGTCAGGGCCGTGCCGGGGTCCTTCTCCTGGAGCTCGGCGAGGAGCTGGTCGCGGAGGACGTCCTGCGGGGCGCGGGACTTGGCGCGGGTGGAGACCTCGGAGGAGGACGCCGTCAGCTGGGTCGTGGAGTCCTGTCCGGCCCACGGGACGGCGGACACCGCGAGCGTTCCCGAGAGCACCAGGACGACGGGCAGGACGAGGGCGAGAGAGCGGCCGATACGGCGGGCAGTGTGCGTCACGCAGGCGAGCGTAGCGGCCGGTAGTGATATGGCGACATTTAGTCACTCTCGCGGGGGATGGTTCGAGGCGGCTTTTCGAATTACGTGTTGACGCGGGGGCCTCGGCCGGCCGCGAACGACCAGGTGGAGGGCCCTGAATGCCGGGGTTTTCCGGGGTAAACCCCGGCTTGCCGCCACTTAGGCCAACGGCCCCGCATCTGCAAGGGATGCGGGGCCGTTCAGTCAGACCTTGGTGCGAGTGGGTCCGGTGCGGGACGTCAGTCGCTGAGGCGGGCGCCCGTGGACGTCGAGAAGACGTGCAGCTCGGCCGCGCGCGGGACGACGTGGAGCGTGGAGCCCTTGGCGGGGACGTCACGGCCGCCGACGCGGACGACCAGGTCCTTGTCCTCGCCGCCGACGCGGGTGGAGCCGTAGATGAAGCCGTCGGAGCCGAGCTCCTCGACGACGTTGACCGTGACGGCGAGGCCCTGGTCGCTGTCGGCGCCGGCGACGTCGAAGTGCTCGGGGCGGACGCCGACGGTGACGGTGGTGTCGCCCTTGGCGGAGGCGGCGGCGATGGCGTCACGGGAGACCGGGACGACGCTGTTGCCGAACTTCACGCCGCCGTCGGTGATCGGGACCTCGACGAGGTTCATGGCGGGGGAGCCGATGAAGCCGGCGACGAAGAGGTTCGCGGGCCTGTCGTACATGTTGCGCGGGGTGTCGACCTGCTGGAGCAGACCGTCCTTCAGGACGGCGACGCGGTCGCCCATCGTGAGGGCCTCGGTCTGGTCGTGGGTGACGTAGACCGTGGTGATGCCCAGACGGCGCTGGAGACCGGCGATCTGCGTACGGGTCGAGACGCGGAGCTTGGCGTCGAGGTTCGACAGCGGCTCGTCCATGAGGAAGACCTGCGGCTCGCGGACGATCGCGCGGCCCATGGCGACACGCTGGCGCTGACCGCCGGAGAGCGCCTTCGGCTTGCGGTCGAGGTACTCGGTGAGGTCGAGGATCTTCGCGGCCTCTTCGACCTTGGCGCGGATCTCCGACTTGTTGACGCCGGCGATCTTGAGCGCGAAGCCCATGTTGTCGGCGACGGTCATGTGCGGGTACAGCGCGTAGTTCTGGAACACCATCGCGATGTCCCGGTCCTTCGGCGGCAGGTGCGTGACGTCGCGGTCACCGATGCGGATGGCGCCGGCGTTGACGTCCTCGAGGCCCGCGAGCATGCGGAGCGAGGTCGACTTGCCGCAGCCGGAGGGGCCGACGAGGACGAGGAACTCGCCGTCGGCGATCTCGATGTCGAGCTGGTCGACGGACGGCTTGGTGGCGCCGGGGTAGATCCGGGTCGCCTTGTCGAACGTGACGGAAGCCATGGTGGTGTATCCCTTCACCGGCAGGAACGTGCCGGACGATCCGAGTAAAGGAAGGATGTGGTCCAGTCCACCGAAGCGGACTCCGGGCGACGCTACCCGGCGGGCCGCGTTCTGTCAGTAGTTCGAAGCCCGGGAATTCGTGGTGCGTGAGATTTCCGACCGCAGGTCGTGCCGGGTTGGTTAGACTGCTTCCGCTGCCGCCTTAGCTCAGTTGGCTAGAGCGCTTGACTTGTAATCTTGAGGTCGTCGGTTCGATTCCGACAGGCGGCTCTGTACGTGCCGAGGGCCCCGGACGCGGGATGCGTCCGGGGCCCTCGGGCTTTCCCGGTCAGTGGCGGCCCGAGATCCTGTCGGCGATCGTCGCGACCGGGTCGGTCGTCGCCGTGTGGCTGGTCAGTTCTCGGCGGTCGGCGCCGCGGAAGGCCGCGTACATCGTCTGGACGGCGAGCCAGCGCAGGGGCTCGGGTTCCCACTTGCGGACCTTGTGGTTGACCCAGGGGAGGGACGTCAGGTCGGTGGGGCCGGACTGGCCCGAGTCCTGCTGGATCAGGTCGCGCAGGGTGCGGGCCGCGAGGTTGGCGGTGGCGACGCCCGAGCCGACGTAGCCGCCGGCCCAGCCGAGGCCCGTGGAGCGGTCGAGGGTGACGGTGGCGCACCAGTCGCGGGGGACGCCGAGGACGCCGGACCAGGCGTGGTCGACCCGTACGCCCGCCAGCTGGGGGAAGAAGCGGATCAGGATCTCGCGGAGGGCCTCGACGGTCTGCGGCTGGGTGCGGCCGTCGTTGTCGGTCTTCGAGCCGTAGCGGTACGGGACGCCCCGGCCGCCGAGTGCGATGCGGCCGTCGGCGGTGCGCTGGGCGTACATGTAGGCGTGGGCCATGTCGCCGAGGGTCTCGCGGCCCTCCCAGCCGATCGACTCCCACTGGGCGTCGGTCAGCGGCTCGGTGGTGATCATCGAGGAGTTCATGGGGAGCCACGTGCGGCGCTGGCCCGCCAGGGAGGCCGTGAAGCCCTCGGTGCAGCGCAGTACGTACGGGGCCCGGACCGTGCCGTACGGGGTGATGGCGTGCTTCGGCTTGATCTCGGTGACCGGGGTCGACTCGTGGATGGTGACGCCGAGCGCCTCGACGGCGTCCGCGAGGCCCTTGACCAGCTTGACCGGGTGCAGGCGGGCGCCGTGCGGGGTCCAGGAGGAGCCGACGGCGCCGGTGACGCGGATGCGTTCGGCGGTCTCGCGGGCGCCGTGGAAGGTGCGGTCGGTCTCGCCGTACGACAGCTCGGTCTCGTGGAACTCCTTCAGGCGGGCGAGCTGCGCGGGGGAGAGGGCGACCTCCAGGACGCCGCCCCGGTGGAGGTCGGCGTCGATCTTCTCCGCCTCGCAGACCTCGACGACCTCGGTGACGGTCGCGTTCATCGCCTGCTGGAGGCGGAGGGCGGCCTCGTGGCCGTGGAGCTTGGCGTAGCGGGCGCGGCCCGCGATGCCGTTGTAGAGCCAGCCGCCGTTGCGGCCGGAGGCCCCGTACCCGCAGAACTTGGCCTCCAGGACCGTGATGTTCAGGAAGGGGACGGCCTTCTTCAGGTAGTAGGCGGTCCACAGGCCTGTGTAGCCGCCGCCCACGATGCAGACGTCGGCCGTGGTGTCTCCGGGGAGCGGTTCGCGGGGTGCGGGGGCGCCCTCCTGCGCGTACCAGAACGAAATGCCGCCGTTGACCGTACTCATGTGTATCCCTCTTCCGGGTGCGTGGGCGGGACGTTACCGGGGGCCTTGGTCCCCTGGATACAGGGCTTTCGGCGAGGGCTCCGCGGCTGGTGGCGGCCTAGGTTCGGGGGTGAGTGCCGCGTCCGTTCCGTCGTGTGGGCGCGCACGGATTTCGTTGTTCCGGAAGGACTCCGCCATGCCCGCACGCAGGACCCGCCGCGTCGTCGCCGCCGCCCTCGCGGCCGGGCTCATCGGGCTTGCGGCCGTGGGCTGTTCGGGCGGTACGGAGAGCGGGGCGGCGGCCGCGGCGGCCGTGACCGTGGTCCCCGACGACCACGCGGAGGTGCTCGCGAAGCTCCCGGCGGCCGTGGAGGGTACGAAGATCGTCGTCGGGCGGGCGAAGGCCCCGCACACCGTCACCGTCTACGTCGACCCCCGGTGCGGCTACTGCGCGAAGTTCGAGGCGAGCGCCGGGACGGTCCTCGCCGACGAGGCGGCGGCGGGGAACGTGCGCGTCGAGTACGTCATCGCCTCCTTCCTGGACGCCCGCACCGGCGGCACGGCCTCGGCGCGCGCCGCGAACGCGCTGCGCGCGGCGGCGGACGCGGGGACCGGCGGGTTCGCCGCGTTCCAGGCGGCCCTGTTCGCCTCCCAGCCGGCCGGCGAGTCCGAGGACGGCTTCTCCGTCGACCACCTGCTCCGGATCGCCGACCAGGTGGAGGGGCTGCGGAGCGACGCCTTCGACAAGGCCGTGCGGGACGACACGTACAGGCAGTGGGTCGCGGACGCCGGGAAGGCCTTCGAGGACGCGGGCGTGGGCGGCACCCCGACGGTCCTGGTCGACGGGACGGCGCTGCCGGCCGGGAACGCGCTGTACGACGCGGACGGGTTCGCGGCGGCGCTGCGGGACGCCGGGGTCTGATCCCGGCGCCGGCCGGCCTGGTCGCGCTCCGTCGTGCTCGGGCGTGCTCGGTCGCGCTCGGTCGTGCTCGGGCGGGGGCCGGCGGATGCCAGGTGGGACAGTGGCCCCATGATTCGTACCGCCACCCCCGCCGACGTGCCCGTCATCTTCGCCATGGTCCGCGACCTCGCCGCGTACGAGAAGGCGCTCCACGAGGTCCGCACCACCACGGACCAGCTCCACGAGGCGCTCTTCGGGCCCCACCCCGCCGCGTTCGCGCACATCGCCGAGACCGACGACGGCGAGATCGCCGGCTTCGCGCTCTGGTTCCTCAACTTCTCGACCTGGCGCGGAGTCCACGGCATCTACCTGGAGGACCTGTACGTCCGTCCGGAGGCGCGCGGCGGCGGCCACGGCAAGGCGCTGCTGCGCGAGCTCGCCCGGATCTGCGTCGACCGGGGGTACGAGCGCCTGGAGTGGTCCGTCCTCGACTGGAACACGCCGGCGATCGACTTCTACGAGTCCCTCGGCGCCCGCCCTCAGGACGAGTGGACCGTCTACCGCCTGACGGACAAGGCGCTCGCGGAGCTCGGGGGCGGGGCGGGGGTGCTGTAGGGCGGGTGCGGTAGGAAGGTGCCATGGATATCGAGCAGCGTTTTCAGCGGATCACCGACTTCATCGAGGCACGCCTCACGCCCCTCTTCGACCCGGCCAACGGCAAGGACCACGGCTTCGGGATGGACGACACCTCCCGCGCCCTGCGCGCCCTCCGCTACACCGTGCAGGCCGCGTCGGCGGTGAAGGGCCTCGTCGAGAAGCGGGAGTCGTCGCCGGAGCTGCGGCCCGTCGTGGACCAGGCCCTTGAGCACAACTGGGACGTGCTGCGGTCGGCGGCGCGGATGTGGGAGGACCACGAGGAGTTCCAGAAGGAGTTCAAGGCGCACTCGTGGGACGTCGTCGGGGTCTGAGCCCGCGCGCCCCGGGCTGAGCCCGCGCCCCTCTAGGGGATCAGGACGACCTTGCCCGTCGTGCCCCGGTTCTCCAGGGCGCGATGGGCCTCCGCCGCCTTCGCGAGCGGGAAGCGGTGGACCGCCGGGCGGAGGGTGCCGTCGGCCGCGGCGGCGAGGGCGGCGAGTTCGAGCGTACGGATGTCGCCGCCCGCCTTCTGGAGCATGACGGGTCCGAGGACGGACTCGGAGGTGATGCCGCGTCCGGCGAGCTCCTCGGGCGTGAAGGTCAGCGGCTCGCCGTCGTGGAGTCCGCCGCCGGAGCCCGACCAGCCGAAGACGACGTGCTGTCCGCCCGCGCCGAGGAGGTCGACGGCGGCGCGGCCGGTGTCGCCGCCGACCGAGTCGAAGACGACGGTGGCGGCGCCGCGGCCCGTCTCGTCGAGGTGGGCGCGGACCTTCTCCGGCCAGCCGGGGAGCGTGTAGTCGACGGCGAGGTCGGCGCCGTTCGCCTCGACGAGGGCGACCTTGGCGGGGCCGCCCGCGAGGCCGATGACGGTGGCGCCCGCGTTCTTCGCGTACTGGACGAGGAGCGTGCCGATGCCGCCCGCGGCGGCCGGGACGATCGCCGTCGAGCCGGGGCCCAGCTCGGTGAACTGGAGGATCCCGAACGTCGTACGGCCCGTGCCGATCATCGCGACGGCCTCCGCCTCGCCGAGGTGGTCGGGGAGTTCGTGGAGGCGGGCGGCGTCGGTGACGGCGAGTTCGGCGTACCCGCCCGGGTTCATGCCGAGGTGGGCGACGACCCGTTTCCCCAGCCAGGACGGGTCGGTGCCCTCGCCGAGGGCGTCGACCGTGCCCGCGACCTCGCGGCCGGGGATCGTGGGGAGTTCGGCGGGGGCCGGGAAGGGCCCCGGCGCGCCCTGGCGGAGCGCGGTGTCGAGGAGGTGCACGCCGGCCGCGGCGACGCGGACGCGGACCTGGCCGGGGGCCGGGGCGGGGTCGGGAGCCCGCTCGTAGGTGAGGTTCTCGGCGGGGCCGAAGGCGTGGAGCCGGATGGCGTGCATGGGGGCACACTCGCTTTCGTGGGCGGTGGGCGGTGGGCGGTGGGCGGTGGGACGGCCGGCGGTGCTCCCGTGATCCCGTGATCCCGTGATGCCGAGCGTGCGACCTCAAGCGCGCTTGAGGTCAAGCGTCTCGCTCTTCATGGCCAGGGAGACGGCCTCGATCGCGCTCGTGAACGACACCTCCGACAGCACCCCGGGCGCCGCCACCTGGTCGCCCACCAGGTAGACCCCGTCGCCCCGGTCCACGGCCGGCCGGTCGCGCCAGGTGGTGCCGGGGCGGTCGACCGCGCCCGTACGGCCCTGGGAGACGGCCTCGCGCCGCCAGACGGTCCGCTCGCGCCAGCCGGGGAACGCGAGGTCGAGGAGGCGTTCGGCGTGGGCGACGCCGTCCGCCTTGGCCGCGTCCGGCCCGACCGGCAGCTGCGCCTGGATCAACTGCTGACCGGCGGGGGCGAGGGACGGGTCCTGGGCCGTGAACCGCTCGATCCAGCCGGGCGCGTCCAGGTCGGAGACGACGAAGGGATCGCCCTTGCGGGTGCGCAGGGCCAGGTCGAACAGGACCGTACGACCGCTCTCCCAGGTCAGGGACGGGTCGCCGAGGAGACGCGCGGCGGCGGGCAGGGCGGTGGCGACGACGACGGGGCCGCCGCCGTCGGCCGGCAGCGTGTCGACCCGGGCCGAGGTCTCGATCCGCACGCCCGCCTCCCACGCGCGGGCCACCATCCGCTCGATGAGCGCGCCCCAGCCGCCGCGGAGGTACTGCGCCTCGGGCGGGAGGGCGGCGGCGCGGTGCAGGCGCTCCTGCACGAAGCGGGCGGAGAGGGCGCCCGGGTCGTGGTGGAACAGCGCGACGGCGCTGTACGCGGCGGCCTGACGGGCCGCCCGCTCGCCGACGAGGCCGCGGGCCCAGGTGTGGAAGTCGACGTCCACGGGGGCCTGCTCGGGGGCGCGGCGGGCGAGCCGGAGGAGGCCGAGCGGGGGGACGCGGCGGAGGGCGCCGTCCTGGTGGAGGCGGAAGCGGAGGAGTTCGGCGGGCGGGAGGGTGGCGATGTCCTCCTTGCGGACCAGTCCGCGCCGGGTGAGCCAGGTCCAGTGGGGGCCGCCGTTGTAGAGGGCGTGGGGGCCCTCGTTGGTGCGGTACGGGCCCTCGGCGGTGCGGGCGCGGCCGCCGGGGGCCCGGTGGGCCTCGTACACGGTCACCCTGGCGCCGGCCTCGGCGGCCGTGATGGCGGCGGTGAGCCCGGCGAAGCCGGCGCCGATGATCGTGAGCTTGCGCATGTCGTCTCCTGAGGTCGCGGTCGAGGCCGCGGTCGCGGTCGTCAGGGAGTGGACGGATCGGACGGCCGGGTTTGTGACATCGGGTGGGTGTCAGTGCCGTCCCCGACGATGGGGGCATGGCGAAGAAGAAGACGACGACGCGTGCGCGACGGCCGGAGCTGCGGCTGCCCCCGCTGCGGGAGTACGTCGGCGGTCTCGAACCGGACGGCGACTACGACGGCCTGGAACTGGCCGGCCTCGACCTGACCGGGCAGTCCGGCGAAGGCGCCCGCTTCCTGGACTGCGCGCTGCGCGACTGCGGGCTCGACGAGGCGCGGCTGACGAGAGCGCGGTTCCTCGACTCGACGCTCACGGGGGTACGGGGAGTGGGGACCGACCTGTCGGGGGCGCAGTTCCGGGACGTGGAGCTCGTGGAGGCGCGGCTCGGCGGGGCGCAGCTGCACGGGGCGGTGCTGGAGCGGGTGGTGGTGCGGGGAGGGAAGAGCGACTACCTGAACCTGCGGGCGGCGCGGCTCAAGGACGTCGTGTTCGAGGGGTGCGTGCTGGGTGAGCCGGACTTCGGGGGTGCGGTGCTGGAGCGGGTGGAGTTCGTGGACTGCGTGATGGTGGGCGCGGACTTCTCGGGGGTGCGGATGAAGGACGTCGATCTGCGGGGGGTGCGGCGGCTGGATGTCGCGCGGGGGGTCGACGCGCTGGCGGGCGCGCGCATCTCCACGACGCAACTTCTGGACCTGGCGCCGACGTTGGCCGCCCACTTCGGCCTCCACGTGGAGGACTGAGGGCGCGTCGCCGGGGACCCGGGCGCCCGCCCACGGGCGCGGGCGGGCAGGTGGGCGGGCGCGTCCGGTGGCGGTCTAGGCGACTCGGGGGAAGCGGGACTGGAGGGTCCAGACGGCGGGGTTGTCGGCCAGGCCCTCGTGCATGTCCGTGAGGTCGGCGATCAGGTCGTGGAGGAAGTCCCGCGCCTCCCGGCGCAGCTCCGCGTGGTTGAAGGTGACCGGCGGTTCCTCCCCCGGCATCCAGTCCGCCTCGACGTCCACCCACCCGAACCGCCGCTCGAAGAGCATCCGGTCCGAGGACTCGGTGAAGTCGAGCTCCGCGTACTGCGGCTGCGCCGCCCGGCTGCCGCGCGGGTCCTTGTCGAGCTGCTCGACGATGTCGCACAGCGCCCACGCGAAGTCGAGCACCGGCACCCATCCCCAGGCTGTGGACACCTCGCGGTCCGTCTCGGTGTCCGCGAGGTACACGTCCCCGCAGAAGAGGTCGTGCCGCAGCGCGTGGACGTCCGCCCGCCGGTAGTCGGTCTGCGGCGGGTCGGGGAAGCGTCGGGAGAGGGAGTAGCCGATGTCGAGCACCTGTCGATGGTGTCATGGCGGGGGCCGCCCGACGTCAGCGGCGGCCGTGGACCGCCTTCGCGACCCGCGGGCCCAGCCACCGCTTCAGGCGCCGCAGGGGTTCCAGCTGCTCGGCCGCCCTGTCGATGCGGTAGTACAGCTGCGGCGGGATGTGCGGCAGCAGCGGCGAGTGGCGCTGGCCCAGGAGGGCGAACATCCGGGACGGCTCCAGACGCATGTAGCGGGGGAGGTTCTCGTACCACTGCGCGCTGTACCGGGCCGCGCTCTGCGCCGAGACGAGTTCGGCGCGGCGCCGCTTCCCGTACGTGGTGAGCGCCGCGTCCAGGCCGTCGGCGGGGTCGCGGAGCGCCGCCGCCAGGGCGAGCGCGTCCTCCAGGGCGAGTGTCGTGCCCGCGCCGATCGAGTAGTGGGTGGTGTGGGCGGCGTCGCCGAGGAGGACGAGGTTGCCGCGGTGCCAGACCCGGTTGGTGAGCGTGCGGAAGGTGAGCCACTGCGGGGCCCCGTCCGCCTGTGCCCGGCCGATCAGCTCGTGGCCGTCGAGGAGGTCGTGGAAGAGCTTCTCCAGGAGGGTGAGGGTGTCGGGCTCGTCGGCCGTGTCCAGGCCGAGGCCCTTCCAGGTGGCGGGGGAGCACTCGACGACGCACGTGGACCGCTCGCCGCTGAACCCGTACGCGTAGCACCAGATCCAGCCGTGCTCCGTCTCCTTGAACGCGAAGCTGAACGAGTCGAAGACCTTCGTCGTGCCGAGCCAGATGTACTGGTTCCGGCCCGCCGTCGTCGTGCTGCCGAAGTGTTCCGCGTACGCCTCCCGCAGCACGCTGTTCACTCCGTCGGCGGCCACGACCAGGTCGGCGTCGGCCAGTTCCGGGGCGTCGGGCCCGGTGATGTCGTGCTCGAAGGTGACCGTGACCCCGAGCTCCTCGGCCCGGTCGGCGAGCAGCATGAGCATCTTGCGGCGGCCGATGCCGAAGCCCGCGTCGCCCCGGTGCACCGTCCGTTCGTCGCGGACGATCGCGACCCCGTCGTTCCACGTCACCGACGCCTCCGCGACGGCCGCCGCGGACTCGGGGTCGCCCGCGCGCAGCTTGTCGAGGAGCCCGGCCCAGTAGGTGACGCCCCAGCCGTACGTGGAACCCTCCGGGTTCCGCTCGTACACGGTGATGTCGTGCGACGGGTCCTGCCGCTTCAGCAGGATCGAGAGGTACAGGCCGGCGGGGCCACCGCCGACGATGGCGAGCTTCACGTGCGCTCCCACGGAGACTGAGACCGCCACGTCACATGGTGCGGTCGGATGGCCACGCACGGTAGCAGGAGTTACGGGAGGAGACGGCGCTCCTTCGCCACGGCCACGGCGCCCGCCCGGGTGTCGACGCCGAGCTTCGCGTAGATCCGGCCCAGGTGCGTCTTCACCGTCGCCTCGCTGATGAACAGCGCCCGCGCGATCTCCCGGTTGCCGAGCCCGCGCCCGAGCTGGCCGAGGATGTCCCGCTCCCGGTCGGTGAGCGAGGGGCCCGCCGCGCCCCGCATCCGGTCCATGACGCGGCTCGCGACCGGCGGCGACAGCGCGGTGCGGCCCTGTGCGGCGGAGTGGATGGCGGCGAACAGCTCCTCGGGCCGCTCGGCCTTGAGGAGGTAGCCGGTCGCGCCCGCCTCGATCGCGCGCGTGATGTCCGCGTCCGTGTCGTACGTGGTGAGGACGAGGACGTGGACGCCGGTGGGCGCGATCCTGCGGGTGGCCTCCACCCCGTCGATGCCCGCCCCGAGCTGGAGGTCCATCAGGACGACGTCGGGCTTCAGCTTCGCGGCCATCGCGACGGCCTCCTCGCCGCTGCCGGCCTCGCCGACGACCTCGATGTCGGGGGTGCTGCCGAGGAGGGCGAGCAGGCCGGCGCGGACGACGACGTGGTCGTCGCAGAGGAGGATCCGTACGGACATCAGGACTCCAGGGTGGGGGTGGAGGCGGGGTCGGAGGCGGGGGTCAGGGGGATGGACGCCGAGAGGACCGTGCCCTCGCCGGGGGCGGACTCGACGGTGAGCGTGCCGCCGAGCTGCTGCGCGCGGACCCGCATCGCGGGCAGCCCGTGGCCGCGGTCGCTCCGGTCGGGGCGGGCGAGCGCAGGGTCGAAGCCGTGGCCGTCGTCGGCGATGTCGAGGACGACGAGGTCGTCGAGGTAGGTCAGGGTCAGGGCGGCGGAGGTCGCGCCCGCGTGCTCGCGGATGTTCGCGAGGGCGCCCTGCGCGATCCGCAGGAGCGCCGACTGCGCGCGGTCGGGCAGCGGCACCGGCGACCCGTCGACCCGGAACTCGGCGGACTCCCGCGCCGCGAGGCCCCGCAGCGCCTCCTCGAGGCCGCCGCCCTCGGCGAGGTCGGCGGGGGCGAGGTCGTGGACGAAGCGGCGGGCCTCGGCGAGGTTCCGTTCGGCGATCGACTCGGCCGTACGGACGTGGCGGCGTGCGGTCCCCGGGTCGCTGTCCCACGTGCGGTCGGCCGCCTGGAGCAGCATCTGCTGGCTGGACAGGCCCTGCGCGAGGGTGTCGTGGATCTCCATGGAGAGGCGCTGGCGCTCGGCGAGCGTGCCCTCGCGGCGCTCGATGGCGGCGAGTTCGCGGCGGGTGCGGATGAGGTCGTCGATGAGCGCCCGCTGCCGGGCGGCCTGCCGGTCCGAGTACACGAACACGCCCGTCGCGATGGCGGCGACGGCCGGCGGCGCGACGACCAGGTTCGGGTCCCAGCCGCCGTGCGCGAGCTGCACCTGCGCGAAGACCACGAAGGCGGTGAGCAGGACGACGAGGCCGAGTGCGGCGCGCGGCGGGAGGGTGCGCAGGCCGGTGTAGAAGAGCGGCACCGCGCACCAGGCGAAGCTGGGCGCGAGGACGACGAGGACGATCCAGACGGCGACGACCGTGCCGAGCCAGGCGATCCGGCGCGGGGCGGCGCGGGTGCCGAGGACGGGGCCGAGGACGTAGAGGGAGGCGAGCGCGCCGGAGAGGGCGATGATCCAGGGGCTGCGGGCTTCCCAGGGGTGCCGGAGGAGGAAGCGGGCGAGGGAGGCGCCGAGGAGGAGGAAGAACGCGATGTGCATGACGCGGGCGAGCCAGGGGGCGTCGGGGTCCTGGTCGGCGGTTCCCTCGGCGGTGCCGGCGGGCGGCTGGGTCACGGTCACCTGCCGGCCTTCCCTTCGCTCCGGTGTGCCCCTGGTGTGCCTGCTGTACGTCTCTGACCTGGGGCTATCTCTCCATCCTGACCCAAGGGGACCAGACCGGCATCAACCGATCGGCTGACCCGCCCGTCCTCCAGTGTGCGTGAGGAGGGCAGCCGGACCGTGGACCGGATGGCCCCGGGCGCGGCCACAGGATGGATACCAGAGCGAACGGGGCACCCGCCTCCACCTCCTCCCTCACCTCACGGAACATCACGGAGTTCTCCCATGAAGAAGATCCTCTTCGGTGCCACCGCTGCCGCTGTCGTCGCCGCCGGTACCTTCGGCGCCGTCTCCGCGAACGCCTCCGCCCCGGCCGCCGCCCCCGCCGCCGTCGTCCGCGCCGACGCCGGCAACGACAACCTCCAGCAGTCGACGCACCTCACGATCGAGGCCGCCACGAAGGCCGCGCAGGCCACGCTGGACGCCGCCGAGAAGGAGAACCAGCGGGTCTCCGTCGCCGTCGTCGACCGCAACGGCAACACCATCGTCACCCTGCGCGGCGACGGCGCCGGCCCGCAGTCCTACGAGTCGGCCGAGCGCAAGGCGTACACCGCCGTCTCCTGGAACGCCCCCACCTCCGTCCTCGCGGGCCGTCTCGCGGGCGCGCCGACCCTGAAGGACATCCCCGGCACCCTCTTCCTCGCCGGTGGCGCCCCGGTGACCGCCAAGGGCGCGCCGATCGCGGGCATCGGTGTCGCGGGTGCCCCGTCGGGCGACCTGGACGAGAAGTTCGCCCAGGCGGGCGTCGCGGCCCTCGCCAACTGAACGGCCCCGTTCCCGCGGTAACACCTCACAGCTGGTGATGGCGTCCGGTTCCCCCGTCGGGCGCCATCACCGTTTCCGCATGCCCGTTTTCGTACGGGATGGGAGCACTGCCTAGGATTCGGTACGTGATCCAGAGCCACCGCACCGCCGCCGCGGCGGCCGTCCTCGCCCTCGCCGTCCTCGCGGGCGGCTGCGCCGAAGCGGCCACCGGCGTACGGGGCACTCCCGGGTCCGCCGGGGTGCGGGACCCGTACTTCCCGAAGCTCGGCAACGGCGGCTACGACGTGCGCCACTACGACCTGACCCTCGCCTACGACCCGGCGAGCGGGCGGCTCGACGGCAGCGCCGAGATCACCGCGCGCGCCACCCAGGACCTGAGCGCCTTCAACCTCGACCTCGCCGGGCTCACCGTCACCGGCGCGCAGGTGGACGGCGCCACCGCCGCGTGGAACAGGGCGGGCGACGAGCTGACGCTCCGTCCCCACGACGACCTCCGCGAAGGCGACGAGTTCACCGTCGGCATCACCTATTCGGGTGTACCGGAGCCGATCACCGACGCGGACGGCTCGACGGAGGGCTGGCTGCGCACCGACGGCGGCGCGGTCGCGGTCGGCGAACCCGAGGGGTCGATGACCTGGTTCCCCGGCAACCACCACCCTTCCGACAAGGCCGCGTACGACATCCGGCTCACCGTCCCCGCCGGTCTCGAAGCGCTGTCGAACGGCGTGCGGAGCGAGCTGCGGAAGGACCCGGACGGCCGGGTGACGTCCGTGTGGCACACCGCCGAGCCGATGGCGAGCTATCTCGCGACCGTCGCCATCGGCCGGTACGACACGGCGTCGGCGACCGGCCCCGGTGCGCTGCCCGTCCTCACCGCCGCCGAACGGCCGGTCGCCGCGGCCAGCGCGGCGCTGCGGGGCGAGATCCCGGAGATCGTCTCCCGGCAGGTGAAGCGTTTCGGCGCCTACCCGTTCTCGGCCGCCGGGGCGATCGTCACCGAGGACGGCACCCTCGGGTACGCCCTGGAGACCCAGACCCGGCCCGTCTTCCCGGCAGCCTCCTTCGACCGCACGACCCTCGTCCACGAGCTGGCCCACCAGTGGTTCGGCAACTCGGTCACGCCGGAGACCTGGCAGGACCTGTGGCTGAACGAGGGCTTCGCCACGTACGCCGAATGGCTGTACACGGAGGAGTACGAGGACGTCCCCGCCCGGACGCACTTCGACCGCGCCTACGCCCAGGACGCCAACTGGGCCTTCCCGCCCGCCGCCCCGCCCGCGGCCGCGAACCTCTTCGACCCGCCCGTCTACCAGCGCGGTGCGATGGTCCTCCACAAGCTGCGCGAGACGGTCGGGGACGAGGTCTTCGACGAGATCCTCCGCGGCTGGCCCGCGAAGTACCGCCACGCGAACGCGTCGACGGAGGACTTCACGGCGTACGCGGAGAGCGTGGCCGGGAAGGACCTCGCGCCCCTGTGGAAGACCTGGCTGTACGGGGACGGGCGACCGGCCGAGTCGTAGGGGGAGGCGCCCCGGCGCGTGCCGCGCCGGTCAGGCGAGGTCCTTCCGCAGCACCACGCACGGGCGGCCGCGGTCCAGGTCCGGTCGGCGGGCGATCTCCTCGTAGCCCAGGGACGTCCAGAAGGCCAGCGCCTTCGGGTTGTTCTCCAGGACCGCGAGGCGCAGGCCCGTGCGGCCCCGTCCGCGGAAGCGGTCCTCGACGTACGCGGCGAGGCGGCGGCCGTGGCCCGCGCGGTGTTCGGCGGCGTGGACGAGGAGCAGGCCGAGCCAGGGGTCCGGGTCGGCCGGGTCCGGGTGGCGGCCGAGGGTCACGGCGAGGGCGACGAGGCGGCCCTCGGAGCGGGCGAGCAGGACCTCGGCGGTCGGGTCGGCGAGGTCGTCGGCGAGGGCGGCGGCGACCTGCTCGGGGCGGACGTCGGCGGGGTCGGGGAAGTCGCCGCCGAGTTCGTGGAACTCCACGTTCGACGCGTAGAGCGCGGTGAGTTCGGTGAGCAGCGGGCCGGGGAGGGCGGCGCCGTCCTCCCGGGTCTTGGGGGCGAGCGTTTCGACGATCACGCGGGCAGCGTAGAGCCCCGGCCGGGAAACCCGGCCGGGGCTCGACACGGTGCGGGACCGCGGGTGTTACAGGTTCACGCCGAAGTCGCGGGCGATGCCCTCCAGGCCCGAGGCGTAGCCCTGGCCGACCGCGCGGAACTTCCACTCGGCGCCGTTGCGGTAGAGCTCGCCGAAGACCATGGCGGTCTCGACGGCCGCGTCCTCGGAGAGGTCGTAGCGGGCGATCTCGGCGCCGCCGGCCTGGTTCACGATGCGGATGTACGCGTTGCGCACCTGGCCGAAGTTCTGCGAGCGGCTGACCGCGTCGTAGATGGAGACCGGGAAGACGATCTTGTCGACGTTCGCCGGGAGGCCCGCGAGGTTGACGTTGATCTGCTCGTCGTCGCCGCCGCCCTCGCCGGTGCGGTTGTCACCGGTGTGGACGATGGTCTGGTCCGGCGTCGACTTGTTGTTGAAGAAGACGAAGTGGCCGTCGGAGACGACCTTGCCGGCCGCGTCCACGCCGATCGCCGAGGCGTCGAGGTCGAAGTCCGTGCCGGTGGTGGTGCGGACGTCCCAGCCGAGGCCCACGGTGACGGCGGTGAGGCCGGGGGCCTCCTTGGTCAGGGAGACGTTGCCGCCCTTGGACAGGCTCACAGCCATGGAAAGTCCCTTTCATCGTGAACGTGATGTCGTCGCTCGCCTGGAGAAACGCGCTTCCGCCGCCCACGGTTCCCGGATGCGGCGTCGCGAAAACAGGATGACTCCCCGGGGCCCCTCCGGGGAACATGGATGACATGTCCGGTCCGTATCCCATCCGCGGCTCCGTCTCGCTTCCCGAGGCCGAGCTCCAGTGGCGTTTCTCGCGGTCGTCGGGGCCCGGCGGGCAGCACGTCAACACGAGTGACTCGAAGGTGGAGCTCCGCTTCGACCTCGCCGCCACGACGGCCCTCCCCGAGGTGTGGAAGGCCCGCGCCCTGGAGCGGCTCGCCGACCGCCTGGTCGACGGCGTCGTCTCCGTACGGGCCTCGGAGCACCGCTCCCAGTGGCGCAACCGCGAGACGGCGGCCGTCCGGCTCGCCGCGCTCCTCGCCGAGGCGACGGCGCCGCCGCCGAAGCCCCGCAGGGCGACGAAGATCCCGCGCGGGATCAACGAGCGGCGGCTGCGGGAGAAGAAGCAGCGCTCGGAGACGAAGCGCACGCGCCAGTCGCGCGGTGGCGGGGACTGGGGCTGAGGAGCCCGCGCGGCGGCCCGGCTCAGGGAGTCCGCCCTGGGAGTCCGTCAGCTCGGGTAGTGGATGCCCGCCGTGGGAGACCGTCAGCTGAGGTGGCGGTACTTGCCCTGGAAGTACGTGAGCGGGCCGCTGCCGTCCGCCGCCGGCAGACCGGCCGTCAGGACCCGTCCCACGACCAGCGTGTGGTCGCCGGCCACGACCCGGCTCTCCGTCCGGCACTCCAGGACCGACAGCGCCCCGTCGAGCAGCGGCGCCCCGCTCGCCGCGCCCCGCGTGTGCGGCACGCCGTCGAAGAGCAGCCGGTCGCTGACGCGGTTCTTCATGGAGAACCACCCGGCGACCTGCCGCTGGCTCTCCGCGAGCACCGAGACCGCCCAGACGGGCACCTCGGCGAGCAGGTCGTCCATGCGGGAGCCGTTGCGGAGGCTCACCAGGACGAGCGGGGGGTCGAGCGAGACCGACATGAAGGCCGTGGCCGTCATGCCGACGTCCTCGCCGCGCGGGCCCTCGTCGGGCGCGTGCGCGGTCACCAGGACCACGCCCGCGGCGAGGCGGGACATCGCCGCGCGGAACTCGTCGTTGCTCACCCCCTCAGCATGAGGGATGGCCAGGTCGGTGACCGGCGGAGCGGTGAGGTGCGGGTGAGGGGTCGTCTGGAGCACACCCGCACGCTAGTCCGAGCGCGGCGGGCGCCGCATCGGGCCCCGGGACCAGGTCCGGCATCCCCCGCCGGTCCTAGGACCCCGGGGCCGCGACGCCCCCGAGCCGGGCGCGACCGGCACCCCCTAGGCCCAGACCTCTCCCGGGGGTTGCACGCGACCCGCCATGACCTGCTGTGACTTGAGTCACAGAGGGCAGTATTTGCTGACCCTGTGTACCGGGTGCACAGCTCACTGTGATTCAGTGGCAGGGACAGTGAGCACGAAGCCGATGAGAACCCTGGAGTTGCTGTCGAGGTCTCGGGGAGAGCGAGCGATGGAGACCGAGTCGGAGCCGTACGTCCGTCTCTCGACCCTGCGGCAGCTGCATCAGGTCGTGGCGGACCTCAACACAGCCCGCAGCCTTGCGGACACCCTGCAGACCGTCGCCGACGGTGTCGTGAGCGGCCTCAACTACGAGCTGGCCTGCGTCAACCTCGTACGCCCCGACGGTGACCTCGTCGTCGCCGCCTTCGCCGGCAGCTCCGCCGCCGAGGCCCTGATCACCGGCCGCGTCGGCTCCCGCGCCTCCTGGGACCGCCGCCTCGCCATGGGTGACGCCTGGGGCGACCTGCGGTTCATCCCGCACACCGAGGGCTGGGTCCTCATGGAGGACGACGTCCCCCAGTGGCACACCGACGGCCCCGCTCCGCGCTTCGAGGACGAGTGGCACCCCCACGACCGCCTCTACGCCCCCATGTACGCCTCCGGCTCCGGCCGCGAGCTGCTCGGCGTCATATCCGTCGACCGCCCGCGCAACGGCCGCCACCCCGGCCCGTGGGGGCAGGAGGCGCTCCAGATGTACGCCTCGCAGTCCGCCATCGCCATCAGCAACGCCCGGCTCCGCTCCAACATGCAGCGCGCCCTCGTCCGCCTGGAGCGCGAGCAGCAGGCCCTCAGGGCCTCCGAGGAGTCCTTCCGCCAGGCCTTCGAGTACGCGCCCTCCGGCATGGCCATCGCCGAGATGGGCGGCGACCAGCACGGCCGGCTGCTCCGCACCAACGACGCGCTCTGCCGCCTCCTCGGCCGGCCCGCGTCCGTCATGCGGCGGTACTCCTTCGCCGACCTCGTCCACCCCGAGGACATAGGCACCCTGCTCCGGACCTCCGCCGAGGGCGGGCGCGCCGAGCTGAGGCTCGGGCGGCGCGACGGCACGTACGTCTGGGTCTCCCTGCGGAACTCGGTCGTCGCGGACACCGCCGACGGCCCGCGCTTCCTCCTCACCCACGTCGAGGACATCGAGGAGCGCAAGCGCCACGAGCTCCAGCTCGCCCACCGGGCCTCGCACGACGCCCTCACCGGCCTCCCCAACAGCGCCGAGCTGCGCTCCCGGCTCTCCTCCCGGCTCTGCGAGCGCCCGGCCTCCCAGACGGTCGGCGCGGGCGGGGCGTACGCGGGGTACGAGGGCGGCGGCCACGACGGGGGCTACGGCTCCCGGCGCGAGGAGGTCCCCGAGGGGGGCTACGAGCCGGGTCACGACTCCGGTTACGGCTCCGGGTACGGCTCCTCCGGGTACGACTCCTCCGGCTACGACTCCGCCGGGTACGAGGCGGGCTACGAGTCCCCGTACGAGCACGAACACGAGCACGGCTTCGGATTCGACGCGGGGCACGGCGCGGGGCCGTACGACCACCACGTCCACACCGTCGCGCCCGCCACGGGCGGTGAGACGGACGACGGGACGAAGGGGCTCGCGGTCCTCTTCTGTGACCTCGACGGCTTCAAGTCGATCAACGACCGCTTCGGGCACCACACGGGCGACGCGGTCCTCGTCGAGGTCGCGCGGCGGCTCACCACCGGCGTGCGGGACGGGGACACGGTGGCGCGGCTGGGCGGTGACGAGTTCGTCGTCCTCGCCGACGGGCTCGGTTCGGCGGACGCCGCCGACCTGGCCGTACGGCTCCGGAACGCGATCATTCCGCCGATCCGGGTGGACGGGCGGGCGGTCCGTGTCGGGGCGAGTTTCGGCATCGGCTGGGCCGAGTGCGGGATGACCGTGGAAGAGGTCCTGAACTCCGCCGACCAGCGCATGTACGTCGAGAAGCGGTCCCGCGCGAAGGTCCACCGCAGGGCCGGCTGAGGCGCTCCGCAGCCCCTCTCCTGTCAAGGGTCGCGCCGTGCGTTGATCCGTTCGAGGTAGGCTCGGCCCGGTCGGCGACGGCTGGCGAGCATGGAGAGGATGGCCCGGATGGCTGCCGGTAACGACGGCGCGAACAAGCCCGAGGACGACGATCCGTTCGGTTACCTGTACGCGGATGGTCAGGCAGCGGGCGCCCAGGCGCCGCAGGGCGGCGGCTACGGCTACCCAGGCCCCGCGCCCGCGCGGCCGGGGGTGCCCCGGACCTCGTACAACCAGGTCAGAACGGTCGGCGAGCGCCAGTACGGCGGCGCGGCGCAGCAGCAGGGCTACCTGCCGCAGCAGTCCCCGTACGGCAACCAGCAGCAGCCCCCGTACGGCCAGCCGAACGCGCAGTACGCGGCCCCCGAGACCTACGGCGGCCCGCCGACGCGCCCCGTCCCGCCGCAGCCCCTGCCGCCGCAGCGCGGCGGCCGCGGCCCCAACACCCGGGGTCTGCTGATCGGCGCGGTCGCGGTCGTCGCGGTCGTGGTCGTCGGCATCGCCGCGGCCGTGATCAGCAACTCGGGCAACAAGGACGACAAGGCGGACGCGGGCGGCCAGACCGGCGGCCCCACCTCGGCGGCCCCGTCCCAGCAGCCCTCCGACCAGCCCAGCACCCAGCCGAGCACGGAACCGACCCCACTCGAACTCCCGAAGCAGGACGCGGCGACGCTGAAGCTGGGCGGGCCGGCCACCACGGCCAACGCCGTCAAGGGCGCGAAGGGCACGAACGGCGCCTATGTGGCGTTCAACGGCGAGGGCGGTTCCGCGAGCTGGTCGGTCGACGTGCCGAACTCCGGCGCGTACACCCTCCGCATCACGTACAGCGTTCCCGGCAAGGACGCCAAGACGTCCCTGACGGTGAACGGCGCCGCGCCGCGCGACGTGAACATGTCCAACTTCGCGAAGGCCGCCGAGGGCGACTGGGAGAAGGGCTGGACGTACACGTACGCCTACGTGAACCTGAACAAGGGCGCCAACGCCCTCAAGCTCTCCTGCGAGGCGGGCAACGCCTGCGAGGCGATCCTCGACCAGGTCTACCTGGAGGCGGGGGAGACCGGTCGCTGACCCTCACGCAGATTCGGCTCTCGCGTTAATTACCACTTGGTGCAGGAGCTAATGACGGCCCCGGTGCTGCTGTTTATTCGGGCTACCTGGATTCCGATATAGAAGAGCCCGTTTTCGTGTGAAGCCGTGGTCTCCCAGTAGCTTGTCTTTCCATAACCTTGGGTGTTCTTGCGCCAAGTCCAGTAGTGAACCTTGCCCCAGGTGTCCTTTGAGAGGAAACGCACGGCGGCGCCGTACCCATCGGACTGGGTATCGGTCACCGAGAATTTGAGGTTGATCGTGGAGCCAGGTCCCCAGTAGTTGGTCCAGGACATGTCCCCATAGGCGCCGGTAGTGCCGCACCCTTTTATTCCGTAGTCTATAGCGGACTCGGTGGCTTGGGCGGACCCGGTCATCGAGACGGCGAGAGCGAGCTATGCCGTGATGATGGACGCGATGGATGCGATGTTTCGCCGCATGCGCATTTCCCCCTGATCGAATTGTGGAGTTCCTGGATTATCGCCTTCCCGTTCGCGGGTCGTCCAGGGCGCGTGCGGGGGATGGCTGAAATTGATTCTGTGTGGGCGGTGAGGGGCTTGCGAGGGGGGATTGGATCGCAGAGTTCCAATGATCTACGGAGAGGCGAATTCTTCCCTCACTCTCACCTTCGGCAGTAGCTTCTCGTAAGCCACCGCGTCGAATTCTCCGGCCACCGGGGAGAGGACCGTCGCCGTTGCGAGGGCGACGGCTCGGGCCAGGCGGTCGGGCCAGGGGGTTTTGTCGACGAGGCCCGCGAGGAGGCCGGCCACGGCCGAGTCGCCCGCTCCCGTCGGGTTGCCCTTCACCGCCGTCGGCGGGGTCGCGCGCCACAGGCCTTCGGGGGTGGCGGCGAGGAGGCCCTCCGGGCCGAGGGACGAGATCACGGCGTGGGCGCCGCGGCGGCGGGCGTCGCGGGTGGCGCGGTGGGGTTCGCGGGAGCCGGTGAGCTGGGCCAGTTCGTCGGCGTTCGGCTTGACCAGGTCGGGGCGGGCGGCGATGCCCCGGCGGAGCGGTTCACCGCTGGTGTCGAGGAGGACGGGGACCCGGGCCGTCCGGGCGAGGCGGATCAGCTCCGCGTACGCGCCGACGTGGACGCCCGGCGGGAGGCTGCCGCAGAGGGCGACCGCCGCGGCTCCGTCGAGGAGCGACTCGAAGCGGGTGCGGAAGGCCGTCCACTCCGTGGGGGTGATGCTCGGGCCCGGCTCGTTCAGCTGGGTCGTGTCGCCGGTCGCGTTGTCGACGACCGCGACCGTACGGCGGGTGGCGCCCGCGGTTTCCACGAGTTCGTCGCGTACGGGGGTGGCCGCGAGGGCCTCGCGGAGGGTCGCGCCCGTCGCGCCGCCCGCGAAGCCGGTGGCGACCGTCTCGTACCCGAGGGTGGCGAGGACGCGGGCGACGTTGAGGCCCTTGCCGCCGGGGCGCTCGATCACCTGGGTGACGCGGTGGGAGGCGTGCGGGGTGAGGGCGGGGACCCGGTAGGTCAGGTCGAGTGCCGTGTTGAGGGTGACGGTGAGGATCACGGGCTGTCCACCCTCCGTGTGCCGATACGTGACGGGCACCGATCATGCCAAAGGAACGGCGGGCGGCCCAGACCTGTGACCGCCTGCCGTTCCCGCGCTGTTCACGCCTTCGTCGGGTCGACGATCCACTCGCCCTTGCGCATGACGCCCTTCAGGGTGAACTCCGCGTCCAGGACGACGACGTCCGCGTCCTTGCCGGGCTCCAGGGAGCCGACCCGGTCGTACACGCCGAGCAGCCGCGCCGGGTTGGCGGAGATCGCCTGGACGACCGACTCGACGGGGAGGCCGTCGATCGTCGCGGCGCGCTTGAAGGCGCGGTCGAGGGTGAGGGTCGAGCCCGCGATGGAGCCGCCCTCGACGAGGCGGGCGACGCTGTCCTTCACCTCGACCTCCATCGGGCCGAGCATGTAGGTGCCGTCGCCGAAGCCGGCCGCGTCCATCGCGTCGGTGATGAAGGCGACCCGCTCGGCGCCCGCGTGGTGGAAGGCGAGCTCCAGGGCGGCGGGGTGGAGGTGCGTGCCGTCGTTGATGAGCTCGACGGTGATCCGCGGGTCTTCCAGGAGCGCGGCGATGGGGCCGGGCGCGCGGTGCCCGAGGCCGGGCATCGCGTTGAAGAGGTGGGTGGCGACGGTGGCGCCCGCGTCGATCGCGGCGACCGTCTGCTCGTACGTCGCGTCGGTGTGTCCGATCGCGGCGATCACGCCGTGCTCGGCGAGGAGCCGCACGGAGTCGATGCCGCCCGGCAGCTCGGTGGCGAGGGTGACCATCTTGGCCTGGCCGCGGCCGGCCTCGACGAGCTTGCGGACGTCGGCGGGGTGCGGGTCGCGCAGCAGCGTCTCGTCGTGGGCGCCCTTGCGGCAGGGGGAGATGAACGGGCCCTCGAAGTGGAGGCCGGCGATGTCGCCCTGCTCGGCGAGCTCGGAGAGGAGCCCGGCGCGCTGGACGAGGAAGTCCATGTCGCCGGTGACGAAGGAGGCGACGACGGTGGTGGTGCCGTGCAGGCGGTGGGTGTGGACGCCCTTGAGGACGTCCTCGACCGTGCCGGAGGTGAAGGAGCCGCCGCCACCGCCGTGGTTGTGCATGTCGACGAAGCCGGGGACGAGCCAGTGGCCGGTGAGGTCGATCGTCTCGGCGCTCTCGGGTGCCGCGCCCGCGATGCGGTCGCCGTCGACGATCACGCGTCCGTTCTCGACGATCCCTGTGGGCAGCACGACGTGTGCGCCGGCGAGAACCTTGTGATCGGCCATCAGGCGGAAACCTCCGAGTCGGTGGGGCGCTGGGCGTGCTGGTCGGCCCGGGCGGCCTGGTCGTGCTGACCGGCCTGGTCGTGCCGGTCGTGCTCGCCTTGCCGGGCTGCGAGCAGGTCCCAGGCGAGGAGGCCGGCTCCCAGGCATCCGGCGGTGTCCCCGAGGGCCGCCGGGACGATGGCGGGCAGCTTCTGGAACGTGACCCGTTCCTCCACCGCGGCCCGAAGTGGTGTGAACAAGGTTTCCCCGGCTTCGGCCAGTCCGCCACCGATGATGAGGGTGCGGGGGTCGAGGAGGGTGAGCGCGGTGACGAGCCCGTCGGCGAGCGCGTCGACGGCCTCCTGCCAGATGCGGGTGGCGAGCGGGTCGCCGGAGACGACGGCCTTCGCGCAGTCGGCGGCGTCGGCCTCGGGGTCGCCGCAGGCGGTGGCCCAGGCGAGGGAGACCGCGGAGGCGGAGGCGTACCGCTCCAGGCAGCCGCGCTGGCCGCAGCTGCACTCGATGCCGCCGGGGCGGACCACGATGTGGCCGATCTCGCCGGCGTAGCCGTGGGCGCCGGTCTCGATGCGGTCGGCGATCCCGATGGCCCCGGCGATGCCGGTGCCGAGGGGGATGAAGAGGAAGCGGTCGGCGCCGTTGCCCGCGCCGATCCGCCCTTCGGCGAGTCCGCCGGTGCGCACGTCGTGGCCGAGGGCGACGGGGACGCCGTCGAGCCGCTCGCTGAGGAGGGCGCGCAGGGGTACGTCACGCCAGCCGAGGTTGGCGGAGTAGGCGGCGATGCCGTTCGCGTCGTCGACGATGCCGGGTACGGCGACTCCGGCCGCGGCGGCGGGCTCGCCGTACCGCTCCTGGCCCAGGGCGCGGAGCTCGGCGGCGAAGCCGAGGATGGTCTCGATGACCGCCTCGGCGCCGCGCTCGCGCCCGGTGGCGCGACGGGCCTCGTGGAGCAGGGTGCCGTCCGCCCCGACGAGGGCGGCCTTCATGCCGGTGCCGCCCACATCCAGGGCGATGACGTGTTTCACGTGGAACAGTCTGTCGCGCGGGGACCCGATAGGTCTAGTCCACTGCCGAGGATTGTTGCGTTCGGATACAAATTCGGGACCCTCCTCCGTAGGGGTGGTGGGCCCATGGTCCCGTCGGCGTTGCGGAAGCGATACCCGAGTGGACTAGACCTCTTGTGTGCGGTCGGGGGAGACTGACGGCCGCAATGACGACGCTCAACGACGAGCAGCCGAGCAAAGAGGTGGGACAAGCCGTGAAGCGGCGACGATTCCTTGGACTGACCGCGGCCGCCGCCGCCCTCGGACTGACCGCGACGGTCTCCGGGTGCGGCGTCCTCGGAGGCGACTCCGGGCCCGTGACCCTGAGACTGGTCGCCGCCGACTACGACCTCACCGGCGGGGACACCACCAAGAAGTACTGGAACGACCTCGTCGCCGCCTACGAGGCCACCCACCCCGACGTCAAGGTCGAGGTCAGCGTCGAGTCCTGGACCGACGTCGACCGCAAGGTCGCCGAGATGGTCAAGGCGGGCGACGCCCCCGACATCGCTCAGATCGGCGCCTACGCCGACTACGCCGCCGACGGCAAGCTCTACCCCGCCGACGACCTGCTCTCCATCCCGGTCCAGGCCAACTTCCTCCCGCCGCTCGCCGCCGCCGGGGAGACCGACCGCGTCCAGTACGGCCTGCCGTTCGTCGCCTCCACCCGCACGCTCTTCTACAACAAGGCCCTCTTCGCCTCGGCCAAGGCCACGCCCCCCACCACCTGGGCCGAGCTGGCCACCGCCGCGAGGAAGCTCAAGGACGACGGCGTCCGCACCCCCTTCGCGCTGCCCCTCGGCCCCGAGGAGGCCCAGGCCGAGGCCATGATGTGGCTGCTCAGCGGCGGGGGCGGCTGGACCGACTTCAGCGACCGGTACGCCGTCGACTCGGCGCCGAACGTCGCCACCTTCGACTGGCTGAAGACCGAGCTCGTCGGCAAGGGCCTCACCGGCCCCGTCGCCCCCGGCAAGCTCGACCGCAAGGCCGCGTTCGCCTCCTTCGCCGCCGGCGACGTCGGCATGCTCAACGGCCACCCCTCGCTGCTCAAGGAGGCCGCGAAGAAGGGCGTCCAGATCGGCCAGGTCCCGCTGCCCGGCATCGACGGCAAGCCCGAGACCTCCATGGGTGTCGCCGACTGGATCATGGGCTTCAAGGAGAACGGCCACCGGGCGGAGATCGGCTCCTTCCTCGACTTCGTCTTCAGCGACGAGAACGTCCTGAAGTTCGCCGGGGACAACGACCTGCTGCCCGTCACGGTCAGCGCCTCCACCACCATGGAGAGCGACCCGAAGTACGCGCACCTGCACGAGTTCCTCGCCGCCCTGCCGGACGCGCAGCTCCCGCCGGTCGGCAAGACCTCCTGGGCGACGGTCAGCGACACGGTCAAGCGCAACATCGGCAAGGCGGTGACCCCGGCGGGCCGCCCGGCGGAGGTCCTCGCGCAGATCGGACAGGCGGCGACGGCGGCGGAGGCCGCCGAGTAATAGGTTGAGCGTATGAGCGAAGAGACGGCGGGGGACTCCTGGGGGACGGCGGGGGACTCCCGTGGGGCGGCGGGGGACTCCCACGGGCTCGGCGCACGCGAACGAGCCCTCCTCGCCCTCGAACGCCGCTCCTGGCCCGGCCCCGGCGCCAAGGAGCGGGCCGTGCGCGAACGCCTCGGGCTCTCCCCGACGCTCTACTACCAGCTCCTCAACGCCCTCCTGGACGACCCCAGGGCGCTGGCCCACGACCCCGTGACGGTGAACCGCCTGAGACGGGTGAGGGAGGAGCGGCGGGGGAAGCGGTAGAGGCGTACGGGATGACCCCGGTCACGCTGACGTGAGCGACGACCCTCGCTAGGGTCGTGGACATGGTCACCAGCCTTCCGCATCCGACCAACAGTTCCGGCCGCGAGGGCCTCGCGGCCCTCCTCGCGCGCCCTTCCGAAGCCGTCGTCGCCCTCGACTTCGACGGCACCCTCGCCGAGATCGTCCCCGATCCCGAGCGGGCCCGCGCCCACCCCGGCGCGGTCGAGGCGCTCGCCGCCCTCGCCCCCGAGGTCCGCTCCGTCGTCGTCGTGACCGGCAGACCCGCCGGGGTCGCCGTCCGGTACGGCGGCTTCGCCGGCGTCCCCGGCCTCGAACACCTCACCGTCCTCGGCCACTACGGCGCCGAGCGCTGGGACGCGGTCACCGGCACCGTACGGGCGGCGGCCCCGCACCCCGGCGTCGCCTCGGTCCGCGCCGAGCTCCCCGGCTTCCTCGACCGCCTCGGGGCGTGGCCGGGCGTCTGGATCGAGGAGAAGGGCCGCGCGGTCGCGGTCCACACCCGCCGCGCCCAGGCGCCCGAGGCCGCCTTCGAGGCCCTCAAGGCCCCCCTCGGCGACCTCGCCGCCCATCACGGCCTGGTCCTGGAGCCGGGCCGCATGGTCCTGGAGCTTAGGCCCCCCGGCATGGACAAGGGCGTGGCGCTCGGGAAGTTCCTCCGGGAGGCGGGCGCGGGCTCCGTCCTCTACGCGGGCGACGACCTGGGCGACCTGCCGGCCTTCGCGGCGGTGGAGAAGCTCCGCTCGGACGGCATGCCGGGCCTGCTGGTGTGCAGCGGCTCGACGGAGGTCGAGGAGCTCGCGGAGCGCGCGGACGTGGCGGTGGACGGCCCACCGGGCGTGGTCGCGCTCCTCACGGAACTGGCGAGGGCGGTGCGGGAGCCCTGACGGTACCGACGGGGGCGGTACGAGAGCTGCCCTGACGGTACCGACGAGGGCGGTACGGGAGCCCTGGGGCCCCGTACCGCCCTCGCGGTCGTGCTGCCGGTCGCCCTGGATCAGTGGGCGGCGGCCGGGTTGACCACGCTGATGGTCAGGTCGTCGCCGGCGTCACCGGTGACGGTGACACGGACGCCGTGGCCCGCGACCTTCACGCTGGCCTGGGGGGCCGTCGTGTCGTAGTAGGCGTTCGGGTTCGTGTCGTCGAAGACCGGGATGCCCGCGACGGAGGGGGCGCAGGCCGCCAGCGTCTCGACGGTCTTGTTGCCGCCCTTGCCGACCAGGACCTCCTTGTGGAGGCAGGTGGCGTCGGTCGCCTCGAGGCCGAAGGTGGCGTCGAAGGGCTGACGGCGGTTGGTGGGCGCGGTCCCGTCGGCGTACGTGAACGGGGCCGGGCGGGCGTCGACGGCCATCGCCGAGCCGCCACCGGGGTGGTTGCTGACGTTGTTGTCGTCGAAGGAGCGGTCGACGTACCAGACCAGCATGCCGTTCTGGTAGCGGAACCACTCGACCCAGTCGGGCGCGGTGACGCCCTTGCTGAACTGGTACGGGCCCTCGGCGAGGAGCGCGTCGGAGCCGACGTACTCGCGGTTCTCGACGAGGTAGTACCGGGGGGACGTGGCGGTCTCGGTGCCGGTGGAGATCTTCCAGCGGCCCTGCGGGGTCCAGCCGTTGGTGCCGTTCTCGACGTCGTCGCCCAGCAGGCTCGTACCGCCGCTGCTCAGGCTGATGTCGTCGAGGAAGGCGCCGGCGAAGTGGACGCCGCCGTCGGACTGGTAGCGGAAGCGGAACAGGGACGGCTTGCCGGCGGAGTCGTACGTGAACCGGAGGGTCGTCCACTTGCCGGCGGAGGAGCCGGAGACGGCGTCGCCCGCGCGGGCCCAGGTGGTGCCGCCGTCGAGGGAGTACTCGGCGAAGAGGTAGTCGTAGTCCGCCTCGATCTCGTACCAGGCGGACGCCTTGACGGTGACGCGCGGGGCGGCCGGGACGGAGCGGGTGAGCGACTGGTTGAGCCCGTCGGCCGAGCCGGTCCACCAGGCGTGCGTGCCCGAGGCGGGCGCGGTGTAGGTGGTGCTGCTCGTCTTGTCCGGGAGCGCGACGCGGACGGCCTGGTCCTTGCCGGTGACCTGGAGCTGCGCCGGGTTCAGGGTGTACGTGCCGGAGGCGCCGAGCGGGGCGTCGGAGTAGTCCAGCCAGCCGAGGAAGAGCTTCTCCTCGGCGCCCATGAGGCCCGGGTGGGTGCCGATGCCCGCGTTGGCGGCGGCGCCGTGGCTGAGCCACGAGCCGGAGCTCATGAGGGTCCAGAAGGCGGTGGAGTTCTCGCCGCCGTCGGTGTCGTAGTAGTCCGGCAGGCCGAGGTCGTGGCCGAACTCGTGGCAGAAGACGCCGAGTCCGCCGTTCTCGCCCTCGGTGGTGTAGTCGCCGAGCCAGTACTTGGACTGGCCGATGCGGGCGCCGCCGCCCTTGTTCTGGGTGCCGGCCACGTCGGGGCCGGTGAGGCCGTAGTCGTCGCCGTTCACGAACCAGCGGTGCGACCAGATGGCGTCCTCGCCCTGGGCGCCGCCGCCGGCGTCCTCGCCCATGCCGGCGTGGACGGCCTGGAAGTGGTCGATGTAGCCGTCGGGCTCGTCGAAGTTCCCGTCGTGGTCCCAGTCGTTGCGGTCCCAGACGTCGAACTGGGCGAGGTGGGCGTCGATCTCGGCGGGCGTCTTGCCGGCCGCGATCTGGGCGTTCCACCACGCGTCGCCGGTGTCCTGGATGAAGGCCCACGAGCCGCCGGTGTCCTCGACGGCGTTGTCGCCGTAGAAGGAGGCGTTGTGGGGGACCTTGACCCAGTCCTCGACGACGTTGGAGACGGAGTAGCGGCCGTTGGAGAGCTTCTCGTAGTACGTCTTCATCGACTCGCCGGAGCCGTTGAAGAGGTTCTCGTAGTACCCCTTGTCGAAGTCGGCGGTCCAGGCGTTGGAGTTGTCCACGCCGCGGTCCGGCCGGGGTATCTCGTTGTGGAGCGGGCCGGGAACGGTGCCGAGCTTGCCCGACCCCTCGGTCCCGAACTCGGAGAGGATCGTGAAGATCTTCTCCTGCCGGTCGGCGGTCGTGGTCTCGGTCTCCACGAACTTGCCGTCGGCGACCTCGACGACGCCGTCGGCGTTCGCCCTGGCCTTGCCCTTGGCGATCAGGTCGATCGCCTTCTCGCGCAGCTCGGTGCGCTGCTTGGTGAGCGGCCCGGGCCGGTTGTCGGACCGGTGGGCCTTGGCCCCCGCCGCCGACCCGACCCCGCCGTCCCGTGCTTCCTGCGCGACGGCGGGCGTGAGCCCGGCGGCGAGGAGTGCGGTGAGCGCCGACCCGAGGGTCATGCCCACGACAATCTTCTTCACGTGTGTCGCGATCCTTCCGCTTGCCTCATGCGTCTGATGCGCTGCGTGCGCGCCATGGGGAGAAACGGATCGCCTGGGGGAACGATCGAAGCGGAGTCTGACACGACTCGACCCCTCAGGAGGAGAGGGCCGTACCGATAACCGACAGGGATTTACCGCTCACGGGTCACGGGTCACGTGTCCACTACGCTGGGAGACTCCCCGCGGTGCTTGGAGGAAGCCGTGACCGCCGAACTCCCCGACTGGATGATCCCGCCCCGGCCGAGCGGCTGGGAGGCGGACGACCTCGATCACCTTCCTCAGGCCCCTCGGCACACCGAACTCATCGACGGGGCACTGATCTTCATGATGTCGCCGCAGCGCTCCTGGCACTCCCGGCTGGTGGAGAACCTGACCTTCGCCCTGCGGCAGGCCGCGCCGGCAGGGTTCGAGGCGGAGCGGGAGATGACCGTCCGGCTCGACAGGAAGAGCCGTCCCGAGCCCGACATCCTGGTGACCACGGCCTCGTACGACCCGGACCGCACGTGGTACGCGCCGGAGGACGTCGCCCTGGTCGTCGAGGTCGTCTCCGAGGAGTCGGCGGACCGCGACAGGTCCCTGAAGCCCTTCAAGTACGCGCAGGCCGGGATTCCCCACTTCTGGCGGGTGGAGGACGAGGCCGGCACCCCGGTGGTGCACACGTACGAGCTCGACACCATGACCCGCACCTACGTCCCGACCGGGATTCACCGAGGCCGTCTGGACGTCTCCGTCCCCTTCACGGTCACGCTGGACGTCGACGGCCTCGTTCCTCGCTGACCCGCCGGTTCTCAGCGGTCCCGCAGGGACGCCAGTTGGTTGAGGAACCAGCGCTGGGGCGGGAAGGCGGTGGCGGCGGACGCGAGGCGCCGGGTGCGGTCCTTGCGCTCGGCGGGGGGCATCGTCAGGGCCCGGTGGAGGGCTTCCGCCGTGGCCGTGACGTCGAAGGGGTTCACCGTCAGGGCGTCCTCGTGGAGTTCCTCGTACGCGCCCGCCTCCGTGGAGAGCACCAGGGCGCAGCCCTCCTCCGAGACCACCGGTATCTCCTTCGCCACCAGGTTCATGCCGTCCCGCACCGGGTTCACCAGCGCCACGTCCGCCAGGCGGTACGCCGCCAGCGAGCGGGTGAAGTCGTCCTTCACCGAGACCAGGACCGGCTGCCAGTCCGCCGTGCCGAATTCGGAGTTGATCGCGTCCGCCAGGTCCCGGACCGCCTGCGTGTACGCCCGGTACGACTCCAGGTCCTGGCGCGACGGGTACGCCGACGCCAGGTGGACCACCTTCTCCCGCCACTCCGGGCGGGTCGTGAGCAGCTCGCGGTAGGCCAGCAGGCCCCTCAGGATGTTCTTCGAGAGTTCCGTGCGGTCCACGCGCACGATCGTCCTGCGCGGGCCGATCTCGGCCCGGAGCTCCGCGAGCCGCGCGTCCACCTCGGGAGTGTGGGCCATCTTCCTGAGGTCGTCCGCGTCCACCCCCAGCGGGTGGACCGCCACGTGCGTCCCCGACAGGCCCGGCTGCTCCGCGCAGGCCCGGAACTCCTTCGCCCACGCCCGCGTGTGGAAGCCCAGCTCGTCCGCGCCCAGCATCCCCCGCAGCAGCTCCTCGCGGATGTCGTCCGGGAGCATGCGCAGGTACGCGGGCGAAGCCCACGGCGTGTGCGTGAAGTGCGCGATCCTGAGGTCCGGGCGGGCCTTCCTGAGCTGCCCCGGGACCAGCGCCAGGTGGTAGTCCTGGACCAGGACGGCCGCCCCGTGCGCCGCCTCGGCCGCCAGGGCCTCCGTGAACGCCTCGTTGTACGCGCGGTACGACTCCCACTGGCGTCGGAACTCCGCGTCGAAGACCGGCTCGCGCGGGACGTCGTACAGGTGGTGGTGCAGGAACCACAGCACCGAGTTCGCGATGCCGTTGTACGCGTCCGCGTAGACCTCGGGCGGGATGTCCAGCATCCGTACGCCCGGTTCGGCGACGCCACGGCTCACCGCCTCCCGGTCGGCCTCGCTCAGCGCCGCGCACACCCACAGGTTGTCCGGGGAGCTGATGCCGCTCAGAGCCGACGCCAGGCCGCCTCCGCCTTTGCGGGCGTCCAGTCCTCCGTCGTCCTGGAGCTTGTACGAGACCGGGCCACGGTTGGATGCCACGAGAACGGTAGCCATATGGCGAACCTAGCCCGTCCCGTAAACGCTCAAACGTACGTATACGAGACGGGCTGATTCGGCCACCGGGAGTCACCGGAGCCGGCCGGTCACTCGTCAGTCGCGACGGCCGCGCATCGCCGCCTTCGCCACCGCGCCCATCGCCGCGAGCGCCACGCCCAGCGCGCCGAGCAGCCACAGCCGCTCGCCGTTCCTGCCCGTCTCCGCCATCTGCCCGCCGGAACCGCCCTGCGGACCGGGGGCCGGGGGAGGCGGCGGGGACGTGCGCGAGGACGTCGGCTGATACGTCGGGTGGGTCGGGTTCACCGATGCCGTCGATGCCGATGCAGTCGGAGACACCGATGCGCTGGGGGACACGAAGGCGAAGGCGAGCGTGGCGGCGGCGAGACCGGTCGCCGCCGCTGCTCCCGGAAAACGTCTACTTCTTCTCTCATGCCCTTCTTGTGTACTGCACATAAGGGGGCAATATAGGCAAAACGGATCTCCTGATGGGCTACGCCACGCGGCGGTGCGCGTACTCCGCGATCTCCGCCATCGGGGGCCGCTCCTCCGTGTCCACGTCGTACGTCCGCGGGACGAAGCCCTCGTCGCCCCGCTCGAACTGCGTCAGGCGGGGGCGCACGAGGTGCCCGCGGGAGAGCCGCAGCTGTGCCGTCCGGTAGATCGCCGCCGCCATCCGGCCCAGCGCCTGCCCGTCCTGGTGGCGGTGCTTGCGCACGCCCACGTCGACCTGCGCGAGGCCGTCCAGGCCCACCGTGTGCAGCGCGTCGACGAGGAGCCCCAGCTCCACTCCGTAACCGACGGGGAAGGGGAGGCGTTCCAGGAGCTCGCGCCGCGCCGCGTACTCGCCGCCCAGCGGCTGCACGAAACCGGCCAGCTGCGGCCAGTGGAGATTGAGGAGCGGACGCGCCACCAGCTCGGTGACCCGGCCGCCCTGACCTGGCGTGTCCCCGAAAGGACGGTCGTACATCGCCTTCACGAAGGACACGTCGGGGTCGGTCAGGAGCGGGCCCACGATGCCCGTCACGAAGTCCGCCGAGAAGTCCCTCAGGTCCGCGTCGACGAAGCAGACCACGTCCCCGCTCGTCACCATCAGTGACCGCCACAGGACCTCGCCCTTGCCCGGCACGGCCGGGACCCGGGGGAGGATCTCGTCCCGCGCCACGACCCGCGCGCCGGCCGCCGCGGCGACCTCGGCCGTACGGTCGGTGGAGCCCGAGTCGATCACCACGAGCTCGTCGACGAGGGGCACGGACGGGCTCATCAGCTCGCGGCGGATGACGGCGACGATGTCGCCGACCGTGGCCTCCTCGTCGAGCGCGGGCAGCACGACGCTGACCTTCGTGTTGCGCTTGGCGGCGAGGATGCGCTCCATCGGTCGGTCGGCCACGGACCAGGACCGCCGGGCCAGCCAGCGCTCCACCTCTTCCAGCACGTGATCTCCATCTCGCGGTACGGACGGCCCGTCCGAGCACCCAGGCCTTCGGTTACAGTCTTGAGCAACGCGGATCTCCGATGCACGTCGGGGTGCCGACCGCGTTCCACAATCGAATACCGCTCATCCAGAGGGGCAGAGGGAAACGGCCCGTTGAAGCCCCGGCAACCCTCCAGTCGGTTTGTCTCGTTCTCGCGAGGCCCCCGGCTAGGGAAGGTGCCAAATCCGTCGCATGGCGAAAAATTCGTCATGCGAAAGATGAGGAGAAAGGGCCTCGCCTCCATGGCTGCACAGACCGTCGCACCCGCTGTCACCGACACCACCGAAGCCGATTCAGCTTCCACCGTCGACCTCGGCCCCGCTTCCGGACTCTCCTGTCGCGAATGCGGCGAGGTCTTCGCCCTCGGTCCGATTTTCGCCTGTGAGCTGTGTTTCGGACCGCTCGAAGTCGCGTACGACCTTCCCACCGGCGACCCCGAGGCGCTGCGCAAGCAGATCGAGGCCGGCCCCGCCAACATCTGGCGCTACGCCCCGCTGCTGCCCGTCCCGGCCGACGTCGCCGAGAAGCCGAACCTGAACCCCGGCTGGACCAAGCTCGTCCAGGCCGACAACCTCGCCCGCGAGCTCGGCGTCGCCCCCGGCAAGCTCTTCGTCAAGGACGACTCCGGCAACCCGACCCACTCCTTCAAGGACCGGGTCGTCGCCCAGGCGCTCGAAGCCGCCCGCGCCTTCGGCTTCACCACCCTCTCCTGCTCCTCCACCGGCAACCTGGCCGGCGCCGTCGGCGCCGCCGCCGCCCGCGCCGGCTTCCGCTCCTGCGTCTTCATCCCGCACGACCTGGAGCAGGGCAAGGTCGTCATGGCCGCCGTCTACGGCGGTGACCTCGTCGGCATCGAGGGCAACTACGACGACGTCAACCGCTTCTGCTCGGAGCTCATCGGCGACCCGCTCGGCGAGGGCTGGGGCTTCGTGAACGTCAACCTCCGCCCGTACTACGGCGAGGGCTCCAAGACGCTCGCGTACGAGATCTGCGAGCAGCTCGGCTGGGTCATCCCGGACCAGCTCGTCATCCCGATCGCCTCCGGCTCGCAGCTCACGAAGATTGACAAGGGTCTCCAGGAGCTCATCAAGCTGGGCCTCGTCGAGGACAAGCCGTACAAGATCTTCGGCGCGCAGGCCGAGGGCTGCTCCCCGGTCTCGGCCGCCTTCAAGGCCGGCCACGACGTCGTCCGCCCGCAGAAGCCGAACACGATCGCCAAGTCGCTCGCGATCGGCAACCCGGCCGACGGCCCGTACGTCCTCGACATCGCCCGCCGCACCGGCGGCGCCGTGGAGGACGTGAACGACGAGCAGGTCGTCGACGCGATCAAGCTGCTCGCGCAGACCGAGGGCATCTTCGCGGAGACCGCCGGCGGCGTGACCGTCGGCGTGACCAGGAAGCTCGTGGAGGCCGGTCTCATCGACCCCGAGCTCACGACCGTCGTCCTCAACACCGGTGACGGCCTCAAGACCCTGGACGCGGTGGCCGAGACCTCGCAGGCGACCGCCACCATCCGCCCGAGCCTGGACGCGTTCCGCGACGCGGGCCTGGCCCACTGATTCCGCGCTCCGCAAGCGTCGCCGAGAGGTACGAAGACATGGCCGTGAACGTCCGCATCCCCACCATCCTCCGCACCTACACGGGCGGGCGGTCCGAGGTCCAGGCCGAGGGCGCGACCCTCGCCGAGGTCATCGCCGACCTGGAGAAGAACCACACGGGCATCGCCGCCCGCGTCCTGGACGACCAGGGCAAGCTGCGCCGCTTCGTGAACGTGTACGTGAACGACGACGACGTGCGGTTCGAGCAGGGCCTGGAGACGGCCACGCCGGCCGGCGCGGGCGTCTCGATCATCCCGGCCGTCGCCGGCGGCTGATCACTTCCGAGTCGTTCCGAGTTTCGTGAATTGCCCCTTCCGCGCCATAAAGCGGAAGGGGCAATTCTGCATGGTTGAGCGGGGTAGAGTTGGGGAAGTCCCCTCCGCTGCCCGTGCCGCCCGCATATGAGAATGCGTCCCCGCACGTCTGGAAGCAGCCAAACTGCGTGAGCGTTGTGTACGTTCTGCGCGTTTTGCCGGGCCCGACTTGCCCCGGAAGTCCGGGGATTATCCCCAATTCCCCTTTCCGTCGTGCCCAGAATTCTCGCCCGAATGGCCTGTTGCACAGGGCAGTTGGGCAGATACATTCAGCGGCGGTCGACGCGTTCCGGCGCAGGGTCTGACCCGGGTTCCGCGAAGTGCGGGGCCCGCGCAAGGGCCAGTAATAGGGGAGTTAGGCATGGCTCAGGGCACCGTCAAGTGGTTCAACGCGGAGAAGGGCTACGGCTTCATCGCGGTCGACGGTGGTGCGGATGTTTTCGTCCACTACAGCGCGATCCAGATGGATGGCTACCGCAGCCTCGAAGAGGGACAGCGAGTCGAGTTCGAGATCTCGCAGGGCCAGAAGGGTCCGCAGGCGGACATGGTCAAGCTCGCCGTCTGAGCGCGGCGCGATCGGCCACCGACGCAACGCCGTCGAGGGGCCCGCATCCCTGAGGGGATACGGGCCCCTCACGCGTTCCCGGGGACGTACGCCCTCCGCGCGTGAGGCCGTCCCGACCCCTCCCGTGACTCCGTCCCGATCCTCGTCCCGATCGTCGAGAGTCGCTTGCACTCTCCTAGGGCGAGTGCTAATCATTGGCGTTAGCACTCGGAAGGTGAGAGTGCTACGAGGATCGGGCAGACGAGGTCGCCGTCCGGGTGGGGCAAGGAACCACGCGGAGTCACGGAGGCCGTCCGTCGCGGGCGTCGGCGCGGTCCTGGAGCGTTATCCACCCCATGTCCGGGAGGACCACTTCACATGGCCAAGATCATCGCGTTCGACGAGGAGGCCCGGCGCGGTCTCGAGCGCGGCATGAACCAGCTCGCTGACGCCGTCAAGGTCACCCTCGGCCCCAAGGGCCGCAACGTCGTCCTCGAGAAGAAGTGGGGCGCCCCCACGATCACCAACGATGGTGTCTCCATCGCCAAGGAGATCGAGCTCGAGGACCCGTACGAGAAGATCGGCGCCGAGCTGGTCAAGGAAGTCGCCAAGAAGACGGACGACGTCGCCGGCGACGGTACGACCACCGCCACCGTCCTCGCCCAGGCTCTCGTCCGCGAGGGCCTCCGCAACGTCGCCGCCGGTGCCAACCCGATGGCCCTCAAGCGCGGCATCGAGAAGGCCGTCGAGGCCGTCTCCGGCGCCCTGCTCGAGCAGGCGAAGGATGTCGAGACCAAGGAGCAGATCGCTTCCACGGCCTCCATCTCCGCCGCCGACACCCAGATCGGCGAGCTCATCGCCGAGGCGATGGACAAGGTCGGCAAGGAAGGCGTCATCACCGTCGAGGAGTCCCAGACCTTCGGTCTGGAGCTGGAGCTCACCGAGGGCATGCGCTTCGACAAGGGCTACATCTCGGCGTACTTCGCCACCGACATGGAGCGCATGGAGTCGTCCCTCGACGACCCGTACCTCCTCATCGTCAACTCCAAGATCTCCTCCGTGAAGGACCTCCTTCCGCTCCTGGAGAAGGTCATGCAGTCGGGCAAGCCGCTGCTGATCATCGCCGAGGACGTCGAGGGCGAGGCCCTGTCGACCCTGGTCGTCAACAAGATCCGCGGCACCTTCAAGTCCGTCGCGGTCAAGGCCCCGGGCTTCGGCGACCGTCGCAAGGCCATGCTGAACGACATCGCCATCCTCACCGGCGGCACGGTCATCTCCGAGGAGGTCGGCCTCAAGCTGGAGAACGCGGGCCTCGACCTGCTGGGCCGCGCCCGCAAGGTCGTCATCACCAAGGACGAGACCACCATCGTCGACGGTGCCGGTGACAGCGAGCAGGTCGCCGGTCGCGTGAACCAGATCCGCGCCGAGATCGAGAACTCCGACTCGGACTACGACCGCGAGAAGCTCCAGGAGCGCCTCGCGAAGCTGGCCGGCGGCGTGGCCGTCATCAAGGCCGGTGCCGCGACCGAGGTCGAGCTCAAGGAGCGCAAGCACCGCATCGAGGACGCCGTTCGCAACGCGAAGGCGGCCGTCGAGGAGGGCATCGTCGCCGGCGGTGGCGTCGCCCTGCTCCAGGCCTCCTCGGTCTTCGAGAAGCTCGAGGGCGACCTCTCGGGCGACGAGGCCACGGGCGCCGCGATCGTGAAGCTGGCCCTCGAGGCCCCGCTGAAGCAGATCGCCGTCAACGCCGGTCTCGAGGGTGGCGTCGTGGCGGAGAAGGTCCGCAACCTGCCCGTCGGCCACGGCCTGAACGCCGCGACCAACGAGTACGTCGACCTCATCGCCGAGGGCATCATCGACCCGGCGAAGGTCACGCGCTCCGCGCTGCAGAACGCCGCGTCGATCGCCGCGCTGTTCCTCACCACCGAGGCCGTCATCGCCGACAAGCCGGAGAAGGCGGGCGCGCCCGCCGGCGGCGGCATGCCGGGCGGTGACATGGACTTCTGATCCTGACGGATCGGACGTTCATCGCAGGACACGGTCCCTCGCGGGACCAGGACCGAGGGCGGCACTCCCACAGGGGGTGCCGCCCTCGGGCGTTCAGTGGATCCTGGAGGTGTACGCGCCTCGGGAAGGGATCCGTGTCATGGTCACGCTGCTGACGACACCGTCCGACCGGGAGCTGGTCGTCACCAGCACCTTCGACGCCCCGCCGGGCCGCCTCTGGGAGGCGTGGACGCGCCCCGAGCAGGTGCGGGAGTGGTACGGCTCCACGGCGCTGACCACGACGGTCGTCGACGTCGACCTGCGGGCGGGCGGCGCCTGGCGCTGGGGGCAGACCGCCCCGGACGGACAGGAGATCGTCTTCTCCGGTACGTACGAGGAGGTCGTCCCCGTCGAGCGGCTCGACTACACGGAGGTCTTCGAGCAGATGCCGGACGCGGAGCCGGTCCGCGTCACCCTCACCTTCGACGCGACCCCCGACGGCGGGACGGCGCTGACCAGCACGTCGGTCTGGCCCTCGAACGAGATCAGGGACCAGGCGCTCGCGGCGGGGATGGAGGCGGGCGTACGGGAGCAGTACGACCGGCTCGCGGCGTATCTGAAGGGGGAGGCCTGAGGCTACGGCCGGCGGGCCTCGCGCCACATCGACCACAGCTTCGGGCCGCCGCCGGGCAGGCGGAGCTCCTCGCGCACGGCGAAGCCGAAGTGCGCGTAGAAGGGGAGGTTGCTCTCCTTCGAGGACTCCAGGTAGACGGGCAGGCCCGCCGCGTCGGCCTGGGCGAGGCCGGAGCGCAGGAGCGCGGCGCCGTGGCCCTGGCCCTGGGCGGCCGGGTCGGCGCCTATGACGGCCAGGAACCAGTGCGGCTCCTTCGGGGTGTGGGCCTCGGAGGCGGCGACGGCCTCGCCGAAGAGGGGTGCGCGGTCGCCGAGGATGGCGGTCAGTTCGGCGATGGTCCCGGCGTCGGGCGCGGCCTTCTCGGCGGCCTCGGCCGGAACCCAGAACGCCGCCGCGGACTCGGTGAGTTCGCAGACGGCGTTCTGGGCGTACTGGCGGGTGAAGAGGGTGCCGAAGTAGCGGGCGAGCGTCTCCTCGCGGGTGTCCGCGTCGGGGAAGAAGAACGCCATCATCGGGTCGTCGTGGAAGGCGCGGGCCAGCGGGCGGCTGACGGAGGCGGCGTCGTCGAGGGTGGCCGTTTTCGGGGCGTTGGGGCTGTTAGTCGTCTTTGACATGCGGCCATTGTGCACCCGAGATGATCTTGGAAGGCGGCCGGGGGTCGGCGACGGTGGCCGGGGTCGGCGGCCGGGGTCAGCGGCGGAAGAGCCCCGTCCACAGGAAGGGTTCCCCGAAGCGCCCCGACTCCGCCGGCTCGTCGCGCATGCGCCGGATCTCGACCTCCGTCAGGTCGGCGAAGAGTCCGCGCAACTCGTCGTCGGTGAAGGCGAGTCCACCGTCCAGCCGGCCCTTCCGGTAGAAGTCGGCGTCCGGCAGCTCGGAGCCCATGCCGCCCTCGCCCGCGGCGAACGCGGTGAGCGCGAAGTGCCCGCCGGGCGCGAGGACGCGGTCGAGGAGCGCGAGGTAGCTGACGCGGCGGTGCGGGGGCAGGTGGTGGAAGCAGCCGGAGTCGTAGACGAGGTCGTACGGACCGTCGAGTTCGGTGCTGGTGAAGGCGTTCCCGTGCACGAACCGGACGTTCTCCGTGCCGAGTTCGCGGGTGCGCTCCTCGGCCCAGGCGAGTGCGGTGGCGGAGAGGTCGACCGCGTCGACCTCGTACCCCAGCGAGGCGAGGTACCGGGTGTTGCGCCCCGGCCCGCACCCCAGGTCGAGGACCTTCCCGTCCTCCGGGAGGAGCCCCCTCTCCCGGTACGAGACGAGGTTCTCGTCCGGCTTGGCGACGAAGAACGGAACCGACCGGTCCCGGTCCGCGTAGAAGCCGTCCCACCAGTCGGCGCCGTCCTCCGACCACCGGACGGCGCTGGGGGCGAAGAGCCCGTCGAGCAGGCTCAGGACGTCCTCGACCGTGCGGATGTCACGGTTCGGGAGGCTGTTGAGGTCCACGGATATCCCCCTCCAAGTAGGTTCCCAGGATAGGAGGGTTGGGGAAGAAATCGCAGGTCGGGAGTGGTGTGGTGAGGGTCTGTGCGGGGCGTGGGCGGCCGGTGCGGCGAGGGGTGGACCCCGCGGGCGCGAGGAGGGTGCGGCCCCCCGCCAAGACCCCCTGGGAGGCCGGGAAGGGGCCCTTTCGGACCCCGCCCGGCGGCCTTTCTCGACCGGCTACGGGGCCACGAGCGCCGGGTCCTGGCCGGCGCGGCGGAGGGCGTCGGCGACGAAGCCGTTCGCCTTCAGCTCCTCGACCGTGTCGCGCAGGAAGGCGACGGTCCCGGGGGCGCGGCCGACGGTCGTGCCGACCGCCTGGCGGATCTCCATGAAGCGGCCCTCGACGAGGCGTACGTGCTCCGCGTGGGCGGCGGCGTACGCCGTCATCGGCTGCCGGATGCCCGCGCCCGCCTCCAGGCCCTCGGCGCGGAACACGTCCACGCCCTCCTCGCCGCGCACGACGGTCGCGTGGGCGAGGGAGCGGGACAGGAACAGGTCGTAGGCCGATCCCCGCTTCACACCGATGCGGACGCCGGGGGCGTCCACCTCGTCCACGGTGGTGAGCGCCGAGTCGCGCGGGACGGCGTACACGCCCTCGATGACGACGTACGGGGCCGTGAACGCGACCTCCTTCTCGCGCGCCGGGTCCACGGCGAGGAAGCAGAGGTCGGCCCGCCCCTCCGCCATCGCGTCGAACGACTTGCGCGCCGCGTCGAAGCAGAGCAGCTCCACGGGGAGCCCGAGGCGCGCCCCGATCTCCCGCGCGAGGTCGACCGTGATGCCGGAGGGCGCGTCGGGGGTGCCCTGGGCGAGGACGGGGTTCCCGAGGTTGACGGAGGCGCGGAGGGTGCCGGTGGGCGCCAGGTCGGCGGCGAGGGCGGAGGTCGTGGTCGTCATGGGAGTGGAGTGTAGGGAGGCGGCCCGTTCTCCCCGCCTACGCGGCTTCGTGGTGGGCGGTGTCCAGGAGTGCCAGGTCCTCCGGGGTGAGGGTGAGCGCGCCGGCGGCGACGTTCGCCGCGAGGTGGTCCGGGTCGCCCGTGCCGGGGATGGCGAGGACGTGCGGGCCCTGGTGGAGGGTCCAGGCGATGCGGACCTGGGCGGGGTCGGCGCCGTGGGCCTTCGCGACGGCGAGGACCTCGTCCCGCTCGGCGGCCGTGGCCCCGCCCTGCCGGCCCGCGGCGGCGATGGCGTAGAAGGGGACGAAGGCGATGCCCTGGTCGCCGCAGTGCCGGACGAAGTCCGCGTACTCGGGGCGGACGCCGATCCCGTACATGTTCTGCACGCAGGCGACGGGGGCGATGGCCTGCGCCTCCGCGAGGTGCGCGGGGGTGATGTTGGAGAGGCCGAGGTGGCGGATGAGGCCGGCCTCGCGGAGCTCGGCGAGGGCGCCGAAGCGCTCGGCGACCGAGTCCGTGCCGAGGACGCGGAGGTTGACGAGGTCGAGGTGGTCGCGGCCGAGCTGGCGCAGGTTCTCCTCGACCTGCGCGCGGAGCGCGGCGGGGGTGCGCGCGTGCTCCGCCCAGGCGCCGGTGGCGTCGCGGGCGGGGCCGACCTTGGTGGCGATGACGAGGTCGTCCGGGTAGGGGCCGCCGAGGGCCGTGTTGATGAGCTCGTTGGCGGAGCGCAGCGGCGAGAAGTAGAAGGCGGCCGTGTCGATGTGGTTCACGCCGAGCTCGACGGCCTTGCGGAGGACGGCGATCGCGCTGTCGCGGTCCCGGGGGACGGCGTGCTCGACGAGGGCTTCGCCGCGCTGGGGGAGCCGCATCGAGCCGAAGCCGATGCGGCGGACGGGGAGGTCACCGCCGAGGAGCCAGGTGCCGGAGGAGGCGGCGGGGCGGGCAGCGGCGGTACCGGTGGGTTCGATGGGTTCGATGGGTTCGGTGGTGCTCATGGGGCGGATGATCTCTCAGGGCCTTGCGGAGCGCCATCGAGTTCTGCGTCCCGCGCGCCGGAACGGCCCACGCCCGCACGGGGGTTGCCCCCACCCTCCGCCCGCGTGCCTGCCGGATGGGGTGCGGACGCCCGTTCCGGAAGGCTGTGCGCATGACAACGAACCGTGGTCGCAAGGCCCTCCTCCTCGCCCTGTCCGCCACCGCCGTCGCGGGCGTCGCGCTCGCCGGTCCCGCGGGGGCGGCCGGTCCGGCGACGGACTCCGGACTCGCGTGGGGCGCGTGCGCGCCCTCCGTGCGGCCGCTGCCGGGCCAGGAGTGCGCCACCCTCTCCGTACCCCTGGACTACGCCGATCCCGAGGGCGAGCGGATCGGGCTCGCGGTGTCCCGGCTGCCGAGCACGCGGCCCGAGGCCCGGCGCGGGGTGCTGATGGTGATCCCGGGCGGGCCCGGGAGCTCGGGGGTGCAGCGGCTCGCGCAGAAGGGCGCGGCGCTGGAGCGGGAGACGGCCGGGGCGTACGACCTGGTGGCGTTCGACCCGCGCGGGATCGGCGGCTCGGCGAAGGCGCGGTGCGGGCTCGACGAGGGCGACCGGTGGATGGTGACGCTGCGGTCGTGGCCGGGCGGGGACGGCGGGATCGACGCGAACGTCGCCCGGTCGAAGCGGATCGCGGAGGCCTGCGCCCGCAACGGCGGCGCGATGCTCCGCGGCCTGACGACCGCCAACGAGGTCCGGGACCTGGACCGGCTGCGGCAGGCGCTCGGCGAGCGGAAGCTGTCGGCGTGGAGCGTGTCGTACGGGACGTACGCGGCGGCCGCGTACGCGGAGAAGTACCCGGAGCGGACCGACCGCTGGGTCCTGGACAGCAGCAACGACCCCGACCCGAAGCGGGTCGCGCGCGGCTGGCTGGAGGGCATGGCCCGGGGCGCGGAGGACCGCTTCCCGGACTTCGCCGCCTGGGCGGCGCACCCGGACCGGGCGGGCGAGGGCCTCCGGCTCGCGGAGCGACCCGAGGACGTACGGGGCCGGGTCCTGGCCCTGGCGGCCCGCCTGGACCGCGAGCCGCACGCCACGGTCCTCCCGGGCACGGGCACGGGCACCGGCACCGGCACCGGGACCGGCACGGGCAGCGGCACCGGCACCGGCACCGGTACGCCGGAGACGCCGGGGGTCCCGCTCACGGGGGCGATGCTGCTCCAGGCGCTCCAGCAGGCCCTGTACTCCGACGCCGGCTTCCCCGCCTTCGCCCGCCTCGTGGCGGACGCCTCCGTCCCGGACGGCAAGCCGGTCCTGCCGCGCGAGCTGGCGGGCGCGATGCCGGACGACGCTGCGGCCGTGACGGTCGGCGTGATCTGCAACGACGTGAACTGGCCGGCGTCGGTCCCGGCGTACGAGCGCGCGGTCGCCGCCGACCGCGCCCGCCACCCGCTGACGGCCGGCATGCCGGCGAACATCACGCCCTGCTCCTTCTGGAAGGGCGGCGCGGTCGAGAAGCCGGTCCGGATCACGGACCGGGGCCCGTCGAACATCCTGATGATCCAGAACCTCCGCGACCCCTCGACCCCCTACGCCAACGGCCTGAGGATGCGCGCCGCCCTCGGCGACCGCGCCCGCCTCGTCACCGTCGACCACGGCGGCCACGGCGTCTACCTCGGCAACGGCAACCCCTGCGGCGACCGCGCGGTCACCCGCTACCTGACGGAAGGCGTCCGCCCGACGGCGGACGTGCTCTGCCGGTAGGAGGCCCTGCCGGTAGGAGGGGACGCGCGAGGGCCCGGCGGCCGTCTGCCGCCGGGCCCTTTCCCGTACCGCCGTGTGTCAGACCTTCACCGGCTCCGGCTTCGTCTCCGGGGTCCCCGGGGCCTCCGTCGTTCCCGTCGTTCCCGTCGTTCCCGTCGGGGTCACGGCCGGGGCCGGCTGGGCGGCCTCCGTGTCCACGTTGAACTCCTCCAGGAGTTCCTTGTTGAAGCCCCAGAAGTAGGTGGCCAGGAAGCCGACCGCGTAGCCGACCAGCAGGCCGCCCGCGTAGATCGCGATCGTCGTGCCGAGGCCCTTGTCGCCGTCGAGGAGGGGGAAGAGCGCCCAGCCCGACGGGCCGATCGCGGTGGAGCCGACCGAGTCGCCCAGCATGCTGAACAGGCCGATGAAGCCGCCGCCGAACGCGCCGCCGACGCAGGCCGTGACGAACGGGCGGCCGAGCGGGAGCGAGACGCCGTAGATCAGGGGCTCGCCGACGCCCAGGAAGCCGGCCGGGAGGGCGGACTTGATGGTGCGGCGGATGGAGCCGTTGCGGGGGAGCTTGAGGTAGACGGCCATGGCCGCGCCGACCTGGCCCGCACCCGCCATCGCGAGGATGGGGAGGAGGACCGTGTAGCCCTGCTGCTCGATGAGCGTGGTGTGGATCGGGATGAGCGCCTGGTGCAGGCCGAGCATGACGAGCGGGAGGAACAGGCCGCCGAGGAGGAAGCCCGCGCCGGCGCCCGCGTTCGCGAGGAGCCAGTTGGCCGCGTCGCCGATCGCCGTGGAGATCTCACCGGCGACGAACATCAGGCCGTAGATCGTGACCAGGCCCGAGATGAGGACCGTCAGCGTCGGGGTGACCAGGACGTCCAGGGCCTCCGGCACCCAGCGCCGGCACCACTTCTCGACGTACACCGCGAGCACCGCCGCGCCGAGCGCGCCGAGCACACCGCCCTGGCCGGGGGAGAGCGTCTGGCCGAAGACGTCGATCTTCGCGACGCCCGCGAAGACGATGATGGACGCGACCGCGCCGCCGAGGATCGCCGTACCGCCGAACTCCTTCGCCGTGTTGTAGCCGACGAAGACCGCGATGAGGGCCATGAATCCGCTCGCGATGGCGGCGAGCGCCGGGGTGACGCCGGGCAGCCAGCCGAGGTTGATCAGGAGGCCGTTGAGGCCGGCGATGATGCCGCAGCCGATGAGGGCGGGGATCAGCGGGACGAAGATGTTCGCGATCTTGCGCAGGAAGAGCTTGAACGGCGTCGCGTTCTTCTGCTTCTGCGCGGCCTTCATCGCGGCGCCCTGCGCGGCGAGGTCGTCGGAGCCGGAGCCGGAGCCCGAGCCCGAGGGGGCGGGCTCGGCCTTCGGCGCCTCGGCCACCAGGGCCTCGAACTCCGGGGTCACACGGGCGACCTTCCCGGGGCCCAGGACGATCTGGTACGTCTCGTCCTCCACCACACCCATCACGTCGGGCAGGGCCTTGAGGGCCTCGTCCTGGACGAGCGAGCGGTCCCGCAGGCCGAGCCGGAGGCGGGTCATGCAGTGGGCTACGGAGCTGATGTTCTCGGCGCCGCCGACGAGGGGGAGGATCGCGGCGGCGATGGCGCGGTTCTTGTCGTCTGTGCTCATGGTGCGGTGGCCTTGCTGTACGGGGGTGGGGGGCGGCGCGGGCGACGTCAGCCGGCTGCGTGCAGCGCTGCGCGCAGATGGCCCTGGGAGTCGGTCAGCCGGGCGGCGGCGGTGGGGGCGTCGACGTCGGCGAGGATCATGAGGATCGCGTTCTTCACCTCCCCGTCGGCGGCGGCGAGGGCCTTCTCGATCTGCTCGTCCGGCGCGCCGGTGGCCAGCGCGACGATCCGCCGCGAGCGGGCCTGGAGCTTCTCGTTGGAGGCGCGGACGTCGACCATGAGGTTCCCGTAGGTCTTGCCCAGTCGGATCATGGTGATCGTCGAGATCATGTTGAGGACGAGCTTCTGGGCCGTACCCGCCTTGAGCCGGGTCGAGCCGGTGAGGAGCTCGGGACCGGGGACGACCTCGATGCCGTGCTCGGCGGCGGCGGCGAGCGCGCTGTCCGCGTTGCAGGAGAGGCCGATGGTGAGCGCGCCGACGGTACGGGCGTGCTCGACGGCCCCGATGGCGTACGGGGTGCGGCCGGAGGCGGAGATGCCGACCACGGTGTCGTCGGCGGTCAGGCCGAGCGCCGTCAGGTCCTCGACCGCGAGCTCCTTGGAGTCCTCGGCGCCTTCGACGGCCTTCACCATGGCGGACGGGCCGCCCGCGATGAGGCCCACGACCTCGGAGGGGGCGGTGTTGAAGGTCGGCGGGCACTCGCTGGCGTCCAGGACGCCGAGCCGGCCCGCCGTGCCCGCGCCCATGTAGACCAGCCGGCCGCCGCGGGCCATGCGTTCGGCGGTGGCGTCGATCGCGGCGGCGATGGCGGGCAGCTCGCGGGCGACGGCGACGGGGACGGCCTGGTCCTCGCCGTTCATCGTCCGGGCGATCTCCAGCGTGGACAGCCGGTCGATCTCGGCGAGCTCGGGGCGGAAGGCCTCGGTGCTCAGGGTGGCGAGCTGGGCGCGGAGTTCGGAGTACGTGGAGGAGGGCGTGGAAGTGGACATGGGGTGCTCTTTCGATGCGTCGACGTCGGTGTCTCGGCGGCTGAGGCTGGTGCGTGGGGGGTCAGCGGGTCCGGGGGGAGTGGCGGTGGGCGAGGGCTTCGTACGAGGCGGCGAGGGCAGGGGCCGCCGTCTCGTACGTACGTTGGGTGACACAGGTGAACAGGCAGTCCACGACCAGCAGTTGGCTGGTGCGGGACGACATGGCCGCGGGGCGGAGGTCGCTCTCGCGGGCGGTCGAGGTGGTCAGGACGTGGTCGGCGTACTGCGTCACCGGCGCGTCCGGGCGGCCCGTGATCGCGACCGTCGTCGCGCCGTGGTCGAAGGCCACCCGCAGCGGTTCTATGACGTCGCCGGTCGAACCCGAGTGGGTGATGGCGATGGCGACGTCGCCGGAGCGGAGCTGCACGGCGTTGGTGACGGCCAGGTGCGGGTCGCTGTGCGCGTGCGCGATCAGGCCGATCCGGAGCAGCTTCTGCGCGAGGTCCTGGGCGACGAGGCCGGAGGCCCCGACGCCGTAGACGTCGACGCGGCGGGCGGTGGCGAGGGCGGCGACGGCGGCGCCGAGCTGGACGGTGTCGAGTCCGGCGGCGGTGTCGGCGAGGGTCTGCTGCTCGTCGTGGGCGAGCTTGGCGACGACGTCGGCGACCGGGTCGTCGACCGCGATGTCGGCGGTGACGGCGGGCGCGCGGCCGGACTGCTGCTGGGCGGCGAGGCCGGCGAGTGCGAGCCGGAGGTCGCGGTAGCCGGGGTAGCCGAGGAGCCTGGCGGTCCGGACGACGGTCGCCTCGCTCGTCCCGGTGAGCTCGGCGAGGCCGGTGACCGTGAGGGCGGCGCAGCCGGCCGGGTCTCCGGCGACGGCTTCGGCGACCCGCTGCATCGAGCGGGTCATGGAGGGCGCGAGGGTCCGCACCTTCGCCGCGAGGGCGGCGGGCGCGGGCGGAGCGTCGCTCCTGAAAGTTTCCTTCACTTCATTGGTCACATCTGAAAGATACTTTCGGTCGCGCGGGGCCGACAAGACCTCTACGGTCCCGAGTAGGTCCCGGAAACGGAGGGGACCTTCGTCCTTTCGCGGGCGCGGGAGACAATGAGTGCATGGATGCGATCGACCCCGTCGAACAGGCGCTGCACGCCGCCCGCGCGCTGGTACTGGCCGACCTGGTGGCACGGGACGTGGCCGCCGCCGAGGTCGTGTCGTTGGTGGAGGACGCGGTGACCCACCGGCGCTGGTGGGTCGAGCAGTGGCCGGAGGGCACGGAGTACGTCGCCGGGCTCGTCGCCCAGGACGTCCAGGACGCCCTGCTCGAACGGTACGGCCGCTGGCCCCTGTGCCCGGTCTGCTCCTCGGGAGACCCGCACGCCCTGGACGTGGAACCGGAACTGGGCCCGGACCCGCACTGGGTGTGCGGGAAGCAGGGAGTGGTGGTCGCCCCGGTGGGCGGCCTGACGTGAGAGGGATACCGGCGCTGTGACTCTCTACATCGACCCGCCGACCTGGCCGGGCCACGGCCGCATGTGGTCGCACCTGGTCAGCGACGCCTCCTTCGAGGAGCTGCACGCCTTCGCCGCCTCGATCGGCGCCCCGCCGCGCGCCTTCGACCGCGACCACTACGACATCCCGTCGGACCGCTACGCGGACGCGGTCGCGGGCGGCGCGGTCGAGGTCGGCTCGAAGGAACTCCTCCGCCGCCTGACGGAGGCGGGGCTGCGGCGCCCGAAGTACGGACGGTCCTCCTCTTAGTACAGGTAGTTCCCCGACCACACGAACAGCAACGCCAGCGCCCCGCCGGCCGCCGCCACCGCGCACAGGACGCCGAGCGGGGCCCGTGGGGGGCCGCCCGGCAGGAGGGTCTGCCGCCAGGCGAGGGCCGCGAGCAGGACGGCGGCGGCGACCGGCAGGTACTCGCCGCCGGTGAAGTACGGTACGGCGCTGCTGACGGCGAGGGCGCCGAGGGAGCCGAGCAGCACCCCGGGTCCGTCGGTGGGCGTGCGGAGCCTGCCGGGGTCGGGGGCCCGGGTCGCGACGAGGGCCGTGGCGACGAGGGCGAGCGGGACGGTGGCGTACATCCACCAGCGCCACTCCCACCCCCACGGCAGCAGCCACGTCAGCAGCATGCCGAGCACGGGGCCGAGGCCCGCGACGGCGGCGTACGTGCCGAAGGCCTTGCGGGGGCCGGTGAGGGAGCGCAGCAGACCGGGCACGGACCCCGTCACGACGGCTGCGAAGAGGCCCTGGAGCACGCGGGCCGTCATCCAGGTGCCGGAACCGGCGGCGCTCCCGCCGAGCGCGCCCGCCACGGCGAAGCCGGCCAGGCCGGACAGCAGCAGGCGTCTGTGCCCGAGACGGCCCGCGAGCCCGGGGGCGAAGGGCAGGACGAGGAGGAACGCGAGCGGATAGAGGCAGGGCGCGAGGTCCAGGTAGACGGTGTCCGACAGCTCCATCTCGTTGCCGGGGAGTCCCAGGTCGTAGTTCGCGCCGCGCCAGATCATCGCCGTACCCGCGAACCCCGCCTCGACGAGGACGATGAGCTGTGCGAAGGCGAGCGCGACCAGGCCGGGCGGGGACGAGCCGGCGGGGGCGTACGCGGGAGCGGTGGGCGCGTACGCGGGAGGGGGCGGGACGGTGGCGGTCACGACGGGCGCGGCGGGAGCGACGGGCACGACGGGAGCGGCGGGCACGGCGGCGCGCGCGGGGGGCGTCACCGCGACGGCCGGTCCGGCGGGCGCGTAGTCCAGCAGGTGCGCCGCCCGCCGTCCGAGCTGCGCGAGTACGGCCCCGGGAAGCCACTCGCCCTCCCCGGCGACCGCCGCGGTCCGCGCGGCGACGTCACTCGGCGTCGGCCGCCTGGCCGGGTCCTTCTCCAGGCAGGCCCGTACGAGGTCGCGGAGGGAATCCGGTACGCCGGTCAGGTCAGCCTCCTCCTCGGCGACGCGGAAGAGGTGGGCGTTGAGCCCGGTGTCGGTGGCGCCGAAGAGGAGCCGGCCCGTGGCGGCGTACACGAGGAGCGCGCCCAGGCAGAACACATCGGAAGCGGGGGTGAGTTCGAGCCCGCGCACCTGCTCGGGGGACATGAAGCCGGGCGAGCCGATCAGCATGCCGGTGCGGGTGTGCAGGCTGTCCCCGGCGAGGCCGTCCATCGCGCGCGCGATGCCGAAGTCGATGACGCGGGGGCCGTCGACGGTGACGAGGACGTTCGACGGCTTCAGGTCGCGGTGGATGATCCCGGCGCCGTGCACGGCCTGGAGGGCGAGGGCGAGCCGGTTGGCGAGGGTGCGGACGGAGTGTTCGGGCAGCGGCCCGAAGTCCCGGGCGACGACGCCGGTGAGGTCGGGCCCGGGGATGTACCGGGTCGCCACCCACGGCACGGCTGCCTCGGTGTCGGCGTCGAGGACGGCGGCGGTCCAGTCCCCGCCGACCCGCCGCGCGGCGGCCACCTCGCGCGCGAACCGCCGCCGGAACTCGGGGTGTTGCGCGTGCTCGGCCTGGACGACCTTGACGGCGACGGTACGGCCGAGGTCGCTCCGCCCGAGATAGACCAGCCCCATACCGCCCGCGCCGAGGCGAGCGATGAGCCGATAGGGCCCTATGTGCGCGGGGTCCTCCCCCGTCAGCTGTTCCACGGCGGCGGTGATCCCCCCGGATGCGTGCACGGATCACTCAAGGTAGGGCACGCGTGCGGGACGCCGCCGCCGTTTCCGTCGATCGGCCGAAACGCTCTCCCGCAGGCGCCGCGCCCGAGGCGACCACGCGGGACGGCCGCTTCGTGAGCCGTAGCGCGAGGAAGGTGACGGCGAGGGCGGTGACGGTCATGGCGGCACCCGCCCAGGCGGTGGCGGTGTAGCCGAGGCCCGCGTCGATCACCGTGCCGCCGAGCCAGGGCCCGCCGGTGTTGCCGAGGTTGAACGCGGCGGTCGTGGTGGCGCCCGCGAGGGTCGGGGCGGCACCGGCGACGTTGAACATGCGGGCGTTGAGCGCGGGGGCCGTGTAGAACGCGGAGACGCCGAGGAGGAAGGTCAGGGCGATCGTGGCCGCCGGGCTGGGCGCGAGGAGGGCCAGGGCGACGAGGAAGACCGTCGAGGCGGTGATGCCGCTGAGCAGGACGCCGAAGAGGTGCGCGTCGGCGACCCGGCCGCCGATCGTCGTGCCGACGAGCGCGCCGACGCCGAAGAGCCCGAGGACGCCGGAGACCCAGCCGTCGGCGAGGCCGGAGACGTCGGTGAGGAGCGGGGCGAGGTACGAGAAGGCGCAGAAGACGCCACCGGCGGCGAGCGCGGTGACGACGATCGAGAGCAGGACCTGCCGGTCGCGGTAGATGGTGAGCTCCCGCTTGAGGCGGGGCTTCGTCTCCGGCAGCGGGATGTGGGGGATGCGGGTCACGACGCCGACGAGGGCGACGGCGGAGGCGGCGGCGACGGCCCAGAAGGCGGAGCGCCAGCCGAGGTGCTCGCCGAGGAAGGCACCGGCGGGGACGCCGAGGACGTTGGCGATCGAGAGCCCGCCGATCATGACGGCCATGGCGCGGGCCCGCTGGTTCTCCCGCACCATCGCGATGGCGACGGCCGCGCCGACGGCCCAGAACCCGGCGCACGCGAACGCGCTGACCACGCGGGACGCGAAGAGGATCTCGTACGAGGGCGCCAGCGCCCCGGCTATCTGGCCGAGCCCGAAGACGGTGATGAGCGCGACGAGCGTCGTCTTGCGGGGCAGCCGCAGCGTGGCGACGGCGAGGAGCGGCGCCCCGACGACCATGCCGATGGCGAAGGCGGAGATGAGGAGCCCGGCCTGGGGGATGGAGACGTCCATGTCCTCCGCGATGGGCGGGAGGAGCCCGGACAGCATGAACTCGCTCGTGCCGAGCGCGAAGACGGCGAGGCCGAGGATGTGGACGGCCAGGGGCATGCGGGCGGGGGAGGAGGGCGGACCGGGCTCGGCAGAGGAAGGCGGCATGACATGCGTCAACGGGTGGTTTGTGCCTGACATTCCCTGCGCCGGGAATGTGCCGGGAATGTGCCGGGAATGTCTCGGGATGTGAGACGGGGGCGGCCGCGGGGCCTCAGGAGGCCCCGGTGAGCTCCCGGAGCTCCCGCTCCAGGTTCTCCCGCGCCCGCTCCTCCCAGGCGGCAGCTCCGTACGGCGTCCTGAACAGCCGTGGCAGGGAAAGCAGTTGGCGGAGGACGGCGGCCCGGCCCTCGCGGAAGGCCTCGTCGGGCACGAAGGCGTACTCGGTGCGGACCGCTTCCGCATACCCCCGGTAGGTGTCGGGGTCCGTCGCGAGGATCGCCAGGTCCGCGTCGCAGAGCGTCTCGCCGTTGAGGTCGCCGGGTGCCGGGTCGTGGGTGACCGTGAGGCGGACGAGTCGCGCGACCTCGCGGACCTCGTGCCCGGTCAGGCCCGCCTCCGTCAGGGCCTTCTCCGCGAGGGCCGCGGACCGCTCCTCGTTCTCGGAGCGGTCGGGCCGGTAGACCGCGTCGTGGAACCAGGCGGCCAGGCGTACGAGTTCCAGCTCGCCGCCCTCCCCGCCCTGGTCGACCAGTTCGTCGACGCGGTCCAGGACGGCCCGCAGGTGGTCGACCGTGTGGTACGCGCGCTGCGGCTCGGCCCAGCGGGCGAGCAGGTTGTGGCCGTACGGGGCGGGGTCGGGCCCCTCGCGGCCGGCCCGGGCCGCGAGCAGGGTGGCGTTCCAGCGCTGGAGCAGGTCCGGGTGCGTGGGGTCCTCGGCGGTCATGGACGCATTGTGCCCCGGGGCCGGAGCGCTGCCCCGCCGCGCCCCGGCCGTCTTGCCGCACCTCACCCCCCTTAAATACCCCCCATGGGTATGCTACCTTCCTCCGCACGGGATACCCCCCAGGGGTATCAAGGAGCGAGCGAAGGGCCGGCTCATGTCGTCAACCGTCAACCCCCGGCGCTGGTGGGCACTGACCGTGCTCGCCGCCGCGCAGTTCATGGTCATCATGGACACCTCGATCATCGGCGTCGCGCTCCCCGAGATGCAGAAGGACCTCGGCTTCACCCAGGGTGAGCTCCAGTGGGTCTTCAACGCCTACGTCGTCGTCTTCGGCGGTCTCCTGCTCCTCGGCGGACGCCTCTCCGACCTCCTCGGAGCCCGCAGGATCTTCGTCACCGGCTGGGCCGTCATGATCGGCGGCTCCGTCCTCGCCGCCGCCGCGCAGACCGCCTGGGTCGAGATCGCCGGCCGCGCCGTCCAGGGCGTCGGCGGCGCGCTCATCGCCCCCTCCGCCATGACCCTGCTCATGATGCTCTTCATGCACGACCCGAAGGAGCTCGGCAAGGCCATGGCCCTCTACGGTGCCGCGGCCCCCGCCGGCGGCACCGCGGGCGTCTTCCTCGGCGGCGTCTTCACCGAGTGGGCGGCCTGGCAGTGGGTGTTCGTCATCTACATCCCGATCGGCCTCGCGACCCTCGCCGCCACCCGGCTCCTCCCCGACGTCGCCGCCCGCCGCGGCTCCGTCGACGTCCTCGGCGCCGTCGCCGTCACCGCCGGTCTCGCCCTCGCCGTCTTCGCGGTCGTCCGCGCCCCCGAGACGGGATGGGGCTCGACCGCCACGATCCTCCAACTGGCGGGCGCGGCAGCCCTCCTGACCCTCTTCCTCCTCCTCCAGAAGTCCGTGCGCGAGCCCCTCATGCCGCTCGCCATCTGGCGGGTCCCGCGCCTCGGCTCCGCCAACCTCGCGATGACGCTCCTCGGCGCCGCGTGGATCCCGATGTGGTACTTCCTCAACCTGTACCTCCAGCAGGTCCTCGGTTACGGTGCCTTCGCCTCCGGCGCCGCGCTGCTGCCGATGACCGTCCTGCTCATGATCTTCATGACGGCCGTCACCGCCCGCCTGATGGCGAAGGTCGGCGCGAAGCGGCTCGTCGGCACCGGCCTCCTCGTCCTCGCGGCCGGCCTGGTCTGGCTCGCCGCCGTGCCGCCGACCGGCACCTTCCTGGTCGACGTCCTCCCGGCCTCGCTCGTCGCCGCGCTCGGCATGTCCCTCGCCTACATCCCGGCGATGATCGCCGCGATGTCCGGCGCCCCCCAGGAGCAGGCCGGCCTCGCCTCCGGCATCGTCAACACCACCTACAACGTAGGCTCAGCCCTCGGCCTCGCCGCCCTCACCGCCGTCGCCATGTCCCAGGGCGCCGACCAGCTCGGCAACCTCCCCGAACTGACGAACGGCTTCTCGGCGGCGTTCACCGGCGCGGCGGTCATCGCGGCGGTGGGCGGGGTGGTCACCCTCCTGGTGATGAAGAGCGACAAGAGGGTGGCGGCGGAGGCGGCGGCTCAGGCCCCCGCGGAGAGCGAGAAGCTCCCGGCGTGACGCGTCACTCCACCTGACCCCGCGTGCCCCCGAGGCGTGCGGGGCACAGGGCTTCGTCGGCGACGGGCCGGAACAGAGTGACCGGTCGTGTACGTCGGAGGGGGTGTGTCCGGCGTGCGGGTGGTGCCGGTGGGAGAGGAGGAGGAGAGGGCGGCGTCCGCCCTGCTGATCGAGGCAGGTCTCCACGGCCGCGAGTACGCCGTCGACGCGGCCGTGGCGGAGACCGCAATGCGGCAGCAGCGGCCCGTCGTCGTCCTGACCTCGGATCGCGACGACCTGGCAGCGCTGTGCGGGGACAAGGCCCGTCTCGTGGATGTGTGATGAAGCCGGCCGGGGCGCCGTGGCGCCGTAGTCGCGGCGCGGTACGGGTCCCGGGCGGGACTCGCTCGTTCGGGGCGTGTGAGGGTGCGGGCCCAGGGGGCCGGTGGTGAGCTGGGTGGGATGTCGATCCTCCCCCCCCCACGTACAGGAGCAGGCCCATGGCCGTCATCGTCACCGTCGAGATTCCCGGGCGTACCCAGGCCGAGTACGAGGAGACGCACGCGCAGCTCGTCGCCGCCGAGTGGTGGCCGCCGCAGGGGTTCATCGCGCACGCAGCCGGGCCCGACGGGTCCGGGGGGTGGCGGGTCGTGGACTTCTGGGACTCCGAGGACGACTTCCTCGCCTTCGTGCAGCTCGCGCGGCCGATCTTCGAGCGCGGGGGCATGCCCCGGGTCATCCCGAAGGTGCAGGAGGCCGTGAACATCGAGCTCCGGTAGGGGCGCGGCCGGAAATGCTTTGCGGGGGCGGCGGGGGTGCCGTCAGGCTTCGGGGCCATGACCAGTGAATCTTCCCGGATCCGCCCCGTCGCGGACCTGTTCTCCGCCGACGGGCGACTCAAGGCGGTCCCGCGCAAGCCCGCCCGCCGCGAGGCGCTTCTCGCGCACCTCGCCGAGTCGCTGTTCGAGGACGGCCGCGAGTACGGGGAGCGCGAGGTCAACGAGGCGCTCCTCACCGTGCACGAGGACTTCTCGGCCCTCCGACGGTATCTCGTGATCGGCGGCTTCCTCGCCCGGACGAAGGACGGCTCGGCCTACCGCCGACAGCAGCAGCCCGGTTCCCACGGAGGCGCGACCACCGCCGTCGCGTGACGGCCGCGGTGGTGGCCGGCCTGCTGGCCGGCTACGGCATCGCGATCCCGGTCGGCGCCGTCGGCGCCCACCTGGTGGCGGTCGCGGCCCGCGGTCCCTGGCGTACGGGAGTGGGCGCGGCCCTCGGCGTCGCCACCGCCGACGGGGTCTACGCCCTGGTCGCGGTCCTCGGCGGGGCCGCCCTCGTGCCGCTGCTCAACCCTGTTGCCACGCCTCTGCGTTGGGCTTCCGCCGGCGTTCTCGTCGCGCTTGCCCTGCGGTCTTCCGTGGCCGCCCTGCGCGCTCATCGCGCGGGAGGCGGGGAGGACGCCGCCGATGGGGGCGGCGGTTCGGCCCGTCGGTCCTTTCTCGCCTTCCTCGGCATCACCGTCCTCAACCCCATGACGGTGCTGTACTTCACCGCCCTCGTCCTCGGCGGACACGCCACCACCGGGACGGCCGAGGCCGCCGTCTTCGTCGCCGCCGCCTTCGCCGCCTCCGCGAGTTGGCAGCTCCTCCTCGCCGCCGGCGGGACCGTGCTCGGGCACCTCGTCGCCTCCCCGCGGGGGAGGCTGGTGACGGCCCTCGCCTCCGGCGGACTCATCTGTTTTCTCGCCGTGCGGTTGGTGGCGTGACGGAGCGCTGCCCACGGTTGCCTTTCGCGGTCTTTTTCGGTCAAGATCCCTCGCGTCAACGACAATTCGGGGGAATCGTGACTGACCACGTTGTTCGGCATGCGCTCGGCACGGGGCTGCGCCAGCGGCATCTCGCCATGATCGCCATGGGCGGCGCCATCGGCGCCGGGCTCTTCGTCGGATCCGGCTTCGGCATCGCCGCCGCCGGGCCGGGCATCCTCGTCTCGTACGCCTTCGCCGGCGTCCTGACCGTCCTCGTGATGCGGATGCTCGGCGAGATGTCCGCCGCCCGCCCGGTCTCCGGTTCGTTCGCCGAGCACGCGCGTTCGGCGTTCGGGCCGTGGGCGGGGCTGCTCGCCGGGTGGATGTACTGGGCACTGCTCGTCGTCAGCGTCGCCGCCGAGGCGGTCGGCGCGGCGCACATCGTCCAGGGCTGGGTGCCGGGCGTGCCCGGCTGGGCCTGGGTGGCCCTCTTCATGAGCCTGTTCACCGCGAGCAACCTCGCCGGTGTGCGTCATTTCGGCGAACTGGAGTTCTGGTTCGCCGGGTTGAAGATCGCCGCGATCGGCCTGTTCCTCGTGCTCGGGGCCGTGGTGCTGCTCGGTCTCCCGCCGTGGCAGGGCTCGCCCGGGACCTCGCACCTCCTCGGCCACGGCGGCTTCCTGCCCCAGGGCTGGTACGGCGTCGCCGTCGGCACGGTCGCCGCCGTCTTCGCCTTCGGCGGCCTGGAGACGGTGACGATCGCCGCCGCCGAGTGCGACGACCCCGTCCGCGCCGTCCGGCGCGGCGTGCGGGCCGTGATGTGGCGGGTCGCCGTCTGCTACCTCGGCTCGATGGCGGTCATCGTGGCGCTCGTCCCGTGGAACGACCCCGCCGTGACCGCCGACGGCCCGTACGCCGCCGTCATGGGGCGGATCGGGGTGCCCGGCGCCGAGGACCTCATGAAGGCGGTCGTCCTCGTCGCGCTGCTGTCCGCGATGAACGCGAACATCTACGGTTCCTCCCGCATGCTCCACGCCCTCGTCGCCCGCGGCGACGCGCCCCGCGCGCTCGCCCGGCTGCGCGCCGGCGTCCCGTTCGCCGCCGTCCTCGCGTCCGCCGCCTTCGGCTTCGTCTCGGTCGTCCTCAGCCTGCTCTGGCCGCGGACGGTCTTCCCGTTCCTGCTGAACTCGATCGGCGCCGCGATCCTCGTCGTGTGGGCGCTGATCGCCGCCTCCCACTGGCGCGTGCACGGCCGTTCCGTACGGGCCGGGGTGGCGCTGGCGGGGATCGGCGGGGTGCTGGTGTTCATGCTCGGCGACGCCGCCAGCCGCACGCAGCTCCTGACGACGGGCGCGTGGGCGGCGGGTCTGCTGCTCCTCGCCCGGGTGAGGAGCGTCAGGCGGAGGTCGCGTACCGCGCCAGGAACAGATCCACTCCCGAGCTGATGACCCGCGTCAGCTCCGCGTCGTCGACCTCCGCGTCCGGCGCGAAGGTGTGGACGAGCTGAGGCACGCCCACCGTCGTCGCCACCAGCTGCTGCACGGCGAGCTTCGCGTCGGGGACGGCGAGGGTGCCGCGCTCGGTCAGCTCGGTGAAGGCCTCGACGAGCGGGCCGTTGTTCATGTCGTAGCTGACCCGGTACCAGAGCTGCCCGAGCTGCGGGAAGCGGTCGATCTCGCCGATGACGAGCCGCCGCAGCGACATGATGTCGGGGCGGAGCAGGATCCGAGCCCAGTCGGTGGTGAGCCGGATGAGCGCGGCGCGCAGGTCGGGGGCGTCGGCGAGGGTGGAGTTGGAGGGCTCCAGGTCCGCGTACGTCTTCGGCAGGACACCGCCGACGACGGCGAGGAAGAGCCGTTCCTTGCTGCCGAAGTGCTTGTAGATCGTCGCCTTGGAGACTCCGGAGGCCCGGGTGATCGCGTCCATGGAGGCCGCGGAGTACCCCTCCGCGAGGAACTCGGCGAGGGCCGCGTCGATGATGGCCTGGCGCTTGCGCGAGGCGGCGTCGGCGGGGTCCGGGATGATCGGGATGCCGTACTCGTCGACTTCGGCTCCCATGGGCGGTTCCTTAACGTCGTCAGGCGGAGGGGGGCCGTCCAGTGTATGAACTGAACCGTTCGGTCTGCAAAGCTCGGGGAGCCTCTCACACGAAGAAGCTGTCGTGGGCCTCGCAGAACTCCCGCCGCTCCTCGTCGCTCATGTCCGGCAGCCGCGTGATCGCCTCGAAGTACTCCTCCCGGGGCGCGCCCGGCGCGAAGAGCATGAGCATCGAGGCCGGGTCGTCGGCGTCGTTGCGGAAACCGTGCAGGCCGCCGACGGGCACGTGGAGGTGGTCGCCGGACCGGGCCGTGACCCACCGCTCGCCGTCGAACAGCCGCACGCTGCCGGAGAGCACGAAGAACGCCTCCGAGATCGCCTTGTGGAAGTGCGTGCTCGGTCCGCCGGCCCGCGGCCCCATGTCGACGCGGTAGAGCCCGTAGTCGCCGTCGGTCGAGGCCGAGGTCGACAGGTAGTGGTACGTGGTGGCCCCCGGCCCCGTCCCCGAGACGAGATCGGGCGCGGCGGACGCGGGCCGGAACCGGGCGTTGATCTCACCCTGGTCGCCGCCGAGGTAACGGGGGGCGGGGTAGGCGGGGTGGGCGGGCCGTCCGGGCTGTCCGGGCTGGATGAGGGACATCGTGTGCTCCTTGGTCTGTCTTCTACTGCGGTGCGGTGCGGTGCGGTGTCGTTCGCGTCGGCCGTGTCCGTACGGGGTCAGGTCAGGTCCCTGTCGTCAGCAACCCCTCCGCCGACGCCGGCCCCACCGCCACGCCCACCAGGAACGCCAGGTTGAACAGTCCGATCGCCGTCCCCCGCCGTTCCTCCGGCAGGCCCTCCGCCGCCGGTCCCGTGAGGAGTCCCTGACCCCCGGCGGTGACCAGCGAGCTCGCCGCCGAACCGGCCAGGACGGCGACGGCCCACGGCGCGAAGCCGGCCAGCGCCGCCGCCACCGCGGCTCCGCCCGCGAGGATCAGCCGTACGCGGCGCGTGCCGAGTCCCGGCGCGGCGCGGACCAGCCACCAGGAGAGCAGCGCCCCGAGGAGGGCGGCGACCGAGGCGGCCGCGCCCGTGCCGGTGGGGCCCCAGCCGGTGAGGTCGGCGACGCGTCGCGGAGCGCCGTACAGGATCGCGAAGTTGACGGTGGCGAGGCCGAGCATGAGCCCGGCCGCGGTGCGGAATCCCGGCGCGCGCAGGACGTCCAGGGGCAGGCGTGCGGTACGGGGGTGCCGCCCCTCGCGCGCGGGCCCGTCCACCGACCGGCCCCACCCGTCGCCCCGCAGCACCGCCCCGACGGCGAGCAGGCCGAGCACGGGCAGGACGAGCGCCGAGCGCCAGCCGAGCACCTCGGCGACGGCGGCTCCCGCGAAGACCCCCGTCGTTCCGCCGGCCGCGCTGCCGATCGCGACGATCCCGGGCACGCGGCCCGAGCCGTCGCGGGCGGCGAACTGGAAGGCGGCGACGTTGAGTCCGGCCGCGCCGACGGCTTCCAGGGCGCGGCCCGCGACGGTGAGGGGGAGGTTCGGGGCGAGGCAGACGAGGACGGCGCCGAGGAGGACGAGGGCCGCGCCGACCTGGACGGTTCGGGAGGGTCCGCGGCGTCCGCCGGCGGCGGAGAGCAGGGGGGTGCCGACGGCCATGCCGATGCCGAAGGCCGTCATCAGCCAGGCCGCGGCGCCGGGGGAGACGGCGAGCGCGCGGGCGGCCTCGGGGAGGGCGAGGGTCGGGCCGGAGACGCCCATGGCGGCGGGCGCGGCGAGGAGGGCGAGGAGGGGTCCGGAGGGCGTGGGGGCGGCCAGGGACCGCGGTTCGGCGGTGGCGACAACCATGCCATCAATGAACTACACGATTCAGTTTACCGTCAAGACTGAACCGTTCTGTTGACAGACTGAACCGAACGGTTTAGCTTCGTGGTCGTCGAGACCAACGGACCCACCTCTCCCAGGAGTTCTCATGACCGCGTCGAAGATCTTCGCCCTCTCGGGCTCGCTCCGCGCCGACTCCCACAACACCCGACTCCTCCACGCCGCCCAGAAGTTCAACACCGGCCAGGAGATCGAGATCTACGAGGACCTCCGCGCGATCCCGCCGTACGACATGGACCTCGACACCCCCGAGCGCCGCCCGGACGCCGTCCGGGAGCTCCGCCGACGGGTCGAGGAGGCGGACGGCCTGCTCATCGCGACCCCGGAGTTCAACTACGGCGTCCCCGGCGTCCTCAAGAACGCGCTCGACTGGCTCAGCACCGACTGGACCAAGACCGAGGGCCTCCCCCTGCACCGCAAGCCCACCGCGATCCTCGGCGCCGCGCCCACCAGCTTCGGCACCGTCCGCGCGCAGCTCGCGCTGCGGCAGCTCTTCCTCTGGACGGACAGCGACGTCGTCGTGAAGCCCGAGGTCCACGTCTTCCGCTCGCACGAGCGCTTCGACGCGGCCGGTCAGCTCACGGACGAGGTCACGATCGAGCTGCTCCGGGGCCTCCTGACGGCCCTTCAGGAGAAGATCGACACGGCGAAGGCGACGGCCCGGTCATGACGGACACCCCGATCCCGGCCGGCTCCGCCCCGGCCGACGCCACCCCGGCACCCTCCGTCGCGGTCACCGCGACGTACATCGGCACCGCCACCGTCCTCCTCCGGATCGGCGACCTCACCGTCCTCACGGACCCCGCCTTCGACCCCGCCCCCACCGACTACCCGGCCGCCCGGCCCCTCCGCCGCACGGCGGGCCCGGCGCTCACCGCCGACCGGCTGCCGCCCGTCGACCTGGTGCTGCTCTCCCACGACCAGCACGCCGACAACCTCGACCACACCGGACGCGAGGTCCTCGAACGGGCCTCCGCCGTCCTCACCACCCCCGAGGCCGCCGACCGCCTCGGCGGCCGTGCGGAGGGGCTCGCCCCCTGGGAGAGCCGCAAGGTCACCGCGGGCGCCACCACGGTCACGGTCACCGCGACCCCGGCGCGCCACGGACCGGAGGGTACGGAACAGGTGACGGGCCCGGTCACGGGCTTCGTCCTCGCCTACGAGGACGAGAACGGCGCGACGGTCCACCTCTACCTCTCCGGGGACACCGTCCGCCACGACGCCCTGGCGGCGATCGGCCACCACTTCCCCGTGGACATCGCCTTCCTCCACCTCGGCGACGCCCACTTCCCGGCCACCGGCGACCGCGCCTTCTCGATGAGCGCGCGGGAGGGCGCCGCCCTCGCCCGCGAGCTCGGCGCGCGCACGGTGATCCCGCTCCACTTCGAGGGCTGGGACCACTTCGTCGAGGACCCGGCGCGCATCGAGGAGGCCTTCGCGGCCCCGGACCTCGCGGGCCGCCTCCGCCGCCTGACCCCGGGCGTCCCGGAGGAGCTCCGGACCTGAGCCCTCCGCGGCGCCCGTCAGCGCCGGGCGCGCGCCGCGAGGAGGGCGCCGGCGGTCAGGGCGGCGGTGCCGGCCGCCGCCACCACCCCGCAGCGCGAGCGGTACGACATCACCGACCACGCCGACCGGGCGGACAGCACCGACCCGACGCTCGCCCAGGATCCGACGGACCCCACGGAGAGCGCCGAACCCACCGACCCGACGGAGAGGAAGGACCCCACCGATCCCACGGACAGCGCCGACCCGACCGATCCGACGGACAGGAACGAGCCCTGCGACCACAGTGACAGCGAGGACGACTGTGACGAACCGCTTCTCCTGTTCATGTCCTCAGCCTAGCTAGCGGTCCAGCTCCGACATCTTCTGCTTGAGGCCGTCGTCCATGGACTGCTGGTCGAGGGAGATCTGCTCGATCGCGTTGGCGAGCGCGCCGTCCAGGTGGGCGCCGAACTCGGTCGTGGCGCGGGACAGGTCCTCCAGGACCGGCCCGAGGAGGCCGGCGACCGCGGCTCCGAGGGCGCCGCTGTTGGCGGCGTTGTTGTGGTCGCCCTGGCAGCCCTGGATGGTGCCGGCGGTGGTGCCCCAGACCTCGACGGCCACCTCGCGGAGGCGCCCGGCGGCGCGTTCGTGCTCGGCGTGGTCGACGCGGAGGGTCGTGCCGCCCGTGCCCGGGGCGGGGAGCGAGCCGCCCCAGGCGCGGCCCGGGTCGGTGGCCGAGCCGCCCCACGCGCGGCCGGTGTCCTGGCCGCCGCCCGATCCCGTACCCCCGCCGACGCCCGACGCCAGGTCCGTGACGATCGTGGGGAGTGCGGCGACGGACGGGTCGCTCCGGAGGGAGGCCAGGTCGGAGAAGATCTGGCGGTGGCAGCCGTCGACGGCGCTCTGGGACCGGCCGCGGGCCAGGGCGAGGGCCGGTTCGACGATGCTCAGCGAGGCGCCGAAGGTGATCACGCTCCCGGCGACGGCGGCCTCGCACTCCGCCGCGCAGACGACGGCGATCTCGAGGTTCTGGACCTTGGCCGCCTCGATGGCGTAGCCGATCCGGTTCGCGGCCTTGGCGCCGAGCCGGGCCGCCTGCGTCATCGACTGCGCGTCGTGGCCGAGGACCTTCGACCAGTGGGTGGCGAGGGCGTTCATCGCCTCTCCGCTGCCCGTGGACAGGAGCCGCTGGACGGCGAGGTTGGCCTCGCCCGCGTTGCCCTCGATCAGGTCGGCGTAGGAGCTCAGGCCGGTGGCCACGGCGTAGTACGAGTCGTGCCGGGCCTCGACCCTGGTGAGCTCCTGGTCGATCAGGAGCCGGGCCAGTTCCTCGGTGTACTCCATGTCTGAACTCCCCCTCGCCACATGCGTGTTGGAGACACGCGACCCCGTGAGACGTTCACCGTCTCACGGGGTGCGTGGTGTCACAAGGACGGCGGGCGGCCTTCGCGGCCCGGCCGCCGCGGGGCCTCTCAGGCCTTGTCCGCGGCCTGGAAACCCCGCAGTCGGAGGCTGTTGCCGACGACGAAGACCGAGGAGAAGGCCATGGCCGCGCCGGCGATCATCGGGTTGAGCAGTCCGGCCGCGGCGAGCGGCAGGGCGGCCACGTTGTAGGCGAAGGCCCAGAAGAGGTTCGACCGGATCGTGCCGAGCGTCTTGCGGGAGAGCCGGATCGCGTCGGCCGCGGCCCGCAGGTCCCCCCGTACGAGGGTCAGGTCGCCGGCCTCGATGGCGGCGTCCGTGCCCGTGCCCATCGCGAGGCCCAGGTCGGCCTGGGCGAGCGCGGCGGCGTCGTTCACGCCGTCGCCGACCATGGCGACCGAACGGCCCTCGGCCTGGAGGCGCTTGACGACGTCGACCTTGTCCTGCGGCATGACCTCCGCGATGACCTCGTCGATGCCGACCTCGGCGGCGACGGCCTCGGCGACCGCCGTGTTGTCACCGGTGAGCAGGATCGGGGTGAGGCCGAGGGCGCGCAGCCGCCGGATGGCCTCGGCGCTGGTCTCCTTCACCGCGTCGGCGACTTCGAGGACCGCGCGGGCCTCGCCGTCCCACGCCACGGCGATGGCGGTCTTCCCGGCCTTCTCGGCCGCGTCCTTGGCGGACCTGAGCGCGGCCGGGAGTGCCATGGCCCACTCTTCGAGGAGCTTCTCGCGGCCGACGAGGACGGCGTGGCCGTCGACGACGCCCTGGACGCCGAGTCCGGGGACGTTGGCGAAGTCCTCGGGGGTGGGCAGGCTGCCGACCCTGGCGGCGGCGCCGGTGGCGACGGCCTGGGCGATCGGGTGCTCGGAGGAGTGCTCCAGGGCCCCGGCGAGGCGCAGGACGTCGGTCTCGGCCACGCCGTCGGCGGTGTGGACCTTGAGGAGGGTCATGCGGCCGGTGGTGACGGTGCCCGTCTTGTCGAGGACGATCGTGTCGACCTTGCGGGTGGTCTCCAGGACCTCGGGTCCCTTGATGAGGATGCCGAGCTGGGCGCCGCGGCCGGTGCCGACCATGAGGGCGGTCGGGGTGGCCAGGCCGAGGGCGCAGGGGCAGGCGATGATGAGGACGGCGACGGCCGCGGTGAAGGCGGCGGTGAGGCCCTGGCCCGTGCCCAGCCAGAAGCCGAGGGTGCCGAGGGCGAGCGCGATGACGACCGGGACGAAGACGGCGGAGATCCGGTCGGCGAGCCGCTGGGCGGCGGCCTTGCCGTTCTGGGCGTCCTCGACGAGCTTGGCCATGCGGGCGAGCTGGGTGTCGGCGCCGACGCGGGTCGCCTCGACGACGAGCCGGCCGCCGGCGTTCAGGGTGGCGCCGGTGACGGAGTCGCCGACGGAGACCTCGACCGGGACGGACTCGCCGGTCAGCATGGAGGCGTCGACGGCGGAGGACCCCTCGACGACGGTGCCGTCGGTGGCGATCTTCTCGCCGGGGCGGACCAGGAAGCGGTCCCCGACCTGGAGTTCCGCGGTCGGTACGGTGACCTCGCGGCCGTCCTTCAGGACCGTGACCTCCTTCGCGCCGAGCTGGAGGAGCGCCTTCAGCGCGGCGCCCGCCTTGCGCTTCGAGCGGGCCTCGAAGTAGCGGCCCGCCAGGATGAAGGCGGTGACGCCGGCGGCGGCCTCCAGGTAGATGTTCCCGGCGCCGTCGGAGCGGGCGATCGTGAACTCGAAGGGGTGCGTCATCCCCGGCGTGCCGGCGGTGCCGAAGAACAGCGCCCACAGGGACCAGAGGAACGCGGCGCTCGTGCCGACCGAGATCAGGGTGTCCATGGTGGCCGCGCCGTGCCGGGCGTTGGTCCAGGCGGCCTTGTGGAAGGGCCAGGCGGCGTACGTGACGACGGGTGCGGCGAGCGTGAGGCTCAGCCACTGCCAGTACGCGAACTGGAAGGCCGGGACCATCGCCATGAGGATCGTCGGCACGGCGAGGACGACGGCGGTGATCAGTCGCTGCCTGAGCGGCCGGAGCTCGGCGTCGGCGAGCTCCTCGTCGGAGGGGCCCTCGGGGGTGCCGGGGGCTCCGGCCGCCGCGGTCTTCGGCGGCTCCGGCTGCTTGGCGGTGTAGCCGGTGGCCTCGACGGTGGCGATCAGGGCGGCGACGTCGATGCCGGCGTCGAAGGTGACCTTCGCCTTCTCGGTCGCGTAGTTGACGGTGGCCTCGACCCCGTCCATGCGGTTGAGCTTCTTCTCGATGCGCGCCGCGCACGAGGCGCAGGTCATGCCGCCGATGGCGAGCTCGACCTGGGCGGTGGCGGCGCCCGGAGTGGTCGTGGTCATGAGTGCTGCTCCTCGTGAGTGCGGGGGCGGGGGTGTCCGGCCTGGATCAGGCGCGGCCGGTGAGCTCGTAGCCCGCGTCGTCGACGGCCGCGGCGACGGCGGCGTCGTCGGGCGCGCCGCCGGTGGTGACGGTGACCGTGCCGGCGGTGAGGTCGACGTCCACGGAGAGGACGCCGGGGACCGCGCCGACGGACCGGGTGATCGCGGACTTGCAGTGGCCGCAGGTCATGCCGGAGACCGTGTAGGTCGTGGTGGTGGTCTCGGCGATGGCGACGGCGGTGGCGCCGGCGCCGGTGCCGTCGTTGCCGGTGGAGCAGCTGTGGTCGGGGGTGCAGCAGGAACCCATGGCGTGTCTCCCTTGTCTGGATACCCTTGGGGGGTATCTCGTCATCGGTTTCAATGTATACCCCCCTGGGGTGTGGTCCGCAAGGGTCGCCCGGACTTGAATTTATACCCCCCAGGGGTATGGTGAAGTGCAGTCGAAGGTCCCTACGTCCTACGGGAGAGCAGCCATGAACACCGGAGTGAAGATCACCGCATTCGCCGCCGCGCTCGCCGCGACCTTCGGGACGGCGTACGGGGTGGGCAAGGCGGTCGGCCCGGTCGACGAGCCGCGGAAGGTGGAGCACGCGGGCCATGCGTCGGCACGTACGGAATCCGCCCCCGCCGACCTCCCCGGCGGCCTCCAGGTCTCCGAGGGCGGCTACACCCTCGACCTCGACACCCCGACCCCCGCGCGCGGCAGGAGCACCCTGAAGTTCTCCGTCAAGGACGCGGCGGGCGAGAAGGTCACCGCCTTCACCACCGAGCACGGCAAGCAGCTCCACTTCATCGTCGCCTCGCGCGACCTCACGACCTTCCGCCACCTGCACCCGGTCCGGGCCGCCGACGGCACCTGGTCGGTGGACGCGGACCTCCCCGCCGCCGGCGCCTACAAGGCCTTCGCCGACTTCAGGCCCGCCGCCCCGGGCGCCGGGGCCGTCACGCTCGGCGCCGACCTCGCCGTGCCGGGGGCGTTCGCACCGAAGCCGCTGCCCGCCGCCGCGCCGACGGCGGACGTCGACGGCTACCAGGTCCGCCTCGCCGGCACCCTCGACCCGGGCAGGGCGGGCGAGCTGAGGCTGACCGTCTCCAAGGCGGGGAGGCCGGTCACCGACCTGGAGCCCTACCTCGGGGCGTACGGGCACCTCGTCGCCCTCCGCGGCGGCGACCTCGCCTACCTCCACGTGCACCCGAACGAGGGGGGCCCGGGCCCGGACGTCTCCTTCACCGCGACGGCACCCAGCGCGGGGACGTACCGTCTGTTCCTGGACTTCCAGCACGAGGGGAAGGTCCGCACGGCGGCCTTCACGGTCACGGCGGGGGCGGCCGGAGGCGCGGGCGGCGGGAACGTTCCCGCTGCCGAGGGGCCCGGGGACGGTGCATCGGGCCACGCGCACGGCTAGTCTGGTCATTGGACTAGACCTGTAGACGCAGACGTGTGACCTGTAGCCGTCATTCATGGAGGAATGGGCAGCGATGAGCAACCGTGCAGTCCTTGAGGTGATCGCCCTCGACGTGGAGGACGCGGTCGCTGCCCAGACCGGTGGTGCCGACCGCCTCGAACTCGTCACGGACATGGCGGCCGACGGCCTGACCCCGTCCGCGGCCGACTTCGCCGCCATCCGCGCCGCCGTCGACATCCCGCTGCGCGTGATGCTCCGCCTCGCCGACGGGTTCTCGGCCGGCGGCCCCGAAGGCGTCGACGCCCTCGTGGCCCGGGCCGCGGAACTCCGCGAGGCGGGCGCGGACGAGTTCGTCCTCGGCTTCCTCACCGTCGACGGCGAACCCGACCTCGTCGCCGTCGAGCGCCTCATCGCCGTACTCGACGGCTGCCGCTGGACCTTCCACCGCGCGATCGACCGCACCGGCGACCGCGACGGCCTGCGCAAGCGCCTCGCCGACCTCCCCGGCCTCGACACCTACCTGACGGCGGGCTCGGCGGCGGGCGTCGACGACGGCCTCGCCACCCTCAAGGCCGAGGCCGCCCGCGCGGGCGAGCCCGGCTACGAGGCCCGCATCCTCGTCGGCGGCGGCCTGCGCCTCGACCACCTCCCCGAACTGCGCGCCGCCGGTCTCGACGCCTTCCACATCGGCGGCGCGGCCCGCCCCCAGGGCTGGACGGGCCCGGTCTCGGCGGACGCGGTGCGGGTGTGGCGCGAGGCGGTCGACGCGTAACTCCTCGGAGCCCCGGAGCCCCGGAGCCCCGGAGGCTCCGCCCCGCAGGCGAAAAACTCGTGGCGGCGGTCGACGGGCCCTGACTAGCGTGAGGGTCCATGGCTGCCGCCCGAGAGCTCCCCACGATCACGGACGACCTCGTCGCCCGCCTGATAGCAGCCCAGTTCCCCGCGTGGGCGGACCTCCCGGTACGGGAGGTGGCCTCGGCCGGCACGGACAACGCGATGTTCCGCCTGGGTGAGGAACTCGTCGTACGGATCCCGAAGGCCGACTGGGCCGCCGGACAGGCGGAACTCGAACACCGCTGGCTCCCGGGCCTCGCCCCGCACCTCCCGCTCTCCGTCCCCGCCCCGCTCGCCCTGGGCGCGCCGGGCGAGGACTTCCCGCTCGACTGGGCCGTCTACGCGTGGCTCGAAGGCGCCGACGCCAACACCGCGCCGATCGCCGATCTCCCGCATGCCGCAAAGGAGTTGGGGCGCTTCACCGCTGCCCTGCGCGTCCTCGACGCGACCGGCGCGCCGGCGTCCTTCCGGGGCGGCACGGTCATGGACTGGGCGGAGGGCCACACGCCGGGCGCGATCCGCGAACTCGCCGCCGACGGCACGCTCGACGCGGACCGGGCCACCGCGGCGTGGGAGTCGGTCACGCGCCTCCCGCAGTGGGAGGGCGCTCCCGTCTGGATCCACGCAGACCTGCTGCCCGGCAACGTCCTCACCCACGAGGGACGCCTCAGCGCGGTCATCGACTTCGGCGGCCTCGGCACGGGCGACCCGGCCGTCGACCTGCTCCCGGCCTGGTCCCTCCTCACCCCCGAGACCCGCCCCCTCTTCCACGCGGCCGCCGAGGTCGGCGAGGGTGACGAGACAGACGACGCCACTTGGGCGCGCGGCCGGGGCTGGGCGCTGGGATGGGGCCTGGTGACGGAGGCGTACTACCGGGGGAGGAACCCGGTCCTGGCCGCCGTCGCCCACCGCACGTGGTCGCAGGCGCTGCCCGAGTTCCCGACCCCCTAGTTCCCCGCCGCGTTCCCCGGGCGTTCGCGGCAGGACAGGGCCTCCACCTCGGAGACCTTGGGGCGGGCCGTGACGAGGTCCTCCTCGGGGAGGGAGGGGAGGCTGCGGCGGATGTCGCTGTCCCAGTCGTTGCCGCTGAGGTACTGCTTCAGCGCCTCCCTGAGCCTTTCGCAGTCCTTCTTGTGCTGGGGGGTGCGGAGCATGGCGACGCCGTACTGGTTGGGATCGCCGATCTTGATCTTCGGGACGACGACGACCGAGGGATCGGAGTGGGCGAAGCCGTAGAGGATCAGCCGGTCGGTGGAGACGGCGTCGACCACGCCGTCCTTGAGGGCCCTGACGCATTCCCCGGCGTCGGTCAGGGGCAGCTGGCGGATCTTCTCGTACGCGGGCCTGTCCAGCTCGGTCTTCGACGTCGTCTCTCCCCAGACGCAGACCTGCTTGTAGTCCAGGTCGGCGAGGGTGCGGTAGCGGTCCTTGTCCTCGGCCCGGACGAGGACGCCCTGGTAAGTGGTGGCGTACGGGCCCACGAAGTCGAGGCCGTCGCCCGCCGGACGTGCCATGGTCCGCTTGGCGGTGATGGAGTAGGTGGCGGCGACCAGGTCCACCTGGTTGTTCTGGAGGTCCGGGGCCCGGTCCTTGGACCCGACCGGCTGGGGTTTGACGGACGCGGAGTTGAGGCCGGCCAGGGTCACCAGCTGGTTGGCGATCACGAGGTCGTATCCGTTGAACTGCTTGGCGTGCAGCATGAATCCGGTGCCGGGCTGGTCGCTCTTCATCCCCAGGCGGATGGTCTGGCCCGGGACGAGGATCGGCCGGTCCGACGGGTCCAGCGGCGCCGGTGTCGGGGCCGGCTGGGACTGGCTCGGCGGCAGGGGGTCGGTGCCGGTGCCGGTGCCGGTGCCCCCGGTGGTGGCACAGCCCGCGGCGAGGAGCGCGGGTAGGACGAGCGCCCCCAGCCGGAGTCCGAGGGACCGACGTCCCGCCTTGTGGGTGACGCTCACGCACGTACCTCCGGGGTTCAGCGGTTGTGGAGAGTGCCCGTCACGGTCCCGAGGCGCATGGCGCAGGTCGGGCCGGTGTGCGGGACGAGGGAGAGGACGACCGCCCCCTGGTTCCCCCCGAGGTCGAGGTCGACGACGGGGGAGTCGGCCGTGACCAGGACCGAGCTGGGCGTGACGCCGGCGGTGGTGGCCGACAGGGTCCCGGTCGTCCGGTGGACACAGGTGGGGGCGGCGGGGTCGACGTCGTAGAAGGCCAGCGTGATCCGGAGCCGGTCACGGACCTTGCCGGGCGGCGGGGCGGCCATGGCGATCTCGTGGGCGACGGACGGGGTGAGCCGGTCCGGGGCGGTGACGGTGACGGTGACCTCGCCGTTGCGGGCGATGTAGGCGTGGGTGCCGAAGGCGAGGAGGGTGCCGGCCAGGGCCAGGGTCAGCGCGAGCCAGCCCTTTCCCCGGACGGCGTACGCGACGGAGCAGACGAAGCCGACGACGAGGAACCCGTAGAAGAGGGCGTACTGGTTCTGCGGGCCGCCGGGCCAGGTCTGGACGGTGTACGCGACGACGGCGATGGCGACGAGGAGGGGCAGGGCCTCCAGGAAGCGCTGGAGGGACTTGAAGTTGATGACGGTCGTGCCCCGGGGCACGATGATGGGCGAGCCCTTCCCGTCGGTGCGGTAACTCTCGTTCCCGCCGCCCCGGCCTCCTCTGCCGCCCCCTCCGTCGGTTCCGGCCATGGTCAGGTGCCGAAGTTGAAGGTGGCGTTGTCGCCGACCTTGTCGATGATCGGCGACTTCGAGCCGTAGGTGGTGTAGGTCTTGGTGACGGCCGGGGCCGGTGCCGCGGTCTCCGGGTCGGTCTCCCGTTCCCGCACGAGCGCCACCAGCCGTTCCGGATCGGGCACGACCCCGTCCTCCTCCGCCTCGGCGAGCCAGTCGGTCAACACCTCGGCCAGCTGCCGGCGTTCGTCCTCGTCGAGCCGTGAGAGGCCCTCGTCGGCCCGGCGCTCCTCGTCCGCGTCGAGGAGCTCGGGATCGGGGCGGTCCCCCCACGGGACGAGGCGGCGGAGGAAGCCCTCGCCCGCCTCGACCGTCGTGTCGGCCACGCGGTCGACGGCACGGGTCGCCACCGCCCCGCCGACGGCGCCGAAGAAAGTGGAGAGATAGGGAGCGACTTCCGCGGTGACGGTGAGCAGTTCTGACACAGGTCCCCCAGCTGTTCCGTTCGTGCACGCCGTGCACGGGAATCTCGGTGAGCTCAAGCCGATGGTAAGCCCTCGCGGAGCCCGCGCGCAGTGGTCAAGTCGGCTTGTTGTCAGTCAAGTTGGAGGGTTTGGGGGTTCCGCAGGTGGGAACGGCGTGTCGGGGTCATTTCGATGCGACGAGTTCCACCTCGAAGCCGTCCCCGTTCTCCAGGTAGGCCGCGTAGTGGCCCTCGCCGCCCGCGTACGGGTGCCGGTCGGCGAACATCAGCCGCCAGCCGTGCTCCGGGGCCGCCGCCGCGAGGGCGTCGACGGCGGCGCGGTCGCCCGCGTGGAAGGCGAGGTGGTTGAGGCCGGGGCGGAGCCGGTCGTGGGTGTCCGACGTGCGGGCCGGCGACTGCTCGACGACGAGGTACGTGCCGCCGAGCGCCCAGCTCCGCCCGCCCTCCCAGTGCTGGAAGGGCGCGTACCCGAGGGCGCCGAGGAGCCAGCCGAAGCTCTCCTCGGCCGCCGCCAGGTCGCCCACCCACAGCTCGACGTGGTGCAGGGCGCCGACGGGCGCGGAGGGGCTCACGGGGCGCCCAACTGCGTCGGCAGCGGCGCCGCGTGAACGATCGTCAGACCGGACACGGCGCGCGTCAGCGCCACGTACAGCCGCCGCAGACCGGTCCGCTCGTCCGGCTCGCCGTCGACGACCGCCGCCGGCTCGTCCAGGACCACGTAGTCGTACTCCAGGCCCTTCGCGAGCGAGGCCGGGACGAGCGTCAGCCGCGAATCGGCGCTCGTCTCCTCGCCGGGGGAGAGGTGCGCGAGCCCGGCGGCCGTCAGCGCCTCCGCGAGGGGCGCGATCCGCGCGTCGGCGGCGATCAGGCCGATGGAGCCCTCGTGGGCGAGGGAGTCGCGGCAGGCGGCGACCACGTCCGCGTCGAGATCCGCACTCGCCCGGGTTTCGAGCGACCCGGGGTTCTCCCGGACGGACTCGACGGGGGCGAGCCCGGGCGACATGTGGGGGAGGAGCCGGGAGGCGTACGCGATGACCTCGCGCGGCACGCGGAAACCGGCGGTGAGCTCCTCGACGAGGGCCTCCGGCTTCCCGAGGTGCGCGAGGGCCTGCGCCCAGCTTCCGGTCGCCCACGGCGTCGTGCCCTGCGCGAGGTCGCCGAGGATGGTCGCGGACCCGGTGGTGCAGCGGCGGCCGACGGCCCGGTACTGCATGGGGGACAGGTCCTGGGCCTCGTCGAGGACGACGTGGCCGAGCGAGTGGGTCCGCTCGATGAGGTCGCGGGCCTCGTCGATGAGGACCGCGTCGGCGGCCGACCACTTCGCGGCCTTCACGCTCCGCGCGGGCTTCGCCCAGAGCAGCAGCTTCTGCTCGTCCTCCGTCAGGAGGCCCTCGGCGTGCTCGGCGAGGAACTCGGCGTCGGAGAGGAGCCGCAGCACGAGCTTCGCGGGCTCGACGAGCGGCCAGCACTCCTTCACGACGGCCTTCACGGCCGTGTTCCGCGCGACCGCGTTCTGCACCCGGTCGTCGGGCGCCTCGCCCGCCTCCTCCATCCGGACGAGGACGGCGTGCGCGATCCGCTGCGGGAGCGCCTCGCGGGCGGCCCCGTACCGGATGTCACGCTCCGTCAGTTCGCGGACCATCTCCTCGATCTCGTGCGCGGGGACGCGCCAGCGCCGCGAGCCGCGCACGACCATCAGCGCCTCGGCCGGCATCGCGACGTGCGAGCGCAGGGCCCGGCGCAGCACCTCCGCCATGCGGGCGTCGCCCTTGACGACGGCCGTCGCGGCCTCGTCCGTGCCGCGCACCTCGACGTGTGCGACGAGGTCGTCGACGGTCGCCTGCTGGACGTCCAACTCGCCGAGGGCGGGCAGGACTTGCTCGATGTACTGGAGGAAGGACCGGTTCGGTCCGATGACGAGGGTGCCGGTACGGGCCAGCCGCTCCCGGAACGCGTACAGCAGGTAGGCGACGCGGTGCAGGCCGACGGCGGTCTTTCCGGTCCCCGGGCCTCCCTGGACGCAGACCGTCCCGGCCAGGTCGGAGCGGACGATCCCGTCCTGCTCGGGCTGGATGGTGGCGACGATGTCCCGCATGGGGCCGACGCGGGGCCGCTCGATCTCGGCCTGGAGCAGGCGGCTGGTGTGCTCCAGCTCGGTCGGGTCGGAGAGGTGCTCGTCCTCGTACGCGGTGAGCTCGCCGCCCGTGTACCCGAAGCGGCGGCGCAGCCCGACGTCCTGCGGGTCCTTCTTCGAGGCCTGGTAGTACGGCTGCGAGACCGGCGCGCGCCAGTCGATGACCATCGGGTCGCCGTCGGCGTCGTGGACGTGCCGCCGCCCGATGTAGAAGCGCTGACCCTCCTGCGTGGTGTGCAGGTAGTCGAGGCGGCCGAAGAACAGCGGGGTGTCGGCGAGGTCGGCGAGCGCCTTGATCCGGTCCTCGATCTGCCGCCCGAGGACGAGGGAGTTGACCCAGTTCGCCGTGACGTCCTTGATGTCGAGCGCCTCGACGTCCTCGCGCATGGCACGCAGGGCGGCCCGCGAGGAGGTGAGGTGGGCGCGCTCCCGGGCGAGCGGATCGGCACCGGAATCGGTATCGGGTACGGGTGCGGGTGTGGACACGACGAAGCCTCCGAGCAGGTGGTTACACGGACACGACAAGGTGGCCGCCGGTTTCCGACCGGGCGGCGGCGCTCCGTGCGACGACGGGAGGCGGGGGAGCCGACGAGTGTAACGCGGTGCGGGTGGGAGGGGCGAACGTCCTGCCCCCTAAGGGTCGGGGTCCGACGAGAGGGTGACACCGGTTCCACCCGCAGGCCGATGTGTTCGAAATGCCCGAATTCCATCATGGAGGCATGGCAGCGACGACCTTCACCCCCGTGTCCGAGGCGGTCACCACCGCCACCCCCCGACCCCACGCCCGGGCCAGGACCGCCAAGGCCCTCCGGGCGATACGCGCCTTCGGCGGCGCCGCCGTCTCGGTCGCCCTCCTCGGCGACTACGGCCCGCCGGAGGCGGGAGTCAGAGACCCCCGCCCCGCCCGTGTGCGTTAGGGCGCGAGCAGCTCGTCCGCGTCGACGATCCGGTACGCGTACCCCTGCTCCGCCAGGAACCGCTGGCGGTGCGCCGCGAAGTCCTGGTCGATCGTGTCCCGCGCGACGACCGAGTAGAAGTGCGCCTGGTGACCGTCCGCCTTCGGGCGCAGCACCCGTCCCAGGCGCTGGGCCTCCTCCTGGCGGGAGCCGAAGGTGCCCGAGACCTGGATGGCGACCGTCGCCTCCGGCAGGTCGATGGAGAAGTTCGCGACCTTCGACACCACGAGCACGCTGATCTCGCCGTTGCGGAACGCGTCGAAGAGCCGCTCCCGCTCCTTGTTCGACGTCTCGCCCTTGATGACGGGCGCGTCGAGGTGCGCGCCGAGCTCGTCGAGCTGGTCGATGTACTGGCCGATGACGAGGATCTGCTGCCCGGCGAACTTCCTGACCAGCGCCTCCGTGACCTTCCGCTTCGTCGCCGTCGTCGCGCAGAAGCGGTACTTCTCCTCGGCCTCGGCCGTCGCGTACGCGAGCCGCTCGGAGTCGGTCAGGTTCACCCGGACCTCGACGCAGTCGGCGGGCGCGATGTAGCCCTGCGCCTCGATCTCCTTCCACGGCGCGTCGAACCGCTTGGGCCCGATGAGCGAGAAGACGTCGGACTCGCGCCCGTCCTCCCGTACCAGGGTCGCGGTGAGCCCCAGCCGCCGCCGGGCCTGGAGGTCGGCGGTGAACTTGAAGACCGGCGCGGGCAGCAGGTGCACCTCGTCGTAGACGACGAGCCCCCAGTCGCGGGAGTCGAAGAGCTCCAGGTGCGGATAGATGCCCTTCCGCTTGGTCGTCAGCACCTGGTACGTGGCGATCGTGACGGGCCGGATCTCCTTCCGGGTCCCGCTGTACTCGCCGATCTCGTCCTCCGTCAGCGAGGTCCGCTTTACCAGCTCGGCCTTCCACTGCCGGGCGGAGACGGTGTTCGTGACGAGGATCAGCGTCGTCGCCTTGGCCTCGGCCATCGCCCCGGCCCCGACGAGCGTCTTCCCCGCGCCGCAGGGCAGCACGACGACACCGGAACCGCCGTGCCAGAACCCGTCCACGGCCTGCCGCTGGTACGGCCGCAGGGTCCAGCCGTCCTCGGCGAGCTCGATCGGGTGCGCCTCCCCGTCCACGTACCCGGCGAGGTCCTCGGCAGGCCAGCCCAGCTTGAGCAGCGTCTGCTTGATCTGCCCGCGCTCGGAGGGGTGCACGACGACGGTGTCGGGGTCGATCCGGGCCCCCACCAGCGGCTGGATCTTCTTCGACCGCAGGATCTCCTCGAGGACGGGCCGGTCGGTGCTGGTGAGCACGAGCCCGTGCGCGGGGTGCTTGGACAGCGTCAGCCGCCCGTACCGGTCCATCGTCTCGGCGATGTCGACGAGCAGGGCGTGCGGCACGGGGTAGCGGGAGTACTCGACGAGCGCGTCCACGACCTGCTCGGCGTCGTGCCCGGCGGCCCGCGCGTTCCACAGCCCGAGGGGCGTGAGCCGGTACGTGTGGATGTGCTCGGGCGCCCGCTCCAGCTCGGCGAAGGGCGCGATGGCCCGCCGGCACGCCTCGGCGAGCTCGTGATCGACTTCGAGGAGCAGCGTCTTGTCGCTCTGGACGATGAGTGGCCCGTTCACGCGCGATCAGATCCTTCCCGGGCCGCTCCGACGACGGCCAATCCTCCAGTGTGCAGCATGGTTGCCGCTGCGGGGCAGTGCGTGGGATGCTCGCGAGGTACCCGTATGACAGATGTACTACGCGAGGCGGGGAGTCGATTCCCATGGCGGCTGAACGAGCGGGTGAACGAGCGGCGGAGACGGCCGGCAGCCCTGCCCAGGTGAGGCTCTCCCGGCAGGACTGGGCGGACCTGCGGGAGACGATGGCGATACTGCGCCTCGAATCGACCTCGGACGCACTGCGGGAGGCCATCCGGCTCCTGCACAGGGAGGCCCGCCAGATCGAGGCGGCGCGGAACATCGCCCGGTTCTACGGTGAGGGCGGAGCCCCCGGCCCGCTGCTCGACGAACTGGTCACCGAGGCGGACCTCGCGGCAGCGGACTCGGCGGAGTTCTGAGCGTGACGCCGACCCTCTCGATGCCTCCGCTGCGCGGCCAGGTGTGGGCCTGCGCCTTTCCCCAGCCGATCGGGCCGCACCCCGTGGTGGTGCTGACGGCCAACAGGATCTCCCGACGCCTCGCCGGTGTCACGGTCGCGCTGGTCACCGGCACGTCCGGACCGGAGGAGACGCACGTCGCCGTCGGCCCGGAGAGCGGCCTCAAGAAATACGCGGAGTCGTACGTCGACTGCACGGAACTGCACACCGTCGGCAAGCCGCGACTGCGCCGCATGCTCGGGCTGCTCGCGCCCTCGGAACTCGCCGCCGTCGAGGCGAGGGTGCGCGTCGTCCTCGAACTGGACTGACCTCGGACCCGGTCGCCCTCAGACCTGGTCGTCCGCCAGTTCCGCCACCCCCGTGATCCGGTGCAGCGGATACGTGCGGACCTCGTCGGCCGTGTGGTCGTAGCCCGTCACGAAGCCGCCCTCCACCCGGACGGGGGCGATGACCCGCTGGCTCGCCGCGCCCTCCGCGTTGACGTAACCGATCCAGACCGCCGTGCCCGTCATCGCCGCCATCTGGACCGTCGCCAGGGTCTCGGCCGCGGACGTGCGGGGCAGGCCGCCGGAGGTCGTGGGGGTGGCCGGCTCCTTGCGTACCGCCGTCGCCGCCCGGTCGCCCGCCCGGATCGCCTTGACCGCCGCGCCGAGCAGGGTCGCGTCCGGGGTGGGCGGGCCGTCGGGGACGGGCACCGGGGCCGTACGGGCCGGGGTGCGGTAGGCGTCGGCGCGGGCGATCAGCAGGTCGCCCTCGGCGGACTCGGCCGCGGGCGCGTAGCCGAGGGCCCGCAGCCCGTCGAGGAGCGTCACCGGGTCGGCCTGCGCCGCGAGGACCGTCGGCGCGAGCCGCCGCAGTCCCAGGTGGGCGGAGCGCCGGTCGGCGAGGATCTCGCCGAGGACGGTGTCGTCGTCGCAGCGCACGTACGCCGAGGCCGCCCCCACCTTCAGGTGGCCGTGGCGCCGGGCGACGTCGTCGATGAGATAGGCCAGCGGCTGCGGGACGGGCGTCCGGGAGTGCGCGGCGAGGAAGGCGTGCAGGTCGGTCGCGGTCTGCCCGGAGTCGAGCGCGCGCCGCACGGAACCGGGCGTGAACCGGTAGACCGTCGCGCCGCCCTTCGACTCCACGTCGGCGAGGACGCCGAGCGCGTCGGCGAGGGGCCGCCGCAGCGGCCCGGGCGCGACGGCCGTCAGGTCGGCCTGGAGGAGGACGTGGTCGACGGCCTCGGGAAGCAGCGGTGCGAGGAGCGTCGCCGCCCGGGTCGCGGCGACCGACGGTTCGACGCCGCCGCCCTCGTCGGCGGGGGAGGCGGCCTCGGCGAGCGGCAGGTTGAGCAGGGCGCGGGCGGGCCCGGAGAGCGCGCCGCGGCCGGTGAGCCCGAGCAGCTCGGCCTCCTCGAGCGTCCAGCGGGCGACGAGCGACCGCAGGTCGGACCCGGAGCCCCCGGCGTCTCCGCCGCCCGCGTGTGACCCGCCCGCGTTTCCGCCGCCCCGCAGCGGCCGCTCCCACCGCAGCCGCGCGAGCAGCGACTCGGGGTCGGCGGCGGAGCCCGGCGGCAGGGTCGCGAGGAGCAGCAGCATCCGGTGGCGCACCTCGGGCGCGGAGGACCGGTCCAGGTCGGGCCCGAGCGCGGACAGCGTCCGCCCCTTCGCGTCCTGGCCGCCGACGAGCCCGGAGGTGCGGGTCGCGGTCAGCCAGGGCGTGACGAGCGCGGCCCACCGCTCGGCGGGCGGGAGGTCGAGCCAGTCGTCGTAGGCGGGCGTCGGGGCGTACCGCTCGTCGGCCTCGCCGTCCGAGGCGAGCAGCCCCGCCGCGTACCCGAGCTCCATCCAGAAGGCGGCGATCCGCTCGGACACGTCCAGGCCCGCCGCGACCCGCTTCAGGTCCCGTACGGCCAGACCGCCCGCCCGCAGGACCGGCGGGCCGCCCAGGTCCCAGGACTTCAGGAGCTCCTCGACCGTGGCGAGGGCGACGTGCGCCTGGCCGGCGGCGGCGTTGTCCACAACCTGGGGACGGTACTCGCGCGACACCACCGGCTCCGGCGCCACCGGCTCCGGCGCGCGGTGCGCCCGCCCGCCCCGCAGGTGCAGCGCCACCTCGCGCGGCAGGACCATCGTCCGCGCGGACACGGGCAGGAGCAGCCCGCGGTCGCGGAGCCAGCGCACGGGCGGCGCGGGATTGGCCGTCACCTCGCCGTACGGCGGTCCCCACACGAGCCGGTCGACGACGGCGAGGGCCTCCGGCGGCGCGGTGTCGAGCAGTGCGCCCATGCGGTCGCGGTCCGTGAAGAGCGCGGTCAGGGCGGCGACGGCCGACACCGGGTCGTGTGTCGCGGGCAGCCCGGCCGCCTCGATGATCTCCTGCACCCGGCCCGGGGACATCCCGGACGTCGCCTCGGCGACGGTCGGCCCCAGACCCGTCGGGGACGGGTGCTGCGCCGACGGCGCGAGCAGCTCGCGCGCCGTCCGCACGAGCCGCAGCCGCTCGTCGTCGCCCCACACGAGCGCCTGCTCGCGCAGCAGCGCGACGGCTCCGGGCAGCGCGGCCTCGATCGCCGGGTCGCCCTCGTCGCCGGTGAGCAGACCGAGGAGCACGGGGTACGGGGTCGGGTCCGGGGCCACCGCGAGCGCCTCGGCCGTCTGGAGCGCGAACCGGTCGAGCCGTTCGACGGCCCGCACGACCGAACCGCGCGTGCCGGCGCGGGTCGCCAGCTGCGTCAGGTCGTTCGGCACGGGACCCAGCAGATCCGGCCGGGCGCGCAGCAGCGCGGCGAGCCCCTCGTCGCCCCGCGCGCGCAGCGCCTCCGCGAGCGTGCGCGGCGCGGCCGCGGCGCCAGTTGCTTCGGGCACGTGCGCCTCCCGGTCGAGCTCACCGATCCCCATCCGCACCACGTTAGCCCCTGCCCGCGCGCTACCGTCGGGTCCGTACCGGGCGAACCGGCAGGGGAGGGGCACCGTGGGGTTCGAGAACGACCAGTTGGTCTACGACTACCTGAGCCGGGTCGGGGACCTGGCGCAGCAGCGGGAGCTCCCGGAGAGCGACCGGATGCGGCTGGTGTCGACGCTGCGGAGCGAGATCGACGACCGGCGGCGGTCGACGGATTCCGACGACGACGAAACGACGGAGACGGTACGGGGCATCCTGGGCGCGCTGGGAACCCCGGACGAGGTGGTGGCCAAGGCGGCGGTCCCGGCGCCGCGGCAGCCGGACTGGTGGAGCACGGAGGGCGAGGACGTGCTCGGCTTCCAGGGCGTCATCGAACGCCCGGACCTCTTCTACAAACCGGAGCCGGAGCCGGAGGAAGAGGATCCGGAGTCCGAGGAGCGGGAAGGTCCTCCCGAACGGCGGAGCGCGTGGACACGCGCCAAGGCCGTACTCCGCCGCAGGAAGCCCGAGGAGCCAGAGGACGAGGCCCACGAGGACCACGAGGACCAGGATGAGCAGGAGGAGTACGAGGAACCGTCGGCTCGCGCACGATCCTCCCGCCTGCCCCGGTTCTCGAACCCCTTCGTCCTCCTCGCGGCCCTTCTCCTCCTGGGCGGAGCGGTCTACGGCTCCCTGATCGCCCTCGCGGCGGGCTGGATCCTCGCGTACGCCTCCCGCCGTCTGAACCCCGGAGAGATCAAGACCGCCGTCCTCGTCCTCCCCGGCCTCGCGGCGACGGCCGGCATCGCCTGGATCTGGGGCCGGGTCGCGGGCCGCTGGGGCGAGCCGATCGAGGCGGGCGGCCCGGCGATGAGCGCGGCGATCGGGGAGACGTGGCCGTGGGTGCTGCGGGGGGCGGCGACGGCGTCGGCGCTGTTCCTGGTGTGGAGGTCGCGACGGCGGTAGGCGCACCGGTGGGCGGGCCGCCGCGTGGGGGGAAATGCACGCCGCAGGCGCCCCCACCCGCAGGCGCCCCCAGCCCGCACCGGCCGCCCCGCCCTACTCCCCTCCCTACTACCTCTCCCTACTCCCCCTCCCCCTCCCAAGGGCTCCCCGGCACCACCAGCGGCGACCCCGTCACAGGGTCCGGAACGACCACCGACTCCAGCCTGAACACGTCCCGCACCAGCTCCGCCGTCACCACCTCCGACGGCGCCCCCTCCGCCACCACCCGTCCCGCCTTCATGGCGACCAGGTGGTCGGCGTACCGGGCCGCCTGGTTGAGGTCGTGGAGGACGAGGACGACGGTCCGGCCCCGCAGTCGGTTGAGGCGGCGTACGAGGTCGAGGACCTCGACCTGGTGGGAGATGTCCAGGTACGTCGTCGGCTCGTCGAGGAGCAGCAGGTCCGTCTCCTGCGCGAGCGCCATCGCGATCCAGACCCGCTGCCGCTGGCCGCCGGACAGCTCGTCCACGGACCGTTCGGCGAGCGCCGTCACGTCCGTACGGGCCATGGCGTCGACGACGGCCCGCTCGTCCTCCTCGGACCACTGCTTCCACCAGGCCTGGTGCGGCTGCCGGCCGCGCGACACGAGGTCGGCGACGGTGATCGCCTCGGGTGCGACGGGCGTCTGCGGCAGCAGGCCGATGGACTGGGCGATCCGCTTGGTCGGCAGCTTCGCCAGCGATTCCCCGTCGAGGAGCACGGAGCCCCCGGCGGGCTTGAGGAGCCGCCCGAGCGCCCGCAGGGTGGTCGATTTGCCGCAGGCGTTGGGGCCGACGATGACGGTCACCTTGCCGTCGGGGATCGCGAGGTCGAGGGAGTCGACGACGGTCCGCTCCTCGTAGGCGAGCGTCAGCTCGCGCGCGGTCAGCCTGCTCTCGGTCAACCTGGTCACGCTCACGCCTTACCTCCACCAACAGCTCGGCTCCGCACGATGAGCCAGATCAGATACGGGGCGCCGACCGCCGCCGTGAGGACGCCCACGGGCAGTTCGACGGGGGAGAAGAGCCGCCGTCCGAGGAGGTCGGCGGCGGTGACGACGACCGCCCCGGCGAGCGCGGAGCACAGCAGCGGGATCTGCGCGGTCCGCGTCATGCGGCGGGCGATCTGCGGCGCGAGGAGCGCCACGAAGTCGACGGGTCCGGCGACGCCGGTCGCGACGGAGGCGAGGACGACGCCGACGGCGACGAGCCCGAGCCGGACGCGGCCGAGCCGTACGCCGAGCCCGGTCGCCGTGTCGTCGTCGAGGGAGACGGTCCGCTGGGCGCGGGCGGCCCACAGGACGGCGGGGAGCATGAGGAGCAGCGTCCAGCGGATGGGCGCGGACTCCTCCCAGCCCCGTCCGTTGAGGGAGCCGGTCATCCAGATCTGCGCCTGCTGGGCGACGAGGAAGTCGCCCTTGGTCATGAAGAGCGTGGTGAGTGACCGCAGGGCGATCGCGAACCCGATGCCGATGAGGACGAACCGGGTCGCGTGGAGTCCGCCGCGCCACGCGAAGAGGTAGACGAGGCCGGCGGCGAGCACGCCGCCGGCGATGGAGAGGTACGGCAGGACGGTGTACGAGGCGAGCCCGAAGGTCATCGCGGCGACGGTGACCGCTCCGGCGCCCTGGCTGATGCCGATGATGTCGGGGCTGGCGAGGGGGTTGCGGGCGACTGTCTGGATGAGCGCGCCCGCGATGCCGAACGCGGCGCCGACGGCGAGCGCGGTGGCGAGCCGGGGCTCGCGCAGCTTCTCGACGACGAACGCGGACGGCGACGACTCGCCGAAGAGGATCCGTACGACCTCCGACGGCGGCACGAACCGTTCGCCGACGCACAGGTACGCGACGGAGACGGCGGCGAGGAGTGCCAGCAGCCCGGCGGCGACGGCGGCGGACCGCCGGTGCACGAGGAACGAGGCGCGCCCGACCCGTATGAGCCCGTATCCGGCGGGCTGAACCCCACGCACGCCACGCACGGCACGCACCCCACTCACCCCACTGACCCCAGCCCCACGCACCCCACGCACCCCACTGGCCCCCCTCACGCCGGCACCGCCTTCCGCCGCACCAGCGTCACCAGGAACGGCACCCCGATCAGCGCCGTCATCACCCCGGCCGGCACCTCGCCCGGCGGGAACACGATCCGTCCGGCGACGTCCGCGACGAGCAGCATGACGGGTCCGACGAGCATCGCCATGGGCAGCACCCACCGGTGGTCGGAGCCGACGACGGCCCGTGCGATGTGCGGGACGGCGAGGCCGACGAAGGCGACGGGCCCGGCGGCGGCGACGGCCACGCCGGTGAGGACGGTCGCGCCGAGCCCGGCGACGATCCGGACGGTCGCGACGCGCTGCCCGAGCCCCTTGGCGACGTCCTCGCCGAGCGCGAGCGCGTCGAGGCCGCGCGCGACGGAGACGACGAGGACGAGGCCGAGGAGGAGGAAGGGCCAGATCTGGCCGATGATCTCGGCGTCCCGGCCGTCGAGGGAGCCGATCTGCCAGAACCGGAACTCGTCGAGCGCGGACGCCTTCGTCGTGAGGATCCCGGTGGTGACGGAGAGCAGGAGCGCGTTGATCGCGGCCCCGCCGAGCGCCAGTTTCACGGGCGTCGCGCCGCCGCGCCCGCCGGAGGCGATGGCGTAGACGGCGACGGAGGCGAGGGCGGCGCCGAGGAAGGCGAACCACACGTACCCGCCGAGGTCGTGCACGCCGAGGAACGCGATGGCGAGGACGACGGCCACGGACGAGCCCTGGCTGATGCCGAGGATGCCGGGGTCGGCGATCGGGTTCCGGGTGATGCCCTGGAGGGCGGTCCCGGCGAGGGCGAGCGCGGCGCCGACCATCAGCCCGACGACGGTGCGCGGGACGCGGAGCTCCCGTACGACCTGGGCGTCGTCGCTGGTGCCGCCGTGGAGCAGCGCGTCGAAGACGGTCGAGGGTGCGATGGCGCGGGCGCCGACGGTGAGGCTGAGGAGGACGGCGACGAGCAGGGCGACGACGGCCGCCGAGGTCGCGAGAACGCGTCGGGAGCGGAAAGCGGCTGACATGAGGCCCCAGGGGGAGGTTTGGTAAGGCTGGCCTCAGTGTATGCAGCACGCAGATGCGTCCGGACGGGGCCCAGGGTCCCGGAGAATGTCCGCATGACGACCCCGGAGACTCCCCAGCCGCCCTTCACCGTCGGCTTCGACCTCGACCTGACCCTCCTCGACACCCGGCCGGGCATCAAGGCCGCCTGGCAGGTCTTCGCCACCGAGACCGGCGTCGACATCGACACCGACCTCGTCGTCTCCCGCCTGGGGCCGCCGCTCGAACGGGAGATGGCGCACTGGTTCCCGGCGGAGCGGGTCCCGGAGATGGTCGTCCGCTACCGCGCGCTGTACCCGCTGTACGCGATCGAGCCCTCGCTCCCCATGCCGGGCGCGGTGGACGCGATCGAGGCGGTGCGGGAGGCCGGCGGCCGGACGATCGTCGTCACCGCGAAGAAGGGTTCGCACGCGGAGCTCCACCTCAAGCACCTCGGCATCCCCGCCGACGCCGTCTTCGGAGAGCTGTGGGCCGAGGGCAAGGCGCGGGCGCTGCGCGCCGAGGGCGCCCAGGTGTACGTCGGCGACCACGTCGGCGACGTCCGCGGCGCCGCCACCGCCGGGGCCCTCTCGGTGGCCGTGGCGACCGGCCCGTGCGCCCCCGAGGAGCTCAGCGAGGCCGGGGCGGACGTGGTCCTCGCGGACCTGACGGACTTCCGCGCCTGGCTGGCGGGCTACCGCGCCGGAAGCTGAGTGGCCGAAGCCCTGCGGGCCTGACGCCGCTGGGCGGCGATCGACCGCAGGACACCGGCGGCGGCGACGGCGAAGCCGACGCCCATGAGCATGGAGACGGTGTACGCGACGGTGGGGAACGGGTCCGTGCCGAGGAACAGCGGAGCCACGGTGACCAGCGTCGCCACGGCCCCGATGCCGAAGATCACGACACCGGCCTTGACGAGGCCGTCGCCGGGCGCGCTGTCGTCGTCGGGTGCGGCGGGGGTTTCGTTACGCATTCGGCCAGGGTAGTTCCCAGGTCTGAGGAACCACTCCGGGGACGTCTTCTCCGTCCTCCCCGTACCACTAGCCTTCTGCTGCACACCCAGTGACGGGTGCCCACCCCAGCGACGATCACGAGGACGAGGACAGACGTGCCTACCGGCAAGGTCAAATGGTTCAACCCCGAGAAGGGCTTCGGCTTTCTCTCCCGCGACGACGGCGGCGACGTCTTCGTGCACTCCTCGGTGCTCCCCGACGGAGTCGAGGCGCTGAAGCCCGGCCAGCGGGTGGAGTTCGGTGTCGTCGCGGGTCAGCGCGGTGACCAGGCGCTCTCGGTCACGGTCCTCGACCCGACCCCGTCCGTGGCGGCGGCCCAGCGCCGCAAGCCCGACGAGCTGGCGTCGATCGTCCAGGACCTGACGACGCTCCTGGAGAACATCACGCCGGCGCTCGAGCGCGGCCGGTACCCGGAGAAGGCCGCGGGCAAGAAGATCGCGGGCCTGCTGCGGGCGGTCGCGGACCAGCTGGACGTGTGACCGCGGACCGGCTGGACGTGTGACCGCGGACCGGCTGGACGTGACCGCGGACCGGCTGGACGTGACCGCGGACCGGCTGGACGTGGAGGAGCCGACGTCCGAAAGGGCCGGTTACGGGAAGGCCAGCGCGTCCGGGCCGAGGGGCGGTACGAGTCCCTCGGCCGCCGCGCGCGTGAGGAGCCCGCGGACGGCCGCGTAGCCGTGCTCGCCGAGGTCGGCGGTGAACTCGTTCACGTACAGGCCGATGTGCTGGTCGGCGACCTTCGGGTCCATCTCCTGGGCGTGCTCCAGGACGTACGGCCGCGAGGCCTCCGGGTCGTCCCAGGCCATCCGCACCGAGGCGCGGGCCGAGTCGGCGAGCAGCCGCAGGGCCTCCTCGCCGAGGGACCGGCGGGCGACGATCGCGCCGAGCGGGATCGGGAGCCCCGTGGTGGCCTCCCAGTGCTCTCCCATGTCGGCGAGGCAGTGGAGCCCGTACCCCTTGTAGGTGAACCGGGCCTCGTGGATGACGAGCCCGGCGTCGACCTTGCCGTCGCGGACGGCGGGCATGATCTCGTGGAACGGCATGACGACGACGTTCCCGACGCCGCCGGGCACGGTCTCGGCCGCCCAGAGCCGGAAGAGCAGGTACGCGGTCGAGCGCTCGCTCGGTACGGCGACGGTCTTCCCGGCGAGGTCCGCCCCGGAACCGGCCTCCCGGGTGAGGACGAGCGGCCCGCAGCCCCGGCCGAGGGCGCCGCCGCAGGGGAGGAGCGCGTACTCGTCGAGGATCCAGGGCAGGACGGCGTACGACACCTTGAGGACGTCGTGGTCGTCGGTGCCGCCCTCGGCCCAGCCGTTGGTGATGTCGATGTCGGCGAAGGTGACGTCGAGGCGCGGGGCGCCGGGGACGCGGCCGTGGGCCCAGGCGTCGAAGACGAAGGTGTCGTTCGGGCAGGGCGAGTAGGCGATCTTCAGCTTGGTCACGAGGACTCCTCGACGAGAACGACGGTCCGGTCGGCCGGCTCGACCGACGCGACCGATCCGGAGGACGCGACCGATCCGGAGGACGCGAACGACCGGGAGGACGCGAACGACGCGAAGGCGCGCCGCAGCGCGTCCAGGGCGTCGCCGATGCGCCAGGCGGCCCGGTCGCGCGGCCCGACGGCGTTCGAGACGGCGCGGACCTCGACCACGGGGACGCCGTACGCGGCGGCGGCCTCGGCGACGCCGAAGCCCTCCATGGCCTCGGCGGCGGCATCCGGGTGGCGTCCGGCGAGCTCGGCGGCGCGGGCGGCGGTGCCGGTGACGGTGGAGACGGTGAGGACGGGCGCGAGGGCGTGCGGCAGCCCGGCGGCGGCGAGGGCGGCGGCGAGGGGGCCGGTGAGCGCCTCGGGCACGGGGTGGGCGGAGCGGCCGAAGCCGAGCGCGTCGACGGACAGGTACCCGTCGGGGGTCTGGGCGCCGAGGTCGGCGGCGACGATCGCCGTGGAGACGACGAGGGAGCCGAGGGGGGCGTGCGGGGCGAAGCCGCCGGCGATCCCGGCGGAGACGAGGAGCTCGTAGCCGGTGCTTTCGCCGGGGCCTTTGCCGGGGTCTTCGCCGGCGCCTTCGAGCGAGGCGACGGCGAGCGCGGTCCCGGTGGCGGCGGCGACGGCCGCGGGCCCGACCCCGCCGACGAGCACGTCGACGCGGAGGCCGTCACGGGTGTGGCGGCGCAGGGAGAGCCCGCCGGGAAGGGAGACCGCCTCGGGATCGCCCGAGGTGTCGGAAGTGAGGCCGGCGGCGACGGAGTCAGCCTCCGCCGCCACGGCCGTCACGATCAGAACCCTGTGGTTCAGGATTCCTTCTTGAGCTTGAAGTGCCAGATGCCGGTGAGCTGCTTGCCGGTGTTCTCGACGATGGTCACCTGGGTCTCGTTGGTGGCCTCGCCGGACTGGCTGGAGAAGAAGGCGCTGGCCGGGATGGTCCGGTACGTCTTCTTGTACGGCTCGGGCTCGGCCTGCTGGCCGCCGAGGAAGATCGTCCAGCCGTTGTCCGCGATGTCGGGGTCGACCCCGAAGCGGATCTTGTCGTCCATCGCCACGGTGATGGACTTCTCGGCCTTCTTGTTCAGGCACTGCTGGATCTGCGATTCCTTGATCGCCTTGCCGTCGTTGTAGCAGGCGGCCTCGGAGTGGATCGAGTCGGTCCCGACCGTCACGGTCGCGATCGGCGTCGGCTTGTCGCAGGCGGAGAGAACGAGGAGCCCGGCGGAGACGGCCCCGAGGGCGACGGCGGCCCGGCGGCGCGAGCCGGAGAAGAACGCAACGGTCATGAGCCGAAGGCTATCGGGCCGCCGCGCCCGCGCCACGCGGGGGTACGGCGTGCCGCGCCCGGTGACCCCGCTGCGACCTGCGGACGGCCCCGGTAAGCCCCGTAAACACCCATACGTACGGGTTACGGGCCTCCGGCCGCCCTCGTCGCGCCCCGACCGCGCGCCCGCCCGACCGCGCGCCCGCCCGACCGCGCGCCCGCCCCGACCGCCGTCACCGGGCGGCGCGCGGCCGCGAGTCGTCGCGGGGCTGGCGTCGGGAGGCGGCGAGAAGCCCCCGTACGGCGAGGAGGGCCCCGAGCGCCAGGATCCCGGCGGCGACGGCCATGCCGAGGGTGCCGTTCAGCGGCAGCGAGATCCCGATGCCGCCGCCGATGACCCAGGCCATCTGGAGGGCGGTCTCGGAGCGGGCGAAGGCGGAGGTGCGGACGGACTCGGGGACGTCCCGCTGGATGAGGGCGTCGAGGGAGAGCTTGGAGAGGGCCTGGGTGAGGCCCGCGACGGCGCCGAGGACGGCCACCATGAAGCCGCCGAAGAAGACCGCGGCGCAGACCGCCGTGCCGCAGACGACGCTGATCATGGTGGCGATGATCACCTCGGGCGCCTGTCCCCGCTCGCGGAGGAGGGAGCCGACGGCCGTGCCGCAGGCGTTCCCGACCCCGGCGGCGACGGCGACCATGCCGAGGGAGACGGCGGCGCTCTGACCGGAGAGTGGGTGCTCGCGGAGGAGGAAGGCGAGGAAGAAGATCAGGAAACCGGAGAGCATGCGCTGCGCGGCGTTGGCCTCCAGGCCGTGCAGCACCGACGGCCCGACGGTCCGCAGGCTCGGCTTCTTCTCCCCGTGCGTCAGCAGGTGCGCGCGCCGCTCGCCCTTGGCCGAGTCGACCTTGTGCGGCATGCGGAAGGCCCAGAACGCGCCGAGGACGAAGAGCACGCAGGCGCCGTAGAGCGGCCAGGACGGCCCGATGAGCTGGAGCCCGGCGCCGGCGGGCGCGGCGATGCCGGTGGCGAGGAGCCCCGCCAGGGTGACCCGCGAGTTGGCTTTGACCAGCGAGAAACCCGGTGGGAGCAGCCGGGGCACGACGGCGCTCCGCACCACCCCGTACGCCTTCGAGGCCACCAGCACCCCCAGCGCGGCCGGATACAGCTCGAGGCCGCCCGTGGCCACCGCCCCCGACATCATGATCGCGAGGACGGCCCGGGTGAGCATGGCGCCGGCCATGGCGGCGCGGCGGCCGTGCGGGATGCGGTCGAGGAGCGGACCGATCACCGGGGCGAGGAGGGCGAAGGGGGCCATCGTGATGGCGAGGTAGAGCGCGACGCGCCCACGGGCCTCGTCGGTGGGGACGGAGAAGAAGACGGTGGAGGCCAGGGCGACGGTGATCATGACGTCCCCGGCGCCGTTCACGGCGTGCAGCTCGATCAGCTTGCCGAGCCCGGACTCCCCGGCGCCGTGCGCGTGCGTGGCCTTGCGGATGCCGCGCGCGGTCCCGGTGAAGGGCAGGTGCAGGGCACGACCGACCGACCGGCCCGCTCGGCTGAGCGGCCCGGCATGATCGTGTGATCGCGCGGGGGACCGTGCGGCTGCCACTCCGTCATAGTGCCCCACGGGGCGGCGGGACGAACGCGACCGGGCGGAGCTGGGGTGTCGTGAAGGACGCCCGGGACGCGTGCGGCGCGCCCGCGAAAAGGCCCACCGACGCTGTGGGACCTGCGTGTTGAGGCCCTCCCGGCCGTCCGGGAGGCGGGACCGGGGATTCCGGGATCCGGTCCACTTGGGACGGGCAGGTGGGCGGAGGCCCGGGAACGGGGTAGCGTGCGTAGCGCGTCACCGGCGGAAGTTCTCGGCCGCGCGCCTCTTCGGCATCCCGCAGAATGGATGGCGTTAGGTGTGCCCGAGACACGCGAGACAAAGTCGGGCGCGGACGTCGATGCGGCCCCCTGGTCCGCTCCGCCCGCCGCCCGTGGCTTCGCTTTCGCCCCTCGGCCGGCGCACCCGAGAGACGGCGTAGGAGAGAAGCGAGACCTGTGAGTACTGCGACGACGCGAAGCGGTGCCCCGCGTACCCCGCGAGCCACGCGTACCCCCGACCGCCTGTGCGTCGAGGCCGTAGACCTCGCGCGGGAGGCCGCCGAGGAGGCGGCCGCGCCAGGGATCGTGGGCGCGCACGTCGAGGTCGTCGCGGAAGGCGACCGGGTCGTCACGCACTTCTTCGAGTCCAAGGAGCCCGGCTACCGCGGCTGGCGCTGGGCCGTGACGGTGACGCGCGCGTCGCGCGCCAAGAACGTCACGCTTGACGAAACCGTCCTGCTGCCCGGCGCGGACGCGCTGCTCGCCCCGGAGTGGGTGCCGTGGAGCGAGCGCCTGCGCCCCGGCGACATGGGCCCCGGCGACCTCCTGCCCACCGAGCAGGACGACCCGCGCCTGGAGCCCGGCTACACGGGCGAGGACACGCCGCCGCCGAACTCCGTCGTCTCCGAGGAGATGGCCGACCACCTCGACGCGGAGGACGCGGAGGTCGTCACCCGCACGCCGTCGCGGACCGCGATCGCCTCCGTCGCGGAGGAACTGGGCATGCGCCGGGCGCGCGTCCTCTCGCGGTACGGGCTCCACGTCGCGGCGGACCGCTGGGACGAGGCGTTCGGCGCGAAGACGCCGATGGCGCAGGCGGCACCGGCCTCCTGCGAGTCCTGCGCCTTCCTGGTGCCGCTCGCGGGCTCCCTGAAGCAGGCGTTCGGCGTCTGCGCGAACGAGTTCGCCCCGGCGGACGGCCGGGTCGTCTCCCTCGCGTACGGCTGCGGCGGCCACTCGGAAGCGGCCGTCATGCCGAAGCCCCCGAGGCCGGCGCCGCCGGTCCTGGACTCCATGGCCACGGACGCCTTCCCCCTCCGCCCGGCCAAGGACTCCGGCTCCACCACGGAACCCGACGAGACGGTCGAGGACCTCGGCCACTCGTAACCCCTGCGGCGGCTTCCGCCCCCTGGGCCACCGGTAGCCCCTGGGGCTCCTTCCGCCCCCTGGGCCACTGGCCTGTCCGCCGGGCCGGTGGTCTGACCCCTGGGCCGGTGGCCTGTCCGCCGGGCCGGTGGTCTGGCCTTGGGCCGTCGGTTCGTGCTCTGGGCCGTCGGTTCGTCCTCTGGGCTGGTGGTCTGGCCTTGGGCCGTCGGTTCGTGCTCTGGGCCGTCGGTTCGTCCTCTGGGCTGGTGGTCTGGCCTTGGGCCGTCGGTTCGTCCTCTGGGCGGGTGGTCCGGCCCCTGGGCCGACGGTCCGCGCCCCGGGCCGTACGGCCGCCCCGCTGGGCGGTGCCCCTCGCCGGGCGGCGCCCGCAATCCGGGCGGTGCCCGCAACCGGGCGGGGCCCGGTGCCACCTCCGTGTGGGCAGTCGTCCCGCAGGGCGGGACGGGTGGGCACACGGGACGGCGCCCCCTGCCGGGCCCAGGCTTCCGCGCCTGGACCCGCACCCCGAGCGCGGCGCCGTGATGGGTTGTGCCCACCCGCCCCCGAGCTCTTCGAGCAGGGGGCCCCGGCCGTGCGGAACGCCTGCCCACAACGAAGGGCGGCAGCCCGTTGCCACCGCCCGGAGGGGCACCGCCACAACCGGGGCAGCAGCCCAATGACGCCGCTCGGCTGCGCGGCGCTGGAGCCTGGCCCGGAGCCCGTGGTCACCGCCCGGCGGGCCGCCACCTCAACTCGGGCGGTAGGCCCCAGGTGTCGGCCCTGGCGGGCGAGGGCCACCTCGGGCGGCAAGCCCCAGGCGTCGGCCCCGGCGGGCGAGGGCCAACTCGGGCGGTAGGCCCCAGGCGTCGGCCCCGGCGGGCCAGGGCGCACTCCCCGGGCGGCAGCCCGCAGGCGTCGCCCCGTCGGACCAGGGCCGCCCCTCCGCGAGGCCCCCGTCCCACCCGCCCGGACTCCGACGTGCCCAGACGACGGCGCGGGCCCGCCGCGCGATACCTTCGCCCGGGGAGGCACCCCAGCCGCACCCACCACGCAACGCGACACCCCAGACTGGAGTCAGACGTGAGCGCCAGCGTCCGGACGACGACGACGGCCGACGACGGAGCCGACCCCTTCGGCACCGCCCGGCTCCGGCGGGGCGTCCTCGACGCCTGGACCGCCTCCCCCGCCCGCTTCCGCGAGGACGCGAACGCCGAGGAGGACCTCGCCCTCGGCGGCTACCGCGACCGCCTCGTCGTCGAGCTCGCCCAGAACGCCGCCGACGCCGCCCGCCGCGCCGCCGTTACGGGCCGTTTGCGCCTGACGCTGCACCCGGCGGACGCGGACGGCGGCCCGGCGGTGCTCGCCGCCGCCAACACCGGCGCCCCCCTGGACGCCGCCGGCGCCGAGTCGCTCTCGACGCTCCGCGCCTCCGCCAAGCGCGACCAGCAGGAGCAGGAGCACGGCGCCGTGGGCCGCTTCGGCGTCGGTTTCGCCGCCGTTCTCGCCGTCAGCGACGAGCCCGCCGTCCTGAGCCGCCACGGCGGCATCCGCTGGTCCCTGGCCGAGGCCCGGGAGCTGGCGGCGGACGCGGCGGCCCGCAACCCGGGCCTCGCCGACGAGCTCCGCCGCCGCGACGGCCACGTCCCGCTCCTCCGCCTCCCCCTCCCCGCCGAGGGCTCGGCCCCGGACGGCTACGACACGGTCGTCGTCCTCCCGCTCCGCGACGCCGCCGCCCTCGACCTGGCGGAGCGTCTCCTCGACGGCATCGACGACGCCCTGCTCCTGGCCCTCCCGGGCCTCGCGGAGGTCGTCGTCGAGACCCCGGCGGGCGTCCGCACCCTCCGCCGCCACGAGGCCGACGGCTACGTCCACGTCACGGACGGGACGACCGAGGCCGGCAAGGACACGACGAGCACCCACCGCTGGCGCACCGTCACCCACACCGGTCCCCTCGACCCCGCCCTCCTCAAGGACCGCCCGGTGGAGGAGCGCCTCCGCCCCCACTGGTCCGTCACCTGGGCCGTTCCCGTGGACGACGAGGGCGCCCCGAAGTACCCCCGGACGACCCCGGTCGTCCACGCCCCCACCCCCACCGACGAACCCCTCGCCATCCCCGCCCTGCTCATCGCCTCCCTCCCGCTCGACACCACCCGCCGACACACGGCCCCCGGCCCGCTCACCGACTTCCTCGTGCAGCGCGCGGCGGACGCGTACGCCGAGCTGCTCGCCGAGTGGCGTCCGGTGACCACCGCGACCCTCGACCTCGTCCCCGGCCCGCTGGGCAAGGGGCACGTCGACGGCATCCTCCGCGAGGCGATCCTCGACCGGCTGCCGAGGGTCGCGTTCCTCGCGCCCGCCGCCCCGTCCGAGGAGCTCCCGGCGCTCCGTCCGATCGAGGCGGAGGTCGCCGAGGGCGCGGGCAAGGACACGGTCGGCGTCCTCGCCGAGGTCTTCCCGACCCTCCTCCCGGCGGGCCTGGAGCGCCGCCCGGAGCTCCGCACGCTCGGCGTCGGCCGCGTGCCCCTCACGGAGGCGATCGACCGCCTGGCGGGCGTGGACAGGGCCCCGACGTGGTGGTGGCGGCTGTACGACTCCCTCGCCGGCGTCGACCCGGACCGTCTGACGGGCCTCCCGGTGCCGCTCGCGGTGGCCTCGGACCCCGACGACGACGGCGAGCCGCGTCGCATCCGCACGACGATCGGCCCTCGCCAGGTCCTCCTTCCGGAGGAACGCACTCCCGCAGAGTTGACGCGACTCGGCTTGAAGGTGGCGCATCCGGAGGCCGCGCACCCCCTCCTGGAGAAGCTCGGCGCGCTCCCGGCGACGCCCCGCGCGGTCCTGACGACCCCGCAGGTACGGGCGGCGGTCGCGGCCTCGCTCGACGCGGGCGAGATCTGGGACGAGGACGCGGACACCCTGGACGCGGAGGAGCTCGCGGAGGCGGTGCTCGGTCTCGTACGGGAAGCGGACCTGGCCCCGGGGGACGAGCCGTGGCTCGGCGCGCTCGCGCTCCCCGACGAGGACGGCGAACTCGCTCCCGCGAGTGAACTGGTCCTCCCGGACTCCCCGTTCGCCGCCGTCATCCGTGAGGGTGAACTCGCCTACCTCGACGCAGACTTGGCGTCCCGCTGGGGCGAGCAGCCCCTCGCCGCCGTCGGCGTCCTGGCGAACTTCACGCTGATCCGCACGACCGACCTCGTCCTCGACCCGGACGACCTGGACCCCCGCGAGGCCGACTACCCGGAGCCGGACGACGCCGGGCTCCTGGAAGCGGTCGACGTGTGGTGCGAGGACGTCCTCGACCACCTCCCCATGGGGGTCGTGCCGCCGGTGGCGACGGAGATCGTCGCCGTACGGGACCTGGACCTCGTCGAGGACGACGCCTGGCCCCAGGCGCTCGCGCTCCTCGCGCAGCCGCCCCTGCGGGACGCCCTGACTCAGCCCGTACGGGTGCTCCTGCCGGACGGCACGACGGAGACGGTCCGCTCGTACACGGCCTGGTGGCTGCGCGACCACCCCGTCCTCGACGGCCGCCGCCCGGCGGGCCTGCGGGCCGAGGGCTCGGACCCGCTCCTCTCCGGCCTGTACGACTCCGCCGACGCGACCGGCTTCGAGGACGAGCAGGTCCTCCGGGCCCTGGGCGTCCGCACCTCGGTCGCGGCGCTGCTCGACGAGCCCGGTGGTGCCGCGGAACTCCTGGCCCGCCTGGCCGACCCGGACCGCGAGGTCACGGCCGCGCAGCTGCACGCCCTGTACACGGCCCTCGCCGACCTGGACCCGGAGCAGGTGACCCTCCCCGGCAAGCTGCGGACCGTCGTCGACGGCGAACTGGTCGTCGTCGACGCGGAGGAGGCGCTCGTGGCCGACGCCCCGGACCTCCTCCCGCTGGCGGGCGGACTGCCGCTGCTCCCCGTCGCCCCGTCCCGGGCGGCGGACCTGGCCGAGCTGTTCCAGGTGCAGTGCCTCAGCGAGGCGGTCGAGGCGGAGGTGACGACGGTCGGCGAGGAGCACGAGGTCCCCGACGCGGTCCACGCCCTCCTCGGTCCGTCGACCCCGGCGTCGTACATCGAGCACGACGAACTCCGCGCGGCCGGCACGGAACTCGACTGGCGCATCACCCCCGACGGCGTCCTCCACGCCGCCACCCTGGAGGGCGTGGCCGCCGGGCTCGCCTGGGCGGCGGGCCAGTGGCCCCGCCGCTTCGAGGTGGCGGCACTCCTGGAGGACCCGTCGAGGACGGCGGAACTGGCACGGGACCGCTGGTTCGACTGACGCGCGGGGCGCGTGCTCCGGCGCGAACTAGCCGGTCAGGGTGGCGGTTTGAGCCCTACCGCCCCCTGGCCGGGGTGCGGCATCCGGACCGGTTCAGGAACTTCGCCGATGAGGAGGCGAAGGCGGTGGCGATGCCCGATTACGTGGTGCAGGCGGTGCCGGGTCTGCTGCAGACGCCCGCGTACGCGCGATCGCCCTTCGAGCACCGTCGGCCGATGCCGACGACCAGCTGATCCCAGCTCGCCGTCACCCCCGGGAGTGCGCCCGGATGCTCGACTGGCTGGCCTCCCTGATCGACTGCCGAGCGGACCCGTAGACTCCGCTCGCAGTTGATCAGCTCTGATCCGGCCGGGGGGCCGGATCTCGTCCTTGGGGGGACTCCTTGCGCCTGCGCGCACGCATCCGGACCGGCATCGTCACGGCCCTCGCCGCCGTCACTCTGGTGGCCACCCCGACCGCTCACGCGACCGTCGGCAACATGCGCATCACGAAGGTCGTGGTGAACGGCGGGAAGGACATCGTCCTTACCACCACGGCGAAGAAGGTGACCGTCGTGGCCACCATCTCCGAGGACTCGGCCCTCACGGAGGTCGAGATCTCCCTGGAGAACAGGGTCGGCGACGATGTCAACTTCTCCACGCACGGACGCGCCACCTGCACCGGTACGGGCACGGTCAAGACCTGCTCCCGGACACTCACGCTCGACCCGGCGGGCGACCTGCTCCACAACGGCCTCGCGGGCCCCCGCAACTGGAAGGCGTTCGTTCAGGTGTACGCCAAGGACGGCGACTTCGAGAGCGGCTTCTTCCCCTCCGTGGGCGTGCGCAGGGCGACCGCGCTCACCGTCGACGCCGGCCCGGAGCCGGTACGCAAGGGGGCGACGCTCACCGTCAACGGCCGCCTCACGGTGGCGAACTGGAACACCAACACGTGGACGGGCCTGTCGGGGCAGGGGGTGCAGCTCCAGTACTGCAAGTACCCCTGCACCGGGTACACCACGGTGAAGACCGTGACCTCGAACGCGACCGGCAACCTCCGGACGACCGTCACCGCGGCGGCCGACGGCTACTGGCGCTGGAAGTACGCGGCGCCGTACTGGACGGCACCGTCGTTCTCGGCCGCGGACTACGTCGACGTGCGCTGAGGTCTCCGAGGTTCCGAGGGTGGCCGTTGCCAGAGGGCTTCTGGCGCGGCCGCCCTCTTTCCGAGTGTGGCGGCCTCCACCGCCGCGTCAAGGGCCAGTCGGCTTCGCCGATGGGCTGCGCCCACCCTTGACCCGGCGGCGGAGGCCGCCTTTTCCCACTCGGAGGGCGGCCGGGGGCGGGGCCGCCGACTCTCTTCGGGCAGTGTCCGGGGTTGTCGGCGGTGTGGCATGCCGGTGGGGTGGGGCTGGGTTAGCGGTTGCGCCCGGTGGGTGAAGTGGCGGGCCGGTGGGGTCGCGCGGGAGTGGAGTGGGGTGGCCGGGCTTGGCTTAGCGGGTTTCCCGCTGCCGTTGTCGGGCTTCAGGCCCCGCTGGTCTTTCCCGGTGGGTGGTGGGGTGCTTGGGCGCGCGTTTCCCGTGCTGTTGAGGTTCGCGTGGACGTTTTGCCCGGTTTGGGGGCTCGTTGTCGGGGGTTACCGGCGGTTCGTGGGTTGTTGTGTCGATGTCCATCTCGCAGGCCCAGGCGTCACCCCCGTGATGCCACCTCGTGGTGTCACCTGGCGCCAGGTGGCGCCATGCGGTGCCATTTGGTGCCAATCCCCGCCACCAGGTCGCGCCCACCCCCCACCGCGCCACTCCCGCACCCCCCAACTTCTCGACGTTTCCGCAGGTCGGCAGCGTGTGTGCCAAAAAGAGCCCCCTGTGGCGCCACTTCCGCTTGCGTGTGGCGCCATCGTGGTGCCATGATGACGTCATGGACCTCACCCCGTATGTCGACACCCTCCGCCGCGAACTCGCGGTGGCCGCCGAAGCCGGCGGCGACGCGGCTCGCGAGCTGGCCGAGAGGCTCACCGCTCCGCTGGAGTCGGCGACCCGCCTGGCGATGCTCAACGTGCTGTCCGCCGCCACGGACGAGATCACCCGTGAACTCGCCCCCGGTTCCGTCGACGTACGGCTTCGCGGGCTCGACCCCGACTTCGTGGTGACGCTGCCGCCCACCGGCGCCGGCGCCCCCGCCGAGCCGGTCGCGCCCGTCGAGCTCGGGAAGGCCTCGGTCCCGGCCGAGGGCGACGAGGGCGGCACCGCCCGCGTGAACCTCCGCCTCCCGGCCCACCTCAAGACCCGCGCGGAGGAGGCCGCCGCCCGCGAGGGCCTGTCGGTCAACGCGTGGCTGGTGCGGGCCGTCTCGGCGGCGGTGGACGGCGGGGCCCGACCCCGTACCCAGGACACGACCCACACCGTCGGACAGAGCATCACCGGCTGGGTCCGCTAACCCGCCCCAGCCCGCACCGATCCACTCGACTTCACCTCACCCACACCACGTCCCACCAGCGGGGACGCCCTGAAGACCCAAGAGGACGGGACAGCCATGCCTTCTTTCGACACTCCCGAAGCGATCTCCGCCACCACCCGCGTCGAGGCCGGCTCCATCCGGTTCGCGGCGGGTGACCGCGTCGACACCGTCGTCACGGTGGTGCCGCGCAACCCGAAGAAGGACCTGGACGTGAAGGCCGCCGAGCAGACCGAGGTCACGTGCTCGGGTGGTGTTCTGGCGGTCAGGACGCCGAAGTCCGGCCTGTTCGGACGTACCGGCGTCGTCGACGTCACGGTCGAGCTGCCCGCCGGTTCGCGGGTCGAGGTGGACGGTGCCTGGACCCAGGTCCTCGGCGAGGGCCGGCTCGGCGAGGTGCGGGTGAAGACCTCGTCCGGCGACGCCCGCTTCGACACCACCGGCCCGCTGAACCTCACCGCCTCGCACGGCTCGATCACGGTCGACCGCGTCGAGGGGCACGCCGAGGTCACCACCAGCTCGGGCAGCATGCGGATCGGCGTGATCGACGGTTCGGCGGTCCTCAAGAACTCCCACGGCACGACGGCCGTGGACGCCGTGACCGGCGAGGCCCGCGTGAGCGGCGCGAACGGCGACATCGAGATCCGCCGCGCCGAGGACTCGGTCACCGCGAAGACGGCCCACGGCACGGTCCGGATCGGCGAAGTCGCCAACGGGACGATCCAGTTGGAGACCCGCCACGGCGGGATCGAGGTCGGCATCCGCCCGGGTGTGGCCGCGTGGCTGGACGCCAACTCCGGTTCGGGGCAGGTCCGCAACTCGCTGTCGGCGTCGGACGCGCCGGGCGAGGCGGAGGGCCGCGTGAAGATCGTCGCGCGTACGTCGTACGGAAACATCGACATCCGCCACGCGAAGCACTGAGGCAAGGGGGCTCGCCCCCACCTCTGCCCCACCCCACCCCACCCCCGCCCTCTCCCTTCTCCCTCCCCCAAGCCCTCTAACGGAGGACTCCATGCCTTCTTCTGTCATGCCCACATCAGAGATTGCGACGTCGGGAGCGGCGGTCTCCGCCACCGGCCTCCGCAAGTCCTACGGCGACAAGACCGTCCTCGACGGCATCGACCTGAACATCCCCGCAGGTTCGGTGTTCGCGCTGCTCGGCCCGAACGGGGCCGGCAAGACCACCGCCGTGAAGATCCTGTCCACGCTCATCTCCGCCGACGGCGGCGAGGCGCGGATCGCCGGCCACGACCTCGCCAGGGCACCGCAGGCCGTGCGGGCCGCGATCGGCGTCACCGGCCAGTTCTCCGCCGTCGACGGGCTGATCACGGGGGAGGAGAACATGCTCCTCATGGCGGACCTCCACCACCTCTCGAAGCGCGAGGGGCGGCGGGTCGCCGCCGAACTCCTGGAGCGGTTCGACCTCACGGCGGCGGCGAAGAAGCCGGCGTCGACGTACTCCGGCGGCATGAAGCGCCGCCTCGACATCGCGATGACGCTGGTGGGGAACCCCAGGATCATCTTCCTCGACGAGCCGACGACGGGCCTGGACCCGCGCTCCCGCCACAACATGTGGGGGATCATCCGGGGCCTGGTCGCCGACGGCGTGACGGTCTTCCTCACCACGCAGTACCTCGAAGAGGCCGACGAGCTGGCCGACCGCATCGCGGTCCTCAATGACGGCAAGATCGCGGCCGAGGGGACGGCGGAGGAGCTGAAGCGGCTCGTCCCGGGCGGGCACGTACGGCTCCGGTTCTCGGACCCGGCGACGTACCAGACGGCGGTATCGGGTCTGGGGGAGGCGATCCGCGACAAGGACGACGAGGCGCTGACGCTCCAGATCCCGAGCGACGGCAGTCAGCGCGAACTGCGCTCGATTCTCGACTGGTTGGACGCGGCGCAGATCGAGGCGGACGAGCTGACGGTCCACACGCCGGACCTGGACGACGTCTTCTTCGCCCTGACGGCCCCCACCGCCCCCTCTTCCCTCAACTCCTCGAAGGAGGACGTCCGATGAGCACCGTCTCCCTCGCGCTCCGCGACTCGACCACCATGCTGCGCCGCAACCTGCTGCACGCGCGCCGCTACCCGTCGATGACGCTGAACCTGCTGCTCACCCCGATCATGCTCCTGCTCCTCTTCGTCTACATCTTCGGCGACGTGATGAGCGCGGGCATGGGCGGCGGCGACCGCGCCGACTACATCGCCTACCTCGTGCCGGGCCTGGTCCTGATGACGATCGGCTCGACGACGATCGGCACGGCGGTGTCGGTGTCCATGGACATGACCGAGGGCATCATCGCCCGGTTCCGGACGATGGCGATCCACCGGGGTTCGGTGCTCATCGGCCACGTCATCGGCAGCGTGCTCCAGTCGGTGGCGAGCGTGGTCCTGGTCGGCGGCGTCGCCGTCGCGATCGGCTTCCGCTCGACGGACGCGACGGCCGTCGAATGGCTCGCGGCCTTCGGCCTCCTGGTCTTCTTCGCCCTCGCCCTGACCTGGATCGCGGTCGGCATGGGCCTGGTCAGCCCGAACGCGGAGGCGGCGAGCAACAACGCGATGCCGCTGATCTTCCTGCCGCTGATCTCCAGCACGTTCGTGCCGATCGACGCGATGCCGGGCTGGTTCCAGCCGATCGCCGAGTACCAGCCCTTCACCCCGGCCATCGAAACCCTCCGAGGCCTCCTCCTCGGCACCGAGATCGGCCACAACGGCTGGCTCGCGGCCGGCTGGTGCGTGGCCCTGACCCTCCTCGGCTACTTCTGGTCGAAGTCGGCCTTCAACCGCGACCCCAAGTAGCACACCCCGTCCTGCCCGACCGGGACGTGCCCGACCGCCTCCCGGTCGGGCACGTCCCTTCTTGCGTCCGTACGCTCACGGCGACCCGCATCGGGCAGAGCCCGCGCCGGATCCCTACGCCGGGAACCTCTTCGTCACCCAGCGCCAGGCGAGCTCCAGGAGTACCGCGCCCGCCGCCGCGATCGCGACCGCCGTCCACGGCATCGTCACTCCCACCAGCTTGAGGGCGAAGAAGTCCTGGAGCCACGGGACGACGAGGACGAGGAGGAAGGCGAAGCCCATCGTGGCGACCAGGGCCAGGCGCCACAGGGTGTAGGGGCGGGCGATGATCGCGAGGACCCACATGGAGACCAGGAAGAGCGTCAGGGTCGCCGCGCTCGTCTCCGCTTCCAGGGAGCCTTCGCCGACGTAGTAGTGGCGGGCGATGAGGTACGTCGTGAAGGTGGCGGTTCCGGCGATGACGCCGCCGGGGATCGCGTACCGCATCACCCTGCGGACGAAGTTCGGCTTCGCCCGCTCCTTGTTCGGTGCGAGGGCCAGGAAGAAGGCCGGGACGCCGATGGTGAGGGTGGAGAGAAGGGTGAGGTGGCGGGGGAGGAAGGGGTACTCCACCTGGGAGCAGACCACGAGGACGGCGAGGAGGACGGAGTAGACCGTCTTGGTGAGGAAGAGGGTGGCGACCCGGGTGATGTTGCCGATGACCCGGCGGCCTTCCGCGACCACGCTCGGGAGGGTGGCGAAGCTGTTGTTCAGGAGGACGATCTGGGCCACGGCCCGCGTCGCCTCGGAGCCGGAGCCCATCGAGACGCCGATGTCCGCGTCCTTGAGGGCGAGGACGTCGTTCACGCCGTCGCCCGTCATCGCCACCGTGTGCCCGCGGGACTGGAGCGCCGCGACCATGTCCCGCTTCTGCTGCGGCGTGACCCGGCCGAAGACCGCGTTCTCGTCGAGGACCTTCGCCATCTCCTCCGTGTCGGTGGGGAGGGTCCGGGCGTCCACGGTGTTCGCGGCGCCCGGCATGTCGAGCTTCCCGGCGACCGCGCCGACCGAGACCGCGTTGTCGCCCGAGATGACCTTCGTCGCCACGTTCTGGTCGGCGAAATAGGCGAGGGTGTCGGCCGCGTCGGGGCGCAGCCGCTGTTCGAGGACGACGAGCGCGGTGGGCCGCGCGTCCTTCGCCACGTCGGGGGAGTCGAGGTCGTGGACGGTACGGGAGAGGAGGAGGACCCGGAGGCCCTGTTCGTTCAGGTGGTCGATGTCGGCGAGGGTCGGGTCGCCGGGGGTGAGGAGGACGTCGGGGGCGCCGAGGAGCCACGTCGAGTCGTCGCCGTCGCCCTCGCTGAACGCCGCGCCGCTGTACTTGCGGGCCGAGGAGAAGGGGAGGCTCTCGGTGCACCGCCACTCGACCGTCTCCGGGTAGGCGTCGATGATCGCCTGGAGGGAGGCGTTCGGGCGCGGGTCCGATTCGCCGAGGGCGCCGAGGACCTTCCGCACGTACTCCTCGTCCGAGCCGTTCAGCGTCCGCAGCTCGGTGACGTCCATGCCGCCCTCGGTGAGCGTGCCCGTCTTGTCGAGGCAGACGACGTCGACGCGGGCGAGGCCCTCGATCGCCGGCAGCTCCTGGACGAGGCACTGCTTGCGGCCGAGCCGGATCACGCCGATCGCGAAGGCGACGGAGGTGAGGAGGACGAGGCCTTCCGGGATCATCGGGACGATGCCGCCGACCGTGCGCGCGATCGAGCTCTTGAGGTCGTTGTCCTTGACCACGAGCTGGCTGATGATCAGGCCGATGGCCGTGGGGATCATCATCCACGTCACGTACTTCAGGATCGTGGAGATTCCGGTGCGGAGCTCCGAGTGGACGAGCGTGAAGCGCGAGGCCTCCTCGGCGAGCTGGGCCGCGTACGCCTCCCGGCCGACCTTCGTGGCCGTGAACGCGCCGCCGCCCGCCACGACGAACGACCCCGACATGACGGGGTCGCCGGGCTGCTTCACGACGGGGTCGGCCTCGCCGGTGAGGAGGGACTCGTCGATCTCCAGGCTGTCCGCCTCCGCGACGACGCCGTCGACGACGACCTTGTCGCCGGGGCCGAGCTCGATGAGGTCGCCGAGGACGATCTCGGAGGTGGAGATCTCCGCGGCGGCGCCCTCGCGGCGGACGGTCGGTTTCGCCTCGCCGATGACGGCCAGGCCGTCGAGGGTCTTCTTGGCCCGGAGCTCCTGGATGATGCCGATGCCGGTGTTGGCGATGATCACGAAGCCGAAGAGGCTGTCCTGGATCGGCGCGACGAAGAACATGATCACCCAGAGCACGCCGATGATCGCGTTGAAGCGGGTGAAGACGTTGGCGCGGACGATGTCGGCGGTGGAGCGCGAGCTCCGCACCGGTACGTCGTTGATCTCGCCGCGCGCGATCCGCTCGGCGACCTCGGCGGCGGTCAGTCCGCCCGGCCGATGGACGATTTCCGGCCGGTCGGCCGCTTCCGGCGGCCTCACCGCCTCGGCTCCGCCGCCGTCCGTGTCGGTCTTCGCCCGCTGAGTCATGCTTTCGACGTTACGGCCGGATTCGATCGATTACCTGCCGATCTCCGTCGATCGGGGGCAAGATCCGACCAGGGGAGGAGCGGGATCGTCCCTGGGGCCCATGCGGGGCCGGACCCCGGCAGGAGGCGGGAGCCGGTCGGGTGGTGTTACGCCTCCGGGGTCGGCGTACCGGAAGACGCCCCGGACGCCCCGGGCGCCCCAGCCGCCCCAGCCGCCCCGGACCCCTCAGCCGCCCGCGCCGCCTCGTGCCGCTTGATCGCCGCGTCCCGCTTCCGTACGTACCAGATGCCGATCAGGCCGAGGCCCGCGCCCGCGAGGCACGTCCAGACCCACCAGGTCAGGTCGCGGTCGGCGAACCAGCCGTAGAAGGGGAGCTGTACCAGGAAGAGGACGAACCAGAGGATCGTTCCGCCGGTGATCGTGGCGACGACCGGCCCTTCGAGGGGTTCGGGTGCCTCGTGCTTCGGTGTCCACTTCGCCTTCGCCATGGGCTCAGTTTAGGCCGCCCGCATGCGGACCCTCGTTCGTACGGTGGACGTTCTACGCGCGGAGATGGACTCGCTCTCGTTCATGTGTTCATACTGAAACGGTTTGCCTCTGGCGGGTTTCCTTCGTATGAACCGCCAAGCCCTTCACCTCCGTAGAGGAAACCCCATGAGCTCGACGGCCACCGCCAAGGCCAATCAGCCGGAGACCCCTGGAACCCCGGGAACTCCCACCTCCGGCCTCGACCGCTACTTCAAGATCTCCGAGCGCGGTTCCACCGTCGCCCGCGAGGTCCGTGGCGGCTTCGCCACCTTCTTCGCGATGGCCTACATCATCGTGCTGAACCCGATCATCCTCGGCAGCGCCAAGGACATGTACGGGCACCAGCTCGACGGCGGCCAGCTCGTCACCGCGACCGTCCTGACGGCCGCGTTCACGACCCTCCTCATGGGCGTCATCGGCAACGTCCCGATCGCCCTCGCCGCCGGCCTCGGCGTCAACACGGTCGTCGCGCTCCAGCTCGCGCCCAAGATGTCCTGGCCGGACGCCATGGGCATGGTCGTCCTCGCCGGCATCGTCGTGATGCTGCTCGTCGCGACCGGCCTGCGCGAGCGCGTCATGAACGCCGTCCCGGTCGGCCTCCGCAAGGGCATCGCGATCGGCATCGGCCTCTTCATCATGCTGATCGGCCTCGTCGACTCGGGCTTCGTCTCCCGCATCCCCGACGCCGCGCACACGACCGTCCCGCTCCAGCTCGGCAGCGACGGTCACCTGAACGGCTGGCCGGTCCTCGTCTTCATCCTGGGCACGCTGCTCACCCTCGCGCTGATCATCCGCAAGGTGCCGGGCGCGATCCTCATCTCGATCGTCGCCATGACGATCGTCGCGATGGTCATCGACGCGGTCGCGACCGTCCCGTCCTGGGGCCTCACCACCCCGAAGTGGCCGGGCAACCCGGTCGCCTCGCCGGACTTCGGCCTCGTCGGCGAGGTCAGCATCTTCGGCGGCTTCGAGAAGGTCGGCATCCTCACCGGCGTCCTCTTCGTCTTCACGGTCCTGCTGTCCTGCTTCTTCGACGCGATGGGCACGATCCTCGGCGTCGGCGACGAGGCCAAGCTGATCGACAAGGACGGCAACTTCCCGGGCATCAACAAGGTCCTGCTGGTCGACGGCCTCGCCGTCGCCTCCGGCGGCGCGACCTCGTCCTCCGCCACCACCTGCTTCGTCGAGTCCACGGCCGGCGTCGGCGAGGGCGCCCGCACGGGCCTCGCCTCGGTCGTCACCGGCGGCCTCTTCTCGATCGCGCTGTTCCTCACGCCGCTCGCGACGATGGTCCCGTCCCAGGCCGCCACGCCCGCGCTGCTCGCGGTCGGCTTCCTGATCATGGCCGGTTCGATCAAGGACATCGACTGGACCGACTACACCATCGCGGTGCCGGCCTTCCTGGCCATGATGATGATGCCGTTCACGTACTCGATCACGAACGGCATCGGCATCGGCTTCATCGCCTTCACCGTCCTGCGCCTCGCGGCCGGCCGAGGCCGCGAGGTCCCGGCGGCCATGTACGTCGTCTCGGCGGTCTTCGTCTTCTACTACGCGATGCCGGCCCTCGGCCTCACGTAAGCGGTCGGGCGATCACGTGGTCGCCGTTTCGCGGGGCGCCTCGGGCGTCCCGTAGAACTTCTCCGTCTCTTCGACGGCGGTCTTGAACCGTTCGTCGAAATCCTCCCGAATGAGCGTCCGGACGACATAGTCCTGGACGCTCATTCCTCTTTTCGCGGCGTGACTCTTGAGCCGGTCGAGCAGCTCACTGTCGATGCGCAGGCTGAGCACTGTCGATCCCATGTCGTCAGGGTCGGGGCTCTCGGTGCTTCTTTGCGTCACTTTCCGGATCCTACTCACTCATTTGGGTGATACATCGATACGAGCCGTGACGCTTCTCGCACTCCGGCGTGCCGATTGGTCTTTAGGGAGAGTAATGAGTTAGGCTAACGAACATGCCTGACCTGTCCCACGGCACCGCCGACGACGCCGCCGCCGTGAACGCGCTGCGCTCCTCCGTCATGAGACTGAGCCGACGACTGAAGCACCAGCGGGTCGACGAGTCGCTGAGCCCCACCGAGATGTCGGTGCTCGGCACCCTCGCCCGCTGCGGCTCCGCCACCCCCGGCGAGCTGGCCCGCAAGGAGCACGTTCAGCCGCCGTCGATGACCCGCATCGTCGCACTGCTCGAAGCCAAGGGACTGGTCCGGCTGGAGCCTCACCCCGACGACCGCCGCCAGAAGGTGGTCCGCCAGACCGAGCAGGCCGAGGCCATGCTCGACGAGTCCCGCCGCAAGCGGAACGCCTGGCTGGCCGCCCTCGCCGAGGGTCTGGACGAGGACGACTGGGCCAAGCTGCGCGCCGCCGCCCCCGTCCTGGAGAAGCTCGCCCACCTCTGACCCGAGCGCCAAGGAGGCGACGCACATTGAGTACGGGACACGGAGCAGACTCCGCACCCGTCCATAAACCCACCCTCGACACCAAGGGGCGGGGAGGAACCCGGAGGCGGAAACCCCTCTTCGGGGACACCTTCTCCTCGCTCCGCATCCGCAACTACCGGCTGTTCTTCACCGGAGCCATCGTCTCCAACACCGGCACGTGGATGGCCCGCATCACCCAGGACTGGCTGGTCCTCAGCCTCACCGGCTCCGCCGCCGCCGTCGGCATCACGACGGCCCTGCAGTTCCTGCCGATGCTGCTCTTCGGCCTGTACGGCGGTGTGATCGCCGACCGCTACCCGAAGCGGCAGCTGCTCCTCGTCAGCCAGGCCGCTCTCGGCCTCTGCGGACTCGCGCTCGCCGCGCTCACGCTCTCCGGAGCCGTCCAGGTCTGGCACGTCTACCTGATCGCCTTCCTGCTCGGCATGGTGACGGTCGTCGACAACCCGGCCCGGCAGTCCTTCGTCTCCGAGATGGTCGGCCCGAAGCAGCTGCGCAACGCCGTCTCGCTGAACTCCGCGAACTTCCAGTCCGCCCGGCTCGTCGGCCCCGCCGTCGCCGGTGTCCTCATCGCCGGCGTCGGCAGCGGCTGGGCCTTCCTGCTCAACGGCCTGTCCTTCCTCGCCCCGCTGGTCAGCCTGCTGCTCATGCGCCCGAGCGAGCTCCACAAGGTGGAGCGCGCCCCGCGCGGCAAGGGCCAGCTCCGGGAGGGGCTGCGGTACGTGGCCGGGCGCCCCGACCTGATCTGGCCGATCGTCCTCGTGGGCTTCGTCGGCACCTTCGGGTTCAACTTCCCGATCTGGCTGTCGGCGTTCGCCGGCGACGTCTTCCACCTCGGCCCGGGCGCGTACGGCTTCCTGAACACGCTCATGGCGGCCGGCTCCCTCGTGGGCGCCCTCGCGGCGGCCCGGCGCGGCTCGACCCGCCTGCGGATGCTCGTCGTCGCGGCCGGAGTCTTCGGCGCCCTGGAGATCGCGGCGGCCCTGTCGCCGACGTTCTGGCTGTTCGCGCTGCTGCTCGTGCCGATCGGCATGATCGGCCTCACGGTCAACATCACCGCGAACTCGGCGGTCCAGATGGCGACCGACCCGGGCATGCGCGGCCGCGTCATGAGCCTCTACATGATGGTCTTCGCCGGTGGCACGCCGATCGGCGCGCCCCTCCTGGGCTGGGTCACCGACACGTACGGGGCCCGCGTCGGCTTCGCGGCCGGCGGCGCGATCTCGCTCGCGGCTGCCGGTGTCATCGGGCTCGTCCTGGCCCGCGTGGGCGGCCTCAAGGTCGCGATGGGCTGGCACCACGGCCACCCGCAGGTGCGGTTCGTGGCCCGCGAACGGCTGGCGACGGCGGCGTGACGCGGCAGGAGTGCCGTTGGGGCGCCGTTGGAGCGCCGTAGGGGTGCGTGCGGGAGTGGGGGCGGGGTCTTGTCAGGGGCCGCCCCCATCTTCGTACCCGTCCCCAGCTCCGTCCCGTACCCGTACCCGTACCCGTACCCGTACCCGTACCCGTACCCGTACCCGTACCGTCCCCGCCCCGCCGCCAACTGACAAACTGCCGCCCGCGCGAGGCCCGTTCGTGAGCGTTCTGTGTATCTTCTGTGCCGCCCTGTCATGGGCACCACGGGAATCCCCCAGGAGGACACACCTTGCGCAAGCTCAGCGTCATAGCCCCGGCCCTCGCCGTCGGGGCGCTCGCCGCCCTCTCCACCGCTCCGGCCCACGCCGCCGAGTACTCCTCCGCGCTGAAGATCAGGGGCATCCAGTACGACGCCCCCGGCCGGGACTCCAACGCGTGCTCCACCGGCAACACCGCCGCCGAGTACGTCAGCATCAAGAACTACTCGCGCACCGCCACGGTGAACCTCAAGGGCTACACCGTGAAGGACGCGGCGGGGAACACGTACGTCTTCCGGATCAACCACTACCTGCAGCCGGGCGACTACGTGAACCTGCGGGGCAACTACGGCACCGAGTCCGACGCCCGCAACGTCGCCTACCGCAACAACTGCAACTTCATGTGGAACAACGACCGCGACACCATCAAGCTGCTGAAGCCCGGTGGCGCCTACGCCGACGTGCACGCGTACTCCAAGAGCGCCAACGACCGCGACGGGAACGGCTACATCACGTATCACGGCTGATGCGCCGCTCCAGCACCTGACCCCGCCACTCGCCCACCGCGAACGGCTCGGTCCGCGTGAAGCCCTGGCCCTCGTAGTAGGAGACCAGCCGCCCCTCGCTGCCCGCGAAGCAGTCCACCCGCAGCAGCGAGACGCCCTGGCGGCGGGTCTCCTCGGCCGCGTGCGCGAGGAGGGCCGCGCCGACGCCGTGGCCGTGGAAGCGCGCGTCGGTCGCGAGGAGCCGGACGTACACCTCGGGCTCGTCGGCCGGCGGGACGTGCTTGCCCGGGTGCGGGGTCAGGGTCATCGTCCCCGCCGGTACGCCGTCGATCTCGACGATCCACGGGTCGCCCTCGGCCATGGTCCGCTCCACCTGCTCCACCGCCGCCGGGCGCGCGGAGAAGGACTCCGTGCCCCACTGGGCGGTGATGCCCCTGCCGTTCAGCCAGGTCACGGCGCTGTCGAGTATCGCGAGAATCGCGGGGAGGTCATCGGCCCCGCCCTTACGGATCTTCATGCCGCCGAGGTTATCCGCTGCGACACTTCTGACCATGAGGCTCTTCGCGGCCGTCCTGCCGCCCGCCGAGCAGCTCGCCGAGCTCGCCCGCGCCGCCGACCGGCTGCACGCGCTCCCCGGCGCCGACGCGCTCCGCTGGACCTCGCGGCCCGGCTGGCACCTCACGCTCGCCTTCATGGGCGAGGTCGACGAGGAGCTCCTCCCCGAGCTGCGCACCCGTCTCGCCCGCGCCGCCCACCGCACCCCGCCGCTCCCGCTCCGCCTCCACGGCGGCGGGCACTTCGGCCGCGGGACCCTGTGGGCGGGCGTCGCCGGGGACCTGGACGAGCTGCGGCTGCTCGCCGAGCGGGCGGACGCGGCGGCCCGCCGGGCCGGGGTCGCGATGGAGGAGCACCGCCGCTACCAGGCACACGTGACGCTGGCCCGGTCCCGTGCGGGCGCCGTCGACCTGCGGCCCTTCCTCGACGAGCTGGCCGCCTTCGAGGGCACCCGCTGGCAGGCCCGGGAGCTGGTCCTCGTCCGTTCGAACCTGCCGGTGAGCGGGGTGCGGGGCGAGCAGCCGCGGTACGAGGCGGTCGAGTCCTGGCCCCTCGGGGCGGGGGGAGGGGACGGGCGGGGCGGAGGAGCGGGTTAACCTCGACGGGTGGATCCGAAGACCCGAAACCGAATCATGGCCGGCGTGCTCGTTCTGATGTTCGCGATCATCGCGGTGGCGGCGGTGACGGGACAGTAACCCCTTGCTTCGAGCGGACTCGAAGCAGTTGGCTTGCTCCCCATGGAGTACACGCAGCTCGGACGCACCGGACTCAAGGTCAGCCGCCTCGTTCTCGGCACGATGAACTTCGGGCCCCAGACGGACGAAGCCACCAGCCACGCCATCATGGACACGGCGCTGGACGTGGGGCTCAACTTCTTCGACACCGCCAACGTCTACGGCTGGGGCGAGAACAAGGGCCGTACGGAGGAGATCATCGGCTCGTGGTTCGCCAAGGGTGACGGCCGCCGCGACAAGACCGTCCTCGCCACCAAGGTCTACGGGAACATGGGCCTCGACGGCGAGGCCTGGCCCAACCACGACAAGCTCTCGGCGCTCAACATCCGCCGGGCGGTCGAGGCCAGCCTGAAGCGGCTGAACACGGACTACATCGACCTGTACCAGTTCCACCACGTCGACCGCGCCACCCCCTTCGAGGAGATCTGGCAGGCCGTCGACGTCCTGATCCAGCAGGGCAAGATCCTCTACGCCGGCTCCTCCAACTTCCCCGGCTACAAGATCGCCCAGGCCAACGAGGTCGCCGCCCGGCGCGGCTCGGTCGGCCTCGTCAGCGAGCAGTGCATCTACAACCTCTTCGAGCGGCGCGCCGAGATGGAGGTGATCCCGGCGGCCCAGGAGTACGGGCTCGGGGTCATCCCGTGGTCGCCCCTGCACGGCGGCCTCCTCGGGGGCGTCCTCAAGAAGGAGACCGAGGGCAGGCGCCGGACCGAGGGCCGCGCGGCGGAGAGCCTCGCCGACCCGGTGATCCGGGCGCGCTTCCAGGCGTACGAGGACCTGCTCGACAAGCACGGGCTCGCGCCCGGCGAGGTCGGTCTCGCCTGGCTCCTCACCCGCCCGGGCGTGACGGGTCCGATCGTCGGCCCGCGCACGCCGGAGCAGCTGGACGGGGCGCTCCGCGCGCTGGAGCTGGAGCTGGGCGACGAGCTCCTGGCGGAGCTGGACGTGATCTTCCCGGGCCCGGGCCCGTCGCCGGAGGCCTTCGCCTGGTGATCGGCCGGGGACGCCTCCGTCCCCCGTGCGCGCTCCGCGCCGTTTCAGTGGGCGTAGGCGCCGCCCAGGCCCCACGCCTGGTGCATCGCCGTCGCGAAGGCGGACGCGAGCTTGTGCTCGCCCGTCACGCCCGGGTGCGTCCCGTCGTACGTGTCCGTGTGGATGTCGTACGACTCCGGGACCGTCGCGAGCAGCAAGGGGGACGAGGGGGCGTCCAGGTCGGCGACGGCCTTCGCGAGGAGCTCGTTGAAGCGGGCGCACTCGGCGGCGAAGGGGGCGTCGTACTCGGCGCGGACGTTCGGGATGACCGGCAGGAGGACGGCCCGGACGCGCGGGTTCGCGGCGCGGGCCGCCGCGACGAACGCGCGGACGTTCTCCTCGGTCTGGTCGCTGTTCGTGTAGAAGCCGAGGTCGATCAGGCCGAGGGAGATGAGCAGCACGTCCGCCCCCGTCGCCCCGACCGTCTCCCCGATCACCGGCGCCATGTGGAGCCAGCCCTCGCCCCAGCCGGCCAGGTGGCGGCGGGCGGGGGCGGGGAAGTCGGGGTCGGCGTAGGCCTCGACGCCGCCGGGTTCGTCGGGGGCCGTCGGGTCGTACAGGCCGGTGCGCGGGCCGACGATCTCGTACGCGCCGGGCAGTGTGGCCTCCAGGTGCCGCCACATCCGGTAGCGCCAGGTCCAGTCGCCGACGCGTCCGATGGTCATGCTGTCGCCGACGAACAGAAAACGCATGGCCACATCATCCCGGACCGCCGCGCGGGGCCGGTACGTGATCCGGGCCACCACCGCGCCGGTGAGTCAGCCCAGGAAGCCGTCGACCGTCGTCGCGAACCACTTCGCGTCGTCGTGCCAGGGGAAGTGGCCGGCCCCGTCGAGCACCGCGAGAGCGGACTGCGGGAACAGCTCCGCGTACGCAGTCGCCGTCGGTACGGGCGTGTTCGCGTCGCCCTCGCCCGCGACGACGAGCACGGGGCGCCCGAACTCCGCGAACGCGGCCCGCGTCGCCTCCGGCGCGAACGCGCCCTCGCCGGCGTACACCCCGGCGGCCTCGCCGTTCCGCTGCGTCACCGTGTCGGCGTTCCGCCGCCGCGCGGCTTCGTCCCACGTCCCGTGGAAGAACGGCGCCACCGCCGCGAAGGTCTCCGGCCCGCCCCGCCCCGACGTCAGGTCCTCCAGCGCCGCGTACGCCTCCGGGAACCACGGCTCCTCCTCGCGCCACGGCCGCTTCGCCGCCGCGAGGCGCTCCTCGCCGCTCGTGTCGAGGCCGACCGCCGCCGTGCCGGGGGTCACCAGGACGAGCCGCGCCACGCGCTCCGGGTGCGCGGCCGTGTAGAGCGCGGCCAGGTTCGCGCCCGCCGAGTGCCCGAGGAGGTCGACCGTGTCGAGCCCGAGGTGGACGCGGAGCGCCTCCACGTCCGCCACCAGCCGGTCGCAGCGGTACGAGGACGGGTCCTCCGGCGCCGCCGAGGCGCCCGTGCCGCGCAGGTCGAGCCGGACCACCGTGCGGAAGGCGGTGAGCCCGCCCAGGTCCCCCAGGTAGGCCGAGTCCTGCATGGGGCCGCCGGGGAGGCAGAGCAGCACGGGACCGGAACCGGGGAAGGAGCCCGACACGTGGTACGCGAGAAGGGTGCCGTCCGGCGAGGTGAAGGTAGGCATGATCGCGACCATGACAGTGGCTTCCGTGCAGGTCAAGCGTGTTTCCGGGGCCCGTGGCAGGCTTGGGGGCATGCGAACTGCTCTGTGCGCCCTGGGCGCGGCCGCGGTCCTGGCCCTGCTCCCCGCCGGCCATGCCCGTGCCGAAGGGCAGGAACCCGACCGGGACTTCACGATCAAGGACCCCCGGATCACCGAGTCCAGCGGCCTCGCCGCGAGCCGCGCCCACCCCGGGATCTACTGGACGCACAACGACCAGGACGAGCCCCTGGTCTACGGCGTCGACTCCCGTACGGGAGAGACCGTCGCGACCCTCACGATGACCGGGGTCGGCACCCCGAGGGACATGGAGGCCATCTCCGTCGGCCCCGACGGGGACATCTACGTCGGCGACATCGGCGACAACCTCGACGGCTCCTGGGACCACGTCTGGATCTACCGCTTCCCCGAGCCGAAGACCCTCACGGACCAGAAGGTCAAGGCCACGCAGTACGTCGTGAAGTACGCCGACGGGGCGCGCAACGCCGAGGCCCTGATGGTGCATCCGAAGACCGGCCGGGTCTACGTCGCGAGCAAGCGCGAGGGCGGCGGCAAGCTCTACGCCGGGCCCGAGAAGCTCTCCGCCTCCGGCACCAACGTCTTCAAGCCGGTCGGCGAGGTCCCCTGGGTCACCGACGGCGCCTTCTCGCCCGACGGCGGAAAGCTCGTCCTGCGCAGCTACTTCAGCGCCCGCGAGTACGACTGGAAGGACGGCCGCATCGAGGGCGACGGCACCTCGCCGGGCGCCCCGTTCCAGGCGCAGGCGGAGTCGGTGACGTACACGACGGACGGCTCGGCGTTCATGTTCGGCACGGAGGGCAAGGAGAGCCCGGTCGTCAGGGTGGACCGGCAGGGCGGGCAGGAGCAGGGGTCCGGCAGCCCGAAGCCGCCGGGGACGTCCTCCCCCGGGGCGAGCGGCGGGACGGACGAGCCGACCGGCAGCGCGACGAAGGGCTTCCTGGTCCTCGCGGGCGCGACGGTCCTCGTCCTCGGCGCGAAGCGCCTCATGCGGCGAGGCTGACGAGCTGCGGCGCGGCCGACCGCCGGGGGCCGGCGTCGGCGGGCCGCCGGGGCCGGCGGCGGGGTCGGCGGGCCGGTGAGCCCGGGAGGGGCGAGACTGGAAGGGGACCGGAAAACCCGCGGAGGTGGCGGCATGACCTCATTCACCCGGGAGGACACCCCGGTCGCGCTCGGGGGCGACGGCGTCGACATCCGCCTGCAGGAGATCGGCGGGGGCATGACCCTCGCCTTCATCCACCTTCCCCAGGGCACCGACCTGGGCCCGGCCCTGAAGGGCCTGGAGGGAGACCTCTGCCAGTGCCCGCACTGGGGATACCTCTTCAAGGGCCGCATCAGGATGCGGTACGCCGACGGCGAGCGGATCTACGAGGCCGGGCAGGCCTACTACTGGGGGCCCGGCCACGCGCCCGAGGCGCTGGAGGACGTCGACGTCGTCGAGTTCTCGCCGACCGAGGAGTTCAACGAAGTGATCGACCACGTGAAGGCGCAGACGGCGTGAGACGGGAAGGGCCCGGCGCCCCCCAGGGGGATGCCGGGCCCTTCGACGGTCGACGGTCGACGGTCAGAGCTGGCCGATGACGTAGTCGATGCACGCCGTCAGCGCGCGGACGTCCGCCGGGTCGATCGCCGGGAACATCGCGATGCGGAGCTGGTTGCGGCCGAGCTTGCGGTACGGCTCGGTGTCGACGATGCCGTTGGCGCGGAGCACCTTGGCGACGGCCGCCGCGTCGACGTCGTCGGAGAAGTCGATCGTGCCGATGACCTGCGAGCGCTTCGCCGCGTCCGTGACGAACGGGGAGGCGTGCTTGGACTCCTCGGCCCAGCCGTACAGCGCGTCCGAGGACTCCTTCGTCCGGGCCACGGCCCAGTCGAGACCGCCCTGGCCGTTGATCCACTTCAGCTGCTCGTTGAGCAGGAAGAGGGTCGAGAGCGCGGGGGTGTTGTACGTCTGGTTCTTCAGCGAGTTGTCGATCGCCGTCGGCAGCGAGAAGAACTCGGGGATGTGCCGGCCGGACGCGTGGATCTTCTGCGCGCGCTCCAGGGCGGCGGGCGAGAAGGCCGCGAGCCACAGGCCGCCCTCGGCGGCGAAGGACTTCTGCGGGGCGAAGTAGTAGACGTCGGTCTCGGCGATGTCGACGGGCAGACCGCCGGCGCCGGAGGTCGCGTCGACCAGCACGAGCGCGCCCTCGTCGGCGCCCGCGACCCGCTTCAGCGGGGCGGCGACACCGGTCGAGGTCTCGTTGTGCGTGTACGCGTAGACGTCGACGCCCGCCTCGGCCACCGGCTCCGGGTGCGTGCCCGGGTCGGAGGAGATCACGGTCGGCTCGGCAAGCCAGGGAGCCAGCTTGGCGGCCTTCGCGAACTTGGAGGAGAACTCGCCGAAGGTGAGGTGCTGCGACTTGTTCTCGATCAGACCGTGGGTCGCGACGTCCCAGAAGGCGGTGGAGCCGCCGTTGCCCAGGATCACCTCGTAACCCTCGGGCAGGGAGAACAGGTCGGAGATGCCGGCACGTACCTCGCCGACCAGGTTCTTCACCGGAGCCTGGCGGTGGGACGTGCCGAGGAGGGAAGTGCCGGTCGCGGCCAGGGCGTCCAGCGCCTCCGTACGCACCTTGGAGGGGCCCGCGCCGAAACGGCCGTCGGCGGGCTTGATGTCAGCGGGAATCCGGATCTCAGCCACGAGCCGGAGAGTAGCGGGTCGGAGAGGGGCCGGTCGCCGGACGTCCGCACGATGAGACAAGAACTGGGACATCCTGACGTTGTGGTAACAGACGAGAAAAGCGCCGCGCACCTTGCCTCCGAGCTGCGGAAAGCGGTCCGTGGGGACGTCGATTTCTCCGTCACGGCACGGGCCCTGGCGACGATGGACGCGTCCAACTACCGCCGTGTGCCGGTCGGTACGGTCGCGCCGCGCGACGCGGACGACGTCGCCGCGGTCCTGGAGGTGTGCCGTGAGCACGGCACCACGCCGGTGGTCGCGCGGGGCGGCGGGACGTCCATCGGAGGACAGGCGACGGGCACGGGCGTGGTGCTCGACCTCACACGGCACATGGCCGGAATCGTCTCCCTGGACCCGGACCCCGAGGTACGGAAGGCCGTCGTCCGCCCGGGGCTCGTCCTCGACCGGCTGCGGGAGGCGGCGCGACCGTACGGCCTGACCTTCGGCCCGGACCCGTCGACGCACGGCCGCTGCACCCTCGGCGGCATGATCGGCAACAACGCGTGCGGGGCGCACTCGGTCGCCTGGGGGACCACGGCGGACAACGTGCGCTCGCTCGACGTGGTGACGTACGCAGGCGCGCGGTTGACGCTGGGGCGGGACGGCGCGGGCGCCCCGCCGGGCCTGCTGGACCTGGTCCACGGCCGCCTCGCGCTCCTCCGCACCGGCTACCCGGCCGGGCTGCCCCGCCGGATCTCCGGGTACGCGCTCGACGCGCTGCTCCCCGAGCGGGGCGTCGACGTGGCCCGCTCCTTCTGCGGCAGCGAGGGCACGCTCGGGGTGGTGACGGAGGCGACGGTCCGGCTCGTGCCGCTGCCGGCGGAGCCGGTGCTCGTCGTCCTCGGGTACGCCGACGAGAGCGCGGCGGCGGACGCGGCGGCGGGCCTGCTCCCGTACGGGCCGCTGACGGTGGAGGGCATGGCGGCGGACCTGGTGCGGGGCCGGGGCGCGGAGCTGCCGAGGGGCGGCGCCTGGCTGTTCGTGGAGGTCGACGGTGCCGGACCGGCCTCGGCCCTGGTGAAGGCGGCCGACGCGCTGGACGCCGCCGTCGTCCGGGACCCGGCCGGGCAGCGGGCGTTGTGGCGGATCCGGGAGGACGCGGCGGGCACGGCGACGCGGATGCCGGACGGGACGGAGGCGTGGCCGGGCTGGGAGGACTGCGCGGTGCCGCCGGCCCGGCTCGGCGCGTACCTGCGCGAGTTCCGCGCGCTCCTGGCCGACTTCGGCCTCAGGGGAACCCCGTACGGGCACTTCGGCGACGGCTGCGTGCACGTCCGTGTCGACTTCGACCTGTGGACGGGGAAGGGGGTGCGGGACTTCCGCCGCTTCTCGGAGGCGGTCGCGGACCTGGTCGTCGCCCACGGCGGCTCGCTCTCCGGCGAACACGGCGACGGGCAGGCGCGGGCGGAGCTGCTGCCGAGGATGTACGGGGACGAGCTCGTCGGCCTGTTCGGCGCGGTGAAGGACGTGTGGGACCCGGACGGTGGCCTGAACCCGGGGATGCTCGTGCGGCCGAGGCGCCTGGACGAGGGGCTGCGGTTCGAGGGGCTGCCGCTGGTGGGCGTCGGGAGAGCGGCGGCGACCTGCGTGGGCGTGGCCAAATGCCGTACGACCGGCCCGACTCCGGGGGTCATGTGCCCGTCCTACCGGGCGACGGGCGAGGAGAAGCACTCCACGCGGGGGAGGGCGCGGCTGCTCCACGAGATGGCGCTCGGGGAGGTCGTCACGGACGGCTGGCGGTCGGAGGAGGTGCGGGAGGCTCTGGACCTCTGCCTCTCCTGCAAGGGGTGCAGGAGCGACTGCCCGGTGGGCGTCGACATGGCCGCGTACAAGGCGGAGTTCCTCGACCGCCACTACGCGGGGCGCCCCCTCGCGCGCCCCCGCTCCCACTGGTCGATGGGCGGCCTGCCGCGCTGGCTGGCGCTGTTCGGGAGGGGCGTGAACGCGGCGGCGCATTTGCCCTTCGGCCTGGGTGCCCGGCTGGCGGGGGTGACGCCGGAACGCGAGCTGCCGAGGGTGGCGGGACGTTCCTTCGTGTCGTGGTTCGGGGAGCGGGTGTCGTCCCGCCCGGCACGGGCGACCCTGTGGCCGGACACCTTCACGAACCACCTGGCGCCGGAGGTGGGCCGGGCGGCGGTACGGGTGCTGGAGGACGCGGGAGTGGGGGTGCGGCTCCCGGAAGGACGGGTGTGCTGCGGCCTGACGTACGTGTCGACGGGGAGGCTGGGTGCGGCCCGCCGGGTCATGCGCCGCACCCTGGACGTCCTGGCGTCCTCCGGGGACGGCCCGGTCATCGTCCTCGAACCCTCCTGCGCGGCGGCCCTCCGCACCGACCTGCCCGAGCTGCTCCCGGACGACCCGAGGGCCGCGGGCCTGGCCGACCGGATCACCACCTTCGCGGAGGCCCTGGAGAACCTGGCCCCCGGCTGGCGCCCACCCCGTCTCGACCGCGAGGTGACCGGCCAGACCCACTGCCACCAGCACGCGGTCCTCGGCGACGCGGCCGACCGCCGCCTCCGCGCCCGCGCGGGCCTGACGGGCGACCTGGCGGGCGGCTGCTGCGGGCTGGCGGGCAACTTCGGCTTCGAACCCGGCCACTACGAGGTCTCGACCGCCTGCGCGGAGGACCGACTCCTCCCGGCGCTCCGATCCGCGCCCCCCACCACCGAGGTCCTGGCGGACGGCTTCTCGTGCCGGACGCAGATCGGCGACCTGACGGACTACCGGGCCCGTCATCTGGCGGAACTGCTGGCGGAAGGGCTGGACAGAGGAACCGGACCGTCCGGATCTTGACGTGCGCCGGGGCCGCCTCCGCCGTTGAGGTGATCCCGGCGCCGTCCCCGTGACGGGACCGGGTCCCGGGTTCGTTGGGGCGGGCATGCGCACACTTACGACCGCGGCCGTCGCCGCCGCCGGAGCCGTCCTCGCCCTCGTCTCCGCCGGGCCCGTGCCCGCCGCCCCGTACCGCTCCGACGTCCGGGCCGCCGTCGGGTACGAGGGCACCTGTCACGATGCCGACGGGGGCTGGGCGTGCACGGTGGAGATGGCGGTGGGGGAGAGCGAGAGCGGGTACGAGAAGGCCGTCATGGAGGGGGAGGTGTACGTGAACTGCACGCGCAGGACCGTCCAGCGGTCCCGGTCCCTGCAGTACGCCACCGCCGGGCAGGCCGACTTCGCCGTCCGCACGGCCTCCGGTGCCGTCCGTGCGCCCTCCGGGACCGCCCGCGCCTCGTCCGGCGCCGGGCGCACGCCGACGTCCTTCACCTGGACGCGGTACGACTACCGGGACGTCGCCGAGCGGATCGAGCCCGGCGAGGTCTCCTGGGTCGAGGTCCAGCGGGCCACCCAGAAGGGTTCGGCCTCCTTCGTCGTCCGTGACGAGAACGGCCGCGAGCAGACCCTCACCGGCACCTTCGAGGGTCCGGCGGCCGGCATGTACGACCGGCTCTTCCAGCGCACCGGGCCGATGACGGAGGAGGAGCGGGGTCAGTGCTCGTCGTCGCGTCCTGAGTAGGGCTCCGGCGGGTCCTGGGTACGGCCCGTGGGGTGCGTCGCCTCGGTGACGATCTCCCGGGCCATCGCCACCAGCGCGCCCGTCGCCGGGTGCGGGAACGCGTCGCGCCAGGCGAGGACGACCGGGAGCGGGGGCGCGTCGGGCAGGGGGCGGTAGGCGACGCCGGGGTGCGGGTGGAGCGCGGCGGTGGAGGCGGAGGAGACGCCGATGCCCCGGCCGGCCGCGATGGCGGTCAGCCAGTCGTCGGTGTTGGCGACGGTGAGGGTCGCCGAGGGGCGGGCGGTGGGCGGCCACAGTGCGAGGGTGGTCGTGCCGGAGACGGTGTTGAGGACGACCGTCTGGGCGGTCAGTTCCGCGAGCGTGAGCCCGGCGCGGTCGGCGAGCGGGCTGTCGGCGGGGAGTGCCGCGACCCGGTCCTCCGTGGCGAGCTCCTCCGTGACGAGCCCGGGCGCGTCGACCGTGCCCCGGAGGAGGGCCGCGTCGACGTCGCCGCGCGCGAGACCGGCGGTGCGGTCGTCGACGCGGAGGAGTTCGAGCGGGGTCTCGGGGTGCCGGCGCTGCCAGCGCCGGAGCAGCGGGGTCGTGTACGGGCCGAAGGCCGACCAGGCGTGCCCGAGGCGGAGCGGCCGGTGGCGGAGGCGGGCCGGGTCGACGGCGTCGTCGAAGGCGGCGAGCGCGGCGGCGGCCCGGTCGCGGAAGGCGCGGCCCTCGGCGGTGAGGGCGAGGTGGTGGGTGGAGCGGTCGACGAGCCGCGCGCCGAGGTGCTGTTCGAGGGCGGCGAGCGTGCGGGAGACGGCGGGCTGGGTGAGGTGGAGCCGGGCTGCGGCCCTGGTCAGGCTGGGTTCTTCGGCGATGGCCAGAAAACAGCGGAGGTGGCGCAGCTCGATGCTCATGTCTTCGGAGCATAACCGCAGCTAAGTCGGCATTTCCGGTGCCGCGCTCGGGCTCGTAGCGTGGAAGGGCACCCTGGCGGGATTGTGCCGGGGAATCCGGCCGTCAGTTCAGTGTGTTGTACTGACAGTACGGTTCGTTGTTCTTTGCGGTGTGGGAAGTGGGGTCACCGGTGGGAAGCCCGGTCAAGGAGAGGACGCCGGCGGTCACGGCCCCGGTGCCGTCCTCGGCGTCCGAGGCGCGGGTGACCCGTGGGGTCTCCGCGCGCCTCAAGGGCGGCGGGCGCCTCGGCCCCGTCGCGCTCGTCGTCGCCGGCGGGCTCTCCGTCCAGTTCGGGGCGGCCATCGCCGTCCTGCTCATGCCCCGCGCCGGCGCCCTCGGTGTCGTCACCCTCCGGCTCGTGCTCGCCGCCCTCGTGCTGCTCGCGGTCTGCCGCCCCAAGGTCCGCGGCTACAGCCGCGCCGACTGGGGCACGATCCTCGCCTTCGGCGCCGCCATGGCCGGCATGAACATCCTCTTCTACCAGGCGGCCGACCGCATTCCGCTGGGCGCCGCCGTGACCCTGGAGGTCCTCGGCCCGCTGATCCTCTCGGTGGTCGCCTCGCGCCGGCTGGGCAACCTGCTGTGGGCGGGCCTGGCGCTCGGCGGCGTCGTCCTCCTCTCCGGCGGCGGCTTCGACCGGCTCGATCCGCTCGGCGCGGCCTTCGCGCTCGCGGCGGGCGCCATGTGGGCCGCGTACATCGTCTTCAGCGCGCGCACGGGCCGCCGTTTCCCGCAGGCCGACGGTCTCGCGCTCGCGATGGCGTTCGGCGCGGTCCTCAGCCTGCCGCTCGGCATCGCGGAGGCCGGCGACAAGCTCCTCGTGCCGTCGACGATCCTGCTCGGCCTCGGGGTGGCGCTGCTGTCGTCCGTCCTGCCGTACACGCTCGAACTCCTCGCCCTGCGGCGCCTGCCCGCGCCGACCTTCGCGATCCTCATGAGCCTGGAGCCGGCCATCGCGGCGGGCGCGGGCTTCCTCGTCCTCCATCAGGCCCTGTCGGCGACCGACGCGCTCGCGATAGCGCTGGTCATCGGGGCGAGCATGGGCGCCGTGCGCATGCAGTCGCGGCGGGCGGCGTCCTCGTAGGAGGATCCGGGGATGATCGCCGCACTGCAGTGCCTCGTCCTCGACTGTCCCGCCCCGCGCGCACTCGCCGGGTTCTACGCCGCCGTGCTCGGCGGCGAGGTCGACCGGCCCGACCCGCGCTGGTCCCTCGGCGACGACTGGTCCACGCTGCACACCCCCGGCGGGCTCGTCCTCTGCTTCCAGGGCGTCACCGACCACCGCCCGCCGACCTGGCCGGACCCGGAGCGCCCCCAGCAGTTCCACCTCGACTTCGAGGTACGGGACCTGGACGCGGCCCGGACCGAGGTCCTCGCCCTCGGGGCGACGGTCCTCGACGAGGGCGACGGACAGCGGAGCTGGCGGGTGTACGCGGACCCGGCGGGGCACCCGTTCTGCCTGGTCCGGCACTGACGGGCCGGCCGGATCGGGCCGGCCGGATCGGGCCGGCGACTCCGTGCCCGATGGCCCGATCCTGATGATCTTTGGCATCCGGCCTGTTTCGGGGGTGCGGGGGCGGGTCCGAGGATGAGGGCATGGCCCTGGAGATGCGTGACCTCTGCGAACGTTGTGAGACCGCCGTCCTGACCGTGGACGGACCCGCCCGGATCTGCACCTACGAGTGCACCTTCTGCGTGCCCTGCGCCGACGCGATGCGGGACGTCTGTCCCAACTGCGGGGGCGAGCTGGTGGCGCGGCCGCGCCGGGGCGTCGCCGCCAACGCCTGAGGGCCTCACGTCGGGGTCGTCCCGGAGCCCGCCCCCGGGGGCGGTGCTCGTACGTCTGGGGTGTGACGGCCCGGCCTCCTGGTCCGCACCCCTGCCCGGACCTTTCGGCCAATCAAAGCAAGCATGCTTGATTGTTTTCTGGTTCGCTGCCATGCTCCGGTCACACCGCGCCGAAGCGCGTCCTGTGACGAGGGGAGCGCACGTGTCCGATCCCGCCGCCGTGCTCGACGATCTGCGCGAGGAGAGCGCGGAACTCGACCGGCTCGTAGGGCAGTTGAGCGACGAGGGGTGGGCCGCGCCCACCCCCGCCCCCGGCTGGACGGTCGCCCACCAGATCGCCCACCTCGCCTGGACCGACCGCGCCGCCCTCCTCGCCGCCACCGACCCCGACGCCTTCGCCGCCGAGGTCGCGCGGGCCATGGCCGCCCCCGACCGGTTCGTCGACGAGGGCGCCGAGGAAGGCGCCGAGCTGCCGCCCGCCGACCTCCTCGCCACCTGGCGCACCGGCCGCGAGCACCTCCAGGACGCCCTGCGGGCGGCCCCCGCCGGGACGCGCTTCCCCTGGTACGGGCCGCCGATGAGCGTCCCCGCGATGGCGACCGCCCGGCTCATGGAGACCTGGGCGCACGCCCAGGACGTCGCCGACACCCTCGGCGTCACCCGCGTCCCCACCGCCCGGCTCCGGCACGTGGCCTGGATCGGCGCCCGTGCCCGCGACTACGCCTACCTCGTCCGGGGCCTCCCCGCCCCCGCCGGGCCCTTCCGCATCGAACTGGACGGCACCGGCATCGACGGGACGACGTGGGCGTACGGCCCGGAGGACGCGGCCCAGAAGGTCACCGGCCCGGCCCTCGACTTCTGCCTCCTCGTCGCCCAGCGCGTCCACCGCGCCGACACCGCCCTCGTCGCCCACGGCGCCGACGCCGAGCGGTGGCTGACCATCGCCCAGGCCTTCGCGGGCCCGGCGGGCGCCGGCCGCGCACCCCGGGAGGCAGGGTGACCGCCCCCCTCCGCGTCGGCAACGCCTCCGGCTTCTACGGCGACCGCTTCGACGCCGTCCGCGAGATGCTCACCGGCGGCGAACTCGACGTCCTCACCGGCGACTACCTCGCCGAACTCACCCTCCTCATCCTCGGCCGCGACCTCCTCAAGGACCCCTCCGCCGGCTACGCGAAGACCTTCCTCCGCCAGATGGAGGACGGCCTCGGCCTCGCCCACGAGCGCGGGGTCCGGATCGTCGCCAACGCGGGCGGCCTCAACCCGGCGGGCCTCGCCGACGCCCTCCGCGCGCTCGCCGGGAAGCTCGGCCTCCCGACCCGTGTCGCCTCCGTCGAGGGCGACCGACTCCGCCCCGGAGAGGGCGAGTTGACCGCCAACGCCTACCTCGGCGGCGCCGGGATCGCCGCCTGCCTCGCGGCGGGCGCGGACGTCGTCGTCACCGGCCGCGTCACCGACGCCGCCCTCGTCACCGGCCCCGCGCAGTGGCACTTCGGCTGGGGCCCGGAGGAGTACGACAAGCTCGCCGGCGCCGTCGTCGCCGGACACGTCCTGGAATGCGGCACCCAGACCACCGGCGGCAACTACGCCTTCTTCACCGGCCACGACGTCCGCCGCCCCGGCTTCCCGCTCGCCGAACTCCACGCCGACGGCAGCGCCGTCATCACCAAGCACCCCGGCACGGGCGGGCTCGTCGACGTCGGTACGGTCACGGCCCAGCTCCTGTACGAGACGGCCGGCGCCCGCTACCCCGGCCCCGACGTCACGGCCCGCCTCGACTCCGTACGCCTCACCCAGGACGGCCCCGACCGGGTCAGGATCGACGGGGTACGCGGAGAGGCCCCGCCGCCCACGCTCAAGGCCGGCTCCTGCCGCCTCGGCGGCTTCCGCAACGAGGTCGTCTTCGTCCTCACCGGCCTCGACATCGAGGCCAAGGCCGCGCTCGTCCGAGACCAGCTCGCCGACGCCCTGTCCGCGCACCCGCCCGCCGAGGTCCGCTGGGAGCTCGCCCGCACCGACCGCGAGGACGCGCCCACGGAGGAGACGGCGAGCGCCCTGCTCCGGCTCGTCGTCCGCGACCCCGACCCCGAGAAGGTCGGCCGCACCCTGACGGGGGCGGCGATCGAGCTCGCCCTCGCCAGCTACCCCGGCTTCCACGTCACCGCCCCGCCGGGCAGGGGCGCCCCCTACGGGGTCTTCACCACCTCGGCCGTCCCGCAGCGGGACGTCCCGCACACGGCCGTCCTGCCCGACGGGACCCGCCGGGAGATCCCCGCGCCCACGCGGTTCCGCGCCCTGGAACCCGTACCCGAACCGGCGCTCCCGCCGGCGCACCCGCCCGGCCCCGTCCGGAGAGCGCCGCTCGGCCGGATCGCCGGAGCCCGCAGCGGGGACAAGGGCGGCGACGCCAACGTCGGCGTGTGGGTGCGCACCGAGGAGGAGTGGCGGTGGCTCGTCCACGCCCTCACCGTCGACCGCTTCCGCGAACTCCTGCCGGAGACGGCCGACCTGGACGTCACCCGGCACGTCCTCCCGAACCTCCGCGCCCTCAACTTCACCGTCGCCGGGATCCTCGGCGAGGGCGTCGCCTCCCAGGCCCGCTTCGACCCCCAGGCCAAGGCCCTCGGCGAATGGCTCCGCTCCCGCCGCACCGACGTACCGGCGGCCCTTCTGGAGGAAACCCGATGACCGTCCTCGCCTCCGCCCTCGACACCGGCGGACCCGACTACCGGGCCCACCGCGCCGCCATGCTCGACAAGCTCGCCGCCCTCGACGCCGAGCACGCCAAGGCCCTCGCGGGCGGCGGCGAGAAGTACACGACCCGCCACCGCGAGCGCGGCAAGCTCCTCGCCCGCGAGCGGATCGAGCTGCTCCTCGACCCCGACTCGCCGTTCCTCGAACTGTCCCCGCTCGCCGCCTGGGGCAGCGACTACGCCGTGGGCGCCTCGCTCGTCACCGGCATCGGGACCGTCGAGGGCGTCGAGTGCCTGATCACGGCCAACGACCCGACCGTGCGCGGCGGCGCCTCCAACCCGTGGACGCTGAAGAAGGCCCTGCGCGCCAACGAGATCGCCTTCGCCAACCGCCTCCCGGTCATCTCGCTCGTCGAGTCCGGCGGCGCCGACCTGCCGTCGCAGAAGGAGATCTTCATCCCGGGCGGCGCGCTCTTCCGCGACCTGACCCGGCTCTCCGCCGCCGGCATCCCGACGGTCGCGGTCGTCTTCGGCAACTCGACGGCCGGAGGCGCGTACGTCCCCGGCATGTCCGACCACGCCGTGATGATCAGGGAGCGGTCGAAGGTCTTCCTCGGCGGTCCGCCGCTCGTGAAGATGGCGACGGGTGAGGAGAGCGACGACGAGTCCCTCGGCGGCGCCGAGATGCACGCCCGGACGTCCGGGCTCGCCGACCACTACGCCGTCGACGAGACGGACGCGATCCACCAGGCCCGCCGGATCGTCGCCCGCCTCCACCACCGCAAGGCGCACGCCGACCCGTCGCACGCCGAACCCCCCAGGTACGACGAGGAGGAACTCCTCGGGATCGTCCCCGGCGACCTGAAGACCCCCTTCGACCCGCGCGAGGTCATCGCCCGGATCGTCGACGGCTCCGACTTCGACGCGTTCAAGCCCCTCTACGGGACCTCCCTGACGACCGGCTGGGCCCGGATCCACGGCTATCCCGTCGGCGTCCTCGCCAACGCGCAGGGCGTCCTCTTCTCCGCCGAGTCGCAGAAGGCCGCCCAGTTCATCCAGCTCGCCAACCAGCGCGACATCCCGCTCCTCTTCCTCCACAACACCACCGGCTACATGGTCGGCAAGGAGTACGAGCAGGGCGGGATCATCAAGCACGGCGCCATGATGATCAACGCCGTCGCGAACTCGAAGGTCCCGCACCTGTCGGTCCTCATGGGCGCCTCGTACGGCGCCGGGCACTACGGCATGTGCGGCCGGGCGTACGACCCGCGCTTCCTCTTCGCCTGGCCGAGCGCGAAGTCCGCCGTGATGGGCCCGCAGCAGCTCGCGGGCGTGCTGTCGATCGTGGCGCGGGCGAGTGCCGCAGCCAAGGGGCAGCCCTACGACGACGAGGCCGACGCCGGTCTCCGCGCGCTCGTCGAGGCGCAGATCGAGTCCGAGTCCCTCCCGATGTTCCTCTCGGGGCGGCTCTACGACGACGGGGTCATCGACCCCCGCGACACGCGGACGGTCCTCGGGCTCTGCCTCTCCGCGATCCACACGGCACCGGTCGAGGGCGCGCGCGGCGGCTTCGGCGTCTTCCGAATGTGAGGCCCACGATGATCTCCTCAGTGCTCGTCGCGAACCGCGGCGAGATCGCCTGCCGGGTCTTCCGCACCTGCCGTGACCTGGGCATCTCCACCGTCGCCGTCCACTCCGACGCGGACGCCGACGCCCTGCACGTACGGGAGGCGGACGCGGCGGTGCGGCTGCCGGGGGCCGCGCCCTCGGAGACGTACCTCCGCGGCGACCTCGTCGTGGAGGCCGCGCTCGCGGCGGGCGCGGACGCCGTCCACCCCGGCTACGGCTTCCTCTCCGAGAACGCCGACTTCGCCCGGGCGGTCGTGGCCGCCGGTCTGGTGTGGATCGGGCCGCCCCCTGAGGCGATCGAGGCGATGGCCTCGAAGACCCGGGCGAAGGAACTCCTCGGGATCGCCCCGCTCCGCCCGGAGGACGTGACGGAGGCCGACCTGCCGGTGCTCGTGAAGGCGGCGGCGGGCGGCGGCGGCCGCGGCATGCGGGTCGTCCGTGAACTCGACTCACTCGAAGGAGAGTTGCGCTCCGCGTCGGCCGAGGCGGCGAGCGCGTTCGGGGACGGCGAGGTGTTCGTCGAGCCGTACGTCGAGAACGGCCGGCACGTCGAGGTCCAGCTCCTCGCCGACACCCACGGCACGGTCTGGGCGCTCGGCACCCGCGACTGCTCGCTCCAGCGCCGCCACCAGAAGGTCGTCGAGGAGGCCCCGGCGCCCGGCCTGCCCGCCGGACTCGTCGACGAGCTGTACGAGCGGGCGACGGCGGCGGCGAAGGCCGTCGGGTACGTCGGCGCGGGCACGGTCGAGTTCCTCGTGAAGGACGGCCGGGCGCACTTCCTGGAGATGAACACCCGCCTCCAGGTCGAGCACCCGGTCACGGAGGAGGTGTACGGGGTCGACCTCGTCGCCCTCCAGATCGCGGTGGCGGAGGGCCGGGAACTCCCGGCCGGGCCCCCGGCCCGCGGGGGCCACGCGATCGAGGCCCGGCTCTATGCGGAGGACCCGGCACGGGGCTGGGCGCCGCAGGCGGGCGTCCTGCACCGCTTCGAGGTCCCCGGTGGCGTCAGGGCCGACACGGGATACGCGTCGGGGGACACCGTCGGCGTCCACTACGACCCGATGCTCGCGAAGCTGATCGTCCACGCCGAGACGCGGGAGGCGGCCCTCCGCAAGCTCACCCACGCCCTGGAACGAGCCGTGGTCCACGGCCCGGTGACCAACAGGGAGCTGCTGGTCGCCTCCCTCCGGCACCCCGACTTCGCGAACGCCGCCGAGGGGCTCGACACGGGCTTCTACGACCGGAACCTGGCCGCGCTCACGGCCCCCGCGCCCGGCGGGGAGCACGCGGCCGTGGCCGCCGCCCTCGCCCAAGCGGCCTCCCGCACCGGCCGGTTCGGCGGAGGCTGGCGCAACCTCCGCTCGCAGGACGAGATCCGTACGTACGGCGACCACACCGTCGGCTACCGGCCGACACGGGGCGGCGGCTACGAGGTGACGTCCCCGGAGGGCGTACGGGTCGTGAAGGCGTCCCCCGGCTCCGTGAGCCTGGAAGTCGCCGGAGTCGTCCGGCACTTCGAGGTCGCCGCCTACGGGGAGACCGTCCACGCGGGCGGCCACCGCCTCACCGTCCACCCCCGGTTCCCCGACCCCGCCGCCGCCCGGCGGGCCCCCGGCTCCCTGCTCGCCCCCATGCCCGGCACCGTCGTCCGGGTCGCGGACGGCCTCGCCGTCGGCGACCGGGTCACCGCCGGACAGCCCCTGCTCTGGCTGGAGGCCATGAAGATGGAGCACCGCGTCACCGCTCCCGCCTCCGGCACGCTCACCGCGCTCCACGCCGCCCCCGGCCACCAGGTCGAGGTCGGTGCCCTGCTGGCCGTCGTACAGGAGGAAGACCCCGCATGAGCACGCACCTGGAATCCGAGGAACTGACCGCCCTCCGCGCCGCCGTCTCCGCCCTCGGGCACCGCCACGGCCCCGGCTTCGACCGGGCCGCGCTGTGGGCCGAGGCCGGGAAGCTCGGCTACCTCGGCGTGAACCTGCCCGAGGAGTACGGCGGTGGGGGCGGCGGCATGGCCGAGCTGTCGGTCGTCCTGGAGGAGGCGGGCGCCGCCGGCGCGCCGCTCCTGATGATGGTCGTGTCGCCGGCGATCTGCGGCACGGTCATCGCCCGCTTCGGCACCGAGGAGCAGAAGCGGGCCTGGCTGCCGGGGCTCGCGGACGGTTCGAAGACGATGGCCTTCGGCATCACGGAGCCGGACGCGGGCTCGAACTCGCACCGGATCACGACGACCGCGACCCGGACGGAGGGCGGCTGGGTCCTGAACGGCCGGAAGGTCTTCGTCTCGGGCGTCGACATCGCGGACGCGACCCTGATCGTGGGCCGTACGTCGGACTCCCGCACCGGCAACCTGAAGCCCTGCCTTTTCATCGTTCCGCGCGACGCTCCCGGGTTCGGTCGCCGTCACATCGAGATGGAACTCGACGCGAACGAGAAGCAGTTCGAGCTGACGCTCGACGACGTGTACCTCCCGGCGGACGCGCTCGTCGGCGACGAGGACGCCGGCCTGCTCCAGCTCTTCGCGGGCCTCAACCCCGAACGGATCATGACGGCGGCGTTCGCCATCGGCATGGGCCGGTACGCGCTCGCGCGGGCCGTGGCCTACGCGAAGGAGCGGCAGGTCTGGAAGGCGCCCATCGGCGCCCACCAGGCCGTCGCGCACCCCCTCGCCCAGGCCCACATCGAGCTCGAACTCGCCCGCCTGATGATGGCGAAGGCCGCGCACCTCTACGACGCGGGCGACGACATGGGCGCGGGCGAGGCGGCGAACATGGCGAAGTACGCGGCGGCCGAGGCGTGCGTACGGGCGGTGGACACCGCCGTCCACACCCTCGGCGGCAACGGCCTCACCAAGGAGTTCGGCCTCGCCCGGCTGGTGACGGCCGCGCGGGTGGCGCGGATCGCGCCGGTCAGCCGGGAGATGATCCTGAACTTCGTGTCGCACGCGACGCTGGGGCTGCCGAAGTCCTACTGATCGATCACCTCCCGGCGGACAGGCCCTAGTAGCGCAGGTCCTTCTGCTCGGTGATCAGGCGGCCGGCGATCTGGAGGTTCCCGTCGGAGTCGAGCACCGCGATGATCTTCTTCGTGGAGCCGTGGTGGGTCGTGAAGTAGATCTTGTCCGCCTCCTGGGAGGTGGAGTGGTTCGTGTTCACGGACAGCTCGATGCTCACCGGGGAGCTGATGAGCACGTCCTTCTTGGGCGAGCCCGGGTAGACCTGGTTCTGCCGCAGCTTGACGCGGCCGTGGGTGTCGCCCTCGTCCCAGTCGGACGCCACGCCGAGGTCGATGTCTGCCATGTGAATTCCCCTCCGGATACCAGTGGACGAACTCTGCGGCCCAGAACCTACGCAGTTCGCTCAGCGGACGGTGTCATGCTGCCGGAATATGACTGGATTTCGATCCGCTTCGTCCTGAAGTGGAAGTAAGGGGTGAGAGCTGACAAAACGCCCGGAAAATGCCCTGACAAGGGTGCCCGGGTCGGCTACCGCGCGCGGGCCACGGGGCACGCGGGGTCATCAAGGGGTTGTCGTCGGCCGCCGCCGGAGATCCAATGAACGGCATGCCCACCGGAAGCACCTCTCCCGCCCCCGTCCTCCTCGGCGCCCTCGCCCCCCTCACCCGCCCCGGCTGGGCCGAGGCGGGCCGGCACCTCGTCGCCGGGATCGAGCTCGCCGTCGAGGAGGTCAACGCCGCCGGCGGGATCGCCGGCAGGCCACTCGAACTGCTGGTCAGGGACACGGCCGCCGACCCGGCGCGGGCCGAGGCCGCCGTGGAGGAGCTGGCCGGGCTCGGGGTGGCCGCCGTCGTGGGCGAGTACCACTCCGTCGTCGCCCGGGCCGCCGCCGCGCGGGCCGACGCCCTCGGCGTCCCGTTCCTCTGCACCTCCGCCGTGCTCGACGGGCTGACCGAGGAGCCGACGGAGTGGGTGGCGCGGATCGCGCCCGTCCAGTCGCGCGGCTGGCGGATCTACGCGGACTTCCTCGCGGCCACGGGCCGCACCCGGGTCGCCGTCGCCACCCAGCCCAGCGTCTACTGGGCCACCGGCACCCGCGTCCTGCGGGACCGGCTCGCCGAGCACGGCGGCAGCCTCGTCGAGCTCGACGCGAACGCCCTCACCCCCGCCGAGCTCTGCGACGCCCTCGCCGACCACGGCGCCACCGCCCTCCTCCTGCTCGCCGGCACCCCCGAACCGGCGGCGCCGATCGTCAGGGCCGTACGGGCGGACGGCCGCCTCGCCGGGATCCTGCTCGGCGCACCGGCCGGGCAGCCGGAGTTCGCCGAGTGGCTGGCGGAGCTGGGGGCGGACGGTGCCGGGATCCCGTTCCTCCACTACCTGCCGGAGGAGCCCGGCCCGCTCGGCGAGCGCGTCGGCAAGGAGCTGCGCGAACGGCTCGGCGGGGAGCCGTCCTTCGTCGCCCACGAGGGCTGGGACGGCGTCACCGTCCTCGCCGGGCTCCTGCGCGCCGCCCCGGGCCACGGCGCCGACCGGGCGGAGGTCGCCGCCGCGTGGCCGCGCGTCGAGACCGAGGGGACCCGGGGGACGGTCCGGTTCACGCGCGAACCGGGCATCGGGGTGTGGCAGTGGGCGTGGGCGCCGATCCGGGTCGTGGACCGGGATCCGGCGGACCCGGCGCGCATCAGGACACTGCACGGTGACGACCGGGCGAACCCGCTGCGCGAGGGCTGACCGACCCGTACCTTCAGCTCATCTGGTCGTCACATCAGGGGAGTTGAACCATGCCTCGACGTCACGTGCGGACGGCGGTCGCGACAGCCTTCGTCCTCCTGGCAGGCCTCTCCCTGTCGGGGTGCGCGGGCACCGGCTACAACAAGTACGGCTACGAGGGCTACGGCGACCCCTGGGGCAAGGACCCCAAGCCGCCCCGGGCGGGCCACGACGGGCTGCCCGGCCGGGACAAGCAGTCCGACAAGCCGAACGAGCCGGGATTCAGGCCGGACGGGCACCTGGCGTACCAACTCCCCATCATCCCGATCTCGTTCTCGATCAGCGGGAGCGGGAAGTTCCGCGTCAGCGTCACCCCCAAGCTGTCCACGCCCCTGGGGACGGTCTCCTTCAGCACCGGCGTGAGCAGCGCCACGGACGACGACACCGGCAAGGTGCTCCCGCCGGCGCCCGCCGACGTGACGCAGCTGTTCATCTGCGAGAAGGGGCAGGCCCGGCGGCACTGCGAGGGCCACCGCATCGGGACGGGCCGCAAGCTGACGATCGAGATGGACGGCAGGTTCGTCCAGCAGGTCGAGCAGCAGCGCATCGTCATCGAGGCCGAACCCGGCTCCACCATCCGCGTCCTGGACGCGGGCGAGCCGACGAAGCGGGACGTGCGGGGCCCCGCGTACTGGGCGATCGAGGAGTACGAGATCAAGGCGCGCGGCAAGGACTACTCCGCGATCGACCTGGAGCAGAGCTACTCGGGGACCAAGGCGGACCTCGCGTACGACCACGTGACGGGAGAGCTGAGGACGGTCAACGGCGCCCAGGTCTCCCAGGTGACCCGGCACAGCGTCTTCGGTTACGGCGACGACGCCATGACCGGCTCGGACTACCCGAGCGAGGACAGGTGCCTCAAGACGCCGGCCGCCGAGTGGCGCCCCGGTTTCACCGCCGAGGACCTGGGCGAGGACATCATCGTGAGCTGTGTGAAGACCGCCGAGGGGGACCTCGGCTTCCTCGTCGTCGGTCCGCGCAAGTGGGAGCCGACGGAGCCGGTGGGGTACCGCCTGTACGCGCTGACGTGGGTGAGGTAGGGCGGGAGCCGCGGCGGGCGGGGCAGGCGCCCTTCCCAAGAACCATGCAAGCGTGCTTGATTGTTTGTTCGGACATCACCACCGGGGGGCACGCATGACATCCACGCCGTCGATCCTCGTCACGGAGGAACGGGGCATCACCACCCTCGCCCTCGACTCGCCCGCCACCCGCAACGCCCTCTCCGTCCCCCTCGTCGCCGAGCTCTCCGAGGCGCTCGCCACCGCGGGGAAGGACCCGGCCGTCCGCGCGGTCGTGCTCACGCACACCGGCTCCACGTTCTGCGCGGGCGCGGACCTCAAGGCCCCGCCGAGCCCGTACGTCTTCGTCGACCTGCTCCGGCAGGTCGTCGAGCTCCCGAAGCCGGTCGTCGCCCGCGTCACCGGCCACACCCGCGCGGGCGGGCTCGGGCTGCTCGGGGCGTGCGACATCGTGGTCGCCGGGGAGGGCGCGGACTTCGCCCTGACGGAGGTGCGGATCGGGGTCGCCCCGGCGGTGATCTCCCTGACCCTGCTCCCGAAACTGGACCCGCGCGCGGCGGCCCGCTACTACCTCACGGGGGAGCGGTTCGGCGTCGCGGAGGCGGTCGCGACGGGCCTGGTGACGGCACCGGACACGGAGCTCGACGCGATCCTCGACGCACTGCGGGCCGCCTCGCCGCAGGGCCTGCGCGAGGCGAAACGGCTGGTCACCGCTAGAGTCCTGGAGACCTTCGAACGGGACGCGGAGGACCTCGTACGGAGGTCGGCCACGCTCTTCGCCTCCGCCGAGGCGCGCGAAGGGATGACGGCCTTCCTCGAACGACGGGACCCCGAATGGCGGCTCTGACCCCTCTGACGCCTCCCGACGGGCGCCCGGAGCGGATCCCCGAGCGGATCCCCGAGCGGATCCCCGACCGGAACCCCAAGCAGGACCGCAGCCGGCTCACCCGGCAGCGGCTGCTCGAAGCCGCCGTGGCCTGCCTCGCCGAGCACGGCTGGGCCGGCTCCACCGTCACGGTCGTCGCCGAGCGCGCCGGAGTCTCCCGGGGCGCCGCCCAGCACCACTTCCCGACCCGCGAGGACCTCTTCACGGCGGCCGTCGAGTACGTCGCCGAGGAACGGTCCCAGGCGCTGCGGGAGCTGCGTACCGACGACCGCGAGAAGGCCGTCGCCGCGCTCGTCGACCTCTACACCGGCCCGCTCTTCCGGGCCGCGCTGCACCTCTGGGTCGCCGCCACGGGCGAGGACCAGCTCCGCGACCGGGTCACGGAGCTGGAGGCCCGCGTGGGCCGCGAGTCGCACCGGGTCGCCGTCGAGGTCCTGGGCGCGGACGAGTCGCGGCCGGGGGTGCGGGAGACCGTCCAGGGCCTCCTGGACATGGCGCGCGGCCTCGGCCTCGCGACGCTGCTCACGGACGACCGCGCCCGCCGGGACCGTGTGGTGGCCCAGTGGGCGCGGCTCGTCAGCGAGACGCTGGGCACGTAGGCGGTCAGACGCCGGGGATCTGGCGCGCCTGGAAGGCCGCGCGGACGGCGGTCGCCGCCGACGTGCCGTACATCTTCTGCGCGGTCGCGACGGTGGTCTTCGCGGCCGCCTCGAAGCTGGTGTCGGCGGTGAAGCCGAACTGCGCGTTCACGATGATCCGGTCGGCGGTGCGGGCGCCCAGGGCCGTACGGATGTCGAGGAGCGCGCGCGACCAGATCTCGCCGTCGGCGTGCACCTCGCCCTCGCGGTCGGCGTAGGTCTTGTCGCCGTCGATCGTGCGCAGGCAGTGCGGGGCGGTGCTGTAGGAGGTGGCGTCCCAGTCGCCGACGCAGTTGGCGTTGGCCTTGAGGGGCCAGCCGTAGCGGGTGGCGGCGTGGGTGCCGACGGCGACGGCGAGGTAGTCGCCGAAGGCCTCGCCGATGGCGCCGGCCTCGGGGGTCGTGCCGAAGCCGGGGACCTGGGCGTCGTGCACGGCGTGGCCGTACTCGTGGACGATCACGTCGGCGTCCTCGGCGTCGTCGACGCCGCCCTTGCCGAGGCGGATCTCGCCCTTCTTGTCGGTGAAGAAGGAGTTGTCGGCGCCCCACTGGTTGAGGCGGACGGGCTGCACGCGGTCGTTCGCGCCGCGCAGCTCGGTGCCGAAGCCGAGGCTCTGGAGGTACTCCTGGGCCTCGTTGACCCAGAAGTACGCCATGACCTGCTCGAACTCGTCGTCGGAGCGGTTGTACGCGGTGGCGGCGGCGACCGACGCGGGGTTGCCGGTCTCGGAGCGGACCGTGACCCACTTGCCGGACAGCTTGCCGCTCGCGTCGAGGTTGCGCAGCGTGGCGAGGGCGTAGGCGGAGGCGGGCACGTCGCTCGCCGCGTCCTTGTGGTCGGTGAGGGTCTGGTCGCCCGAGGACTGGACCGGGTTGACCATGAAGACGCGGGCCTGCGGCAGCGAGGCGGCGGTGGCGCCCGTGGACGGGAGGAGGGCGGCGGCGGCCGTGCCGGCGACGGCGAGCGCGGCGACGAGGCCGCGCGAGGTGCGGGAACGGGGCGTACGAGGCATGGACATCCTTCTGCGAGGGGATGCTGCGACGGGAAGCTTGGCGTGTACTCAACACGCAGAGGCGGCGATCTTCGCGCACGGCCGACGGTTTTGACCAGAGCCCGCGCCTCCCCGGAGAGCCCCCGGGTCACGTGACGCGGACCACAGTCGTTCCGCGGCGACCGCAGTACCCTGGTCGCATGCCTACGCTCGTACGCCGCCGCCACGTGGACTTCGTCCGCGTCACGAGCATGAGCTGTCGCCGCTCCGCCTGACCCTCCGGGACACCACTCAGCATCCCCGGCGGGTCCCTCGTCTCCCGAGCACAGCCGACCGGCACCCGAGGCCCCCGCCCCACCCCTGGCGGCCGCCCGGGCACCCGTAGACCCCGCGGACGCACACATGAACCCCAGCTCGTACTCGCAGCAGCAGCTTCAGCAGAAGTCCCCGCTTCAGCAGAAGCCCCGGCAGAAGCCGCACACCCACACCTACCCCTCGCAGCTCCCGATCGTCGACCTCTCCGCCGCCGACCGCGACCCGCAGGCCCGCCGCCTCCTCCACGCCCAGCTGCACTCCGCCGCGCACGACGTCGGCTTCTTCCAGCTCATCGGCCACGGCATCACGGAGGCCGAGACGCAGGCGCTCACCTCCGCCATGCACGCCTTCTTCGCACTGCCCGAGGCCGACCGGCTCGCCCTCGACAACATCAACTCCCCGCACTTCCGCGGCTACACCCGCATCGGCGACGAGCGCACCGCCGGCGCCCGCGACTGGCGCGACCAGCTCGACATCGGCCGGGAGCGCCCCGCGCGCGCCCCCGGGCCCTGGGAAGCCCCGTACTGGTGGCTCGAAGGCCCCAACCAGTGGCCCCAGGCCCTCCCGGAGCTCCGCACGGCCGCCCTGCACTGGATCGACCGCCTCAGCGCCGTCGCAGAGAAGCTCCTCCACGAGCTGCTGCTCTCGATCGGCGCACGGGAGGACTTCTACGACGACGTCTTCGGCCCCCGCGCCTACCCGCACCTCAAGCTGGTCCGCTACCCCGGCAGCAGCGGCGAGGGCGACGACCAGGGCGTCGGCGCGCACAAGGACTACGGCTTCCTGACCCTGCTCCTCCAGGACCAGGTCGGCGGGCTCCAGGTACAGCGGGAGGACGGGAACTTCCACGACGTGCCGCCGCTGCCCGGCGCCTTCGTCGTCAACCTCGGCGAGCTCCTCGAAGTCGCGACCAACGGCTACCTGGTGGCGACGAACCACCGCGTGGTGTCGCCGCCCGGGGCGACGGAGCGGTACTCCGTCCCGTTCTTCTACAACCCGCGCCTGGACGCCCGCGTCGCGCCGCTGGAGTTCCCGTACGCGGACCGGGCGCCGGGCGTGACGGCGGACCCGGCGAACCCGCTCTTCGCGGAGTACGGGCGCAACGAGCTCAAGGGCAAGCTGCGGGCGCACCCGCTGACGACGGCCCGCCACCACGCGGACCTGCTGCTGCACCCGGAGTCGGCGCAGCTGGTGTGAGGCACGGGAGAGGGGCTGTCCGGAAGAACACCGGACAGCCCCTCTCCCGTCGCCCGGACTCAGCCGGCGATGTCGGCGTAACCCTCGATCTCGCGGGGGTCGCGCTGACCGGGCCCGATGTAGCGGGCGGAGGGCCGGACGAGGCGGCCGGTGCGCTTCTGCTCCAGGATGTGCGCGGACCAGCCGGCCGTACGGGCACACGTGAACATCGAGGTGAACATGTGCGCCGGGACCTCGGCGAAGTCGAGGACGATGGCGGCCCAGAACTCGACGTTGGTCGCGAGGACGCGGTCCGGACGGCGGTTGTGGAGCTCGTCGAGCGCGGCCTTCTCCAGGGCGGCGGCGACCTCGTAGCGCGGGGCGTCGAGCTCCTTGGCGGTACGGCGCAGGACGCGGGCGCGGGGGTCCTCGGCGCGGTAGACGCGGTGGCCGAAGCCCATGAGGCGCTCGCCCTTGTCGAGGGCCTGCTTCACCCACGCCTCGGCGTCGCCCGTGCGCTCGATCTCCTCGATCATGCCGAGGACGCGGGAGGGCGCGCCGCCGTGCAGCGGGCCGGACATGGCGCCGACGGCACCGGAAAGGGAAGCGGCCACGTCGGCACCGGTCGAGGCGATGACGCGCGCGGTGAACGTGGAGGCGTTCATGCCGTGCTCGGCGGCGGACGTCCAGTAGGCGTCGACGGCCTTGACGTGCTTCGGGTCGGGCTCGCCGCGCCAGCGGATCATGAAGCGCTCGACGATGGACTCGGCCTTGTCGATCTCGCTCTGCGGGACCATGGGCATGCCCTGGCCGCGGGCGGACTGCGCGACGTACGAGAGGGCCATGACGGCGGCGCGGGCGAGGTCGTCGCGGGCCTGCTCGGCGGAGATGTCGAGGAGCGGTTTGAGGCCCCAGACGGGCGCGAGCATCGCGAGGGCGGACTGGACGTCGACGCGGATGTCACCGGAGTGGACGGGGATCGGGAACGGCTCGGCGGCGGGCAGGCCGGGGTTGAAGGCGCCGTCGACGAGCAGCCCCCAGACGTTGCCGAAGGAGACGTGACCGACGAGGTCCTCGATGTCGACGCCTCGGTAACGGAGGGCGCCGCCCTCCTTGTCGGGTTCGGCGATCTCCGTCTCGAACGCGACGACTCCCTCAAGTCCCGGTACGAAGTCGGACATCAGGCGGCTCCTCTAATCGATGATCGATCAACTGAACGCTGGTCGCTGGAGAGATTCAACAGTCGTCCAGCTGTTGAGTCTGTACGGTTCCGATGATGCGGGGAAGCGTGACATCCGGCACACTGCGCCGTTCCGGCGACGGGCGGATAATGGCACGCGGTGCCGTGCCTCCGGAGGCCCTGGGGCAGGATGTGCCCCGTGACCGACGCTCTGGATCCCGCCGACATGCGCGAGCAGTACCGCACGATGGAGCTCACCGCGGCCGACCTCGCGCCCGAACCGATCGAACAGTTCTCCCGCTGGTTCAAGGAGACCGCCGCGAACCCGGCGATCCACGAACCCAACGCGATGGTCGTCTCCACCGCGAGCCCCGACGGCCGCCCGTCCTCCCGCACGGTCCTCCTGAAGCACTACGACGGCGCCGGGTTCGTCTTCTTCACGAACTACGGCTCCCGCAAGGGCCGGGAGCTGGCGGCCAACCCGTACGTCTCCCTGCTCTTCCCCTGGCACCCCCTGGCCCGCCAGGTCATCGTCACCGGCCGCGCCACCCGCACGGGCCGCGACGAGACGGTGGCCTACTTCCGCACCCGCCCCCACGGCTCCCAGCTGGGCGCCTGGGCGAGCCACCAGTCCACGGTGATCGCCTCCCGCGCGGAACTCCTCGCCCGCTACGAGGAACTGGAGACCCGCTACCCGGAGGGCGCACAGGTCCCGGTCCCGCCGGAGTGGGGCGGCATCCGCGTCGTCCCGGAGGCGGTCGAGTTCTGGCAGGGCCACGAGAACCGCCTCCACGACCGCCTGCGGTACGTACGCGCGGCCGAGGCCCCGGGGACGTGGCGGGTGGAGCGGCTGGCGCCGTAGGGGGCGGCGGACGGCCGCAAGGAGGCCGGACACGCAGACGACCCGTGAGTCCTGGCTCCGTCCGCCTAGGTTCGGACGGGGACCGCCGGCCGGACTTGCCGGCGACTCACGGGTCGGGTGACTGCGTTGGCGTTCGGCAGATGGCCTGCCGAGGTGCACAGAGTGCGACTGGCAGGCCTTAGCCCGCAGTCACCTCACGAATCCGAAAAGAAACCATGTCTTCGGATCACCTCCTTTCGCGTGTACCCACACCCTAGGAAGCGCTCCGGCCCGCCTCAACCCATTTATTTCATTCTCGGAACAGGGGTGTGCCCTGCGTCACGTTTCCAGTTGAATGGGCGCAGCAATGGGGGGTGCCGGGATGAGTGCTTTCACGGGGTCCGCGAGTGAGACCGCTCCCGTGTCGGGGGACGGGGCCGATCTGCTGGCCGCGCTGCTCGACGGGATGGACGCGGCGCTGTGCGCGCTGGACGGCGGCGGGGTGATCACGCACTGGAACCGCGAGGCCGAGCGGATCCTCGGCTGGTCGGCGGCTGATGCGGTCGGGCGGCGGGGGTTCGGGGGCTGGGCGGCGCGGAGCGCGGACGCCGAGGAGACCCTCGGGCGGCTGATGGGGGCCACGAAGGGGTCCGGTCGGCAGGTCCACGAGCTCGCGTTGCTGCGCAAGGACGGCGGGCGGGTGCTCGTACGGAGCCAGGTCGTGGGGGTGTGGGGGGCCGACGGTGCTCCCGCCGGGGTCTACTGCGCGTTCAGCGAGGTCCACGTACAGCTCGACCTGGAGCGGTCCGTCGCGCTCAGCGAGGCGCTCTTCGACGACGCCTCGTGGGGCGTCGTCCTCGTCGACGCCGACCTCCGCCCCGCCGTCGTCAACGGGCACGCGGCCCGTGCCTTCGGGACCGGGCGCACGTCCCTGCTCGGGCGGCCCCTCGGGGACGTCGTCGTGCACGGCGCGGAGGAGCTGGAGGCCGCCCTCCAGCACGTCCTGGCCGAGGGAACCCCGGCCGCGCCCGCCGAGGTGTGGGTGACGCTGCGGAGCTCGTCGGGCGAGCGCCGCCGGTGCTGGCGCAGCGGGTTCGTGCGGCTGGCTTCGCCGATGGCGGAGGAGCCCGTGCCGCTGGGCGTGGCCTGGCTGTTCCAGGACGTCACGGAGGAGCGGCTCGCCGCGCGCGAGGCGGACCGGCTGCGGTTCCGGTGGAGCCAGCTGCACCGGGCGGGCGCGGCGGCGGCCGAGTGCGAGGACCCGAAGGAGGCGGCGACGGTCCTGCTCGACTTCGCCCTCGCCGGCTTCGCCGACCACGCCCTCGTCGACCTGGCCGTCGGCGAGCGCCGCCTCACCCGCGCCCTCGCGACCCCGCCCCCGGCCCCCGGCCCGTCCTCGCCGGTCGTCGGCGGCGACATCCCGCTCCGGTACGGGCCGAGGCACCCGGCGCTCCAGGCCTGGGACCGGGTCGGCACGGTCCGCGCGAGCGCGGGCCGGACGGCCGAGGTCTGGGCCGAGGCCCACCAGTGGCCGACCGACGCGGCGCACGCGCTCTGCGTGGTCCTGCGCACCCGTGGCCGCACCCTCGGCGTCCTGACGTTCCTCCGTGCCGGGTGCCGCGCGGGCTTCGAGCGGGAGGACGTCGTGTACGGGGAGACGGTGGCGGCGCGGGTGGCGGCGGAGCTGGGCCTCGGGGCGATCTCCTAGGGGTCTGGGAGCCCAGGGGCCATACCCACTTTTTTGTGGGTACTTGTCGGGGTTCCGTGCCCGGGGGAACCTGGTGGTGGCCCAGAGAGAGAAGGGATTCCCCGGGCCTCAGGAGGCCGCCCGCGCCTCCGCCAACGCCGACGCCCGTGACTCCGTCATCCGGTCGATCCGACGGTGGCCCCAGTCCGACAACGGGCCGAGCAGCTCGGACAGTTCGCGCCCGAACTCCGTCAGGGAGTACACGGTCTTCGGGGGCAGCACGTCGTACACCTGCCGGTGCACGAGACCGTCCGTCTCCATCTCGCGGAGCGCCTGCGTCAGCACCTTCTCGCTGAGTCCGGGAAGTTCGCGCCGCAGTTCGCCGGGCCGGCGCGGGCCGGACTCCAGCAGCCACAGCAGTCCCGTCTTCCACTTGCCGTCGATCACGGCGATCGCGGCCGCCACTCCGCAGACGTCGGTGTCCTGTGCGCGCTGGCGTGTCATGCGTGTCGTCCCCGTCCGGTCATTCCGTCATTCGGTCGTTCGGTCGTTCCGTCATGTCCTTACCCACTCATGTCCAAGGGAGTTCCGCCATGTCTTCTTCCCCTGCTTCCCCCACCACTTCCGTCACGGTCCTCGGTCTCGGGCCGATGGGCCGTGCGCTCGCCGGCGCCTTCGTCGACGCCGGGGTGCGCACGACCGTCTGGAACCGGACCCCCGGCAAGGAGGGCGACCTGCCCGAGCGGGGCGCGGTCGTGGCGGCGAGCGCCGAGGAAGCGGTCGCCGCGAGCGATCTGACGGTGATCTGCATGGTCAACTACGACGCCACGGACTCCGTCCTGCGGCAGCCGGCCGTCGCCGTCGCGCTCAAGGGCCGGACCGTGGTGAACCTGAGCGCCGACACGCCGGACCGTGCCCGGGACACCGGCGGCTGGGCGGCGGAGCACGGCATCGGCTACCTGGAGGGCGCCATCATGACGCCGACGCCGACGATCGGGACGCCCGCCGGGGTGTTCCTGCACAGCGGGCCGGACGCGCTGTACGGCGAGCACCGCGCGGTCCTGGACGCGCTGGGCGGCACCCACACGCACCTCGGTGAGGACATCGGGCGGGCCGCCGCGTACGACATCGCGCTGCTCGACATCTTCTGGACGTCGATGACGGGGTACGTCCACGCCCTCGCCCTGGCCCGCGCGGAGGGCGTCTCGGCCCGGGAGCTGGCGCCGTTCGCGCAGGGCATCGGGGCGATCCTGCCGCCGCTGTTCGCGGAGTGGGCGGAGGACGTGGACGGCGGCTCGTACACGGGCGAGGGCAACCCGCTGACCTCGGCGCTGTCGACGATGACGCACGTCGTGCACGCGTCGGAGGCGCACGGGATCGACGCGAGCGTCATGCGCGCGGCCGAGGCCCTGGCGGTACGGGCGGTGGACCTGGGCCACGGCGCGGACGGCTTCACGCGGGTGACCCAGGTCATGGAGCGCGGCTGACGCGCCCGGCGGCCTCGGCTGCCGGCAGAGGATCAGTGCCGGCAGAGGATCGGCGCCGGCAGAGGATCGGCGCCGGCGGAGGATCGGCGCCGGCAGAGGTCAGTGCCGGTAGAAGATCCGGTCGCCGTACTCCGTCATCACGCGTCCGTTCCACTCGTGCCCGCCGTCCACGTTGCCGGAGCGCAGGAGCGGCGGCTCGATCCCCTTCCGTACGAGCTCCTCGGCGGCGGCGGCCATCGTGGCCTGCATGAGGGCGCTGGTGACGACGGTCGACGCGGGCGCGAACGGGGCTTCGATGCCCTCGTGGGTGAGCTCCGCGTCGCCGACGGCGATCCTGGAGTCGAGGACGATGTCGCAGTGGTCCTTGAGGTACGTGCCGGACACGTGCCGTGACTTCGTCTCGGTCGCGTACGCCACGGAGGTCACCCCGATGACCGTGAGGCCGAGCGCGCGGGCGTTCATCGCCATCTCGACGGGCAGGGCGTTGCGCCCGGAGAGGGAGATGATGATCAGGACGTCGCCGGGCTTCGCGGGGGAGGAGTCGAGGACGGCTCCCGCGAGCCCGTCGACGCGTTCGAGCGCGGAGCCGAGCGTCGCCGGCATGACGTCGACGCCGACGACGCCGGGCACGACCAGCAGGTTCATGAGCGCGAGGCCGCCGGCGCGGTAGACGACGTCCTGGGCGGCGAGCGAGGAGTGCCCGGCGCCGAAGGCGAAGAGCCGGTTGCCGTTGGCGACGGCCTCGGCGATGGCGGCCCCGGCGGCGGAGATCTCGGCCGAGTCCCCGTCGCGGACCTGCTGGAGCAGGTCGATCGCCGCGTCGAAGAACTGTCCCGCCAGCTTGCTCTCACCCATCGGGGAGGCTCCTTCTCGTCGTGGATAGGGCGTGGATGCGTCGTGGATCCGCCGTGGATCCGTCGTGGCTCGCGCCACGCTTCGTGCCGAGGTCGCCGATCACGGTGCGGTCTGGACCATTGCCCTGTCAATACCGCCTCACCCCGCTCACCCCGGCGACACCCGGTTGTCGGCGCGATGCGTCAGAATTGGGGAAGGGCCAGCGCACGACTCATCAAGGGGCACGTATGTCCGGACTGATCGACACAACGGAGATGTATCTCCGCACCATCCTCGAGCTTGAGGAGGAAGGTGTGGTCCCGATGCGTGCCCGGATCGCCGAGCGGCTCGACCAGAGCGGCCCGACCGTGAGCCAGACGGTGGCGAGAATGGAGCGCGACGGCCTGGTGGCCGTGGCGAGCGACCGCCACCTGGAGCTGACGGACGAGGGCCGCCGCCTGGCGACGCGCGTGATGCGCAAGCACCGCCTCGCCGAGTGCCTGCTCGTCGACGTGATCGGCCTGGAGTGGGAGCAGGTCCACGCGGAGGCGTGCCGCTGGGAGCACGTGATGAGCGAGGCCGTGGAGCGCCGCGTCCTGGAGCTCCTGCGCCACCCGACGGAGTCGCCGTACGGCAACCCGATCCCGGGCCTGGAGGAGCTGGGCGAGAAGGCGGAGGCCGAGGCGTTCCTCGACGACTCGATGGTCTCGCTCGCGGACCTGGACGCGTCCGGCGGCAAGACGGTCGTCGTCCGCCGCATCGGCGAGCCGATCCAGACGGACGCCCAGCTGATGTACACGCTGCGCCGCGCGGGCGTGCAGCCCGGCTCGGTGGTGTCGGTGTCGGAGTCCCCGGGCGGCGTCCTGGTCGGCTCCAGCGGCGAGGCGGCGGAGCTGGACCCGGAGATCGCGGCGCACGTCTTCGTGGCGAAGCGCTGACGCGTTCGCGTGCGTACGCCCCCGGGGGCCGGCCTCCGGGGGCGTGCGGCGTGCGTCAGAGGTACGGCGCGAGGACGCCCCAGAGGCCGAGGGCGAGCACGCCGAGGGCGGCGAGCGAGCCGAAGAAGTACCGGGTGATCACGATCGGGAGCCACAGCCGGTGGATGTGGCGGCCTGGTGCCTGCGGGTCGTAGACGACGGTGATGTGCGGGAAGAGGTTGTTCCGCCCTCTCTGGCTGTGCTCGTTCCCGTTGAGGTCGGTGAACTTGTAGTACTGCGACCGCTTGCCGTTCGGGTAGAACTCCTCGGTGGCGCGGACGGTGATGCCGCGGCGGCGCAGGATCCACCGGTCGCGGAGGTCGCTGGCGATGCCGAAGACGCAGGCCAGGCCGAAGAGCGTGCCGAATCCGGCGATGAAGGCGAGCACGGCCATCGCGCCGCCGTGCGCGACGGCGGTCCACCACACGTAGGCGGTGTAGGCGGCGACGAAGCCCCCGCCCCAGGCGAGGACCTTCGGCCACGGGATCGCCCCGGGGTCGCCCTCGACCGTCACCAGCGCGCTGCCGGCCGGGTCCCGCACCTCGGGGAGGGCGGTGGTGAGGGCGGTCAGGAAGACGCCGGTCGCGGTCGGGTTGCCGCCCTTGATCCAGTACACGGCCTCGTCGGTGAGGACGACCTTGAGCGACGTCTCGTGCTCCGGCTCCAGTCGGACGTCCCGGACGGCGGCGAGGGGGATCACGGTACGGGCGGAGGTCGTCGTGATGACGAGCCGGCCGTCTTCGAGGAGGGCGGAGTTCGTGCCCTGGGTGAGTATCTGCGGTGACAGCACGACCAGGTGACCCGTGCGGCGTTGATCGGGTTGTGCGCATCCGGGTCACGAAGCGGTATCACTCGGCCCCAACACCCCCCGCGCGCCCCGTTTTACGCCGGAATCGCCACGCCCGCCCTCTTGCCGTGCCACGCTGAAAGTCCGAACGTGTCCAGGCGCGGAGGGGGTGCGGGCCGATGGCGGGTGCGAACAGCAGAGGGCCCCGGCGCCTTGCGGCGCCGGGGCCTGTCCTCCCCTGTCCTGACCTGGAGCCCCGAGCTCTCAAGGTCAGTCCCGCCGGACCCCTTTTCCCCGAGTGGTCCGCCTCCCGTTCAAGATCTCCCCTCGGCAGAGCGCGCCAATCCTTGAGCCCTGTCACTCGAAAGAGGGGTGTTGGGCGGCAGGAGCGCATTTTCGAATACAGGTTCGATACTCTGGCGAGGTTCGACGGAAAAGAGGGGGTGCCGTACCGATGGCGCGACGACTCGACGTCACCGGGGCCGACGGCGTACGCCTGGCGGCCTGGGACCACACACCGGCCCGCGCACCACTGACGGGCGTCGGCCATCAGGCCGAGCACGGAGGCCGCGACGCCGCCCTCGACGCGGTCCCGCGCCCCCGCCACCAGCAGCGGCCGGCAACCGCCGCCCCCACCCCTCCGGGCGTCTTACTGCTCCACGGCCTCATGGGCCACGCCGCCCACTGGACCCCCGCGATCCGCCGCCTCTCCCGCGCCGGCCGGCACCGGATCGTCGCGCTCGACCAGCGCGGCCACGGCCACAGCGAGAAGCCCCCCGCCGGGCCCTTCACCCGCGAGGCGTACGTCTCCGACGCGGCGGCCGCCGTCGAACAGCTCGGCCTCGGCCCCGTCACCCTCGTCGGCCACTCCATGGGCGCCCTCACCGCCTGGCAACTCGCCGCCGAGCGCCCCGACCTGGTCCGCGCCCTCGTCATCTGCGACATGCGCGCCTCCGCCCTCGGCGCGGCCTCGCAGCGCGCCTGGCAGGACTGGTTCCGCGGCTGGCCGGCCCCCTTCCCGTCCCTCGACGCGGTCCACCGCTGGTTCGGCGACGAGGACCCCTGGGTGGAGCGCCCCAACCCGGCCCGGGGAGCGTTCTTCGCGGAGGTCATGACCGAGCGCCCCGACGGCTGGCACCCGGTCTTCGACCCCGCCCAGATGCTGACCTCCCGGGCGACCTGGGTCCACGACGCCCACTGGGACTCCCTCGCCCAGGTCCGCTGCCCGACCCTCGTCGTGCGGGGCCTGGACGGCGAGTTGGGCCGCGCGGAGGCCCAGGAGATGGTCCGCGTCTTGCCCCACGGCGCGTACGCGGAGATCCCCGACGCGGGCCACCTCCTCCACTACGAGCACCCGGAGGCCTGGGCGGAGGCGGTCGAGCCCTTCCTGAACGGGGTTCTGACGCAGTAGTAGCCCGCACAGCCCCCCACGGCCACTTGAGTAGCACTACTCAGGTGGCCGGGCACCTCCCCGCCGCAGGATGGAACCACCGCCGCAACGGCGCGACTTCACCAGCCCGGGAGACACCGACCATGCGTGCCAGCCGCCTCCGCACCTTCGTCCAGCTGACCTTCGCCAACCCCGCCTCGCTGCTCTACCTCGGCCTGGTGCTCGTGGCGGCGTTCCCGCTGCTGTACGAGTCGCTGACCGGCGCCTCCGGCTTCGGGGGCATCTGGCTCCTCCTCGCGACCGCACCCACCAGCATGGGCCTGATGGTCCTCTTCTGGGACGTCGACTCGGACCTCGGGGCCCCGCTCTTCCTCCTGGCCCTCGCCCTCGCCGCGCTGCTCCACTCCTTCGCCCTCGGCCTCGCCCACCGCTGGGTCCAGGACCACCTGCCCCGGCGCGCGAACACCCTCGCCTCCTGAGCCCCCCCGCCGCCGAATCCGCCGCCCGGACGCGATAACGTCACCCCCCGGCGCGTCGAGGCCCCCTCCGTGCCGCCCCCACAGGAGGAACGATCTTGCGCACGTCTCTGCTGACGCGCCTGGCCGGCGTGGCCACGGCGCTCGGCCTCACCTCGGCCGCCCTCGTCGGCACGGCCGCCGCCCCCGCCCAGGCCGCCGTCTCCGACTGCCCCTCGGGCTACTTCTGTGCCTGGAAGAGCGACAACGCCACCGGCACGATGTACAAGACCAACGTGAACACGGCGACCCTGGGCACCTGGGACAACACCTTCCGCTCGGTCGTGAACCGTACGAGCAAGGTCGCCTGCCTCTACGACGCGGCGAACTACTCCGACGCCGAGGCCAACGGCGCGATGGTCATCCCCTCCAGCCCGTCCGGCAGCGAGTGGGGCGGCCCCGGCAGCACCTCGGTCAGCTCGGTCAAGTTCACCGTCACCGAGCGCGAGTGCGTCCTCCCGGCGTACCCGGACTGGTACTCCGCCGTGGCCCCCAAGAAGGCCGGGTTCAGCGACCTGAACAACGACGGCCAGTCGGACGTCGTCGTCCGCGACACCGCCGGCCGCCTGTGGTTCCTGCCCGGCAACGGCACCGGCAAGCAGGTCGGCACCGGCTGGAACGGCATGGACCGCCTCAGCCGCCACGGCGACTTCACCAACGACACCCGCGAGGACGTCGTCGCCCGCGAGAAGTCCACCGGCAAGCTGTGGCTCTACCCCGGCACCGGCGCCGGCGGCTTCACCACCCGCATCCTCATCGGCAGCGGTGGCTGGAACGGCATGGACAAGATCACCGCGTACGGCAACATCACCGGCGACTCCCGCTCCGACCTCCTCGCCGTCGAGAAGTCCACGGGCAAGCTGTGGCTCTACCCCGGTACGTCCACCTCCACGGCCACGGCCGCGCTCGGTGCCCGCAAGCTCCTCGGCTCCGGCGGCTGGAACGCCATGAACGCGCTCGTCGCCCCCGGCGACATGAACGGCGACGCCCGCGCCGACCTCATCGCCCGCGAGGCGTCCACCGGCAAGCTCTGGTTCTACCCGGCCACGTCCACCGGCGCCCTCGGCACCCGCGTGCTGATCGGCACCAGCGGTTGGAACGGCCTGGCGACGATCCTCCCGGTCGCCGACATCAACGCCGACGGCCGCAACGACCTCGTCGCGATCAGCGCCTCCACGTTCTCCAAGCCGGAGTGCCAGGGCGTCGGATGCCTCGTCCACTACACCGGCAAGGGCACCGGCGGCCTCAACCCGGGCTCCCCGGAAGACGGCAACTGGTGGGGCCTGAACGGCGCGTTCTGACCCCTGGTTCCTGCCCCGGACGGGCAACCGAAGGTCTACCCTCGGGCGTCTCACTGGCACGGCCGGTCATCGGCACGGCCGGAGGACACCAGCCAAAGGGGGAAGGCGAGTTGACGACTCCACTCACGTCGGAGGACCCGGAGCGGCTCGGCGACTACTGGATCGCCGCGCGGCTCGGGTCCGGCGGGCAGGGCGTGGTGTACGAGGCGTACGCCCGGGACGGGGCACGGGTCGCGGTCAAGGTGCTGCGCGGGGACGCCACGCCGTTCGTGTGGGAACGGTTCCGCAAGGAGGCCGAGGCGGCCCGGAAGGTCGCGCCGTTCTGCACGGCCAGGATCCTCGACGTGGCCGTCCCTCCCGCGGCGGACGGCACGGGGGGACCGGGGCAGGGGCAGGGGCAGGCGCAGGTACAGGCACAAGGGCAAGGCGCCGTCCCGTACATCGTCAGCGAGTACATCCCCGGCCCCACGCTCGCCGCCCACGTCCACCACCACGGCCCGCTCGACCCCGACGCCGTCGTGCGACTGGCGACCGGTGCGGCGACGGCGCTGGCCGCGATCCACAGCGCCGGCGTGATCCACCGGGACCTGAAGCCGGGCAACGTCCTCCTGGGCCCGGACGGCCCCCGCATCATCGACTTCGGCATCGCCCGCGCCGCCGACATGTCCCTCACGGCCACGGGCGCGCTGATGGGCACCCTCGGCTACATGGCGCCGGAGGTCCTGTCCGGCCACCGGGCCACCGCCGCGTCCGACGTGTTCGCCTGGGGAGCGGTCGTGCTGTTCGCGGCGAGCGGCGACGAGCCGTTCCGCGGCGCCCACATCGGCGAGGTCGCCCACCGCACCGCGTCCGTCCATCCCGACCTCGGCGCGGTGCAGCCCCGCTTCCGCCCGCTGGTCGCCGCGGCCCTGGCCAAGGACCCCGCGCACCGCCCTTCCGCGCAGGAGCTCCTGGCCGGCCTGATCGGCGGACCGGGCGACGCGGCGGATCCGCGCCGGGCCCTGCTGGAGGCGGGGGCGCGCCACGCGACCTCGCGCGAGGCCGCGCCCCACCCCCCGACCGAGGCGGTCCCCCCGCTGGGCGAGCGAGCGGAAGCGGCCTTCGCCGCCCTCCCTCCGGCCGCCCAACCAGTGGCCCAGGAGGTCCTGTTACGCCTCATAGCCCCCGGCGAGGCGTCGGACGGCTCCCAGGACTCCGTCCGTACGGCGAGCCAGGACGAGCTGTACGCCGGACGCCCGGAGAGCGAGCGGCGGGCCGTCCGCGAGGCGGTCACGGTGCTCGCCGCCGCCGGCATCCTGTACGTCTCCGAGGACGACGGTTCCGTACGTCCCGTCAGCGCCGCCCTCATCCCCGCCTGGCGCAGGCTCCGCACCGCCGTCGACGCCGACCGGCCCCGGCTCGTGGTCCACCGGGCCCTGGGCCGCGCCGCCCGCCAGTGGCAGGAGCACGGCGAACGCCCCGACGACCTGCCCCAGGGCACGGCCCTCCGCACCTTCCTGGACTGGCTGGCCGTCGCCCCCGCCCAGTTGCGCCCCAGCCCCCTGGAGGTCCGCCTCCTGGAGGTGGCCCGTGAGGTGTCCGCCCGTACGGCCCGCCGCAGACGTCAACTGCTCGCAGCAACAGCGGTGTTGATGGTGGCGGCGCTGCTGGCCGGAACCGTCGCCTGGTTCCAGAACAGGGAGAGCGAACGCCGTGGCGCCGAGGCGTCGATCCGCCGGGACCAGGCGACGTCTCGCTCCGTGGCCCAGGCCGCCGACAGCCTGCGAGGCAGCAGCCCGGACACGGCGGCGCTCCTGAGCCTGGCCGCGTGGCGCATCGCGCGGACACCGGAGGCGCGGGCGTCGCTGGGCGTGTCGGCGACGCAGCAGGAGACCGGTGTGATCGACCTCCCCGTCGACCGTGGGGGCGAGGGCGAACCCCAGGGGTCGCGACTCCTCGACAGGGGACGCACGTTCATGTCCTTCCTCAACGACAAGGCGACCTTCCGGGACCTGACCAGGGGGCAGAAGGGTGCCTCGGTTCCCCGGCTCACCGTCACGGGCTCCGTCCGCGATCCCTTCGGCGGGCTCCTGCTCAGCGGCGACGGCCGTCTGCTCATGACGAAGGGCGCGGCGGGCGCGTACCAGCTGGTGTCCACCCGCGACGGCCGACCGTTCGGGAAGCCCGTGCCCCGACAGCCCGGCTTCCAGCCCGCGCAGGTGTCGAGCAGGGGACACGTCCTGTTCAGCCCGGAGGGGCCTCTGAGCGACGTGCCACCGGCGTCCTACCGGTTCTTCTCGCCCGGCGCCGGTACGTGGACGATCGAGGGAGGAGTCGGGGGAGCCGGGGGATACGTCCTCTCCCCGGACGGCACCCACCTCGCTGCCTGCCTGAGGGACGACACGGGGGCCGGCAAGGGGCCCCTGTCGGTGTGGGCGATCCGCCCGGGGAAGGCCCAGCCCCGGTTCGTGTTCTCCAGCTCCGCCACCGTCGCGGACCCCGTCGACGGCGCGCGCGCCACGTGCGAGAGGGGGTTCAGCTTCAGCGCGGACGGCAGCACGGTGGGCCTCCCGCACGGGAGGGCCTTCTTCGCCTGGTCCACGGCGGACGGCCGCCTGCGAGCCCACACCCCGGTCGGCGCCCTCACCGAGACGGACGCGTCCGCGTGGCTGAGTTCCGGCGGCCGGTACGTCGTGACCTCGTCCGACGAGCATCCCCTCGCCGTCTGGAGTCTCGACGGCTCCTCCGTCCCCCTCTTCCGCCGGGCCGAACGCCCGGGGAGCCAGGGGCTGAGGACGAACGGCACGGTCGGGCTGGGCTTCGACGAGGAGTCCCACACGCTGACCTATCTGAGCAACGGCCGGCAGCAGGCCCACCGGCTCGACCTGACGGCCGCCCTGTCCGGCGCAGAGCGCGCCCGCCCGTCCGTCGACGGCTCGGCGCTCTCCGCAGACGGCAGGACCGGTCTCTACCGTCAGGGCGCCGACGATCTCGCCCAGCACGTCTTCGACGCGCGCACGGGCGAGGAGCGGGGTACGCCTCTGACGCAGCGGATCGGGCCCGGCGAGGCGGCACAGACCAAGATCAGCGCCCTGTCGCCGGACGGCAAGCTCGCCGCCTTCACCGACTTCCGGCCGTCCGGCGAGAACCTCAACCTGTCCGTGAGCGTGTGGGACGTGCGGGCCCACAAGGAGCTGCTGCGCGCGCTCGTCCCCGAGCAGCGGGACGTCTTCCTCATCACGCTCTCCCGCGACAACCGCTACGTCGCCTTCTACAGCGACTACGCGGGAGTCCCCTCCGCCAAGGGCGGCGCCATCGACGTGTGGGACGTACGAACCCGCAAGCGCGTGCACCGCTACGCGGGCGGGCACCGGGGCTTCGGCCAGTTCAGCCCCGACAGCCGCCGCCTCGTCACCGCGAGGGGCGACGTCCTCGACCTGGCGACCGGCACCGTTCGCCGCGCCGACTTCGGCGACGACATCGCGGACGTGGCCCACTCACCCGACGGCAGGCTCCTCGCGGTGGTGCACGGTTCGGGCTGGATCGACCTGTGGGACGGCGAGGCCCGCCGCCGCCTGGCCCGGATGCCCGGCAGCACGGTGAACGGCGGCACCCACTCCGGCTCCTCCCTGGCCCTCCCCGTCTTCTCCCCCGACGGCCGCCTGCTCGCCGCCACGGTGGACGGCGTCACCGTCCAGCTCTGGGACGTCGAGGCCCGCCTCGCCCTGGGCCGGCCCCTGGAGCTGGACGGCCGCGAGATCGACGCCATGGCCTTCGACGGCAACGTCCTGCGCACCCTCAGCGGCAGCCGCACCCACGCCGTGGACCTGACCCCCGAGGCCCTGTCCACGGCGACCTGCGAGAAGGCGGGCCGCGACATCACCACCGAGGAGTGGCGGACGTACGTCCCGGACCTTCCGTACCGGAGCCTTTGCTGACGACTACACGGCGGAGACGAAGGCGTCCCAGGCGGTGGGGGAGAGGGTGAGGGAGGGGACGGTGACGTCCTTGGAGTCGCGGACGTGGATGGTGTGGGGGGTGGCGGCGACCTCGACGCAGGCGCCCTGCTGATCGCCGCTGTAGCTGCTCTTGAACCAGTTGAGGTCGGTGCTCATAGCTCTCGTGCCACCTGTTCGATGAGTCGTGCGGAATTCTCGGGCGTGTGGGCCTGCGCGCGCAGCGCGCTGTAGCGGGCGAAGCAGTCCCCCACGTCCGGCTGTTCGCTGAGAAAGTACCTGCCGCCTTGCCCCTCGACATAGACGAGTTGGTTACGGCGGTCTTCTGTCTCCAGGAGGATGAAGGGCCCGTTCAGACCGGCGTGGGTCCAGCAGTCTTCCGGCATCACCTGGATCGTGACGTTCCGAAGATCCGCGCACTCGCGCATGTACAGCAGGTTCTTCCGGAGTACGTCAGGCCCGCCGATCGGCCGGGTGAGCGTGGCCTTTTCCAGGACGAACGTCACGAGCGGCGGCGGTTTGCGGAAGAACACTTCCTGGCGCTTGATGCGTGCGGTCACGCTCGCCTCTATGACTTCGTCCTCCATGGGTGGGACGGCACAGCGGAAGACTGCTTCCGCGTATTCGGGTGTCTGGAGCAGTCCGGGGATCAGATGGGTCTCGTACCAGTGGATCCCCGCCGCCTTGGCCTCCTCGGCCAGGTAGTCCTCGAACCAGGCAGCGATACCGCTGGCCATCACGTCCTCGGCGAGCTTCAAAAGTGCACCTTGTGCACCGAACAACTCGTCGACGAACTCGACGAACACCTGCTTCGGCCGCCGGAGCCCCCGCTCGATCATCGCGATGTTCGACTTGGAGTACCCGGTTTTCCGGCCCAGCACCTCCTGGGACATGCCTGCCCGCTCCCGATAGAAGCGGAGCAGTGCTCCGAACGCCTTGGCGGCGCCAAGGTCCTTCTTCTCGTTGTTCACACCCGACCTCCCGAGTGCACAGTTCGGCACAACCCACCTGTGCACGTGGTCACAGGGAAGCACGGCCAAGAAGCTGGCCGCATGAATCTGCGCAAGCCGCTTGACAGCGCGCCCTCTTGGGTCCCGGCCACCGGCCACGCACTCCGCCTCGCGGGTGTCTACTTCGACGCCGTACGGATCGGCGGCTTCCTCGGTGAGGACGTGGCCTACCGGCTGATGGAGTTCACCGACTTCCAGGCCGGACCGATCGTCCGCGAGGCGACCGGGGACAAGAACCTCTACTTCCTGCTGCCGCCCGGCACCGTCCGTGACTTCGAGTGGCCGGCGCTCACGCGGGCGCTCGGCAACGGGGGCGGGAAGAGCGAGGCGTACGTCGGGATCCCGGCGTTCCAGGGGCACACCTGGCCGCTGGACTGGAGGTCCCGACCGACGGTCGAAGATCCGTTCGTAGAGGCCAAGTTGTTGCATATGACGGTGAGTTGTGCGCTACGGTAACCCCGTCATCACACTCCGTAAATGGAGCGGTCCCCGGGGGTGCGCCAACACCGTCCGAGGACCTTCACGCCCAGTGGAATGAGAGTCCACCAGAAATGCTTCGGCATGCTATCGCCCCTACGGGCGACTACACGAAGGCTTCCAACCAGATCCTTCGCACGCGTCGGATGAACAGCGACGCGAAGATCCTCCTCCTCCTGGTCCAGGGCCTCCCCGAGCACGAGCGCTGCGAAGCCCTCGGCAAGTACGCGGAGCAGCTGGAACTGACGCCTCGGCAGTACCGCAACGCGCGGAAGCACCTGATCGCGGACGGGTACCTCCATGAGTGGAAGTACCAGAACGAGAACCGTCATTGGGTCACCGAGCAGCTCCTCTCGAATGTCACCCTCACGCGTGACGAGGCCAACGCGTTGCGGACCTCCGCGTCGCCGAGTGACCGGTGGCGGGAAGTCGGCAACGGGGAGTCCCGGGAAGCTCGCGGCTCAAAACCCTTGGACGAAGACTGGGGGGAAGACGAAACCCCCCACCCCCCTACCCCCCGGGCGGACGCGGCGGCGCCGAGCGGCGAGGAGGAAGGGCCGGGGGAGGAGAACCCCGCTCCCGGCCCCACCCCTAACCCTGCCCCCGACCCTGCCCCCCACCCCGAAGTCGTCCAGGCCGAACGCCTGCTGCTCTCCCTCCGCCACTCCCACCGCGACCTGTTCCTCGGCGTCCGGGAGGCCCGTGGCCTCGCCGGGACGGCGGCGGAGTGGCTACGGCGAGGCGTCACGGCCGGCGAACTGGTCCGCGCCCTGACGGCGTACCTCCCGCCCGACGGCGTCCGCTCGGCGGTCGGCTTCCTCCGCCACCGCCTGATGGCGAAGATGCCTGAGCCGGTAGCAGCCGTGCCGCCGCCGCTCGCCCGAAGGGCGCTGATCGCCTGCGAGGGCCCGGGAGACGACCATGTCTTCCGCCCGGTGGCGGACGAGACCCTCTGCGGCCCCTGCCGCATGGAAGCGGCCTGGCAGGCCCACCACGAACGCCACCCGGAGCAGACCCGAGGCCCTGCTTCTGCCTGGATCCCCTGGCGTGACCGGGTCGCCCAAGCGGCTGCGGACGGATCCGCTTAGGACGGCTGCTGCCCGTCAGCGGTTTCGCGCATGAACTGCAGGTTCTCAAGCACCTGCACGGTGAGTGGATGCTCCCTGCCAAGGATGCGTTCGCAGGTGCTGAGGGTTGCTTCGTACAAGGAGGCTGCCCGACCCCGGTGTCCGGCCGAGAGGTAGGCGCTGGCGAGGTTGCTGCGTGAGAGGAGTGTGTCGGGGTGGTCATGACCCAGGACGCGTTCACGGGCGGTGAGGGTTTCTTCGTACAGCGGGATGGCTCGGTCGAGATGCCCCGCCGACGCATACGCGATGGCGAGGTTGTTGCGTGAGACGAATGTGTGCGGGTGATCAAGGCCCAGGACCCGCTCTCGAGTGGCGAGGTTTGTCTCGTGGAGGGGGATCGCGCGGGCGAAGTCCCCTGCTGACCTGTACGCGCTGGCGAGGTTGTTGCGTGAGATCAGCGTGTGTGGGTGGTCATGACCCAGGAGCTGCTCGCAGGTGGTGAGGGTCTCTTCGTGGAGGGGGATGGCGCGGGCGAATTGTCCTGCCGCGTCGTACGCGCTGGCAAGGTTGTTGCGAGAGTTGAGTGTGTCGTGGTGGTCATGACCCAGGACGCGCTCCCGGGCGGTGAGGGTTTCTTCGTGGAGGGAGATGGCACGGGCGAAGTCCCCAGCTGACCTGTACGCACTGGCGAGATTGCTGCGTGATGTGAGCGTGCTCGGATGATCTTGACCTTGCTCCCGCTCTTGCGCGGCAAGTGCGCGCCGGAGCCGCGTGAGAGCCCGGTCGAGCGAGCCTTGGCCCAGCATGTAGGCGGCCGTGCGGTCGAGGATGTATGCGGTCGCGACGGTGTCGTGGTCGCTGGGATGGTGGCTGACGAGGGCGCCTACATGGGGGGTGAGCGTCTGGAAGCGGGGCCAGTTCGTGGGATCGTCGGGATCGATGGGGCATACGTTGACTAGGAATGCGGCAGCCGCGTCCCGTGCCCCGTCGATGTCATCGGCCTGTCGGTGGGGGTCCTCCGGATCCGGCGTACGGGCCAAGGCCTGGACCAGACGGTGCACGCTCAGGGTGCCGTCGCGGTTGGCGGTGATCATGCTGTACGCCGCGAGTTTGCCGATCGCCGCGTTGACCTCCGGCGGTGTGCCGAGAGGCGCGAGCAGGTCGCGGGGGATGCGGTCCGGGGCGTACCAGGCCAGTACGCGGAGCACGTCGCCCGCGAGCGGCGTGGCCGCCACGCGGTCCAGCGTCAGGCGCCAGATGCGGGCCGCAGTGCGGGCCGAGTCGCCGCCCTCGGCCGTCGCCGCGTACATCGTGGCGGGCCAGGCGGCCAGTTGCTCCAGGTACTCGGTCGGGCCGACGCCGGTCTCCGCGCAGTAGGCGGCGGCCTGCTCCACCGCCAGCGCGAGGTGGCCCAGCTCCGCGCACACCGCCTCCGCGCCCGTGCCGTCGCGCGGGCCGTGCTGGGTGAGGATGCGGGTGAACAGTTCCACCGCGTCGGCCGGGGCCAGCACGCCCAGCCGGACGACCGTCGCGTGCCGGTGCCAGCCGCTGGCCAGAGGGGTCGTGACCAGGACCCGCCCTCCCGGGACGCGGTCCAGGAGCGGGCGGATGTGGGCGGGGTCCTCGACGTTGTCCAGGACGAGCAGCCACCGGTCCGGGTGGTCGGCGAGCCAGCGGGTCGCGCGTTCGGTCTGCACCTCGGCGGGGAGTCCGGCCAGGCCCGGCTGGAGGGCCCGTGCCAGGGCCGCCACCCCCGCTTCGACGGCGGGTGCCGTGTCCGCCGTGATCCACCACCGCACCAGCTCGTGACGACCGGCGGCCCACTCGGCCGCGAGCGCGGACTTCCCGACGCCGCCGAGTCCGTGCACCGCCTGCACGAACACTTCTCCCGGAGCGGTGAACGCCTCTTCCAGGGCCGCGAGCTCGGGCGTCCGGCCGACGAAGCCCTCGGTGGCCGGGATGTTGGACATCCCGGTCCCTCCGGCCTCGGCCGGGATCGGCCCGTGCGTGTCGGGAGGCAGGAAGAACGCCTGCTGGGCCTCCACGTGCTGCGCCACGGAGTTGCTGACGTTCCCGCCGGCGGCGATCCCGCCGTTCGTCCCGTGCTGCGTGGGCTGCGTCGGCTGCGTGGGCTGCCTCGGTTCGGTGGGCCGCTTGCCGATCACGGGCGGACGTCCGTCGTCGAGTCCTCGACGTCACCGCCCGCCGCGATCCCGCCCTCCCGGGCGACGAGGCCGTCCTGCCCCGGAGGGGAAGGGGAGGGCGGTGGCGTGCCCACGTACGTCGTCGAGGACCGGGTCACGTTCCCCCTCGCCGCGATCCCGCCCCGCTCGGCGACAACCGGCCCCGTCGCGGTGGTGGCGGCCGGCGCCGGTGCCCGCAGCTGCCACAGGCCCACGCCCGCCGCGACGATCCCCGCCACCGCACCCGCGACGCCCCACCCCTGCGCCGACCCCTCCGGATGCGACACCGTCACCCACACCAGGAGTCCGACCCCCGCACCGGCCCCCACGAGGGCCAGTCCCCACCAGCACATCCGCTGCCACGTCGCCATGCCGTCCATAGTGGACCAGCGGAGCTCGACGCATCGAGCCCGGAGGGAATCCCGCCGGGCTCAACTCTCGCTTACTGCCTGTCGGTTCAGACGCCGGCCGCGTTGACCTGCGTCAGCCACGCGTTCCAGTCCGCCTCGTAGTCCAGCGAGGTCAGGAACGTGCGGGCCGCGGCCCAGTTGCCCGTGCGGTAGTGGCCGAGGACGGTCTGCACGTCGGCGGGGTGGCGCTCCAGCATGTAGCGGACGGCGAGGTAGCCCCAGTTGTAGACGCGGGTCGAGTCGGCGTTCTCGTACGTCGTGTCGAAGAGCGTGCGCAGCGAGTACGTGTGGTTTCCGGCCTGCGTCAGCGCGTTCGTGTACGTGACGTTGCGGTACGAGTAGGAGACGTACTCCGCGACGCCCTCGACCCACCACACGGTCGGCGTGCTGTAGCCGGCGTTGAAGTCGCCGTACATGTTGTAGCGGCCGTCGAGGTAGTGCGTGTACTCGTGGTTCAGGTTCCAGATCTGCCAGCCGGGGGCCACGTCGGTGCGCTCGTAGCAGATGAAGCGCGGCTGGTTCTTCGGGCGGGAGGGGTTGCCCTCCAGGTACATGCCACCGTTGTTGGTGTCGATGTTGTAGATCTGGCCCGCGTACTGCTGGTAGTCGGCGCGCGTGTTGAAGACGTCGACTTCGAGGCGGGTGTTGTTGTCGCCCGCGACCGGGCCGGAGTCCTTCGCCACGTTGTGGAAGAAGGCGTCCTGGTTGGCGAGGCTCGCGCAGGTCGCGGCGAGCTGGTCGGCGGTCATCTCCTGGGCGCGGATGCGCAGCGAGGGGCTGCAGTCGTGGACGATCGACAGGATGCGGGACTCCAGGTTGCCGCCGCCCGCGGCCTCACCGGGGGCGCCGCCCTTGTCCTTGCCGTGGGCCGGGCGCGCGGTCGGGTCGGAGAGGGCCTGCTCGACCGTGAGCTTGGGCGCGGACGGGGGAGTGGGCTGGGCGGCCTGGGCGGACTGGAGGGGCGCGGCGGCGAAGGCCGTGACCAGCAGGGCGGTGGCTATGGCACGCAAGGGGGACTCCCGAGGAGGAGGGGGATTGGTGCGGGTGACCCGTCCATGACGGGACAGGCAGTAAAATGGCACACGTCACATTGCTTTTCAATACTGTTCACACGAGTGCTCTGGAGAGCCTCGTGGGGCGCATGAGAAAGCGCCCCGGGTCATGAAGACCCGGGGCGCTTCGCGGCGGTCGCGATCCGTCAGATCAGCCCTTCGCCGCCGGAGCGTCCGGCCCGCAGGCGATCCGCGCCGCCTCCAGCACGTACTCCTCGCGCTTCTCCGCCCCCTTCGGCGGCTCCGAGCACGTCAGGACGCCCGACCCGTCGACGGTCCAGCTGGTCGCCTTGCCCGTGACGGACGCCTCGGTGCCGCAGTTGTACGTGAACTCGCCGGTGACCTCCTTCACCCAGGCGAAGTCCACGAACTTCCCCGGGCCGAGCATGCTCGTGCGGTTCTTCGTGTCCGGCGCCGGCCTCTTCACGTCGGTGAACGCGTGCTCCGAGCCGGTGTCACCGGGCTCGATCTCGCCGATCTTCACGCCCAGCGCGTTCAGCGCGGCCTTCGCGTCCCGGGCCCCGGCCGGGACCCAGTCCGCGTAGGTGACCGACACGTGCGGGGTGTAGAGCTCCCGCATCGGGTGGGTGAGCTCCCCGCCGTCCTTGCCGAGCTCCTGCTCGTCGGAGACGCCGGTCAGGACGTCCTTCCGGGTCACGCCGGACCACGTGTACGTGCCGCCCTCGCACGGCTTGGCCGAAGCCGAAGCCGAAGCCGCAGGCTTGGTCTTGCCCTTCGGCTTTCCGTCGCCCGACGACGTGCACGCCGACGCCCCCGCGACCAGCGCGGCGACCGCGCAGACCGCGAGGACCGTCTCCCGGTACTTCTTCATGTGCTTCGGCTCCCCCTGCGAGCACCACGGGTCAGGTGGCGCGGTGTCGGTGTTGCTCCGCGCCTCAGCATCGCCACAGCACGTGGTACCAGCAAGGGACTTGAGCCACATATGAGCTTCGTCAGAACACTCGGAACACTCAGAACGCTCGGAACACTCAGAACAGCAGGTTGTACCGCTGCCACCCGCCGCCGACCCGCACCCGCGTCCCGAACGGCCTCGTCGCCGAGCCCGATCCCGGGTGGAAGTACAGCGAGCCCGTCGAGTCCCGGCCCACCAGGTCCGCCTTGCCGTCGGAGTTCAGGTCGCCGGGCGAGACCATCGCGTTGTACGTCTGGTAGCCGGTGCCGACCTGCTGCGCGGGGGCGAACGGCCTCGTCGCCGAGCCCGTGCCCACGTACAGCCACAGCCTGCCGTCCTTGCCGCGCGCGAGGAGGTCGGCCTTGCCGTCGCGGGTCAGGTCCGTGCCGCCGACGAACGCGTTGTAGACGCTCCAGCCGCCGCCGATCCGCACGCGCGGCTTGAACGGCGTCGCCGTGACGCCCGTGCCCTGGTACAGGTACAGGGCTCCGGTCGACGTCTCCCGCGCGACGAGGTCCGCCTTCTTGTCCCCGGTCAGGTCCGAGGCGCCGGCGAGCAGGTTGTAGACGTTCCAGCCGCCGCCGATGCGCGACCGGCCGGTGAAGAGTCCGCCGTCACCGGACGCCCGGTAGAGCCACAGCACGCCGTACTTGTCCCGGGCGACCGCGCCGGGGCCGGTGCTCTGGACGGTCAGCGGGCCGAGGCGGGTGATCGCCGAGTACCGGTTCCAGTCGCCGCTGTAGCCGACCTGGGAGAGCACCTGGAACAGCGGGGAGCTCTTGCCCGTGCCCTCGTACGCGTACAGGTCGCCGTCCGTGCCGCGGCCCACGAGCTGGTAGCGCTGGATCACCGGGATCGTGCTGCCGATGGAGAAGTCGGAGGTCTTCTCCGGGTTGCCGACGCCGAAGTCGTAGACCTCGTACGTGGCGAGGGTCCGCACCCGCCAGGCCGGCGCGCCCGCCAGGGCCTTCATGCCGTAGGTGATCGTGTAGTCACCGGGCTTCGCGACGGTGCAGGAGACGCCGCCGTCGGGGATGTAGCCCGTCGCGTAGTCGCAGCTGATCCCGGTCGCGGTCCCCGTGGAGACGCCGGTGACCGAGACCTTGAGCTCCCCCGGGTCCCAGTCGCGGTATCCGGGCGCCGCGGACAGGTCGAGCCGCAGCTCTCCCGGGTCCACCGCGTGCAGCTTGACCGTGTGCTTCACCGTGCCGCCGGCGGGCAGCGTCGGGGTCGTCATGGTCATGGTGTTCAGCGCGACGTGGGCCTTGGTCCTGGCCGTGACCGTCGCGTGCGACCGACGGTCCGTCTCGGTCCTCGTGGCCGCGATCTGCGCTTCCTTGATGCCCGCGTCGACGCTTGCCCCGCGCGGCACGTACACGAGGCCGTAGTAGATCCTCGTGCCGTCGGCGGCGGTGCTCGCCGCCACGACCTCGGGACCGAGGAAACCGGAGCTCCGGACGTCGCAGGTGTACACGCCGGGCTTGCCGCTCCTCGGCGCGCAGCCGTCGGCGCGCACCACCTTCAGGCCGGTCGGCAGGCCGCCGGCCGCCCAGGTCGCGTCGGTGAGGGGCTTCTTGCTGATCGCGTAGACGTACGTGCCGTCGGGCTGGCCGCTGGACGAGCCGTAGGTCGCGTCGGGCCACAGCTCCGCGTAGCCGGTACCCGGCATGAGGATCTGGTCGTCGAGCGTCCCGAATCCGAACGTCGGGTCACCGGCCGCCACGGCCGACCCCGCCCCCACGACCCCACCGGTCACGAGCATCGCGGCGGCGACACCAGATCCCATGAATCTGCGAAGCATTCCCACCCCTGGAAGAAGCGAACGAACAAACGATCGGCGGACGCTAGCACGCCCGCCGACCGTTCCCCCCACCACTTTCCCCGAGCGGTCTCAGCCCTTGCTGACCGCCGTCAGGATCTCCGGCAGCCGCCGCGCCGTCCGCGGCGCCGCCACCTTCAGGCCCGCCCACACGAGCAGCGCCCCGTACAGCGCACCCGCCGGGAGCAGCACCCACAGAAGCGACCGCGAGTCCGTCACGTGCAGTGCGATCGTCGCCGCGATCAGCGGTGCGCACAGGAGCGCCGAGCCGAACATGCCGCCGAGGATCGACATCCAGGCGAGGCCGCCCTGTCCGGGCACCACGTTCTTGTAGCCGCTGTCCTGGGGGATCGAGTACGGGAAGAGCGCCGAGGCCACCGCCCCCGTGCCGACCCCCGCGCCGAGCAGGGCCAGCGCCAGGCCGAGGGCCTCGGGGAGGGCCGACCAGTCGCCGAGGACGGCGGCGGTCGCCGCCGCCACGAGGAGCGTGTACGGGACGGTGACGAGGAGGATCGCCAGCGCCCGGGCCCGCAGCTCGGCGTACGCGTCGGCGGTCGTCGAGATCGTCTGCGCGACCATCCAGAACGCCGACGTGTCCTGGCCGAACTGGTTGTACATCTGCACGCCGAGCATGCCCGTGGCGAAGCACGCCCAGTAGATCGAGCCCGCGCCCTGGAGGGAGTTGACGATCGGCACGATCAGGCCGATCGCCAGGGAGGTGACCCACGCGGCCTTCGTCTTCGGGTCGCGCCAGACGTACCGCAGGCTGCGTTCCATGACCGCGCCCGTACGCCCGCCGGGCAGGAGCCGCGCCAGCCGGCCCGTGCCGGACTTCTCCTCGGCCCCCGCGTCCGTCGCCGCGCCGATCGTCGAACCGTCCGGCTCGACCATCAGCCGTACGAGGCTCCGCCGCCACCAGTACACGACCCCGGCGAGCGCCGCCGCCGAGAGGAGCAGCCGGGCCGCCGCGACCCCGTACTCCCCGGTGCTCGCCGCGTCGACCGCGCCGATCGCGGCGGCCGGCGGCAGCCAGGCGACGACGTCCGTCGCCGGTTCGAGGACGTCGAGGCCCCCGGCCTGACTCAGGCGCTGCGCGCCGAAGTTGACGACCTGGATGCCGACCGCGATCACCAGACCCGACAGGAGGGCCAGGTCACGGCCCTTGCGGGAGGTGAGGAGCCGGATGTTCGCCGCGGCCACCGCGCGCGAGAGCGCCACGCAGCCGACGGTCACGAGCGGCACCGCGAGGACGGCGGCGACCGTCCCGGCCGCGCCGTGCGCGACCGACAGGGCCGCGCCGAAGGCCAGGACGAGGGTCAGCACCGGGCCGATGCCCACGAGGGAGGCGACGAGCAGCGCCCGGATCAGCGGCCGGGGCCGCAGCGGCAGCATCACGAGCCGCGAGGGGTCGAGGGTCTCGTCGCCGCTCGGGATGAACAGCGGCATCACCGCCCACGACAGCGAGAGGACCCCGATGATCAGGACAGCGACCGTGGCGGCGTTCGCGCTGCCCCGCAGGAGCGCGAAGGACAGCACCATCGCGGCGGCGAAGAGGAGCCCGACGACGGCGGTCGTGACGTACGCGGCCGTCCGCCCGCCCGACTGCCGCAGCCCGTTCTTCAGGAGCGACAGCTTGAGGTGGACGAAGACGGAGGTCAGCGACGGCACGGGAGAGGGGGCGGCAGCGGTGTTCGTGGTCGTCACTTCGTCCCGCCGCCCAGCCAGTCCAGCGACTCCCCGTGCGCCGACAGCCGGTTGGCGCCGACCAGTTCGAGGAAGGCCGCCTGGAGCGAGGGCGCGTCGCCCCTGACCTCCGCGAGCGGGCCCTGCGCGCGGATCCGGCCCGCCGCCATGACCGCGACCCAGTCGCACAGCGACTCCACCAGCTCCATGACGTGGCTGGAGAAGACGACGGTCGCGCCGGAGGCGGTGTACCGCTCCAGGACGCCCCGGATGGTCTGTGCGGAGACCGGGTCGACTCCCTCGAACGGCTCGTCCAGGAACAACACCTCCGGGTTGTGGAGGAGCGCCGCCGCGAGGCCGATCTTCTTCCGCATGCCCGTCGAGTAGTCGACGACCAGCTTGTTCTGCGAACCCGCCAGGTCGAGCACGTCGAGCAGCTGCGCCGCCCGCTTGTCGACCTCGGCGCCCGGCAGCCCCCGCAGCCGGCCCGTGTAGGCGAGGAGTTCGCGGCCCGAGAGCCGCTCGAAGAGCCGCAGCCCCTCGGGAAGGATGCCGATCCGGGCCTTCACCTCGGCGACCGCGTCCGGGTCGGCCCACACGTCGTGCCCGGCGACGAGAACGCGCCCCTGGTCGGGCCGGAGCAGGCCCGTGATCATGGAGAGGGTGGTGGTCTTGCCGGCCCCGTTGGGCCCGACGAGCCCGATGAACTTCCCCGCGGGCAGGACGAGATCGACGCCGTTCACGGCGATCTGCTGTCCGAAGCGCTTCCACAGCCCCTCGACACGCACCGCGGGCACCGCACCGGACTCCGGTGCGGTGCCCGTCGCGGCGACCGTCTTCTTCAATGCTCCGTCAAATGCCTGGTCAGGCATGGTCCGTCAACCCTTCGGTTGTCCCCGTGTATACAGGGGCCCACCATACGGGTGACGTGCGATCACGCCAGGTTCACTGCGCCCGGCTCCGCGCCTCGGCCGCCTCGCGGCCGCACGCGTACGCGAGGGCGCTGATGAGCTCCTCCGCGTCCGGCAGCCACCGGTTCGCCGGGGTGGGGCGGCGCGCCCACTGCACCGCGCCGACGCCGCCGATGCGGGTCGGCGGGGCCGCCACGTAGTGGCCCTCGCCGCGCGTGGTGAGGTCGATCGCCGCCGGGACCCAGCCGAGCTTCCGCACGAGGTCGGGCACCTTGGTCGCGGCGCCCGGCAGCACGAAGAAGAACATCCGGCGGTCCGGAGTGCAGGTCACGGGGCCGAGCGTCAGCTCCATGCGCTCCATCCGCGCGAGCGCGAGGAAGCCGGCCGACTCCGGCACCTCGATCGCGTCGAACGTCCGGCCCGTCGGCAGCAGGATCGACGCCTTCGGCGTCTTCGACCACATCCGCCGGGCGCCGACCCCGCTCCCGGTGGCCTGGGTCGACCAGTCGGGCTTGACGGCGTGCGCGCCGGGGACGGCGCACGCCTCGGCGCCGCAGGAACAGCGCTCCCTGCCCTCGACGGCCTCAAGCCAGGTCCCGGGGAACACGTCCCAGTGCCGCTCTTCCGCGTACCGCACGGCACTGTCCAGCAGCTGTTCGCCGCGCTGCTGGGGGATCTGTGCGGTCTCCGTGACTCCGATGGTCTCTTCCACGGTGAGCACAACTGCCCCCGCCACCTGGGGTTACGGGCGTGCGTGGCAGTCGTGTGACGCATCGATCCTGCATGCGGGGCGCACGGTTGCACTGGTGGGGGCGCGCGGAGGGCCGGGGAGCGGGGCTGGGTACAGGGGAGTGGGGGCGCCGGTGACCCCTGTCCGGTTTCGCGTGTTCACATCGGCATTGACCGGATATCCGCCGGGCAGTGATCACTTCTCGTGATCACCGCACGGTCATAGGGGGTTCCTCATGACAGCAGCCCGTCCACTCGTCCCACGTCAGCCGAACGAACGGCTCTCGGCACTCATCCAGGAGGCCGCCTGCTCGCACGCGGGCCTGGCCCGCAGGGTCAACATGGTCGGCGCGGAGCGCGGACTCGACCTCCGCTACGACAAGACGTCCGTGGCACGGTGGCTGCGCGGGCAGCAGCCGCGCGGCCGGGCGCCGGGCGTCATCGCGGAGGCCCTCGGCCGCAAGCTGGGACGTACGGTCACGATCGACGAGGTCGGGATGGCCAACGGGCGGAACCTCGCGGCGGGCGTCGGTCTCCAGTTCGCGCCGACCGTGCTGGGGGCGATCGAGCAGGTCTGCGAGCTGTGGCGCAGCGACGTGGGCCGCCGGGACTTCCTCACGGGGTCGACGGTCGCGGCCTCGGCGCTCGTCGAGCCCAGCAGGGACTGGCTGATCACGGGCGCCGACACGCACGTGGCCCGGCACGCGGGCGCGCGCGTGGGGGTCGCGGACGTGACGGCCGTACGGGAGATGACGACCGCGCTCGTAGCCATGGACCGGCGCTTCGGCAGCGGGCACGTGCGTCCCGTGGTCGTGCACTACCTCAACAGCGTCGTGTCGCAGATGCTGTCCGGCTCGTACCGGGAGGGTGTGGGGCGGCAGCTCTTCGCCGCGGCGGCCCGGCTGACCGAGCTCGCCGGGTACATGGCGGTGGACACGGGCGAACCGGGGCTCGCGCAGCGCTACTACATCCAGGCGCTGCGGCTGGCGCAGGCGGCGGGCGACCGGGGGTACGGCGGGTACGTGCTCGCCGCGTCGATGAGCCACCTCGCCGCGCAGCTCGGCAACCCCCGGGAGATCGCGCAGCTGGCGCGGGCGGCGCAGGAGGGGGCGCGGGGGAAGGTGCCGCCGCGCGCGGAGGCCATGTTCCTCGCGGCGGAGGCCCGCGGGCACGCGCTGCTCGGCGACGTCCGGGCCTTCGAGGTCGCCGCGGCCCAGGCCGTACGGGCGCTGGACCGGGCCGTGCCGGACGCCGGCGACGAGCCGACGTGGATCGCGCACTTCGACCACGCCTACCTCGCCGACGAACTGGCCCACTGCCACCGGGACCTGGGGCAGGCGGAGGCGGCGGCACGGGCCGCTCGGGAGGCGGTCGCCGGGCACCCCGAGTCGCGGGCGCGGCGGCGGGCGATCGGGCTCGCGCTGCTCGCGACGGCGCAGGTGCAGCAGCGGGAGGTGGAGCTCGCCTGCCGGACGGGCACGCGGGCCCTCGAACTCCTGGGGGCGATGCGGTCGTCGAGGGGCACCGAGTACCTGGAGGACCTGCGGGACCGTCTGGAGCCGTACGCGGGGGAGGCGGTGGTGCGGGAGTTCGGGGCGCGGATGGACCTGGCGGTGGCGTAGGCGGCGGCGTGGGCGGCGGCTCGGGCGGCGGCTCGGGCGGTGTCCGGCGGATGACGGCGGGGGTGTTAGCGGGCTCACACGTGTGTGCGGAGCCCTGGACGTACCCGGTAGCGTGAGCCGACGATTCCGTAGGTCCATCAGTAGGAGTCCCGGTGACGCAGTACGGACAGGGTCCGGAGCAGCAGTACCCGGCGGCGGGTGGGCAGCCGCTGCCCCCCGCGCAGCCGCTGCCCCCGGAGGCCGTGCCGGGCGCCGCCGACATGCAGTCCACGCAGTACCTGCCGCCGATCCCGGCGGGGCCGCCGTCGGTGCCGCCGCAGCCGGGGTACGGCTATCCGCCGCAGGCCCCGCAGGTCCCCGACATGCAGGCGACCCAGCACATCGCGCCGGTCCCCGGCGCGATGCCGCCGCCGCAGCCCGGATACGGGTACCCGCCGGCGCAGCCCGCCGCCGGGTCCGACACCCAGTTCCTCGGCACCGGACCGCTGCCGGGCCAGGGGCAGCCGCACGGCGCCTCGGACGCGACCCAGTACATCGCCCCCGTACCGCCGGAGGTTCCCGGTGAGCGCCAGCCGCTCGCCGAGTTCGACAGCCTCTTCCGCAGCGAGACCCCGCAGCGGCCCCAGGCGCCGCAGGCCCCCCAGGGCTACCAGCAGCAGCCGCCGACGGCCTCGTACCCGCAGCAGGGCTACCCGCAGCACCAGCAGCAGGGGTACCAGCCGCCGCAGCCCCCGCAGCAGCAGTACGGCTACCCGGGCGGCCGTCAGGACGCCTACCAGGACGCCTACTACGACGACGAGCCCGAGCGCCCGCGCCGCAAGTCGCCGGTCGCGCTGATCGCGGCCGTCGTCGTCGGCTGCGCGGTCGTCGGCCTCGGCGCCGGGATGATGCTCAGCGGCGGCGACGAGGACGACAAGGGCGGCCAGACCGTGGCCGCGAGCTCCTCGGCGCCCGCCGCCCCCGACGCCAAGCCCGGCGAGGCCACCACCGAGCCGGCCGAGGAGAAGCCGGACCCGGCGGAGCCGCAGGCCAAGGAGCTGGACAAGCTGCTCGGGGACAGCAACAGCAGCCGTGACTCGGTGATCAGCGCCGTCGCGGCGATCAACAAGTGCACGAACCTCGACGACGCGGCGAAGGACCTGCGGGCCGCCGCGAAGCAGCGCCGTGGCCTGGTGACCAGGCTGGAGAAGCTGAAGGTCGACAAGATCCCGAAGAACGCGGCCCTGACGTCGGCGCTCACCAAGGCCTGGCGCGCCTCGGCCTCGGCCGACGACCACTACGCGGCCTGGGCCGACGAGATGAAGGACAAGAAGAAGTGCAAGGGCGGGGAGGCCCGTCGGACCCAGCACCTGGCCGAGGCGAACGAGAAGAGCGGCGAGGCGAGCGCGGCCAAGAAGCAGGCGGCCGGGCTGTGGAACCCGACCGCCGAGAAGTACGGACTGGAGAAGCGCTCGCCCACGCAGCTCTGAGGGGTTGCGGGGCGCTGGGTGGTTACGGGGCGCTGAGGACGGTTTCGCCGACGTCGACGAAGCCGGGCTTCTGCGCCACGAGCCGCCCGTTCCTGACCACCTGGAACGTCACCTTGTGGTTCACGATCCGGGGGTATCCGGCGGCGCCGAGGAGGTCCTCGTACTTCCACCGCAGGCTCGGGGTGAGGCCGCCGGTGTCGATGCGCGCGCCCCGGTCGAGGGCGGTGGCGATCTTCTCGCCGGTGATCTCGTCCTGGTCGAGGGACTCGATGACCTCCTTGAGGACCGTGTAGGCGATCCACGTGGTCTGGACGCCGGGGTCGGACGGGTCGACCCGGTTGTCCGCGAAGGCGTGCTGCCGGATGACCTCGCGCATCGGCTTCCAGCTCTTGTCGCCGGACTCCGGGTACCAGCCGGTGACGTACGCGCCCTCGAAGGGGCTGTGGGCGCCGCCGGTGCGGTCGATGACGGGCTGGCCGACGCTGCCGAGCACGGAGGAGATGCGGACGGAGCCGTCGGACGTGCCGCTGCCGGACTTGCCGTCGCCGGACGTGCCCTCTCCGCCGTTCCCGTTCCCGTTCCCCTTCTTCCCCTCCGTCGCCTTCGGCAGGCGCCGGAAGGAGTCGAAGAAGGTCTGGGTGCGTTCGCCGAGGACGGCGGTGACGCAGCCCTGTTCGACCCCGGCCTGGTCGCGGGCCTCCCCGGCCTGCCGGGCGTACTCGCCGGCGTCCTCGACGGCCGGGATGTCGACGGCGTTGCGGTGACTGGCCCTGCTCAGGCCGGAGTTGAGGAGGCCGGGGAGCCGGTCGCCGTCGACGGTGTCGGGCCGGACGAGCGAGACCGTACGGCAGGACTCGGCGAGCTGGATGCCGTGCCCGGCGATGAGGGAGGCCTGTCCGCCGTTGACGGGGTACGAGAGCGGGCTCGTGAACTCGTCGTCCGAGATGCCGTAGCCGCCGATGTACGGGATGCCGGCGGCCTCCAGCGGGGCCATGAAGGCCTCGCCGTTCTGGCTGTAGGAGCCGACGACGGCTGCCGCGCCCTCGTGGACGGCGCGCCGGGCGCAGGCGGCGGCGCCCGCGGGGGTGTTCTCTTCGTTGCAGGTGAGGACGCGGAGTTCGTGGCCGTCGATGCCGCCCTGCTCGTTGATCCACCGGGCGTAGGTCTGCGCCATGGCGGGCATGCCGGGCATGTTCGTCGCGCGGGTCTGGTCGGGTGCCCAGGTCATCACCGTGACGTGCTCCCTGGAGCCCCCCGTGGCCCCAGGGAGCACGCCACACCCGGTGATGAGCGACGCACCCGCCGCGGTGGTCGTGACGTATGCGAGGAGTGAGGTCAGTCGCCTACCGGTCATGAACACGCACGCTTCCGGTTCCGGGGTAACGCGGGAGTGAGCATGGTTCAACGAAGGGTGACGTGAAGGTGAATTGCGGGGGTGGAGGAGTGGAAGGGGAGGGGGTGAGTCCGCTTGTGGGGTAGGGGAACGTACGATCGAAACGTGTCCAGTCCCGTCCCCAGTCCAGTCTCCCGTCCGGTGAACCCTTCCCGTCGCGGCCGTCGCTCCTCCACCATGGGCGGCATGCCGCTCAACGACATGCCGTGGTGGCGCTGGCGCATCAACGTGCGCTCCGCGCTGCACATGCTCTCCGACCCCGTCTTCCACGAGACGACCTGGCTCGCGGGCCAGGAGGGGTACGGCGACGTCACCGACGCCGTCTACCGCCTCGTCGAGGACACCTGGCTCGACAACTGGTCCGCCGATAAGTACGTCGGCGCCGTCTTCCGCGACCCCGCGGAGGCCGCCCTCGTCGACGCCGCCGTCCTCCGCGTGCTGCGGATCATGCACCAGATCGGCGCCGACGCCCCCGTCTCCGCCTACCTGGAGCACCAGGGCTGGCCGGAGGCCGTACGGGCCGCACGCGAGGCACACGTACGGATGGCGGTCGCCGACGGCGACGACCCCGACGCGCCCCCGCGCTCCCTGGAGGTACTGGAGATCATGACCCGGTCCGCCTGATCCCCGCCGGTCCGTCTGACGGACGGCGGCTCTGCGCGGTCTCGCGGGTGTGGCAAGGTGTCGGGATGACCGACCAGTACGTCCTCACCCTCTCGTGCCCCGACAAGCAGGGCATCGTGCACGCCGTGTCGAGCTACCTGTTCATCACCGGATGCAATATCGAGGACAGCCAGCAGTTCGGAGACCGTGACACGGGTCTCTTCTTCATGCGGGTCCACTTCTCGGCCGAGGCACCCGTGAACGCGGAGAAGCTCCGCGCGAGCTTCGCGGCGGTCGGCGACTCCTTCGCGATGGACTGGCAGATCCACCGCGCCGACGAGCGCATGCGGATCGTCCTCATGGTCTCCAAGTTCGGCCACTGCCTGAACGACCTGCTCTTCCGCTCGCGGATCGGCGCGCTGCCCGTCGAGATCGTCGCGGTCGTCTCCAACCACACCGACTTCGAGGAGCTCGTCGGCTCGTACGGGCTCCCGTTCCGGCACATCCCGGTCACCAAGGAGACCAAGGCGGAGGCCGAGGCCGAACTCCTCGACCTGGTCCGCGAGGAGGACGTCGAGCTCGTCGTCCTCGCCCGCTACATGCAGGTGCTCTCCGACGACCTGTGCAAGCAGCTCTCCGGCCGCATCATCAACATCCACCACTCCTTCCTCCCGAGCTTCAAGGGCGCCAAGCCCTACCACCAGGCGCACGCGCGCGGGGTGAAGCTGATCGGCGCGACCGCCCACTACGTGACGGCGGACCTCGACGAGGGCCCGATCATCGAGCAGGAGGTCGAGCGCGTCGGCCACGAGGTCACGCCCGACCAGCTCGTCGCCATCGGCCGGGACGTCGAGTGCCAGGCCCTCGCCCGCGCGGTGAAGTGGCACGCGGAGCGCCGCATCCTCCTCAACGGCCGCCGCACGGTCGTCTTCACCTGAGGCGACCCGGAGCTCAGATACGGCTGAGGGAGGCCGCCGCGGCGAGGACGTCGTGGATGGCCTCCCGGTCGCCCTCCTGGCCCGCCGCCGCCTCGGCCGGCGAGATGTGCCCCGCGAGGAGCCGGCAGAACTCGACGCCGTCCATCGCGACCTGCGCCACCGCGAGCTCCGGCGCGCCGACCGCCGCGGGCGAGTCCAGCGGGATGTACCAGTGGCCGCCGCCGGACCCCTCGACCTCCAAGTGGAGCGACCGGCCGCGCCCGCCCGCCGCGACGAGCCGCCGGGGCGGGGACGCGAGCCCCGTGCGCCGCCGGTTCGCGAGCGCGCCGGGCAGCTGCCGGGCCGCCAGGTCGATCATGTCGTGCAGGTGCGGACCGCTCGGCGGGTCGTACGGGTACGCCACCGCGTTCGCGATGTCGTCCGCGTGCAGCCAGCACTCGAAGGCCCGCTCCAGGAGCGAGTCCCGCAGCGGCAGCGCGAAGTCCTTGTAGTCGACGGTGAGGTCGGCGACGCCGCCCGCCTTGAACGAGACCGTACGGATCAGGGCGTGCGACTGCTCGCGCCAGGGCCTGCGCAGCTCCCGGTTCGGCGGCCGGTCGAGCCCCGACCACAGCGCCTCCGTCCGCTCGGCCGGCGAGAGCTCGGGCACCTCCGCGCCCAGCGGGTCGGGGAGGCCGAGCGCGGCGGAGACCACGCCGTCCACCGCGAGGAGGTGGCCGATGACCCCGGCCACGCTCGTCCTGCGCCGCACGATCCGCTCGTCCTCGAACCACTTGAGCCGCACCGGCGCGTGCCACTCCGCGTCCCCGATGTCCCGGAGCAGCGCGTCGAGCCGGGCGGTCTCGGCGTCGTACGGGGTGACCCAGTCCGGCACCGGTACGCGCGCGGGGCGCCGGCCGAGGCAGCTCTCCAGGACCCGGGCGCGGAGCAGCGGGTCGAGGTCGAGGTCCCGGTCCTCGTGGAGCAGCGTGACGGCGTCCCGCAGCCGGAGCGCCTCGTCGGCGCAGGGCGCGCAGTCGGTGAGGTGGTCCTCGACGGCCCGGGTCTCCCCGGCGGAGCACGCCGAAAGTGCCCAGGCCCCGAGGAGGGACGCGAGCACTTGGTGGCTGAGCTGCGGGACGTCGGCCTCGACGTCCTCGGGGGGCGGCGGCCCGGGACCGTCGCCCGTCTCGTCGGCGGCGGCACCGAGGTCGGTGGGGGAGTCGGCGTCCGGGTCGGCGTCGGAGTCGTCCTCGTGGGCGTACGCCGTCGGGAGCCGGTCCAGCCTCGCGTGGTCGTCGGCCGAGAGGCGGGGGCCCGGTATGCGCGGGGCGCGGGCGACGTCGTCCGCGTCCCCGTCCCGGGCCGTCACCACGCCCGCCCGTAGCCCGGCGGCGAAGAGCCCTCCAGTGGGCGGGCGTTGGCCGAGGAGAGCAGCTGGAGGCCGAGCCGGAGCCGCCGCCGGGCCTCGTCCTCGGTGACGCCGAGGTCGGCCGCCGTCTGCCGGTAGTCGCGCCGCTGGACGTACGCCGATTCGAGCGCGGCCCGCAGCGAGGCCGGCATGGACGTGACGATGTAGTCGGCGCGGGCGGCGGCCTTGGCGCGGAGCACCTTCTGCTCCAGCTCCTCCGCCGAGCCCTCACCGGTCTCCGCGTACGCCGTCGCCTCGGTCTCACGAAGCCGCCGCACGGCCTGGTTCTGCGCGAGGGTCGCGACCCACGCGCGCATGCTGCCGTGCCGGGGGTCGTACTCGTCGGGGTGCTCCCAGACGTGGGCGAAGACCTCGCGGGTGATCTGGTCGGCGGCGGGGACGTCGTCGAGGACGCGGTTGGCGAGGCTGTGCACGAGCGAGGCGAACCGGTCGTAGAACTCGCCCAGCGCGGCGGCCTCCCCGCGCGCGAGCCGCTGCTGCATCCTGCGGTCCCAGCGCGGTGGTGTCTCCATCGCCATGCGCGTCCTCCGCCCCGCTCGTCGGCCCCTCACCGTCTCCACCAACGTAACGGCCCGCGCCGCACCGCACGTCTGTTTGCCGGAAGTGCGCCCTTGACGCCGATGTGGATGGTAAGGAAAGCGCCATCCACGGCCGGACGGGTTTCGGTCCGCCCCCGCGGGGCAGGCGGCGACCGTGACGACGACGATCGAGGTCGACGAGGACGAACGCGGTCCCTGGACGGTGCTGAGCATCCGGGGCGAGCTGGACCTGGTCACCTCCCCGCGGCTACGCCGACGCGTGCACGACGCCGTCGCGGGCGGCCACCGCGACCTGGTGGTCGACCTGTCCGCCGTCCGCTTCTGCGACTCCAGCGGCGTCGGCGTCCTCATCGGCGCCCGCCGCCTGCTGCGCTCCTGCGGCGGACGGCTCCGCCTGATCCTGCCCGCGGCTGACGCCGAGGGGGAGGCGCACGTCGAACGCGTCCTCTCCGCCCTCGGCGTCCGCCGCCTCTTCGACGTCCACGGGGACGTCGAGGCGGCCGTCGGCGAGGAGCCGCTCGGCGAGGAGCCGCTCAGCGAGTGCCGAACCGCTCCCTGAGCTTGTACTTGAGCACCTTCCGCAGGGTCTCGTTGCGCGGCAGGGCGTCCACGACCTCCAGTTGTTCCGGCAGCTTGTGGACCGAGAGCCCCGCCTCGCGGAGGTACGCGGTGACGGCGCCGAGCGTCAGCGGCGCGGCGCCCGGCGGCTGTTCGACGACGGCGCAGACGCGTTCGCCGCGCTCGGCGTCCGGCAGGCCGATGACGGCGGCGTCGCCGACGTCCGGGTGGCCGGCGAGGAGGTCCTCGATCTCCTTGGCGGAGATGTTCTCGCCCTTGCGGATGATGATGTCCTTGATGCGGCCGGTGAGGACGAGGTGCCCGCTCGGGGTCAGGTGCCCGACGTCCCCGGTGATGAGGAAGCCGTCCTCGTCGAAGGCGGCGGCGGTCTGCGCCGGGTCGAGATAGCCCCGGCAGACGGCCTCGCCGCGCAGCCGGACCTCGCCGTCGGCGGTGACGCGTATCTCCATCCCGGCGGGCGGGCGGCCCTCGGTCGTCGCGAGATTCTCGACGGTGTCCTCCGGGTCGCCCATGGTGATCATCGGGACCTCGGTCATCCCGTACCCGTGGGTGAGCTGGCAGCCGAGCTCCTTGCGCACGGCGTGGTAGACCTCCGGGGGCTTCGGCGCCCCGCCGCCCGCGAGGAGGCGGAGGGTGGGGATGACGGGCCGGTCCGGCGTCTTGCGCTGCTCGGCGAGGAACATCGAGTAGAAGGCGGTGGAGCCGCCGGCGACGGTCACGCCGTGCGCGTTGTACTCGGCGAGCGCGTCGGGCAGGGCGAACTGCTCGAACATCACGGCGGGGAACCCGTACAGCAGGAGCATCACCGTGTAGTCGGGCCCGGCGATGTGCGCGTACGGGAAGGCCATCGAGCCGACGTCCTCGGCGGTCAGCCGCAGCGCGTGCGCGAGGCAGGAGCCGCCGGCGAGGAGCGAGCGGTCGGTGTGCAGGACGCCCTTGGGGTCGGAGGTGGTGCCGGAGGTCCAGTAGATCCAGCGGACGTCGGTGCCGGAGGCGGGCGGAGGCGGCAGGACGGCCGGGTCGCCGTCGGGGAGGCTCTCGGGGGAGTAGGCCTCGAAGATCCCGCGCGCGCCGAGCCGCCGGGCCATGTCCGTGTGGTCGAAGCCGCGCCAGACGCCGGGCACGGCGAAGAACTCGGCTCGTGACTCGCGGAGCGCGAAGCCGACCTCCTTGTCCCGGTAGAAGGGGATCACCGGCGTCTGTACGGCTCCGACGCGGGCGAGCGCGAAGGAGAGCACGGCCGTCTCGATCCGGGTCGGCAGCTGCCAGGCGACGACCGTCCCCGGCCGCACGCCCATGCCGTACAGCCCGGCGGCGCACCGTTCGGCGCGGTCGCGCAGGCCGCCGAAGGTGAGGACGCGGTCGCCCTGGAGCAGGACGGGCCGGTCGGGGGTGAGGGCGGCGCGGCGTTCGACGAGCTCCCAGAGCGTGCGGGACTCGCCCAGGGCGTGTGCGGTGTCGGTCATCCCGTACTCCTCACGACTGACGTTCCGTCAGATGGTGCGGCGAGCGTAAGGGCAGGGCGCTTGTCGGTCCAGGGGTGCGGGGCTAGCCTGATGCCGTCAGATCTGACGGGTCATCAGAAACGGGAGAGGGTCCCATGAGCTCCAGCGCGGAACTGCCCCGCATCATCAGCGTCGACGACCACGTGATCGAGCCGGCCCACCTCTTCGAGACCTGGCTCCCGAAGAAGTACCGGGACCGCGGGCCCAAGGCCCTCACCGCCGGGATCGGCGAGCTCGCCTACGTCGCCGGGAAGTACCAGATCACGATGGACCCCGACGGCCCGCCCACCGACTGGTGGATCTACGAGGACCTCAAGTTCCCGTACAAGCGGAACATCGCCGCCGTCGGCTTCGACCGCGACGACATGACCCTGGAGGGCATCACCCGCGCCGAGATGCGCCGCGGCTGCTGGGACCCCAAGGCGCGCCTCGCCGACATGGACCTCAACCACGTCGAGGCCTCCCTCTGCTTCCCCACCTTCCCGCGCTTCTGCGGGCAGACCTTCGCGGAGGCGCAGGACAAGGAGGTCGCCCTCGCCTGCGTGCGCGCGTACAACGACTGGATGGTCGAGGAGTGGTGCGGCGACAGCGGCGGCCGGCTGATCCCGCTCTGCATCATCCCGCTCTGGGACATCGACCTGGCGGTGGCGGAGATCCGGCGCAACGCCGCCCGCGGGGTCAGGGCCGTCACCTTCTCCGAGATCCCCACCCACCTCGGCCTGCCCTCGATCCACTCCGGCTACTGGGACCCCTTCTTCGCCGTCTGCCAGGAGACCGGGACCGTCGTCAACATGCACATCGGGTCGTCGAGCCAGATGCCCGCCGCCTCGCCCGACGCCCCGCCCGCCGTCCAGGCCAGCCTGAGCTTCAACAACGCGATGGCCTCGATGATGGACTTCCTCTTCTCCGGCGTCCTCGTGAAGTTCCCGACGCTCAAGCTGGCCTACAGCGAGGGCCAGATGGGCTGGATCCCGTACGCGCTGGAGCGCGCCGACGACGTGTGGGAGGAGCACCGCGCCTGGGGAGGGGTCCGCGACCTGATCCCCGAGCCGCCGTCCACGTACTACTACCGGCAGATCTTCTGCTGCTTCTTCCGCGACAAGCACGGCATCGCCTCGCTCGACGTCGTCGGCCGGGACAACGCCACCTTCGAGACCGACTACCCGCACGTCGACTCGACCTTCCCGCACACCAAGGAGGTCGCCCTCGACCACGTCCAGGGCCTCGACGACGAGACGGTCTACAAACTGATGCGGGGGAACGCGATCCGCATGCTCGGCCTCGACTTCGACAAGGGCGTCGACCTGGGCTTCGGCACGGGCCGGTCCTGATGGATCTCACCTGCTCGGAGGAGGAAGAGGAGTTCCGGGCGCGGCTCCGCGCGTGGCTGATCGCCACCCTGCCGACGCTCCCGGCCCGGCCCGACCCGCTCGACTGGCCCGCCCGCCGCGCGTACGACTGCGGCTGGCAGCGCCGCCTGTACGACGCCGGGTACGCCGACACCCACTGGGACGCGTCCCCCACCCAGCGGCTGATCTTCCTGGAGGAGACCGAGCTCGCGGGCGCGCCCTACGTCGGCGCGAACTTCGTCGGGCTGCTCCACGCGGGCCCGACGATCGCCGCCGAGGGCACGGCCGCGCAGCGCGAGCGCTGGCTGCCGCCGATCCTGCGCGGCGACGAGGTGTGGTGCCAGGGCTTCAGCGAGCCCGGAGCCGGCTCCGACCTCGCCTCGCTCCGCACCAAGGCCGTCCGGGACGGCGACGCGTACGTCGTCACCGGCCAGAAGATCTGGACCTCGCACGCCGAGGTCGCCGACTGGTGCGAGCTCCTCGTCCGCACCGATCCCGACCCGGCGGCCTCCAAGCACCGGGGGATCAGCTGGCTCGCGATGCCGATGGACGCGCCCGGCGTGACCGTGCGCCCGCTGCGGACGCTCGCCGGGTCGACGGAGTTCGCGGAGATGTTCCTCGACGAGGTACGGGTCCCCGTCGCGAACCGGGTCGGCGAGGAGAACGACGGCTGGCGCGTCACCATGGTCACCCTCTCCTTCGAGCGGGGCACGGCCTTCGTCGGCGAGGTCGTCGCCTGCCGCCGCCTCCTCGGCGAGCTGGCCCGCACGGCACGCAAGAACGGCACCTGGGACGACCCGGTGCTCCGCCGGCGGCTCGGCCGGCTGTCCGCCGAGTTCCAGGCGCTGTGGCGGCTGACCCAGGCCAACGTCAGCGAGGCCCAGGCCACCGGCGGGGTCCCGGGCGCGGGCGGCTCCGTCTTCAAGCTGCACTACTCGCACGCCCGCCAGGAGCTGTACGAGGCGGCCGGGGCCGTCCTGGGCCCCGACGCGCTCGACCTCGACCGCGAGTGGAACCTCGACCGGCTGTCCTCGCTCTCGTACACGATCGCCGCCGGCACCTCCCAGATCCAGCGCAACATCGTCGCCGAGCGCATCCTCGGCCTCCCGAAGGGCCGGTGACCCGACGCATGGACTTCCGACTCACCGAGGACCAGCACGCCCTGCGGCGGGGCGTACGGGAGCTCCTCGACCGCCGCTTCGACCGGGACGCGCTGCGCGCGGCCGTCGACGCCGGGGGGCTCGACCGGGAGCTGTGGCGGGAGCTCGGCGCGGCCGGGTTCTTCGCGCTGCGGCTCCCCGAGGAGGAGGGCGGGGTCGGGCTCGGGCTGCCGGAGGCCGTGCTCCTCTTCGAGGAGGCCGGGCGGGCGCTCCTGCCGGGACCCCTGGTCTCCACGCACGTGGCGGCGGGGGCCGTGCCGGGCGCGGCGGAGGGCGAGGTGGTGGTCACGGAGGCGGCCGAGGGGCTGGTGCCGTGGCTGGACGCGGCCGACGTCGTCCTGGGGGACGCGGCCGGGGCCGTACCGGTGCGGTCGGTGGATCCGCTGACGCCGCTGCACCGGGTGCAGGGCCGGGCGGAGGCCGACCCGGTGTCCGTGCTCCTCACCGCCGCCGAGCAGGTCGGCAGCGCGGAGCGGACGACCGGGATGGCCGTGGCCTACGCCCGTGAGCGGGAGCAGTTCGGGCAGGCCATCGGCGCCTTCCAGGCGGTCAAGCACCTCTGCGCCGGGATGCTCGTCAGGGCCGAGCTCGCCCGTGCGGCGGTGCGGGCCGCGTCCGTCACCGCCGCGCCCGCCGAGGTCGCGGGCGCGAAGCTGCTCGCCGACGAGGCGGCGACCGGGAACGCCCGGGACTGCCTCCAGGTCTTCGGCGGCATGGGCTTCACGTGGGAGGCCGACGTGCACCTGCACCTCAAGCGGGCCTGGGTGCGGGCGGAGCTGCGGCTCCCGGCGGCGCGTGCGGAGGAGCTGGTGGCGGCGCACCTGTGAGGCCGAATCGTCACATCGTGTGACGAGAATGTCACGCAATGTCGATATCGGGTTGTGTCCTTCGGAGGGGCCGTCGCGACCGGGAGACGGTCTTCCGCTCCGGTACTCTCCGTGGGATGCGTTCGACTACCCGCAGCGTGCGTCGCACAGTATGGACCATGCGTACTCCTTCGCGCTGGAATATGCCCGAAGCGCTTGTTGCGGTGACTGTACGTCAACCATGCTGTCCCATAAGGGAATCACGTTCCGTAAAGGTGTGTCCGCCGGTTCGGATGGTGTGAGCGGTGCAGGTGCTTCAGGTGCAGTTGGAGGTCGGGCCCGACCCGGCTGAAGTAGGGCGAGCCCGGAAGTGGGCGCGCTCGCGTCTCGTCGGATCGGGCATAGGGGACGACGAGCCGCTCACGGAGACGCTCGTGCTGATCGTGTCCGAGCTCGTGACCAACGCCGTGGTGCACACCGGCTGCCCGGCCGTTCTGCGGATGGCCTTCGCCGCCGGCGGCGGCGTCCGGGTCGAGGTCGCCGACACGAGCGACCGGCCGCCCCGGCCCCGGCACGCGCAGGGCGACGACACCAACGGGCGCGGCCTCGAACTGGTCGACGGGCTCGCGGACCGCTGGGGCTGGCAGCCCGAAGGCGCGGGGAAGAGCATCTGGTGCGAGGTCGACCGGGTCACGCCCGCCCCGGCGTCGGCGGTGTCGCCCGGACGGGTGCACTGTTGACGGTTCGTGGCGCTTTGCCCACTCTGGTCTGAGCGATTCGTTGCGAGGGGAGCCGAGGGCCGCGACGGCCCTCGGCGTGTGCGGGTCGTGGCCGGGTGGCGGCGGGTGTTCGTGCCGTGCTCGGGGTGCGCGCGAGCGCGCCGCCGCCCGCGAACGTACAAGCGTGTAAAGCGCTGTTCAGAGGAGTGCCACCGGCGCCACCGGCGTGCCCGTGCCGCCGACGAAGGGCTCCGGCATCGCGGAGAGCAGGAAGGCGTAGCGCCGCTCCTGTGCACAGGCTGTGGACAGTTCCTCCAGGTTCCAGTTCTGCCCCTGGAGCATCCCCATCTCCACCAGGTCGAGCGCGTGGACGGGCATCCACAGGTCCTCGATCTCCGGCGGGAAGATCTCGAAGGTGAGCGTGTCGTTGGCGACGGCCGCGACGTCGCGGGCGTGGAACCACTCGGGCGTACGGATCGACAGGCCGGGCGAGGGGAACGCGTACCCGTGCCTGTCCCCGGCCAGGTACGCCTGGATCTGTCCCGTCCGTACGAGCACGATGTCACCGGCCCGGACCGTGACCCCGCCGAACTCCGCCGCCTCGTCGAGGTCTTCCGGCGTCACGGCGTGGTCGCCGGGCAGCCGGTCGACGCCCTTCGCGGCGGCGACGTCGAGGAGGACGCCCCGGCTCACCACGTGCCGCGCGGTGTGGATGCCGCTGTACGCGGAGCGGCCGTGCGCGGTGATGGTGTCGGCGGGCCGGCCGTTGTAGATGCGGCCGGAGTGCGAGGCGTGGGTGAGGGCGTCCCAGTGGGTGCCCGCCTGGAGGCCGAGGGTCACGGCGTCGTCGCTGGTGGCGACCGTGCCGGGTCCGAAGATCTCCTGGTTCACCTGGACCATGACGTGGAGCGGGTTGACCCGGCCCGGGATCATGCCGGTCTGCACGCCGTCCTGCTTGAGGTCGACGGCGAGCGGGATCCGTCGGCCGGTGCGGACGGTCGCGGCGGCCTCCCTGACCACCTCGTCGGTGACGAGGTTCAACGTCCCGATCTCGTCGCCCTGGCCCCAGCGGCCCCAGTTGTTGACGCGCTTGGCGATCTCGTGAAAAGCGGCGGGGAGGGACATCGGGGCCTCCGGGGGCTTGTTTTCCGGTATCTGACGGACCGTAGAATCCTGACGACGTACGAATCTAACGGACCGTCAGAAAATGCGGGAAGGGGCCGGGCGTGGGGAACTTCTTGGCTGGCAAGGTCGTCGCCGTGACGGGCGCGGGGCGCGGCATCGGCCGCGCCGTCGCCCTCGCGTGCGCGGCGGAGGGCGCGAAGGTCGTCGTCAACGACTACGGGGTGTCGATCGAGGGCGGCGAACCGACCTCGGAGATCGCCGCCGAGGTGGTGAAGGAGATCGAGGCCGCCGGCGGCACGGCGATCGCCGTCGCCGACGACATCTCCACGATGGCCGGCGGCCAGCGGATCGTGGACGTGGCCCTCGCGGAGTACGGCCGCGTCGACGGCGTCGTCTGCGTCGCCGGCATCCTGCGCGAGCGGATGCTCTTCAACATGTCCGAGGAGGAGTGGGACCCCGTCGTCGCCACCCACCTCAAGGGCACCTTCACCGTCTTCCGCGCGGCCTCGGCGGTCATGCGCAAGCAGGGCACGGGCACGCTCATCGGCTTCACCAGCGGCAACCATCAGGGCTCCGTCGCCCAGGCCAACTACTCGGCGGCCAAGGGCGGGATCATCTCGCTCGTACGGTCGGCCGCCCTCGGCCTCCACAAGTACGGCGTCACCGCCAACGCGGTCGCACCCGTCGCGCGGACCCGGATGTCCGCCAACGTCCCCATGGAGCTCAAGGAGATCGGCGAGCCGGAGGACGTGGCCGCACTCGTCGTCTACCTGCTGTCCGAACGGGCCCGGGACGAGAAGATCACCGGCCAGGTCTACACGATCGCGGGCCCGAAGATCGCCGTCTGGGCGCAGCCGCGCGAGCTGCGCGCCGGGTACGCGGAGGGCGGCTGGACCCCCGAGCGGATCGCCGACTTCCTGCCGGGGACGGTGGGCAAGGACCCGATGCCGATGCTGGAGCGCCTGGAGGAGATGGCGCGGGCGGCGGCGGCCGGCGACCGGCCGAACGCGGCCCCTGAGGGCAGGAAGGGGAACGGCTCATGAGGGGCGTCGTGTTCGACGGCAAGTCCGTCCGGGTCGTCGACGACCTGGAGGTGCGCGACCCCGGACCCGGCGAGGTCCTCGTCGGGATCGCCGCGGCAGGGCTCTGCCACAGCGACCTGTCCGTCGTCGACGGGACCATCCCCTTCCCGCCGCCCGTGGTCCTCGGCCACGAGGGCGCCGGCGTCGTCGAGGCCGTCGGGCCCGGCGTCACCCACGTCGTACCCGGCGACCACGTGGCCCTGTCCACGCTCGCGAACTGCGGGGCCTGCGCGGACTGCGACCGGGGACGGCCGACGATGTGCCGGAAGGCCATCGGGATGCCGGGGAAGCCGTTCTCCCGCGGCGGGCAGCCGATCTTCCAGTTCGCCTCGAACTCCTCCTTCGCCGAGCGGACCGTCGTCAAGGCCGTCCAGGCCGTGAAGATCCCGAAGGACATCCCGCTCACCTCCGCCGCCCTCATGGGCTGCGGCGTCCTCACCGGCGTCGGAGCCGTACTCAACCGCGCGAAGGTCGGCCGCGGCGAGACCGTCGTCGTCATCGGCACCGGCGGCATCGGCCTCAACGTCATCCAGGGCGCCCGGATCGCGGGCGCGCTGACGATCGTCGCCGTCGACACCAACCCCGACAAGGAGGCCGTGGCCCGGCAGTTCGGCGCCACGCACTTCCTCGCCTCCACCGACGGCGTACGGGAGATCCTGCCGACCGGCGCCGACCACGTCTTCGAGTGCGTCGGCCACACCGGACTCGTCCGCACCGCGATCGACCTCCTCGACCGGCACGGCCAGGCGATCCTGCTCGGCGTGACCGCGCCGACCGCCGAGGCGAGCTTCCTGCCCGCCGCGATGTTCCTGGACAAGTCGATCCTCGGCTGCCGCTACGGCTCCTCGCGGCCGCAGAAGGACATCGCGCTCTACGCCGAGCTGTACCGCTCGGGGAGCCTGCTCCTCGACGAGCTCGTCACGGCCACCTATCCGGTGGAGGAGTTCGGGCGGGCCGTGGAGGACGCGGAGAAGGGGAAGGTGGCGCGGGGCGTGCTCACCTTCTGAGCGCCCTGGCCCACGGGCCCCGCCCCGGCCGAGGCCGACCGGGACGGGGCCGACCGGGACGGGGCCGACCGGGGTGGGGCTGCCCGGGGCGGGGCTGCCCGGGGTGGGGCTGCCCGGGGTGGGGTCTGGCGGGGCCCCCGGGGCGGGGCCTGGCGGGGCCGACCGGGCGGGGCCTGGCGGGGCCGACCGGGCGGGGCCCGAGGTCTCACTCACCGAATACCCCTGGAGACAGGACCGTCCACCGCCTACGGTCCCCTCATGTCCTATCGCGAGCTCGCCACCCGACCCGTCCTCGCCTGGTCCGCCGTCGCCGTCGCCGGCCGGCTGCCCGTCGCCATGGCGCCGCTCGCACTCGTCTTCCTCGTACGGGAGCGGCCCGGCGGCTACACCCTCGGGGCGGTCCTCGCCGCCGCGTACGTCATCGGCGAGATCGTCGGCGCCCCCCTCCTCGGCCTGCGCCTCGACGCCGAGCGGGCCCGCCCGCAGCTCGCCGCCGGACTCGCCGTCGGCGCCGCCGCCTTCACCGCCCTCGGCCTGCTGGCCGACGCCCACCCGCTCGTCCTCGGGGCCCTCTGCGTCCTCGCGGGCATCGGCCCCGCCGCCGTCCCCGGCGGCCTGCGCGCCCTGCTGACCAGCCTCGTCCCCGAGCGGTCCGTCACCCAGGCCATGAGCGGCGAGTCGATCCTCATCTACGGCGTCTGGGCCGCCGCCCCCGCCCTCGCCACCGGCATCGCGCTCGGCGCCGGACCCGCCGTACCGCTCCTCCTCATGGGCGCCCTCATGCTGCTGTCGATCGCCGGGCTCTGGACGCTGCCCGTCGGCTGGACGACCGAGCCGCCCGAGAAGGGCGTGTCCGCACGCCGGGTGCTGGCGCGGGTCTGGCCGGTGTACGTCCTCGGGGCCGCCGGACTCTGCCTGCTCGCCCTTGCCGAACTCGTCCTCCCCGCCCTCCTCGAACAGCGCGGGATCGCCCTCGGCTGGGCCGGACCGCTGCTCGCCGGATTCTCGGTCGCCTCGGCCGTCGGCGGCTTCGTCTACGGCCTGCGGAGCACCTGGCCCGGCACGCTCGCCGCCCAGTCCGCGGCCCTCGTCCTCACCGTCTGCGCCGGGATCGCGCTCGTCGCCGTCGTCCCGTGGACGGCGGGCATCGGCATCGTCCTCGCCCTCTCCGGCCTGCTCATGGCCCCGTCATCCCTCACCCGCAACCTCGCCCTGCGCCGCCTCCTGCCGCCGTCCGCGCTCGCCGCCGGGTACTCGCTGATGTACGCGGCCGTCGGCGCGGGATACGCGGGCGCGGGCGCGCTCGCGGGCTGGCTGCTGACCGTCGTCGCGCCGTCGACGGCGATCCTGTACGGCGTCGGGCTCACGGTCCTGCTCGTCGCGGTGGGGGCGGCCGGGGAGCGGCGGCTGACCGCTCGGGCGGCTCAGTCCGATGCCTTGGCGGAGGAGGCCCGGAAGGTCCTCCGGTAGGCGGTCGGCGTCACCCCGATCGCACTCATGAGGTGCGCCCGCAGCGACTGCGCCGTCCCGAAGCCCGCGTCGTGCGCGATCCGGTCGATCGGCAGCCCCGTGGACTCCAGGAGGTGCCGGGCCCGCTCCACGCGCTGCTGGGTCAGCCACTGCCCCGGGCTGACGCCGACCTCCTCGCGGAAGCGGCGCGTGAACGTCCGTACGCTCATCGCCTCCCGCTCGGCGAGGTCGCGCAGCTGGATCGGCTCGTGGAGGTGGGCGAGGGCCCAGGCGCGGGCGGCGGTCGTGGTGTGCGTACCGGCCTCCGGCATCGGCCGGGCGATGTACTGCGCCTGGCCGCCGTCGCGGTGCGGCGGGACGACGGTCCTGCGGGCGACGTCGTTGGCGACGGCGGTGCCGTGGTCGCGGCGGACGAGGTGCAGGCACAGGTCGATGCCGGCGGCGACGCCGGCGGAGGTGAGGACGTCGCCGTCGTCGACGAAGAGGACGTCGGCGTCGACCCGCACCTCGGGGAAGAGCCGCTGGAAGTGCTCGGCGGAGGCCCAGTGCGTGGTGGCGGGCCGCCCGTCGAGGTACCCGGCGGCGGCCAGCACGTACCCGCCGGTGCAGATGGAGACGAGGCGGGTGCCGGGCCTGATGTGCGCGAGGGCGGCGGCGAGTTCGTCGGTGAGGCGGCCCTCCTCGTAGACCGGACCGAGCTCGTAGGAGGCGGGGACGACGACGGTGTCGGCGGTGGCGAGGATCTCGGCCCCGTGCTCGACGTGGACGGCGAAGTCGGCGTCCGTCTGCACGGCTCCGGCGGTGGTCGCGCAGGTGAGGATCTCGTACAGCGCCCGGCCCTCGGAGTCCTTCGCGCGCCCGAAGATCCGGTGGGGGATGCCGAGTTCGAAGGGGAGGAGCCCGGGGAGGGCGAGGACGACGACGCGGTGCGGGCGGTGGTGCACGGGCGGTGCTCCCTCCGAAAATCGATGGTGGTCCAGACCATAGGGCTGGTACGAGTAGGTGTCCGTGACGGACAACACGTACAAGCCCGAGGCGGCCGCGCGCATTCCGACGACCGCGCACCTGCCTCCGCCTCTCTGGAACCGCAACTTCCGGCTCTTCTTCACCGCGAGGGCGGTGGCCGTCCTCGGCGAGGGCATGGTCCCGGTGGCCTTCGCGGCGGGCCTGCTCGGCGCCGGACACCCCGGGTCGACGGTCGGGTACGCGCTCGGCGGCTGGACGGCGGCGTTCGCGCTCTTCGTCCTCTTCGGCGGCGTCCTGGCGGACCGCTTCACCGCCCGCCGCATGATGATCCTGGCGGACCTGCTCCGCCTCCCCGCCTCGGGCGTCCTCGCGGTCACCTTCGCCCTCGGCGGCCCGCCGCTGTGGGCGGTCTACGCCCTGTCGGTCCTCAGCGGCATCGGCGCGGCCCTCTTCCAGCCGGGCGTGGCGTCCACGATCCCCCGCATCGCCCCCGACGTGCAGCGGGCGAACGCCGTCCTGCGGGTGGCGGAGGCCCTGATGACGATGGCGGGCCCGGCGGCGGCGGGCGTGCTGGTGGCGCTCTGGAACGCGGGGGCGGCGTTCGCGGTGAACGGCGTGACGTTCGCGGTGAGCGCGCTGTGCCTGACACTGATCCGCCTGCCCCCGCTCCCCTCGGACAAGGCCCGAAGGGGCAGTATGGCCTCCGAACTGGCCCTGGGCTGGCGCGAGTTCACCTCCCGCTCCTGGCTCTGGGGAGTGATCGCGATCTGGACGGTGTACGGCCTGACGGTGGCGGGCCCGATGGTCCCGCTCACCGCGAGCCTGGTCACGGCGGAACACGGCCCGGCGACCTACGGCGTCCTGATGGCCGTCAACGGCGCCGGCAGCGCGACCGGCGGCCTCCTCGCCCTCCGCCTCCGCCCGACCCGCCCCCTCGCGGCGGGCGCGGTGGCCCTCCTCGGCCTCCCGGTCAACCTCCTGCTGCTCGGGACGGGCGCCCCGGTGGGCCTCCTGGTGGCGGGCCAGTTCACCGGCGGGGCGGCCTTCGCGTTCTGGCTGGTCATGTGGTCCACGGCGGTCCAGACACACGTCCCGCAGGACTCCCTCAACCGCATGCACGCCTACGACGTGGCCGGCTCCCTCCTGATGATGGGCGTGGGCCGCACCCTCTCGGGCCCGGTGGCCGCGACGGTCGGCACGGAAACGGTCCTCCTCACGGGCGCGGCCATCGCCGTCCTCGTCGCCACGGCCCTCCTGTCGACCCGCCCGATCAGGAGGCTGCCGAGGGCGACGGGGTGAATCCGACAGCTCGGTCCCTGGGCCCGGTCCCTTGGGCCGGTTCGAGTGGCCCGATCCGTTGGAAACGTGTCATTCGGGCCAATGGTCGGGCGGGGGCGGGGCCGGGATGCTGAAGGGCATGGCTCAGACAACTGAGAGCAGCGCTCCGCCGCTCGTCCCCTCGCCGCGGTCCTCCTCCCGCGTCCACCGTGCCTGGTTCGTCGCGGCCGTCACCTTCGTCACGATCATCGGCGCCGCGGCCTTCGCCTCGCTCCCGGGGCTGTTGATCGAGCCGCTCCACGCGGAGTTCGACTGGTCGCGGGGCACGATCGGCTTCGCCGTCTCCGTGAACCTCGCGCTCTACGGGCTCACCGCCCCCTTCGCCGCCGCCCTCATGGACCGGTTCGGCATCCGGCGGGTCGTCGCCGTCGCGCTGACGGTCATCGCCGTCGGTTCGCTCCTCACCGTCTGGATGACGGCGGCCTGGCAGCTCGTCCTCTACTGGGGCGTCCTCGTCGGCCTCGGCAGCGGCTCCATGGCCCTCGCCTTCGCCGCGACCGTCACGAACCGCTGGTTCACCGCCCGCCGCGGCCTCGTCACCGGCATCCTCACCGCCGCGGGCGCCTCCGGCCAGCTCGTCTTCCTCCCGCTCCTCTCCTGGCTCGTCGAGCACCACGGCTGGCGCCCCGCCGCCGTCACCGTCGCCCTCGCCGCCCTCGCGGTCGTCCCCTTCGTCTGGCTCCTCCTGCGCGACCACCCGGCCGACGTGGGCCTCGCCCCGTACGGCGGCGAGTACGCCGAGAAGCCCGCCCCCGTCACCGGCGCCGCCCGCCGCGCCGTCACCGTCCTCCTCAAGGCGGCCCGCACCGGCCCCTTCTGGCTGCTCGCCGGCACGTTCGCGATCTGCGGCGCCTCCACCAACGGCCTGGTCAAGACCCACTTCGTCCCCGCCGCCCACGACCACGGCATGCCCGTCACGGCCGCCGCCGGGCTCCTCGCCGTCATCGGCGTCTTCGACGTCGTCGGCACGATCGCCTCCGGCTGGTTCACGGACCGCTTCGAGGCCCGCCGCCTCCTCGCCGTCTACTACGCCCTGCGCGGGATCTCGCTCCTCTTCCTGCCCGTGCTCCTCGCGCCGGCCGTCCACCCGCCGATGCTGTTCTTCATCGTCTTCTACGGCCTCGACTGGGTCGCCACCGTCCCGCCCACGATCGCCCTCTGCCGCGAGCAGTACGGCGAGGACTCGGCGATCGTCTTCGGCTGGGTCCTCGCCTCGCACCAGGTCGGCGCCGCCCTCGTCGCCTTCGGCGGCGGCCTCGCCCGCGACGTCTTCGGCAGCTACGACCCGGTCTGGTACGCCTCCGGCGCGCTGTGCGCGGCGGCCGCGCTGATGGCCCTGGTCATCCGGCGTCCCCGATCGGCTTAGGGCCGGCCGCATCCGCCGGCGGCCGCTCCAGGAGGCGGCCCGCACCTCACGGCGTACCGCCGCGGCGTGCACCTCCACTGCCGCCGCTACCGCCGGCAGGACGTGTACCCCGACCTGCGGATGCTCGACGGCCGAGGAGCATGATGTCCCCAGGGGGTGATCGCCGTGAGCGGTCCTGAAAGGGGGCGCACGCACGCCCGGATGCTGCGGGTGTCGACGCTGGCGCTCTGCCTGGAGGGCGGGGTGGGCCTGGCGGCGCTGATGACGGTGGGGCTGAGCGGCGAGACGCCCGCGCCGGGCGACGAGGGCTACGAACCCCTGGGGCTGCTGCTCCTGCCCTTCGCGGCGGTCCTCGGCGTCCTCCTGGCCTTCGCCGTCTCCGCCGTCCTCGTCATGCCGGTCGCCCTCCTCGGAGGGGACCTGGCCCGCCGTTACGGGGGCGGCCCCGGCCGCTGGCAGCTGGGCCTTTCGGCCGTCGCCGGGATGCTCCTGCAGCCGCTGGGAGGTCTGTGGGGCTGGCTGGCGGGCACGGTCGCGCTCTTCGTGGCGGCGCTGTTCGCCTCCCGGGCCAAGCAGGGCCACTTCGTCGCCCTGCTCCTCTGGGGCACGGTGGCGGTCGTCGCCGCGTTCACGGCGGGCGCGGCGATCCTGTACGTACAGGACTGACGCGCCCCGCCGCCGCGGGCGTCAGGCGTCGAACCGCCCGAACCGCCCCCGGTGGAACAGCAGGGGACCGGCCTCGGCATCCGCCTCCACCGCGCCCAGGGCCTCCACCCGCCCCACCACGATCAGGTGGTCCCCGCCGGTGTGCACGGTGGTGATCGAGCAGTCGATCCAGGCGGGCACCCCGGCGAGCCGCGGCGAGCCGGTGCCCGGGGCCGGGCCCCATTCCACCCCGGCGAACTTGTCGCCGCCGCTGACGGCGAAGGACCGGCAGAGCGGCCCCTGCGCCTCGCCGAGCACGTTGACGCAGAACGTCCCGGTCGCCGCGATGCGGGGCCAGCTCGTCGACGTACGGGCCACCATGAAGGCGACCAGGGGCGGGTCGAGGGAGAGCGAGGCGAAGGACTGGCAGGCGAAGCCCGCGGGACCTTCTGCGTCGAGGGCCGTGACGATCGTGACCCCGCTCGCGAAGTGACCGAGGACGCGGCGGAATTCGGCGGGGTCGACGGGCATTCGCTCGTCCTCCCGCACCGCGCGCAGTACCGGCCGTGGCAGTGGTTCGACGGCCGTGGGCGAACCGGCCGCTCTCAGGTGTCGGACGGCGGTGGCCGCCATCCCCGCGTGTCCCATCACACCGTCATTGAAGCTGACGGTGCGTCAGATAGGAAGGGCTTCGGCCCGGGGGATGACGGCCACGGTGGTGCGCGGCTTCTTGTGGACTCAGCTGGCGACCGCCACCGTCGCCCGCGTCCAGGCGACACCGGAGTAGTGCCCGGTCCGGCGGGCGGTCACCTTCACGGTGAGCGCCTTGCCGCGCTGGGCGGTGGTGGGGACGAACGTCGCCCTGGCCGCGCCGCGGCCCTTGGCCACGGCGGACGTGCTGACGGAGGTCTGCGTCGGGTGCCCCGCCTCCCGCGCGATCACGGCCACGGACAGCTGCTTGCCCCGGAGCGTCGACGGAATCGTGTACGTGGAGGCCGTGGCCCACGCGATCGCGACCCCGTTCGCGAGATCGTGACCGGGTTGGTGTCCTGGGGCTGGTAGCGCGTGTACACCCGTGTACACCCGTGTCTTGAGGGTGCCGAGCGGTCGTGCGGCGCGGTGCCGGTGACCTTCGGCGTGGTCTTGCCCTACCGCCCCACGTACCCCGCCTCCCTCCGCTCCACGAAACTCGCCACCCCCTCCTGCGCGTCCCGCGTCCCCATGTTCAGTTCCTGGGCCGCCGCCTCCGCCGCGAGGGCGGTCGTGCGGTCCACGTCCAGGGAGGTGTTGACCAGCTGTTTCGTCAGGGCGATCGATCGGGTCGGGCCTTGGGCGAGCCGTTCCGCCCATTCCCTCGCCAGCTTCGGGAGTTCCTCCGCCGGGACGACGCGGTTCACCAGGCCGAGCCGTTCCGCGTCCGTCGCCGACACCGCGTCGCCGAAGAACATCAACTCCTTCGCCCGCTGCGGCCCGATCAGCCGGGGCAGGAGGTACGCCCCGCCTCCGTCCGGGACGAGTCCCCGCCTTACGAACACCTCCACGAACCGCGCCGACTCCGCCGCGAGCACCAGGTCGCACGCGAACGCCAGGTGCGCGCCGATGCCGGCCGCCGTGCCGTTCACCGCCGCGATGACCGGCTTCTCGCAGTCCATGACGGCGGTGATGAACCGCTGCGCGCCGAGCCGGATCATCCGGGAGACGTCTCCGACGACCCGGTCCGTACCCGAGGGGGAAGGCGCACCCCGCAGGTCCGCCCCTGCGCAGAACCCCCGGCCCGTCGCCGTCACGACGACCGCCCGGACGTCCGGGTCGGCGGAGGCGTCCGCGAGCAGCCCGATGATCCGTTCCCGCTGGTCCCAGGTGACCGCGTTCATCGCCTCGGGCCGGTTCAGCGTGATCCAGGAGACGCCGTTCTCGACGGAGTGGAGTACGTCCGACACAGTTCACAGCTCCTTAGCGGCAGACCGCCAGCGCGTCCAGGGCCACCGCTCCCTGCCCGCGCGGCAGCACCATCAACGGGTTGATGTCCAACTCGGCCAGGTCGCCGTCCAGTTCGAGGGCCATCCGCTGCACCCGCAGTACGACCTCCACCAGGGCGTCGACGTCCGCCGCCGGCGCCCCCCGCACCCCGTCGAGCAGCGCCCGTCCCCGTAGCTCCGTGAGCATCGACCGGGCCTCCCGTTCGCCGAAGGGCGGGACGCGTACGGCCGTGTCGCCCATGACCTCCACCAGGACGCCGCCGAGCCCCACCGTCACCGTCGGCCCGAAGAGTTCGTCGCGGGTCACCCCCACCACCATCTCCACGCCCCGCCCGACCATCTGGCAGACGAGGATCCCGTCCAGGTCGATGGACTCGTACCGCGCGATGTCGGTGAGCTCCCGGTACGCGTCCCGCACCTGGCTCGCCGACGTCAGCCCGACCTTCACGAGCCCGAGCTCCGTCTTGTGCGCGAGCTGCGCGCCCGACGCCTTCATGACGACCGGGTACCCGACGAGCCCCGCGGCCCGGACCGCCGCCGCCGCGCTCGTCACGAGCTGCTCGCGCGGCACCCTGATCCCGTACGCCCGGAGCAGCTGCTTCGCCGCGTGCTCGCTGAGCCGCCGTCCGGGCCGCATGAGCGCCTGCGCCTTGCGGAAGGAGGGGGAGGGGGTGCGGGGGGCCTCGTCGAACGGCGAGCTGTAGGAGGCGGTGAAGCGGTGGTGGTCGAGGTAGGCCTTCACGGCCCCGATGCAGTTGCCGAAGGTGCGGAAGGTGGCGACGCGCGACGAGCCGAGCAGCGTCGTCCGGTACGCCTCCTCCGTCCCGACCGGCGACCCCCACACCACGCACACCAGCTTGTCCGTCGCCTCGGCCGCGTCGACGAGGTCCTGTGCGAGCTTGTCGCTCATCGGGGGGAAGGGGCCGGTGATCGGACAGATGAGGACCCCGACCTCCGGGTCCGCGAGGATCGCATCGATGATCTTCCGGCCGCGCCAGTCGCCCACCGGGTGGCCGCCGTTGTCGACGGGGTTCGAGACCCCGAGGTACTCGGGGATCCACTGGTGCAGCTCGTCCTGCTTGGCCTGCGACAGCGACGGGAGCTTCAGGCCCGCCGCCGTCGCCAGGTCGGCGAAGTGGGCCCCCGTACCGCCCGAGATCGAGTAGACGACGACCCCTTCGGCGACGGGCCGCCGCGCGCGGGCGAGGAGGGTGGCGGTGTCCTGGAGCTGGTCGAGCCCGTCGACCCGGATCACCCCGAACTGCCGCATCGCCGCGTCCACGACCTGGTCCGCGCCGGTCAGCTTCCCGGTGTGCGAGGCGGCGGTACGGGCCCCGGTCTCCGTCCTGCCGACCTTCACCGCGACGACGGGTACGCCCTGCCGGGCGGCCTGGTCGGCGGCGAGGAGGAAGGAACGGCCGTCCTTGAGCCCCTCCACGTAGCAGGCGACGGCCCCGACCTCGGGAAGCCCCGAGAAGTACGAGAGGAAGTCGGCGGTCTCCAGGTCGGCCTCGTTGCCGACGGGCGCCCAGTGCGAGATCCGGACGCCGAGCTCCTGGAGCGCGAAGACGGGTCTGCCCTGGTGGCCGGACTGGGTGATGAGCGCGATCGCCGGTCCTTCGAGGTCCTCGCGGAAGCGCTCGAAGGCGTTGAGGTTGGTGTTCGGGCCGAGGAGCCGGAGCCCGGAGCGGCGCACGGCGGCGGCGAGCCGCTCCTGCGCGGCGGCGCCGGCCTCCCCGGTCTCGGCGAAGCCGGAGGCGAAGGCGACGGCGAACTTCACCTTCGTGTCGGCGAGTTCCTCGATGACGGGGAGCGGGTCGCCGACGAGGAGCACCGCCAGGTCGACTGGCTCGGTGAGCGCGCCGACGCTCGGTACGCAGTCGATCCCGAAGACCGTCTTGCGGGTCGGGTGCACCGGCACGAGGCGGGCGCCGACCCGCTCGGCCCAGGCGAGCAGCTGCCGGGTGATTCCGGTGTTCGGGCGGCCCTCGGCGTCGGAGGCGCCGACGACGGCGACGGACTGGGGCCGGAAGAAGCGGTCGAGGTCGGGGACGGGGGCGTGCAGCGGGCGTCCGCTGACGTCCTGGTCGCCGGGGGCGGCGGTGACGCCGTGCACCACGACCGGGGGTGCCTCGCCGCAGGCGACGACCCGGGCGCGGAGATCGGTGGTGAAGGTGCCGTGAGTCGATCCAAGCATCGTTCCGCTCCACCTTCCGCCCATGACCATTAACCTGACGCTCTGTCAGGTTACAGAACTGACGGCCAGTCAGGAATGGTTGTGCGGAGGGGATGTTGGTGGAGATGTTGGGGGGAGTTGTTGGATGCTGTGGTCTGGCCGCGGGCTGTCACCCACTCCGGGCCAACCGTCGCGCGATCTTCTCCGCGTCCATCGCCAGCTCCCGGAACATCCCGCTGATCGGGTTGGTGAACCCCGTGAAGTACAGCCCCGGCGCCGAACGCGGACACCGCGCACCGTGCGCCACCGGCCGCCCCCGCCCGTCGAGCACCCCTTCCAGGTGGCCGAGCAACGGCTCCAGCGCCCGCCGGTAGCCGGTCGCGGCGACGACCGCGTCCGGGGCGATCCGGGAGCCGTCCGCGAGGAGGACCTCCCCGCCCTCGAAGCCCTCGACGGCCGCGACGACCTCGACCTTCCCGGCCCGCACGGCATCGATCAGGCCCACGTCCTGCACCGGCACCGCTCCCTCCCGCTGCCGGGTCGCGAGCCCCTTCTCCGGTCGCGGAAGCCCGTACGCCGACAGGTCCGGCATCGCGAGCCGCGCGAGCCCCGCGCCCATCCGGTCCACCAGCCACACCGGCAGCCGCCGCACGAGGATGCCCGTCCGCTGGGCGGGCCAGCCGGCCGTCGTGCGGCGCACGATGTGCGGCACGGTCCGCACCGCGAGCCGCACCCGCGCCGCCCCGCCGTCGGCGAGGTCGGCGGCGATCTCGGCCCCGGTGTTCCCGACGCCGACGACGAGCACGTCCTTCCCCTCGTACGGTCCCGGGTTCCGGTACGCGCTCGCGTGGACGAGGTCCCCGCCGCCGAGCGCGGGGTCGGTGTACGCGTCGAGCCCCGGCCACTCGGGCAGGCGCGGGGTGTGGTTGAAGCCGGTCGCCACGACGACCGCGCGCCCGGTGAGGCGTCGGCCGCCGGTGGCGTGCAGGACCCAGCCGGCCGGGTCGGGCTCGATACGGGTGACCTCGACGCCCGTGACGACGTCGAGCTCGTGCTTCTCCGCGTACTTCTCCAGGTACCGCACCACGTCCGCGCGGGCCACCCAGCGCCCGAAGGCGCGGGGGATCCGCAGGCCGGGGAGGCCGGAGAGGCGGCGGGTGGTGTGCAGCCGCAGCCGGTCGTAGTGGCCTCGCCAGGAGGCGCCGACGGCGTCGGACTTCTCCAGGACGACGGCCCGGACACCGCGCTCCTGCAACGCGGCGGCGACCGCGAGCCCGCCGGGCCCGGCGCCGATGACGTACACGGGGTGCACGGGGTACGCGGGCGGCTCATGGGGGGTGATGACCATGAACGCTGAGCGTAATGACGCGTACACGCCGTGGGTCTCGACGGGGAGGGGGTTCGGTTGCGAATCGGTCACGCACCCCGGGCCGCGGACTGGGGTGCAGCCCGGGGCGCAGACCGGTCTGCCCCTACGGAGACGGGGGAGTGGGCTCGGTCGGCTCGGTGGGGGCGTCGGTGGTCGGGGCCGGCGGGGTGGCGGGCTCGGTGGGGGCGTCGGTGGTCGGGGTCGGCGGGGCGGTGGGTTCGGTGGGGGCGTCGGTGGTCGGGGCCGGCGGGGCGGTGGGTTCGGTGGGGGCGTCGGCCGTCGGCGTCGCGGTGACGGCGGGGCCTTCGTACGCGGGCGTCGACCCCGAGTCCGTGGCGACGGCGAGGCCGAGGAACAGCGCGCCGGCGGTGAGGACGGCCACCCCCGCCCCGGCGAAGGCGATGATCCGGCCGAGCCGGGGGGCCGCCGGGGCCGCCGGGGCCGCCGGGGGCACAGGGGGTGCCGGGGGCGCGGGCGGGGTGGGCGGCGCGGGAGGCGTCGGCGGCAGGGGCGCGGTCGGCGGCTCCGGCGCGGCGGCCGCGTCCCGCCCCGTGGTGGCCGGCTCCGGAACGGCCGTCCCCACCACCGGCGTCGAGCCCGTCGACCGGGGTCCGCCCACCTCCGCCGCCACGATGTCCGCCGGCGGCCCGAGCCGGTCGAGCACGGCCCGTACCGCCGCCGCGTGCTTCGCGTCGGCCTCCTCGAGGCCCGCGTCGATGTGCTCGACGATCTCCTGGCGGAGCTCCGCCCGCCGCTCGGCGGGAAGGAAGACGGCCGCGTTGTCCAGGCGGCGCAGGTACTCGTCCACGAGCTGGTCTCGCCTCGGGGTGGTCATCCGTGGCTCCCTTCACTGCTGAGCAGGTTGTCGACGGTGGTCTTGAAGGTCCCCCACTCGGTGGAGAACTCGGCGAGCGCCGCCCGCCCGGTGGCGGTCAGCGTGTAGTAGCGGCGGGGCGGGCCGGCGTCGGACTCGCGCCAGACGGTGTCCACCCAGCCCTCCTTCCGCAGCCGGGAGAGCAGCGGGTAGATGGTGCCCTCGCTGGTCTCCATCCCGTGGGCGTCGCAGAGCTCGCGCACGAGGTCGAAGGCGTACCTCTCGCCGTCGCGCAGCAGCGCGAGAACGCAGAACTGAAGGATTCCACGGCGGAGTTGGCTGACTCCTGATCGCGATCCACTGGGCAGTACCATGTGTCGCAAGGTACCTGCCGATGAATGGTTCCCGCAAGCACGCGCAAGCACGCGCAAGAGCAGCCGTCCGCACCTCTTGCGCCCGGCGCCTCCCCTGCGCTGAACTGACGTACCGTCAGATATGAAGTGATGGGATGCCCGAGAGGACACGCGCATGCAGACCGTCTGGCTCACCGGCGCCGAATGGCTAGCCGTCCTCCGCATCGGCCTCGGCCTGTGGTGGCTGGAGAGCTGGCGTCACAAGGACAAGAAGGGCTGGTTCGAGCGCGGCACCGGCATCGCCTGGGCCGCCGACGTCGCGGGCAAGCACAAGTGGCCGCAGGTCAAGAAGGGTTTCGAGACGGTCGTCGCGCCGCGCCCGAAGCTGATGGCGTACGTCGTCGTGTACGCGGAACTGGCCCTGGCCCTGGGCCTGATCTTCGGCTTCCTCACGCCGATCGCCCTGGTCGGCGGTCTCCTCCTCAACCTCCTCTACCTCGTCCTGATGATCCACGACTGGGCCGAGCAGGGACAGAACGCGATGATGGCGCTGATCTCGTTCGTCGCGCTCTTCGCCATGTCCTGGCAGACCTGGTCCCTCGACTCCGCGATCGGACTCTTCTGATGACGACGGCCCCGAAGACGAACGCCAGGGGCGCGGCGACCACCGCCGCCACCCCCGACATCGACGCCTTCACCCGCCCCTACTGGGACGCCGCCGCCGAAGGCCGCCTCCTCCTGCGCCACTGCGCGGCCTGCGACCGCCCCCACCACTACCCCCGCGAGTTCTGCCCGCACTGCTGGAGCGAGGACGTCGACTGGCGGCAGGCGAGCGGCCGGGCCACCCTCTACACCTGGTCCGTCGTCCACCGGAACGACCTCCCGCCCTTCGGCGAGCGCGTGCCGTACGTCGCGGCCGTCGTCGACCTGGCGGAGGGCCCCCGGATGATGACGCAGCTCGTGGACGTACCGGAGGCGGACCTCAGGGTCGGCATGGACCTGACGGTCAGCTTCCGCCCGGAGGGGGACGTCGCCGTCCCCGTCTTCACGACGTCGACCCCCTCGGACCCGGGTGGTCAGCTCACGTAGACCGTGTCGAGGGAGACCCCGAAGCCGTCCACCGCGAGTCCCTTGAGACGCGTGCTGTAGGGCAGCAGGCCCTCCCAACGCGCCACGGGCAGCACCACGCCCTGACGGCAGAGGAGCTCGTCGACGGCGGCCCAGGCCCGCCCGCGCGCCGCACCGTCGCCGACGGGCCCGCCGTACGCGGCCATCGCCCGGTCGATCGCCGCGTGGGCGGCCTTGTCGTCGAAGCGCCCGAGCCCGTACCCGTACGGTGCCTTCACCCGTGTGTCGAAGTAGCCCCGGAAGAACATCGTCGGATCCTTCAGGGGGGCGTCGAGAGTGATCTGGTACACCATCCCCGGCCCCTTCGCGGCGATCTCCGTGGCCTTCCTCGGCTCCGCCTTCGCGTCGAACCCCGCCTTCTTCAGCGCGCCGACGAGCAGCTCCGCCCGTCTCTTCTCGTAGTTGCTCTCCGGGTCGTAGCCGACGTCGAGGAAGTACCCCAGCTTCCCCGCCCGCTGGAGCGCGGCCCGGGCCGCGGCGGGATCGCCGTTCACCGCGCTGCCCCGCACCGCCGCTCCCACGTGCCCGACGATCCCGGGCTGGAGCAGCCGGTCCGTGGCGACGATCCCGAAGGGGGCGACCTCGACGAGGTCCTGCCGTGGGAAGGCGAGGGCGATGGCCTGCCGGACGGCTGCCTCGGGCACCGCCCTGGTGTCCACCGCGTACAGCAGGACGGCTCCGGTGCTGCTCCGCACGGACCTCAGTGCGGGGGAGGAGGCCGAGGGGTCCTCGGGGGCCAGCCGGTCCAGCGATACGAGCGCCGGTCCGGCCGGCGCCGATGCCATCCGCCAGGTCAGCTGGGTTTCTGTGTCCTGCCACTCGAAGCGGTACCGGTCGGGGAGGGCCGTACGGATCGGGTCCGTGGCGGCGCTCCAGTGCGGGTTGCGCACCAGGTGAGGCTGTTCGGCCCCGTCGACCTTGGGGCTGCGCTCGATCCGGTACGGCCCCGATGCCCGCCGGGGAACGGCCTTGGACGCCGGAGCGGGGCCGTCCGGGGCGGGGGTTCCCAGCGGCCCGCAGAGCTGGTGCGGGAATCCCATGTCCGGCTTGTCGAGCCGGTAGACGAGTTTCCGGTCGTCCGCCACCTCGATCGTGCGCACGCCCGCCGCGAGCTCGGCCATGAGCGTGTCCCTCCGCTTCTTGCCCTCCTCGACCATGAGTGTGTGGGCGCGCCGGAGGTGCTCGGCCTTGACGGCGGACCCGTCCTCGTACAGCAGGCCCTCCTTCAGCGTGAAGGTCCAGGTCAGTCCGGAGTCCTGCGTCACCCCCGGATCGGCGGCGAGGTCACCGACGAGCAGCAGGCCGCCGGGCGTGCGCCGGTAGCCGGTGAGGGTACGAAGCAGGAGGGCGCGCAGGTGGCGTACGCCCGTCAGGTACGGAATCCGGGTGATCCGGAAGGACTCAGGTGGTTCGGCCCCGATCAGCACCACCTCGCCCCCGCGCCGGGCCCCCGTGGGGACCTCGGCCGGGCCGACGGAGGAGGCGGCGGAGCCGGTGAGGATGCTGAAGGGCGCGGGGTGGTCGGCGGAGTCGCCGACCCCTTTCCCGCCTCCGCCGAGCACCCCGTACGTGACGGAGCCTCCGGCGGCGACGACCCCCACCCCGGCGAACGCGGCGAGAAGACGACGCCGGGAGGGGCCGGGGTCGGGATCGGGACCGGGCGCAGGCTTGGCTTTGGGCGCGGGCGCGGGCGCGGGTTCGGGTGCGGGTGCGGGTTCGGGCGGCGGCGCGGGCTCGGGCTCGGGCTCGCGTAAGGGTTCGGGCTCGGGCTCGGGCTCGCGTAAGGGTTCGGGCTCGGCGATCCGGTACGACGTCGGGGTGCCGGCCGAAGGTTCGTCGGCGCCGGGGGCCGACGCGTTCTCGGCGACGGCCACGACCTCCGGGAAAGCGGGTGCGGCCGCCGGAGACACACCCGCCGCGTCCAGTCGACCCGCTTCCGGCCGACCCGCCTCCAGCCGACCCACAGCCTCCAGCCGCTCAACCGCCTCCTCCGCGTACGGCCGCCCCTCCGGCTCCTTCGCGAGCATCTCGCCGAGGAGCCCCGCGAGCTCCGCCGACAGCCCCGGCCGGAGCGCTTCGACCGGTGTCGGCGGCTCGTACAGGTGGTGGTGGATGACGGCGGCGAGGGAGCCGGAGGCGAACGGTGTGTGGCCGACGAGGAGTTCGTACAGGACGCAGCCCAGCGAGTAGAGGTCACCGCGCGGGTCCTCGACGGACCGGCCCTTGAACCGCTCCGGTGCCATGTAGAGGACGGTCCCGCTGGGACCTTCCCCCGTGCCGGTGAGGCGGTGGGTGGCGTCGATGAAGGTCGCGACCCCGAAGTCGAGCACTTTCACCAGGTTCTCGTCCGTGAGGAAGACGTTCGCGGGCTTGATGTCCCGGTGGACGATCCCGGCCCGGTGGGCTGTGGCGAGGGCGCGGCAGATCTGGGCGCCGATCCGCGCGACCTCGCCGGGCGCGAGAGGCCCTTCTTCGTGGAGCCGAGCGGCGAGGGTGCGCCCGGCGAGCAGGGGCATGACGAGGTACGGGACCCCGGCGTCGTCGCTGTCCGAGCTGCCGTCCACCGTTCCGTGGTCGTGGAGGGCGACGATGTACGAGCTGTCCAGGACGGCGGCGGCCCGCGCCTCCCGGTGGAAGAGCGCGAGGAGCCGGTTCCGGTCCTCGTCGGGCGTGCCCTCGGGCACGGCGAGCAGCTTCACCGCGACGCGCCGCCCGAGCCGGGTGTCCACCGCGTGCCAGACCACGCCCATGCCTCCGGCGCCTACCTTCTCGACGAGCCGGTAGCGTCCGTCCAACACCTTTCCCTGCATGGGGCCGAGCCTCCTTCCTGGCCCCTACAGAGGGGAGATGTTCCGCCAGAGCTGGCCCGGGTCGGAGCCGCACGTGAACGTCGTGGCGGCGAAGCCGCCGGCCGACAGGCACTTTCCGTCGCTCGTGTTCTTCAGGGTCCGCCCGCCCGAGGTGGAGCTGGCGACCTTCCAGGACTGGGCGCCGGAGCCGTTGCACGCCGCCGTGGTCACGGCGGTGTTGCCGCCGGGCTGGAGGCAGCGCCGGGACGTCTTGTTGACCAGCCGGAAGGTGCCGTTCGCGCCCGGCTCGTAGGTCCAGGCCCAGCTGTAGGTGGTCGCGGGGTTGCTGCCCGGGTCGCCGCACGCCAGGGTGCCGACGAGGGGCCCGAAGCCGCCGTCGTACTCGACCAGGCACTTGCCGCTCGTCCCGTTCTCCAGGGAGTACGTCCCCGAGGGCGCCGAGCCACCGCTGCCGCCGGTGGAGGGTGGGGGAGCGGGCTGGGTGGTGGCGGTGCGGGAGGGCTGGGGAGCGGGCGGCGGGGTGGTGGTCGTGCCCGACCCGCCGGTGGAGCCCGACCCGCCAGTGGAGCCCGACCCGCCGGTGGTGCTCGTGCCGCCGGTGGTGCTCGTGCCGCCGGTCGAACTCGTACTGCCTCCGGAGCCTGTACTGCCTCCGGAACCCGTACTGCCTCCGGAACCCGTACTGCCTCCGGAGCCTGTACTGCCTCCGGAACCAGCGCCGCCTCCGCCCGTACTCGTACCGCCGCCGCTGCCCCCGCCGGTGCTCGTGCCGCCACCCGCGCCACCCGGTGGCGGAACCACCGGCCCCGAGGAGCCCGGGGCGGGCGCTGACGCGGACCCGGACGTGGACGCGGAGGCCGAGGTGGACGGCTTCGCCGACGACGTGCCGCCCGACGGCGAGGTGGACCTGGGCGCCGAGGGTTCCCCCGCACCGCCCGGCTGCGAGACGACGACGGAGGGCGAAGGCGTCACGCCGTCGGCGGCGCTGTCGCGGCCCAGCTGGTACGGCCCCAGGGCGACGGTGAGGGTCGCGCCGGTGGTGACGACCACGGGCAGCGCGAGCATGACGAGCCGCCGGCGCCGGGTGCGTTCCGGGCGTCCGGAGGCGGGGCCCGTGACCGCGAGGACGTCGGGGGAGGCCGTCCCGGGCTCCTTCACGCGCTCCTGGGGCGTGAGCGAGGCGGTGGCGACGTCCGGGTCGGCTGCCTGGGAGGGGTCGTTCCGCTCCAGCTCCGCCAGGTGCTCGGCGCCGGGCGCCTCGGACGCGAACGCGGCCCGTTCGCCGATCCGCCCGGCGACGGCGGCGGGCCAGGCGGCCCCGACGGCCTCCGCCGCCTTCTCGTCGGCGAGGTCGACGAGCTCCGCGGCGGTCGGCCGGTCGGCGGGGTCCTTGGCGAAGCACCGCCGGAGCACCGAGGTGAGCTCGTCGTCGACCTCGGGGAGCCGCCCGAAGTCGGGCTCGCCGTGGACGACGCGGTAGAGGAGGTCGGGCCCGGAGCCGTCGCCGAACGGGGGCCGCCCGTTCGCGGCGTAGAGGACCAGGCTCCCGAGCGCGAACACGTCGGCCGCGCCCGTCAGTTCGCGCTCGGCGACGGCCTGCTCGGGCGCCATGTACGCGGGCGTCCCGATGACCATGCCGGTCCTGGTCAGCCGGCTCTGGTCGGCGGCGCGGGCGACGCCGAAGTCGATGAGGGAGAGCCCGCCCTCGGTGAGCATCACGTTGGACGGCTTGAGGTCGCGGTGCACCATGTCGGCCCCGTGCACGACCGCGAGCCCTGCGGCGGCGCCCCGCAGCAGGCGCCACAGGGCCTCGGAGGGCAGCGGGCCGCCGTGCAGCCGTATCGCCTCGTTCAGGGTGATGCCGGGAATGAACTCGGTCGCGAACCACGGCGGTTTGGCGGTCCGGTCGCTGGCCAGGAGCTTCGTGTTCGCCCCGGCGGGCAGCCGGGCGAGGTTGTCGAGCTCGTGCCCGAAGTGGCTGAGGAAGTCGGCGTCCTCGGCGAGGACGGGGAGCACCCGCTTCACCGCCGCGAAGGTCCCCGGTACGGCCCCGAGGTAGACCCGCCCCATGCCCCCGGACCCGAGCACCCCGAGCAGCCGGAACGCACCGATCTGCCGCGGATCCCCCGCCTCCAGGGGCATGGCCCCGCTGCCGTCGAGCCCGCCGAATCCGGCGCCGCTGTCGGGCTCCCCCTGTATGTCCCCGCGCGTGTCCCCCTGCATGAGCCACACAGTAGCTGAGCGTGTTTCACGTCTGTGTGCAGCCCAAGTGATCGTGCCCATACCGTAGTTGGCACCGTCGCGCGGCTGCCCTCGGGACGTCGCGGGGTATGTCCCGGTAAATCGGTCGACACCGGAACGGCTCATCGGGCAGCCTTCGCCCGATGACCAGAAACAGTGACACGCCGTCCGCCTGGGACGAGCGCACCCAGCTCACCACTTTCCTCGACTACACCCGCGACACCGTCCGCGCGAAGTGCGAGGGCGTCTCCGAGGAGAACGCCCGCAAGGCGCTGCTCCCCGGCTCGCCCCTGATGACCCTGAGCGGACTGGTCAACCACCTCCGCTGGGTCGAGTACTGGTGGTTCACCATGGTCTTCCTCGGTGAGGAGGGCGAGAACCTCCCGTGGATCGACGACGACGACCCCGACCGCGAGATGCGGATCGCGCTGGACTTCCCGATCGAGCAGCTCCTCGCGGAGTACGCCGAACAGAGCGCCCGCTACCGCGAGCTGGTGGCCGCGCACGACCTGGACACCAAGGCGAAGCGCCCGATCCGCGGCGGCCTCCAGGTCGACCTGCGCTGGATCCTCCTCCACCTCACCGAGGAGACCGCCCGCCACAACGGCCACCTCGACATCCTCCGCGAGCTGCTCGACGGCGTGACGGGCGACTAGGTCTGTCCGGCGTATCCGGCGTATCCGGCGTGTCCGGCGTGCCAGACGTGCCCGACGTGCCCGGCGGATCGTGGCCGGGGTCGCGCCCCCGTACGGGCCCCAGGGGGTTTCCGCTCCCCCTCAGTTCCAGACGAAGAGTTCCGCTCCCGCGGTGACCTCGCCGGACTCGGCCACGCCGCTCAGCTGGTCCGCCGACGCCTCCAGGGCGACGACCGGGGAGATGGGGGAGTACCCGGCGCCTTCGACGGTCGCCGGGTTCCACCGGATGACGGCCTGGCCGCGCTTGACCCGGTCGCCCTTGTCGACGAGGAGGTCGAAGCCCTCGCCGTTCAGCTTGACGGTGTCGATGCCGAGGTGCGTGAGGACGCCGTGCCCTTCCTCGCTCATCACGACGAACGCGTGCGGGTGGAGGGAGACGATCTGGCCGTCCACGGGGGACACGGCCTCGATGATCCCGCGGATGGGGTCCACGGCGGTGCCGGGCCCGACCATCGCCCCGGCGAAGACGGGGTCGGGCACGTTGGCGAGTCCGACGGCGCGGCCGGGGAGCGGCGAGGTCACGGTGGTCATGGCGGGGGCCTTCCTGCGAAGGGGGCGGGGGGACGACGGTCCGGTCCCGTGCCCAACGATCACGAGTGGCAGGAGGTGCTGTTACGCGACGGCGGCGGCGGCCAGGAAGGCGAAGGCGGCGATGATGACCGCCACGCGGACGTAGTGGTACCGGTCCCAGCGGTCCGACTGCTCCTGCCAGTCCGCCGGCCGGTTCTCGGGCGTCCAGGTCTTGCTGCGGTTGTTGATCGGGACGAGCAGCAGGACCGACATGAGCACGCTGACGACGAGCAGCGCCCCCGCCGTGACGACGAGGCCGGTCCCCGCCTCGCCCCAGGCGACGGCGGCCCAGATCCCCGACAGGACGAGCGAGCCGATGTACCAGAACGGCATGACGGCCCCGAGCATCCGGCCGCCGTGGGCACGGCCGAGCTGACCGGCGTCGCCGGGGAGGGCCTTGAAGATCCGGTTCATGACGAAGGAGACGGAGAACTCCACCCCCACCATCACGCCGACGACCACGATGGTGGAGACCTGAAGTGCGTGGAACATGGTGCGACCCTCCCGGGGCGGGATCTAGCATTGCTAGCTGATGAATCAATGCTAGACCTGCTGTCGCTCGATTGTCTAGCGGTGCTAGAATTTCGAGCATGTCAGTACAGGAGCGCAAGCAGCGCGAGCGGGCGGACCGTGAGCGGCTCATCGTGGCGACGGCCCGCGAGCTCGCCGAACAGCAGGGCTGGGAGGCGGTCACCACCCGCCGGCTCGCCGAGCGCATCGAGTACAGCCAGCCCGTCCTCTACAGCCACTTCCGCGGCAAGCGGGAGATCATCGGCGCCGTCGCCCTCGAAGGCGCCGCCGAACTGGCCGGAGCCCTGCGCGCCGCCACCGCCGCCGCCTCGGCGGACGGCCCCCGCGCCCGGGTCCTGGCTCTGGCCGGCGCGTACCTCGCCTACGCCGAGGAGAACCCGGCGGTCTACGACGCCATGTTCCAGCTCGACGGCGGCCTGACCTTCGCGCAGGAGGACACCCCCGCGCCCCTGAAGGACGCCTTCGCCGCGCTCCTGGAGACCCTCGGCGAGGTCGCGGGGGAGGGTGTCCACCGGGGCCTCTTCACCGAACTCTTCTGGGCCTGCCTCCACGGCCTGGCCACGCTGACCCGCGAGGGCCGGCTGCCGATGGGGGAGGGCGAGCACCGGTTGGAGCTGCTGGTGGACCGACTCGCCGCCTTCTGACGCCCTCCGACGCCCTCCGATGCCCTCTCGCCACGGCAAAGGGCGGAGGCCGCCTTTCCCACTCGGAGGGCGGTCCCACCAGGAGCCCACGCGAAACCCCCACCCCCGGGGCCTCGGGAATCTCACCTCTTCGCATGCTCCTCTTCCCTTGCGCCGTAAGGGTGTTGGAGGATTTTCCTATGAACCCGCCTCCGAACGGACCCGCCCACGCCTACCTCGCCGCGCTCACCGAGCGCCTCGCGGCCGACGGCTGCACCGTGACCTCGCCGCCCTGGCGCGATCACTCCGTGGTGGCCGCCGCCCGGGGCGACCGCAAGGCCCGCTGGATGGGGACGAAGGTCGAGCTGTTCGTCTTCGCGAGCGTCGTCCCCGAGGTCGATCTGACCACGCTCGGGGAGTTCACCGGGTGGGCCATGAGCTACGCCAAGGGGCTGCGCAGCGGGTTCTCCGGTGCCCGCAACGCGGCCTTCGTGCTCCCCGCCCTCGTCAGTGACCGCGTCCAGCCCGAGGCGGCCCAGTGGGCCGCCGAGGACGCCCGGCTCCTCGGCACGACCCTGATCGGCCGCCCGATCACGGTCCAGGCCGTTCCTCAGGCCCGCCGCGTCACGATGTACCGGGGCGGCACCGTCCTGGGCGGCATGTTCACGAAGCACGTCATGACGAAGGCCGCCCTCTACTTCCCGTGAGGTCTCGCCTCCCGCGTCCATCCCATCAGTTTCAGGATCTCGGGTGCGGCCTCCGCCAGCGTCGTGAAGTGGCGGTGGCCCTCGCCCGCCGCCGGCCCGTTCACCGTCCACACCGTCATCCCCGCCGCGAGGCCGGACCGTACGCCCGACGGCGCGTCCTCGATCACCAGGCATTCGGTCGGGTCCGCGCCGAGCCTCTCCGCCGCCAGCAGGTACGGGACCGGGGACGGCTTCCCCTCCGTCACCGCCGCCGCGTCCACGACGAGACCCGGCAGCGGGAGGCCGGTGCGGGCGAACCGTCCCCGGACCCGGTGCTCGTAGTTCGAGGTGACGAGCGCCCACCGGTCCGCCGGCAGCGCGGCGAGCAGTTCGGCCGCGCCCGCGAAGGCCTCGTACGAGCCCGTACGGACGTCCTCGTCCTCCAGCTCGTGCAGGAGGGCGAGGCACGCGTCGGGGTCCTCCCCGGGGGCGACGGCCGCGAACGTCTCCACGGGCCGCGTCCGCAGCGCCACCGCGTACACCTCGGTGCCGTCGAGCCCGTACCGTGCCGCCCACCGGTGCCACATGCGGCGCTGGTTCTCGACGGCGTCCATCAGCGTCCCGTCGACGTCGAAGAGGACGTACTTCACGGCAGAAACGATCATCCCCGGATGGTAGGCGGCGCCCGGGGTTCGCCGATGGCGTCGTCCATCGGAGTGCCGTCGTCGCCGAAGAGGATGCACCGGGCCGGGGCGGCGGGGAGACCCCAGGCATGAAGAGAACCCTCGCGTACCCCGCCCTCGCCGTCGTCACCCTCCTCGGCCTGGGACTCACCGGCCCCGCGGCCGCGTCCCCCGACCCGGGTGACACCGCAGCCGTCGAAGCAGCCGTCACGGCCCCCACGCCCGCCACCCGCCTCCACCTCACGGTCACCGACGCGACGGGCGCGGTGACGGAGGTCTTCCTCGGCTGCCGCCCCACGGGCGGGAACCACCCGAGCGCCACCCTGGCCTGCGGAGCCCTCCACGAGGTGGCCGGCGACCTCGACGCGCTGAAGGGCGACCCGGACATGCCCTGCACGGACGAGTACGCACCCGTCACGGCGACGGCCGAGGGCACGTACGACAAGGTGCCGGTGGCGTGGGAGAAGACGTACGGGAACGCGTGCGAGCTGAAGGCGGCGACGACGCCGGTCTTCGCGTTCTGACGGACTCCCCGCCCCGGCCGGACGTCCGTCGACGCGGAGAGCGGCCACGGGCTGGTGCTCGTGGCCGCGCTCACGGCGGGGTGGGGGTGCGGAAGCGGTGTGTGGGGAAGACGGTGTGGGCGGTGGTGCCGGTGGGGGGGTCAGAACACGGGGGACCATCCATCGGCGATGTAGAACTTGATGCCGGGTTTGAAGGGGGCGCGCGAGTCGCCGGTGCCCTTGTAGAAGTACAGGCTGGAGTTGATGCCTGTCAGCAGGTCCGCCCGGCCGTCGCGGTCGAGGTCGCCGATGCCGACGACGTCCTTGTACTGGTTCCAGCCGGCGCCGATGCGGGTGCGGGTGCCGAAGGTGCCGTCGCCCTTGCCGAGGTGGAGCCAGAGGACGCCGTCCTTGTCGCGGCCGACGAGGTCTCCGGCGGGACTGCCGGCGAGGTTCCCGGTGGCGACGATCTTGTTGTAGGTGTTGTAGCCGGTTCCGACCTTCGTGGGGCTGGTGAAGGGGCGGGTCGCGTCGCCGGTGCCCTTGTGGAGCCAGAGCCCCCCTGCCTTGTCGACGCCCAGGAGGTCTGGCTTGCCGTTGCTGGTGAAGTCGCCTCCGGCGGTGAGCTGGGTGTAGATGTTCCAGCCCCAGCCGATCTTCACGCGGGTGGAGAAGGCGCGGCCCGTGCCCTGGTGGAGCCAGAGGGCGCCGGTCTTGTCGCGGGCGACGAGGTCCGGGTAGGGGGTGCCGCCGACGTGGCCCGGGGTGAGGAGCTGGTCGTACGTGTTCCAGCCGCTGGAGCCGATGATCTCCGGCGGATGCTGGTACGTCAGCTCAGACGGCACATCGATGTTGTAGAGGACCAGCCGACCGTCGTACGTGCGCATGAGCGGGTCCGGGGCGCCGTTGTCGTTGAAGTCGTGCGGGACGGTCTTGCGGACGATCTTGAAGGAGCCGGTCCTGTCCAGGGCGGGGCCGTTCGGGTCGAAGTACGTCCCGCGAAGACGCCAGGTGTAGTCGCCGTTGGGGAGGGGAACTTCGCCGCCCACCCTGGTCGGATCCACCCAGGGGAAGCGGTACACCTCGTCCGCTTCCCTGGCGTAGACACGGTGCGTCCACGTCCGCTTGGTCGCCTTGTGGGTCAGCTCGACGCTCACGCGGGCGATCGGGTAACTGAGCTTCCAGCCCAGGGCCTTGGGCGTCCCGGGCTGGTCGAGGGCGAACGTCCCGGAGGCGGCCTGGCTCACCAGCGTCAGGTTGGTGGAATCGCCCGTACTCGCCACGAGCGCGACGGGCGGCCGGGTGGCGCCGTCGCGGGGGTCGATGCGGTACAGGCCCTCTCCCTGGGTGAACGTCCCGCCTCGCACCATCAGGCTTCCATCGGCGCTGCTGGCGGACAGCACTGTGTTGTCCAGGAGCGTGACGGGAGCACCAGTGGCGGTGAGGGAACGGGCCATGAGCGGGGCCGCGACCCTGAACGGGTACTGCGCGGAGTTCTCGCTCCGCGCGTATGTCAGCCAGTCGCCCACCATCCGCACGGTGACGTGTTCGAACGCACCCAGGTCGTACCGCACGGTCGCGGTCGTTCCCCGAGGGGTCACCGCCGCCACCGACTTGAACTGGCTGGGCTTCTCGACCCAGGCGATGCGGGTGGCCGACACGTCGATGTTGCCCGTGGCCGTGGCGGGTAGGTCGTACCGCTCGACGACCGCGTGCGACGCGATGTCCACGACGGCCAGGCGGTTCTGCGGGGAACCGTTGACGGTGGCGGAGTACCGGACGGCGATGATGTCGGGTCCCTGCGGAGAGACCGCGCCGATCACGGCGTCGGCGGGGAAGCCGGTCACGGCATCGTCGAAGAGGACGCCCGCCCGCTTGCCGATGACGTGGAGATCGGTGCCGCCGGTCGCGTTGACCTTCCTCGCGACGATGTCCGCGCCCGCGTACGAGGCGATCGTGTAGCCCGCGCCGAGGGGGTTGAGGTCGAGCTCCAGGACGGTGCCCGTGCTCATGTCGTGCATGGCGTACCGGCCGCCTCCGAGGACCTGCGGCACGATGTCGGTCTCGGCCGAGTAGCCGTACGTACCGGCGGGGAGGACGGTCGTGACCCCGTCACGGTGACGCGTCCACCGCTGGATGCTGGTGGTGTCGCTGTCGGTGTACTGCCTGCTGCCGTAACCCTCGGGACCGGAGCCCCAGATGTACGCGTCCTTCGGGAACGGCGGGACGTCGGCGACCGTGTCGCTCGTCGAGGCCGCCACGCCGGCCCCCGTCACCGCCCCCGCCGGCCCAGCGGCGAGCGACCCCACCGTCAGGGACAGCGACGCGGTGACGGCGAGCGCGGCGGCCAGCCGGAAGTGCGACGTACGGGCCGTGCGGGGCGTGCGGTACGAACGGGCCGTACGGGACGTGCGGGACAAGAGAGTGCTCCCCCCGGGGGACGCGGGGCGACGCTCGTCGTCGCACCACCAGCCCCAAGACCCCCACGGGTACCGAAAGGTTGTACGGGAACACGCGTCGATCGCGCCGGGCGCGTCGAGTACGTCAGGTCGTCGCCCGGTCCCGCAGCGCCGTCTGCCAAGCCGGTGCCGGGATGCTCGGCGCCAGTTCCGCGCGCCGCCCGCCCTGGGCGAAGAAGTCGACCAGCGGGAGGAGGCCCGCGCCGACCGTCACCGCCTCCGGGCCGAGCGTGCCGAGGGCGATCTCCGTGCGGTCGCCGGGGTGGCGGAGCGCGTACGCGCGGGCGTGGTCGGACACGGCGGCGAGGAAGCGGGCGCCGAGCTGGAGGCCCGCCCAGCCGCCGACGAGGATCCGCTCGGGCTGGAAGAGGTTGATGAGGTCGGCCATGCCCGCGCCGAGGTACTCGGCGGTCTCCTCCAGGACGGCGAGGGCCGCCGCGTCGGGGGCGCCGTCGGCGGGGTACGCGGCGGCGAGCATCGCGGTGAGGGCGGTCTCCTCGTCGGCGCCGGCCGGCGGCTCGCCGCCCGCCTCGCGCCACCGTTCGAGGAGCGCCTCGGCGCCCGCGTACGCCTCCAGGCAGCCCTGGGCGCCGCAGCGGCAGCGCCGGCCCCGGACGCGTACGGTCAGGTGGCCCCACTCCAGGGCCCGCCCGTGGCCCAGCGGGTCGGTCACGACGCAGGCGCCGACGCCCGAGCCGAAGAGGACGACGACGGCGCTGCCCGCGCCCCGGCCGGAGCCGAACCACATCTCGGCCTGGCCGAGGGTCTTGGCGCCGTTCTCGATCCGGTAGGGGACCTCCGGCGGCAGGTCGACGGCTTCGCGGAGGAGCCGTTCGAGGGGGACGGCGTCCCAGCCGATGGTCTGGCCGTGGACGACGGCGCCGCCGTCGGCGGTGTGCTCGACGATGCCGGGGACGCCGACGCCGACGCCGAGGAGTCGCTCCGCGTCGACACCGGCGGTCCGCAGGACCTCCGCGATGCCGTCGCGCAGGTGGCGGACCACGACCCCGACCTCGTACCGATCGGTGCGGGGTCCTGAGGTGGCCAACGGGCGTTCGGTGCGGGCGAGTTCGGTGAGTGCGAGGTCGAACAGCTCGATCCGTACGCGGGTCTCGCCGATGTCGACGCCGATCATGCAGCCGCTGGCGGGGGCGATCCTCAGCAGGGTGCGGGGGCGGCCGCCGGCCGAGTCGACGCTGCCGGCCTCCTCGACGAGGCCCTCGGTGACCAGTTCGGAGACGACGTTGCTGATGGATCCGGAGCTGAGCCCGGTCGCGGGGCCCAGTTTCAGGCGGCTCATCGGACCGTCGAAGTAGAGCCTCCGCAGCACCGCCGTCCGGTTCTCGCGCCGCAGGTCGCGCACTGTGCGGCCACTCTTCGCGTGCACTCTCGTCCCCGTCCGTCGTAGTCGTCGGCTGCAACATACCCGCACGAAAGCCTGGGCGCGAAGCCTTGACGCGACTTTCTCATGGGGTTTAACTCACATCCTAAATTAAGCCGATGCGGCGGAGAGCGGTCCGGGCGCTCCCCTTGTCGGTACTCCCGCCTTCCCTGAAAGGGACCAGGAGCCATGCGCAGAATCAGAGCCGCCGTCACGGGTGCCGTCACCCTCTCCCTCGCTCTCACCGCGACCGCCTGTGGCGGTGGAGGGGACGACGGCGGCCAGGCGAAGAAGACCCTGACGTACTGGGCGACGAACCAGGGCTCCAGCCTGGAGGTCGACAAGAACGTCCTCCAGCCGGAACTGGACGAGTTCGAGCGCCAGACCGGCGTCAAGGTCAAGCTGGAGGTGATCCCGTGGTCCGACCTCCTCAACCGGATCCTCACCGCCACCACCTCGGGCCAGGGCCCCGACGTCCTCAACATCGGCAACACCTGGAGCGCCTCCCTCCAGGCCACCGGCGCCCTGCTCCCCTGGGACGCGAAGAACTTCGAGGCGATCGGCGGGAAGGACCGCTTCGTCGACTCGGCCCTCGGCTCCACCGGCGCCCCCGGGCAGGACCCGGCCGCCGTCCCGCTTTACTCCATGGCCTACGCCCTCTACTACAACAAGCAGATGTTCAAGGACGCCGGCATAGCCAAGCCGCCGACGACCTGGGACGAGGTCGTCGCCGCCGGCAAGAAGCTCAGCAAGAACGGCAAGTCCGGCATCGGCGTCGAGGGCTCCAACCTCTCCAACAACATCCACCAGGTCTTCGTCCTCGCCAAGCAGCACGGCGCCGACTTCTTCACCTCCGACGGCAAGCCCGACTTCACCTCCGACGGCGCCGTCGCCGCCGTCAAGCAGTACGTCGACCTCATGGCCGCCGACAAGATCGTCGCCCCGGGCAACGCCGAGTACGCCCAGAACCAGTCGCTCAGCGACTTCGCCAAGGACCGGACCGGCATGGTCCTCTGGCAGACCCCGTCCCAGACCTTCGCCTCCCAGGGCATGTCCGAGGACGAGTGGGGCGTCGTCCCCGCCCCCGTGCCCTCCGGCAAGCCGGGCACCGGCACCGCCGTCAACTCCATGGTCGCGGGCATCAACATGGCCGTCTTCAAGAACACCAAGAACCTCGACGGCGCCCTGAAGTTCGTGAAGTACATGACCAGCGACGAGCAGCAGGTCGACCTCAACAAGACCTACGGCTCCGTGCCGCCGGTCAAGACCGCGCAGAAGGACGCGGCCTTCTCCGGGCCCTCCCTCGCCGTCATCCGCGACACCCTCTCCACCAGCGCCGCCGCCCTCCCGCAGGTCCCGGCGGAGTCCCAGTTCGAGACCGTCGTCGGCACCGCCGTCAAGGAGCTGTTCGCCGACGCCGCCGCCGGCCGGCCCGTCACCACCGAGTCCGTGAAGGCCAAGCTCGACAAGGCCCAGCAGCAGATGGCGAAGAAGTAGGCACCCGCACCATGACGAAGAAGTAGGCATCCGCCCCATGACCCAGACCGCCGTCACCCCCGAGCGGGAGCCGGCGGTGCGGGGGGCCACACCCGGAGGGGCGCGCGCCAAGCGCCGCACCGCACGCCGCTCCGGGCACCGCCGCCGCCTCGCACTGCCCTACGTCCTGCTCCTGCCCGCCCTGCTCCTCGAACTCCTCGTCCACCTCGTGCCGATGCTCATGGGCATCGCCATGAGCTTCAAGGAGCTCACCCAGTTCTACATCCGGGACTGGGCGGCCGCCCCCTGGTCGGGACTCGACAACTTCACGGTCTCGCTCGACTTCGACGCGGCCGTCGGCCAGTCCCTGCTGAAGTCCTTCCTGACCACCTGCCAGTTCACCGTGCTCTCGGTGGGCCTGTGCTGGCTCCTCGGCACGGCCGCCGCGGTCCTCCTCCAGGAGAACTTCCGGGGCCGGGGCGTCCTGCGCACCCTCTTCCTCGTCCCGTACGCGCTGCCCGTCTACGCCGCCGTCATCACCTGGGCGTTCATGTTCCAGCGCGACAACGGGGTCATCAACCACGTCCTCCACGACCAGCTCGGCATCGGCGACAGCCCCGCCTTCTGGCTCATCGGGGACAACAGCTTCTGGGCCCTGCTCGCCGTCTCCGTCTGGAAGGGCTGGCCCTTCGCCTTCCTGACCGTCATGGCCGGTCTCCAGAACATCCCCCGGGACATGTACGAGGCCGCCGCCCTCGACGGGGCCGGCGTGTGGAAGCAGATCCGGCACATCACCCTGCCGTCCCTGCGCCCCGTCAACCAGGTCCTCGTCCTCGTCCTCTTCCTCTGGACGTTCAACGACTTCAACACGCCGTTCGTCCTCTTCGGCGAGGCGGCGCCGGAAGCCGCCGACCTCATCTCGCTCCACATCTACCAGTCGTCCTTCCAGACCTGGAACTTCGGCACCGGCTCGGCCATGTCCGTGCTCCTGCTGCTCTTCCTCCTCCTCGTCACGGGCGTCTACCTGCTGCTCACCAGCCGCGGAAGGAAGGCCTCCGATGTCTGACGCCCGGCACGGGAGCCCGGTCCGCCGGCGCTCCCCGATGGCCCCGCCCGCCTCCTTCCTCTGGACCCGGCGGATCGTCCTCACCCTCCTCACCGGCTTCGTCCTGCTGCCCGTGTACGTGATGGTCTCCAGCTCCCTGAAGCCGCTGGAGGACGTGTCCGGCAAGTTCGAGTGGATCCCCTCCGGGCTCACCGTCGCCCCGTACTTCGACATCTGGGAGACGGTCCCGCTCGCCGACTACTTCGTGAACTCGATCGTCGTCGCGGGCGGCGCCACGGTCCTCTCGGTGATCGTCGCGGTCTTCGCCGCGTACGCCGTCAGCCGCTACACCTTCCGCGGCAAGCGGGTCTTCACCGTCACCGTCCTGTCGACGCAGATGTTCCCCGGCATCCTCTTCCTGCTGCCGCTCTTCCTCATCTACGTCAACCTCGGCAACGCCACCGGCATCGCACTCTTCGGCTCCCGCGAGGGCCTGATCCTCACCTATCTGACCTTCTCGCTGCCGTTCTCCATCTGGATGCTCACCGGGTACTTCGACTCGATCCCGCGCGAGCTGGACGAGGCGGCGAAGGTCGACGGCTGCGGCCCGGTCACGGCGCTGTTCCGGGTGATCGTGCCCGCCGCCCGGCCCGGCATCGTCGCCGTCGCGATCTACGCCTTCATGACGGCCTGGGGCGAGGTCCTCTTCGCCTCCGTCATGACCACCGACAGCACCCGCACGCTCGCCGTCGGACTCCAGGGCTACGCCACCCTGAACGACGTCTACTGGAACCAGGTGATGGCGGCCTCCCTCGTGGTGAGCGTCCCCGTCGTCGTCGGGTTCCTCCTGCTCCAGCGCTACCTCGTCGCCGGGCTCACCGCGGGTGCCGTCAAGTGACCGCCACCCCGCTCCGTACGCCCCGTACCCCTCGTACCGCAGAAAGGCACCCCGTGTCCGAGCCCACCGCCACCCCGATCGACCTGGCGGCCTTCCCGCCCTCCTTCGCCTGGGGCACGGCGACCTCCGCCTACCAGATCGAGGGCGCCGTCGGCGCGGACGGCCGCGCCCCCTCCATCTGGGACACCTTCTCCCGCGTCCCCGGCGCGGTCGACAACGGCGACACCGGGGACACGGCCTGCGACCACTACCACCGGTGGCCCGAGGACGTCGCCCTCATGAAGGAGCTCGGCACCGACACCTACCGGATGTCGATCGCCTGGCCCCGCGTCGTCCCCGGTGGCGACGGCCCCGTCAACGCCGCCGGACTCGATTTCTACGACCGGCTCGTCGACGGCCTCCTCGACGCCGGCATCACCCCCTCCGTCACCCTCTACCACTGGGACCTGCCGCAGGCCCTCCAGGACCGGGGCGGCTGGACCTCCCGCGAGACCGCCGAGCACCTCGCCGCGTACGCCTCCGTCGTCGCCGGCCGCCTCGGCGACCGCGTCACCACCTGGGCCACCCTCAACGAGCCGCTCTGCTCCTCCTGGATCGGGCACCTGGAGGGCCGGATGGCCCCGGGCCTCACCGACCTGACGGCCGCCGTCCGTGCCTCGTACCACCTGCTCCTCGGGCACGGCCTCACCACCGCCGCGATCCGCGCCGCCGTCCCCGGCGCCCGCGTCGGCCTGGTGACCAACCACTCCACCGTCGAGCCGGCCTCCAGCCGCCCCGAGGACGTCGCCGCCGCCCGCCGCATGGACGGGCACACCAACCGGTGGTTCCTCGACCCGGTGTACGGCCGCGGCTTCCCCGCCGACGTGCGCGAGCTGTACGGGTCGTACGGGGCCGAACTCCCCGAGCGGCCCGGCGACCTGGAGACCATCGCCGCCCCCCTGGACTGGCACGGACTCAACTACTACTTCCCGGTCACCGTCGCCGACGACCCCGAGGGCCCCGTCCCGCACGCCCGCGAGGTCCGGCTGCCCGAGGTGCCCCGCACCGGCATGGACTGGCAGATCGAGGCGGCGGGCCTGGAGAGCCTGCTGATCCGGCTCACCGAGGAGTACGGCGTCCGCGAGCTGTACGTCACCGAGAACGGCTCCGCCTTCCCCGACACGGTCGGACCCGAGGGCGCCGTCCACGACCCCGACCGGACCCGCTACCTGGAGCAGCACCTCGCCGCCTGCGCGAGTGCCGTCCGCAAGGGCGCCCCGCTCGCCGGCTACTACGCCTGGTCGCTCCTGGACAACTTCGAGTGGGCCTACGGGTACGACAAGCGCTTCGGGCTCGTCCACGTCGACTACGCGACGCAGCGGCGGACCGTGAAGAGCAGCGGCCGCCGGTACGCCGAGATCATCCGAGCCCACCGGGAGACCAGCGGCTGATCAGGCCGACTCCCTTACCACCAGGACCGGTTCGAAGACCTTCGAACCGGTCCCCGGTGCGCCCGCGTCCGGCCGGTCCCGCCGGTCCAGCCGTTCGAGCAGCAGTTCCGTCATCGCCGCCGCCATCTCCTCCACCGGCTGGCGCACGGTGGTCAGCGGGGGAGCGGCGTCCCGGGCCGCCGCCGAGTCGTCGAACCCGACCACGGCGACGGTCTCCGGCACGGCGACGCCCCGCTCCGCGAGGAGACGGCAAGCGCCGCGCGCCATCAGGTCGTTGGCGGCGAAGACCGCGTCCACGTCCGGGTGCCGGTCGAGGATCCTGGCCATCGCGTCCCGGCCGCTCTCCTCGGTGAAGCGGCCCCGTTCGACCGGGACGCCGGTCACGCCGCGCGCGGCGAGGGCGGCCGTGAAGCCGTCGAGCCTTTCGCGCGCGGTGGGCGCCGACGGCGGCGCGGCGATGGCCGCCGGCCGCCGCCGCCCGGCGGCCCACAGGTGCTCGGCCGCGAGCCGGGCGCCCGCGCCGTTGTCCAGGTCCACCCAGCCGCAGCGGAGCCCGGCGGGCGGGCGCCCGAAGAGCACCGTGGGCAGCCCGGCGGCGACCAGCGCCCCGGGCAGCGGGTCCTCCTCGTCGAGCGGCACGACGAGGGCCCCGTCGGCGCCGCCGCGCCGCAGGTAGGCGACGAGCTGGGTGCGGGCCTGCTCGGACTCGGCGACGAGCAGCACCGGTTGGACGGCGCGCTCGCGCAGCACCGGGAGCACGCCGTCGACGACGCGCCCGAAGAAGGGGTCGGAGAAGAGGCGGGCGGTGAAGGAGCCGCCGGTCGCGGAGAGGACCAGGGCGACGGCGCCGGTGCGCCGGGTGACCAGGGAGCGGGCGGCCTGGTTGGGGGCGTATCCGGTGCGGTCGACGGCCGCGCGGACGGCCTCCTGGATCTCCGGGGCCACGTTCCGCACGCCGTTGACGACGCGGGACACCGTCGCGCGCGACACCCCCGCCTCGCGTGCGACGTCCTCAAGGGTCGGTCCTCGATTCCCCACTCACGCACTTTATCGGTGAGGCGTGTCCGGTGGATGTACGTGCTTAATGCAAGCCGAAAGAAAAGTCGTGTCATACGGCTTGACCGTCAACTCCGGCCCCGTGCAAGGTTTCGGGAGAGCGCTCTCCCGTGTGTCCGTCACGTTTCCCGAAGAGGAGACCCATGCCCTCCCCCCTCCGCCGCTCCACGGTCGGCGCCCTCGTCGCCTCCCTGGCCGGCACCCTCCTCGCGGTGGTCCCCACCACCTCGGCCCAGGCCGCCGACACCCTGCTCTCCCAGGGCAAGCCGGCCACCGCCTCCAGCGTCGAGGGCGCGGTCTTCTCCGCCTCCGCCGCCGTCGACGGCGACTTCGGCACCCGCTGGGCCAGCCAGTGGACCGACGCCCAGTGGCTCCAGGTCGACCTCGGCGCCGTCCGGCAGCTCAGCAGGGCCGTCCTCACCTGGGAGGCGGCCTACGGCAAGAGCTACGCGATCCAGGCGTCCGACAACGGCACCGACTGGCGCACCGTCACCACCGTTTCCGCGGGCGACGGCGGCACCGACGACGTGGCCCTCTCCGGCTCCGGCCGCTACGTCCGCGTCAACGGCCTCACCCGGGGCACCGGATACGGCTACTCCCTCTGGGAGTTCCAGGTGTACGGCTCCACCGACGGCACCGGCCCGACGCTGCCCGGCGGCGGCGACCTCGGCCCCGACGTGCACGTCTTCGACCCGTCCACGCCCGGCCTCCAGACCAAGCTGGACGCCGTCTTCCAGGAGCAGGAGTCGGCCCAGTTCGGGGCCGGCCGCCACGCCTTCCTGCTCAAGCCCGGCACGTACAACGGCCTCAACGCCCAGCTCGGCTTCTACACCCAGATCGCGGGCCTCGGCGTCCGCCCCGACGACACCACCATCAACGGTGACGTGACCGTCGACGCCGGCTGGTTCAACGGCAACGCCACCCAGAACTTCTGGCGCGGCGCCGAGGGCCTCGCCCTCAACCCGGTCAGCGGCACCGACCGCTGGGCCGTCTCCCAGGCCTCCTCGTTCCGCCGCATGCACGTCAAGGGCAGCCTCAACCTCGCCCCCAACGGCTACGGCTGGGCCTCCGGCGGCTACATCGCCGACTCGAAGATCGACGGCCAGGTCGGGAACTACTCGCAGCAGCAGTGGTACACCCGCGACAGCTCGATCGGCGGCTGGAGCAACAGCGTCTGGAACCAGGTCTTCTCCGGCACCGAGGGCGCGCCCCCGACCGCCTTCCCCGAGCCCCGCTACACGACCCTGGACACCACCCCGGTCTCCCGCGAGAAGCCGTACCTGATCTGGGAGGACAACCAGTACAAGGTCTTCTCCCCGGCCAAGCGGACCAACGCCCGCGGCACCACCTGGGCGAACGGCACCCCGCAGGGCGACAAGATCCCGCTCACCCAGTTCTACGTCGTCAAGCCCGGCACCACGGCCGCGACCATGAACCAGGCCGTCCAGCAGGGCCTGCACCTGCTCTTCACGCCCGGCGTCTACCACGTCGACCGGCCGATCGAGATCAACCGCGCGGGCACGATCGTGCTCGGCCTCGGCCTCGCGACGATCATCCCGGACAACGGCGTCGCCGCGATGAAGGTCGCCGACGTCGACGGCGTCCGCCTCGCGGGCTTCCTCGTCGACGCCGGACCGGTCAACTCCCCGGTCCTCCTGGAGATCGGCCCGCAGAACGCCGCCGCCGACCACGCCGCCAACCCGACGACCGTCCAGGACGTCTACATCCGCATCGGCGGCGCCGGCCCCGGCAAGGCGACCACCAGCATGGCCGTCAACAGCGACGACGTCATCGTCGACCACACCTGGGTCTGGCGCGCCGACCACGGCGAGGGCGTCGGCTGGGAGACCAACCGTGCCGACTACGGCGTCCGCGTCAACGGCGACGACGTCCTGGCCACCGGCCTCTTCGTCGAGCACTTCAACAAGTACGACGTCGAGTGGTACGGCGAGCGCGGCCGGACGATCTTCTTCCAGAACGAGAAGGCGTACGACGCCCCCAACCAGGCCGCCATCCAGAACGGCACCACCAAGGGCTACGCCGCCTACCGCGTCGACGACTCGGTGAACACCCACGAGGGCTGGGGCCTCGGCAGCTACTGCTACTACAACGTCGACCCCACCATCCGGCAGGACCACGGCTTCAAGGCCCCCGTGAAGCCCGGCGTGAGGTTCCACAGCCTGCTGACCGTCTCGCTCGGCGGAAACGGCCAGTTCAACCACGTCATCAACGACACCGGCGCCCCCACCGAGGGCACCGCGACCGTCCCCTCCACCGTCGTCAGCTTCCCGTGACGGCCTGAAGTCCCCGCACTCCCCCCACCCACTCCTTCCGGGCGGCGTTCCGTCCCGCCCCGCCGCCCGGAAGGCCCCACCTCGCCCCGGAAGGTCCCCCCATGCCTCCGTCCGTCAGCGCGGTCCCCCGTACCGCCTTCTCACTCCTCTCCCTCGGCGCGCTGCTCGCCGGCTCCCTGACGGCCCTCGCCGTCGCCCCCGCCTCCGCCGCCGAGACCCTGCTCTCCCAGGGCAGGACGGCCACCGCCTCCAGCGTCGAGGGCGCCGGCTTCCCCGCCTCCGCCGCCGTCGACGGCGACCCCGGCACCCGCTGGGCCAGCCAGTGGACCGACGGCCAGTGGCTCCAGGTCGACCTCGGCCGCACCGCCACCGTCAGCCGGATCGTCCTCAGCTGGGAGACCGCCCACGCGACCGCGTACGACATCCAGCTCTCCGACAACGGCACCGACTGGCGGACCGTGAAGTCCGTGACCGGCTCCGACGGCGGCACCGACGAGATCGCCGTCACCGGCACCGGCCGCCACGTCCGCCTCCAGGGCGTCACCCGCTCCGGCGGATACGGCCTCTCCCTCTGGGAGTTCAAGGTGTACGGGGAGGAGGGCGGCACCCCGCCCCAGACCGGCGGCGCCGTCCGCGTCACCGGCACCCAGGGCAACTGGCGGCTGACCGTCGGCGGACAGCCGTACACCGTCAAGGGCGTCACCTGGGGTCCGGCCATGGCCGACGCGGCCCGCTACATGCCCGACGTGAAGTCCCTCGGCGTCAACACCGTCCGCACCTGGGGCACCGACGGCGGCAGCAAGCCGCTCCTGGACGCGGCCGCCGCCCAGGGCATCCGCGTCATGAACGGTTTCTGGCTCCAGCCCGGCGGCGGCCCCGGCTCCGGCGGCTGCGTCGACTACGTCACCGACACCGCGTACAAGACGACCATGCTCGGCGAGTTCGCGAAGTGGGTCGAGACCTACAAGTCCCACCCCGCCACCCTGATGTGGAACGTCGGCAACGAGTCCGTCCTCGGCCTCCAGAACTGCTACTCCGGCACCGCGCTCGAAGCCCAGCGCAACGCCTACACGACCTTCGTCAACGACGTCGCCAAGAAGATCCACTCGATCGACCCGGACCACCCGGTGACCTCCACCGACGCCTGGACCGGCGCCTGGCCGTACTACAAGCGCAACGCCCCCGACCTCGACCTGTACTCGATGAACGCCTACGGCGACATGTGCGGCGTCCGCGAGGACTGGGAGCAGGGCGGCTACACCAAGCCGTACCTCATCACCGAGACCGGCCCGGCGGGCGAGTGGGAGACCCCGAAGGACGCCAACGGCGTCGCCGAGGAGCCCACCGACGTCCAGAAGGCCGAGGGCTACACCCGCGCCTGGAACTGCGTCACCGGCCACCAGGGCGTCGCCCTGGGCGCCACCGTCTTCCACTACGGCACCGAGCACGACTTCGGCGGCGTCTGGTTCAACCTCCTGCCCGACGGCCTCAAGCGGCTCTCGTACTACGCCCTCAAGAAGGCGTACACGGGCAGCACCGCGGGCGACAACACCCCGCCCGTCATCACGAACATGACCGTCACCCCGTCCGGATCCGCCCCGGCCGGCGGCGAGTTCACCGTCCGCGCCGACGTCCGCGACCCCGACGGCGACCCCGTCACCACCAAGGTCTTCCTCAGCGGCAACTACGTCAACGGCGACAAGCGCCTGATCGAGACCCCGTACCGGCGCAACGCCGACGGCTCCCTCGCCGTCACCGCCCCCGAGAAGCTCGGCGTCTGGAAGGTCTACGTCCAGGCCGAGGACGGCCGCGGCAACGCCGGCATCGAGACCAGGTCCGTGAAGGTCGTCGCCCCGCCCGTCGCCGGCACGAACCTCGCCCTGGGCCGCCCCACCACCGCCTCCTCCTCCCAGGCGTCGTACGGCGACTGCCCCTGCCCGCCCGGCAACGCCACCGACGGCAACCTCACCACCCGCTGGGCCAGCGACTGGAGCGACCCCCAGTGGATCCAGGTCGACCTGGGCGCGGTCCGCTCCTTCCAGCGCCTCCAGCTCGTCTGGGACCCGGCCTACGCCCGCGCGTACGAGGTCCAGGTCTCCGACGACGGGCAGAACTGGCGCACCCTCCACACCCAGACCGCCGGCAACGGCGACGTCGACACCGTCGAGACCCCCGCCACCGCCCGCCACGTCAGGCTCCAGCTGACGGCCCGGGGGACCGGGTGGGGCTACTCGCTGCACGAGTTCGGCATCTACGGCTGAGACACCGAGGAGACCCCCATGAGATCCACTCCGAGACGGCTCTCGTTACTGCTCGTCAGTACGGCCCTGGTGGCCGGCGCCCTGGGCATCGGCACGATGACACGGGCCACGGACCGCGACACCGCCACCCGGCCCGCCGCCGTCCAGCACGTCGGCCACCAGATGGCCGCCTCCACCATGGCGTCGGGCGACGACGCCGACGGGGACGGATACATCCCGGCCGTCCCGCCCGTCACCGGCGTCACCCCGTCCACGGCGGTCCCGCCGCCGGCCTACCACCACGAGTTCCAGGCCGGCTGCGCCGTCAGCCACACCGCGGGCGACGACCCGATCGTCTACCCCGGCCAGTTCGGCAAGTCCCACGACCACACGTTCATGGGCAACACCTCCACCAACGCCGCCAGCGTCACCGCCTCCCTCTACGGGGGTGCCACGACCTGCAAGGCGCCCGCGGACGCCTCCGCGTACTGGATGCCCTCGCTCTACAAGGGCGACCAGAAGATCCTGCCCGTGGGACCGCAGGTCATCTACTACAAGGCGGGCGTCACCGACTACCGGAGCGTGCGGCCCTTCCCCAAGGGACTGCGGTTCGTCGTCGGCAGCCCGACCCAGACCGAGCAGGAGTTCCGCGCCCACAAGGGCTTCGTCGAGGGCTGGGAGTGCGGTGACAGCTTCTTCAACACCGACTTCCCCGCGAGCTGTCCCAGCCGGCCCGACGTGCAGCTCAACTTGCGCATGCAGGCCCCCAGCTGCTGGAACGGCCTGCACCTCGACACCCCCGACCACAAGAGCCACATGGCCTACCCCGTCGTGAAGCCCGGCACCAACGACAACATGTGCCCGGCCTCCCACCCGGTCGCCCTGCCGATGATCGAGTTCAAGATGGCGTGGCCGGTCAACGGCGACATGAGCCAGGTCCGCCTCGCCAGCGGCCGCGGCTACTCCTTCCACTACGACTTCTTCAACGCGTGGGAGGAGCGCACCCTCAAGGCCCTCGTCGACCACTGCATCAACGGCGGCCTGCAGTGCGACACGCGCGGCTTCGACCTGTACCGGCCCGAGCGGGGCCAGGTCCTGAACGACGACCACATCCTGCCCTGACCCCGCCCACCCCGTACGGGGCGGCCCGGACGCCCGTCCGGCCCGCCCCGTACGACCGTCCCCCGGGAGCCCTCCGCCATGTCCGCCGCCGACACGCCCGCCCACGACCGCTTCCCCGACGACGACGCCCTCATCGACCGCCTCCCGCCCGGCTTCCGGATCGGCGCCGCCACCTCCGCCTTCCAGATCGAGGGCGCCACCGCCGAGGACGGCCGCACCCCCTCCATCTGGGACACGTTCTGCCGCGTGCCCGGGGCGGTGGCGGGCGGCGACACCGGGGACACCGCCTGCGACCACTACCACCGGATGCCCGAGGACGTCGCCCTCGTGGCGGAGCTCGGCCTCGACACGTACCGCTTCTCCGTCTCCTGGCCGCGCGTCCAGCCCGGCGGCCGCGGACCCGGCAACCCGAAGGGCCTCGCCTTCTACGACCGGCTCGTCGACGAACTCCTCGCCCGGGACGTCACCCCCTGGCTGACGCTCTACCACTGGGACCTGCCCCAGGAGCTCCAGGACGCCGGCGGCTGGCCCGCCCGCGACACCGCCCACCGCTTCGCCGACTACGCCGCACTCGTCCACGACCGGCTCGGCGACCGCGTCACCCACTGGACCACCCTCAACGAGCCCTTCTGCTCGGCGGTCCTCGGACACGTCGAGGGCGTCCACGCCCCCGGCGGGCGCTCCCTCGCCGACGGCGTCGCCGCCGTGCACCACCTGCACCTCGCCCACGGCCTCGCCGCGCTGCGGCTGCGCGCCGCCGCCCGCCGCCCGATCGACCTGGCCGTGACCCACCTCCTCGGCACCAGCGCGCCGGCCACCGACAGCCCCGCCGACCGGGAGGCCGCCCGCCGCGCCGACGCCTTCGGCTTCCGCTTCTACCTCGACCCGATCCTGCGCGGCGCCTACCCCGAGGACCTGATCGCCGACCTCGCCGCGCAGGGCGTCGAGATCCCCGTCCACGACGGCGACCTGGCCGCCATCGCCACCCCGATCGACACCCTCGGCGTCAACTACTACCGCTCCATGAAGTCCTCCGGCACCGGCCCCGACGGCGCCACCACCGACGCCCGCGGCCTCCCCGTCACCCGCGGCCTCCCGCACGGCGGACTGCCCGTCACCGGCCTCGGCTGGGAGGTCATGCCCCACGACCTCACCGCCCTGCTGCTCCGCGTCGCCCGCGACTACCCCGGCACCCCGATGGTCATCACGGAGAACGGTGCCGCCTACGAGGACCACCCCGACGAGGACGGCTTCGTCGACGACCGCGAGCGCACCGCCTACCTCTCCGCCCACCTCGCCGCCGTCGCCCGCGCCCGCGAGCACGGCGCCGACGTCCGCGGCTACCTCGCCTGGTCGCTCCTCGACAACTTCGAGTGGGCCTACGGCTACGCCCAGCGCTTCGGTCTCGTCCGCGTCGACTACGCCACCCGGAAGCGCACGCCGAAGCGGAGCGCCCACTGGCTCCGCGACACGGCCGCCCGGGTACGCGGAGGCACCGGGGATCAGGGAAGCAGCCCCCGGACGTAGGCCGCCTGTCCCGCGTGCTGGAGGTCGTCCGCGATGACGGAGACCAGGCGCACGCCGAGGGTCACCGGCGGGTCCCAGGAGGTGTCGACGACCCGGTCCAGGTCCGCGTCGGTGACCGGGGCGACGAGTTCCGCCGTACGGGCGTGGACGGCGTCGTGGTAGCCGAGGAGGAGCTCGGCGGAGGCGCGGACCTCGTCCACCTGGGCGCGGGACTGGCCGTAGCCGGTCGCGGCGGCGGGGAAGGGGAGGCCGAAGCGGTCGCGCCAGCCGTCCGCCGTCCACACCTGCTCGGTGTCGAAGGCGTCGGCGAGGTGGTCGTCCTGGATGCGGGTGAGGTGCCAGACGAGCCAGGCGATCGAGTTGGCGTCCGGATCGATCCGTACGGCCAGCTCGTCGTCGGTCAGTCCCTCGACGGCCTCGTGGACGACCTCGCGGATCCGCCCGAAGGCGTCGGTGAGAAGTCCGGCGCTGTTCACGTCAGTCCCCTGTCCTTCTTCCAGCGGGTGACGGTCTCCTCGACGTCGAAGAGGCCGAGACCGAGCGGGGGACCGGCCGGCGGGCGGGCCAGGGCCTCGGCGATCCGGGTGTTGATCTCACCGAGGATCCGCCGCACCCGGGACTCCGACACGGCCGCGGCGATCTCCGCCTCCGCGTCCTCGGCGGCCTTCCGGAGGGCGAGCGAGGGCGGCAGGACGGCGGCGCCCTCGCGGTGCATCTTGCCCTTGATCCACCACAGTTCGTCGTACGGGGCGGAGTCGTCGGCCAGGGGCTTCCCGAAGCCGGGCAGGCTGCGGAAGTCGCCGCGCTCGGCCGCCTCGCGGATCTGCTTGTCGACGAATGACTCGAAGCTGACGCCGGGGGGTTTCCGTTCGGTCATGTGTCCAGCCTACGTAGTCGGGGCGGAATGAGTGTGGTGCTCGCGGGCTGTCGCGGCGGGTGGTCTTCCGGCACGCTGAGTGCCCTCGTACACCGTACGACTGACCTCGTACGCCGTACAACGCGCGTCGACCCCGTTCCCACCGGCTCACCAGCTCCTGGAGGACGCATGCGTCACCGCCCCACCGGCCCCGCCCGACGAACAGGCCTCACCCGACGAACAGGCCTCACCCGACGAACCGGCCCCACCCGCCGCACCGGTATCGCCGCCGTGCTCGCACTCCTCGCGGGCCTGCTCGGCGCCCTCGCGACCGCCACCCCCGCCCAGGCGGCGCCGCTCTTCAAGGCGCCCTTCCCCTGCGGCCAGAAGTGGACCTACAGCCACCACTCCGCCGAGGTCCGCCAGGCCCTCGACTTCGTCCGCGCCGACGGCGGCGCCACCGCCGGCACCCCGGTCCTCGCCTCGGCCTCCGGCACCGCCTACCGGTACTCCCAGCCGACCGGCGCGGGCAACTACGTCGTGGTCGACCACGGCGGCGGCTGGAAGACGTACTACTTCCACCTCAACGCCTACTCCGTCGCCCACGGCGCCGCCGTCTCGCAGGGCCAGCAGATCGGCACCACCGGCACGACCGGCAACAGCTCGGGCGCCCACATCCACTACGAGCAGCTCTACAACGGCGTCGGCCAGACCATCGTCATCAACGGCGCCTCCCTCGCGCCCTACCCCGGCTCGTACGGCTCCAAGTACCTGACCAGCGACAACGGCTGCTCGGGCGGCGGAGGCGGGAAGTACTGGGTCGACACCTTCGCCAACGCCACCGGCTACGCCCAGCCGAACACCAACGACGCCCAGGGCGTGCTGTACGCGGGCACGAACTACGTCTACTGCAAGGTCTGGGGCCAGGAGATCAGGGACGCCTCCGGCAACTACAACCACTGGTGGCTGCGGACCGACCTCGACAGCGTCTACTCCGGCAAGAACGGCTCCGGGGCGTACGTCTCCGCCTACTACCTGTCCCGCTGGGGCAACGACGAGGCCCGCGACAACAACGGCACGGTCATCCCGAACTGCTGACCCGAGACGCCCCGACCCGGCCTGACCCGACCCGACCTGGCCCGGAAAAGGGCAGGAGCCCCGCTCGTGCCGAAGCACGGAGCGGGGCTCCTTGGGTACTGCACTAGTCGAGCGTGTCCGTCGACCCGGGCAAACTAGGCCGGGGTGACGTTCTCCGCCTGCGGGCCCTTCGGGCCCTGCGTGACGTCGAAGGTCACGACCTGGTTCTCCTCGAGCGAACGGAAGCCGTTCGCGTTGATCGCGGAGTAGTGGACGAAGACATCCGGGCCGCCGCCGTCCTGGGCGATGAAGCCGAAGCCCTTTTCAGCGTTGAACCACTTCACGGTTCCGGTAGCCATGAGCCCTCCTATGGGCCAAAGGGTCGCCCTGCTCCAGAACCTGCAAACAAGTCTGAAAACTACAAAAGCCTGCGGGTCACATGCTCCGCAGGCTCTGTACTGCAAGGGAAACCAAACTGCAACTTGCGTCGAGCCTAGCACGCAGGGTGCGACGGGCGGTAGAGGGAAAGATCACGTCACCCACAGGTTTGATCTGCGGTTCAGCGCTGACGTTCAGACGCTCGAACAAGGCCCGGGCCCCCCTCCCGCGCGCCCCGGCGATGCCCGCCGTACGAGACGGGTCTAGCCTCGCGATGTGGACAATGCAACCGACGACCACCAGCGCAACCGGCCCCGCGTCGGACACATCCAGTTCCTGAACTGCCTCCCCCTCTACTGGGGCCTGGCGAGAACGGGAACGCTGCTCGACCTGGAGCTCACGAAGGACACCCCGGAGAAGCTCAGCGAGCGCCTCGTGCGCGGCGGCCTCGACATCGGCCCCATCACCCTCGTCGAGTACCTCCGCAACGCGGACGACCTGGTCGCCCTGCCCGACATCGCCGTCGGCTGCGACGGACCCGTCATGTCCTGCGTGATCGTCTCGCAGCGCCCCCTGGAGGACCTGGACGGCGCCCGTGTCGCCCTCGGCTCCACCTCCCGCACCTCCGTCCGCCTCGCCCAGCTGCTGCTCTCCGAGCGGTACGGGGTCGCGCCGGACTACTACACCTGCCCGCCCGACCTCGGGCTGATGATGCAGGAGGCGGACGCGGCGGTCCTCATCGGCGACGCGGCCCTCCGCGCCTCCCTCCACGACGCGCCCCGCCTCGGACTCCAGGTCCACGACCTGGGCCTCATGTGGAAGGAGTGGACGGGCCTGCCGTTCGTCTTCGCCGTGTGGGCGGCCCGCAAGGACTACCTGGCGCGCGAGCCGGAGACCGTCCACGAGGTCCACCAGGCCTTCCTGGCCTCCCGCGACCTCTCCCTCGAAGAGGTCGCCAAGGTGGCGGAGCAGGCGGCCCGCTGGGAGACCTTCGACGCCGAACTCCTGGAGCGGTACTTCCGTACGCTCGACTTCCGGTTCGGCCCCGAGCAGCTCGCCGGCGTCCGCGAGTTCGCCCGCCGCACGGGACCGACCACGGGATTCCCCGCCGATGTCGCGGTGGAACTCCTGGGGAGCCCGGCCGCGCATTAGGAGGCGGTACGCCGACCGTGCGCCGAATTGCGCCCGATAAGGGCCGCGATCCGGCGCGCGGCGGTAATGCCCGGCGCAATTCGCACACCGCTCATGTGCCGCTCATGCACCGCTCACGTGTCACCCGCACGCCATTCATCCGCCATTCACGATTCCTCCGACCGTCCGACCGGCACCCCGCTGAAGCGGCGACAGCCGCTGGCGTACGCTGGTTCGGTCGTTCAGAACCCCTCCGAAAGGGACGCATCCGGTGACCGAGAAGGCCGATCTGCAGTCCGTTCTCGACCGCGCAGCAGCCGGCGGCCGGATCACCCCGGAGGAGGCGCTCGACCTCTACCGCTCGGCCCCCCTCCACGCGCTGGGCGCCGCCGCCGACGCGGTGCGCCGCCGCCGGTACGCGGGAACCGAGCACATCGCGACGTACATCATCGAGCGGAACATCAACTACACGAACGTCTGCGTGACGGCGTGCAAGTTCTGCGCCTTCTACGCCGCGCCGAAGGACACGAAGAAGGGCTGGACCCGCGACCTCGACGACATCCTGCGCCGCTGCGCGGAGACGGTCGAGCTCGGCGGCACCCAGATCATGTTCCAGGGCGGCCACCACCCCGACTTCGGCGTCGAGTACTACGAAGAGCACTTCGCCGCGATCAAGAAGGCGTACCCGCAGCTGGTCATCCACTCCCTCGGCGCGTCCGAGGTCGAGCACATGGCCCGCATCTCGAAGGTCTCCGTGGAGGAGGCCGTCACCCGCATCCACGCGGCCGGCCTCGACTCCTTCGCCGGTGCGGGCGCGGAGCTCCTCCCCGAGCGCCCCCGCAAGGCCATCGCGCCCCTGAAGGAGTCGGGCGAGCGCTGGCTGGAGATCATGGAGATCGCCCACAAGCTGGGCGTCGAGTCGACCTCCACGATGCTGATGGGCACCGGCGAGACGAACGCCGAGCGGATCGAACACCTGCGGATGATCCGTGACGTGCAGGACCGGACGGGCGGCTTCCGGGCCTTCATCCCGTACACGTACCAGCCCGAGAACAACCACCTCAAGGGCCGGACGCAGGCGACGCTCTTCGAGTACCTGCGCATGATCGCCATCGCGCGCCTCTTCCTCGACAACGTGGCCCACATCCAGGGCTCGTGGCTGACGACGGGCAAGGAGGTCGGCCAGCTGTCGCTGCACTACGGCGCCGACGACCTCGGCTCGATCATGCTGGAGGAGAACGTCGTCTCCTCGGCCGGTGCCAAGCACCGCTCGAACCGCCTGGAGATCATCGACCTGATCCGCAAGGCGGGCCGCGTCCCGGCGCAGCGCGCCACGACGTACGAGCACCTCGTCGTCCACGACGACCCGGCGAACGACCCGGTCGACGACCGGGTGGTCTCCCACATCTCGTCCGTCGCGATCGAGGGCGGCACGGCCCACCCGGAGCTGAAGCTCCTCGACGCGAACTGAGCGGACGAGACACAGGTGCTGACGATCCACGTCGCCGAGGCGACCCCCGAGACCGCCGTCCTCGTCGACGGCGGCCTCGTCGCGGCCGTCGGCCCGTACGAGGACCTGGCCGCCGTCCGCCCCGAGGCGAGGGTCCGCGAGTGGCCGGGCATCCTCACGCCCGGCCTGCTCAACCCGTACGCGCCCGAGCTCCTCGAAGGCATGTACCACCCGGACCCCCGGGAGGCCGAGGGCTTCGGCACCGAGCCGATCACCGGCGAGCGGGCGCAGCGCATCTTCCGCATGGACGCCTCGCGCCGGGGCGCCTCCGCGCGCCGGGGCGTGCAGCGGCTCCTCGCCCACGGGACGGTCGCGGTCGCGGGCGAACTCCGCGTCCAGGCGGCGGCGGACGCCGTCCGCAGGGCGGGCCTGGCGGTGGGCCGCCGCCCGGAGAAGCTCCCGGGCAGCCCGTCCTTCTCGCCGACTCCCCTCATCCTCCTCCCGGCCCTCCAGCCGGGAACCCCGGCCCGCTTCGCCGTCTTCGACGTCCCGGACCGCGCGTCCCTGGTCCGCCTCGGCGCGTCGACCTGCGTCGCGACGGTCATCGGCGGCAGGCTCGTCCACCGGGCCCGCTGACCCCGGGGTCGTCAGGGCCCTGAAACAATGCATCCGCCTTCCCTTCACCGAGTCTGCGAGGCCGAACGCCAGTGACCCGCGCATCCCTGGACAAGCAGCCGCACGAAGTCGCCACGATGTTCGACGACGTGGCGGCGAACTACGACCTCACCAACGACGTGCTGTCGCTCGGGCAGGACCGGCGGTGGCGAAAGGAGGTCGCGAAGGCGGTCGACGCGCGCCCCGCGCAGCGGATCCTCGACCTCGCGGCCGGCACGGCGACCTCCTCGCAGCCCTTCGCCCGCGCGGGCGCGTACGTCGTCCCCTGCGACTTCTCGCTCGGCATGCTCCGGGTCGGCAAGAAGAAGCACCCGTGGATGCCGTTCACGGCCGGCGACGGCACGAAGCTGCCGTTCCGCGACGACGTCTTCGACGCGGTCACCATCTCCTTCGGCCTGCGGAACATCCAGGACACCGACCAGGCGCTCCGCGAGCTGTACCGGGTGACGAAGCCCGGCGGCCGGGTCGTCATCTCCGAGTTCTCGCACGCCACCTGGGCGCCGTTCCGCACGGTGTACGAGGAGTACCTGATGCGCGCGCTGCCCCCGGTGGCCCGCGCGGTCTCGTCCAACCCGGACGCGTACGTGTACCTCGCCGAGTCCATCCGCTCCTGGCCGGACCAGCCGACGCTGGCGGGCATGCTGCAGAAGGCGGGCTGGGAGAAGGTCGCGTGGCGGAACCTGTCGGGCGGGATCGTGGCCCTGCACCGCGGCTTCAAGCCGTAACACCAAGCCCCATAAACTGCCCAGGACCCCCCTTCCTCGACCCTCCGGGAGACCAGCCGTGACCGAGCCGCAGCCCCTCTCCGAGCACACCGCGGACGTGATCGTCGTCGGCGCGGGCCCGGCCGGCTCCACCACCGCGTACTACCTGGCCAAGGCCGGACTCGACGTCCTGCTCCTGGAGAAGACGGCGTTCCCGCGCGAGAAGGTCTGCGGCGACGGCCTGACGCCGCGCGCGACGAAGCAGCTCGTCTCCATGGGCATCGACATCTCGGAAGAGGCCGGCTGGCTGCGGAACAAGGGCCTGCGGATCATCGGCGGCGGGGTACGGCTGGAGCTGGACTGGCCGGAGCTCGCCTCGTACCCGGACTACGGGCTCGTCCGCAAGCGCGACGACTTCGACGAGCAGCTCGCGCGGCAGGCGCAGAAGGCGGGCGCGCGGCTGTACGAGCGCTGCAACGTGGGCGCGCCGATCGTCGACGACCGCACGGGCCGGATCACGGGCGTCCACGCCAAGCTCGGCGAGGAGAAGCGCGAGGTCACCTTCCACGCGCCGCTCGTCGTGGCGGCCGACGGCAACTCCACCCGCCTGTCCCTGGCGATGGGCCTGCACCGCCGCGAGGACCGCCCGATGGGCGTCGCGGTCCGCACGTACTTCACGTCCCCGCGCCACGACGACGACTACCTGGAGTCCTGGCTGGAGCTGTGGGACCGCCGCGGCCCGCAGGACCGGCTGCTGCCCGGCTACGGCTGGATCTTCGGCATGGGCGACGGCACGTCGAACGTGGGCCTCGGCATCCTGAACTCCTCCTCGGCGTTCAGGGAGCTGGACTGGCGCGAGGTCCTCAAGGCCTGGTGCGCGTCGATGCCGGAGGACTGGGGCTACACGCCGGAGAACATGACGACGCCGATCCGCGGCGCCGCCCTCCCGATGGCCTTCAACCGCCAGCCGCACTACACGAAGGGCCTGCTGCTCGTCGGCGACGCGGGCGGCATGGTCAACCCGTTCAACGGCGAGGGCATCGCGTACGCCATGGAGTCCGGCCAGATCGCGGCCGACGTCATCGTCCAGGCCCACGCCCGCACCACCCCGGCCCAGCGCGAACTGGCCCTGCGGAACTACCCGCAGGTCCTGAAGGACACCTACGGCGGCTACTACACGCTCGGCCGCGCGTTCGTGAAGCTCATCGGCAACCCGAGGGTAATGAAGGTCGCGACCCAGAAGGGCCTGACGCACCCGCTCCTGATGAAGTTCACCCTCAAGATGCTGGCGAACCTGACGGACCCGACGGGCGGCGACGCGATGGACCGCATCATCAACGGCCTCTCGAAGGTGGCCCCGAAGGCCTGACGACGCCTGCCGAACGACCGAAGGGCCGTCACTCCCCCGAGGAGTGTCGGCCCTTCGTCATGCGTACGAGCGGGGGATCAGAGGATCCGGACGGCGCCCGAGGGGGTGTCCCAGCTGAGGGAGCGCTCGACGACGCCGGTGGAGGGGTTCTGCGCGCCCACGTACTTGCCGCCGCCGACGTAGATGGCGACGTGGTACGAGCCGCTGCGGCTGCCCCAGTAGAGGATGTCGCCCGGCTGGAGGTTGCCCAGCGAGACGGAGGTGCCCATGCTCGACTGCGAGCCGGAGATCCGGGGCAGGTCGATGCCGGCCTGGCGGTAGGCGGCCTGGACGAGGCCGGAGCAGTCCCACGAGTTGGGGCCGGTGCCGCCCATGACGTACGCGTCGCCGACCTGGGCGCGCGCGAAGGCCACGATCGCGGCGGCGGAGCCGGTGGCGGCCTGCGTCTCGGTCGAGCTGCCGGAGGAGGCGGTGGAGCCCGAGTCCGAGGAGGACGAGGACGAGCCGCCGTCCGAGGAGGACGTGGACGAGGAGGACGACGAGGAGGAGCTCGTGGAGGTGGTGGAGAGCTGGGTGCGCGCGCTGTCGCGGGAGGCGCGCGCGGCGGCGGCCTGGCGCTCCTGACGCTCCTGCTCGGCCTTCTCCGCGGCCGCCTTGGCCTCGGCCTCGGCGCGGGCCTTCTCGGCGCGCTCGGCCTCGGCCTTGCGGTCCGCCTCGGCCTTGGCCTTCTTGGCCTCCTTGGCGGCCTTCTGGAGGGCCGCGTTCTCCTGGGCCTCCAGGCTCTGGTCGAGGGCCTCCTGCTGGGACGCGTCGGCGGAGGCGGCGACCGCGTTGGCGAGGCCGCTGCCCGTGTCGAGGGATCCGAGCGTGGGCATTTCGATGGTCTCGGTCACCGGCTCGGCATTCGCCGGCCCGGCAGCACCGGCCACCGCGATGGTGCCGAGGAAACCACCGGCGACTCCGGCGCGGAGCGCGAGCTTCGAAGCGCTGCGGCGGGGCTTCCGGTGGCTGGGTATGGGAGCGGTGTGGGACATGGGTACAACCGCTATCAGGGCTTCGTGGTTCCCTTCAAGAAACGTGGGCTGCGCCACAGTTGGGCCAGGAAGGCTTGAATCCGCTTCTCCAGCGCCTTTATTGACGCCGTAACGGGCAAATCGGGCACGGCTCATCGGTGGCTTGATCATGGGTTTTCAATGAAAAGTCCGAATTGCCCGTCACTTACCACCTCTTCACCTCTGTGGCCAACCCCCGCTTCCCTGGCCCCTCTTGAGGTGTGACGCAGGTCACATCGGGGTGGCACTCGGGCTCGTGAACGGACGCACGTGTCCACCTCGGTACGCCGGACCGCTCGACCGGGCGACGGGCGCTTCCTTTATCACCCGTGCGTGGTCCATCGCCAATTTGCCTGCATAGGCCAACACTTGATAGTGCAACACCCCCTCCGACCAGCGGTAACCGGTGTGGATGTCACATCTGGTGATCACCTGGGCGCTTCGCGCGACAAGATCACCGCTCATCCGACTTCATGATCCTTCGTCAGGTGGTGGAGATCACAAAGTCGTTGGTGACACCCGTGTCGCAGATCACAGAGGGCCGGGCATAAGATGCGGGGCAGCCGGGCTTGTGAACTGCCTCACATGGGGGCGATCTTTCAGGGCCCGGTCGTGCGATCCAACGGTCAAGGACGACTGGAAGGAGCGAGGAGCGTGAATGCGTACGCGCCCATCCTCGTGCTCGGTGCCCTGGGTGCGGGGTTTGCGATCTTCTCCGTGGTCATGGCCACGCTTATCGGGCCAAAGCGGTACAACAGGGCAAAGCTTGAGGCGTACGAGTGCGGTATCGAACCGACGCCCACTCCCGCCGGTGGCGGCCGCTTCCCGATCAAGTACTACCTGACGGCGATGCTCTTCATCGTCTTCGACATCGAGATCGTCTTCCTCTACCCCTGGGCGGTCACCTTCGACGCCCTGGGGCTTTTCGGGCTCGTGGAGATGCTGCTCTTCGTGCTCACCGTCTTCGTCGCCTACGCGTACGTGTGGCGGCGCGGCGGCCTGGAATGGGACTGAGGGGCTGAGGGGCACCTATGGGACTCGAAGAGAAACTCCCGAGCGGCTTTCTGCTGACGACGGTCGAGCAGGCCGCGGGCTGGGTGCGGAAGGCGTCCGTGTTCCCCGCGACCTTCGGCCTCGCCTGCTGCGCCATCGAGATGATGACCACCGGCGCCGGCCGGTACGACCTGGCCCGCTTCGGCATGGAGGTCTTCCGCGGCTCGCCGCGCCAGGCCGACCTGATGATCGTCGCGGGCCGGGTCAGCCAGAAGATGGCGCCGGTCCTGCGGCAGGTCTACGACCAGATGCCCAACCCCAAGTGGGTCATCTCGATGGGCGTCTGCGCCTCCTCGGGCGGCATGTTCAACAACTACGCGATCGTGCAGGGCGTCGACCACATCGTGCCCGTCGACATCTACCTGCCCGGCTGTCCGCCGCGGCCGGAGATGCTCATCGACGCGATCCTCAAGCTCCACCAGAAGATCCAGACCTCCAAGCTCGGCGTGAACGCCGAGGAGGCGGCCCGGGAGGCGGAGGAAGCGGCGCTCAAGGCGCTGCCGACCATTGAGTTGAAGGGTCTGCTCCGGTGAGCGACGAGACACCCAATCCCGAGAAGGACCTCAGCGCGCAGAACCTGCCGGGGCAGCGCGGGGAGCACGGCGAGGAAGTACGCGTCCAGCGTGGCATGTTCGGCGCCAACAACGGCGGCGACACGTCCGGTTACGGCGGACTTGTCCGTTCCATCCGGCTGCCGGGCGCGGCCACCCGCCCGTACGGCGGCTACTTCGACGAGGTCGCCGACGAACTCGAAGGCGCGCTCGAGGAGCAGGGGCTCGTCCCCGAGAACGCGATCGAGAAGACCGTCGTCGACCGCGGCGAGCTCACGTTCCACGTCGAGCGCGAGCACCTCGTCCGCGTCGCCCGCACGCTCCGCGACGACCCGGCGCTCCGCTTCGAGCTCTGCACCGGCGTCTCCGGCGTCCACTACCCGGGTGACAAGGGCCGCGAGCTGCACGCCGTCTACCACCTGCGCTCGCTGACCCACGGCCGGCTGATCCGCCTGGAGGTCTCGGCGCCGGACGCCGACCCCCGCATCCCCTCGCTGGTCGCCGTCTACCCGACGAACGACTGGCACGAGCGCGAGACGTACGACTTCTTCGGCATCGTCTTCGACGGCCACCCCGCCCTCACCCGGATCATGATGCCGGACGACTGGCAGGGCCACCCGCAGCGCAAGGACTACCCCCTCGGCGGCATCGCCGTCGAGTACAAGGGCGCCCAGATCCCGGCTCCGGACCAGCGGAGGTCGTACAGCTGATGTCCACCTCAGAAGCGTCTCCCCGCGAGACCACCGAAGGCACCGTCTACACGGTGACCGGCGGCGACTGGGACGAGGTCGTCCAGTCCGCGGCCAAGGCCGACGACGAGCGGATCGTCGTCAACATGGGCCCCCAGCACCCGTCCACCCACGGCGTGCTCCGCCTCATCCTGGAGATCGACGGCGAGACCGTCACCGAGGCCCGCTGCGGCATCGGCTACCTCCACACCGGCATCGAGAAGAACCTCGAGTACCGGACCTGGACGCAGGGCACCACCTTCGTCACGCGCATGGACTACCTCACCTCGTTCTACAACGAGACGGCGTACTGCCTCGGCGTGGAGAAGCTGCTCGGCATCACCGACGACGTCCCGGACCGGGCGAGCGTCATCCGGGTCCTCCTCATGGAGCTCAACCGGCTCTCCTCGCACCTGGTGTGCATCGCCACCGGCGGCATGGAGCTCGGCGCCACCACGATCATGATCTACGGCTTCCGGGACCGCGAGATGATCCTGGACCTGTACGAGCTGATCACGGGTCTTCGCATGAACCACGCGTTCATCCGCCCCGGCGGCCTCGCCCAGGACCTCCCGCCCGGCGCCGTCGACGCCGTCCGGGAGTTCGTGAAGACCATGAAGAAGAACCTGCCGGAGTACGACAAGCTCGCCACCGGCAACCCCATCTTCAAGGCCCGCATGCAGGACGTCGGCTACCTCGACCTCGCCGGCTGCATGGCCCTCGGCGCCACCGGCCCGATCCTGCGCTCGGCCGGCCTCCCGCACGACCTGCGGAAGACCGACCCGTACTGCGGATACGAGGACTACGACTTCGAGATCCCGACCGCCGACACCTGCGACTCCTACGGACGCTTCCTCGTCCGCCTGGAGGAGATGCGCCAGTCGCTGCGGATCGTCGAGCAGTGCCTCGACCGCCTCGCCCCCGGCCCCGTCATGGTCGGCGACAAGAAGATCGCCTGGCCCGCGCAGCTCGCGCTCGGCCCCGACGGCCTCGGCAACTCCCTCGACCACATCAAGAAGATCATGGGCACCTCGATGGAGGCCCTGATCCACCACTTCAAGCTGGTCACCGAGGGCTTCCGGGTCCCCGCCGGACAGGCCTACGCGGCCGTCGAGTCGCCCAAGGGCGAGCTCGGCGCGCACGTCGTCTCCGACGGCGGCACCCGCCCCTACCGGGTCCACTTCCGCGACCCGTCCTTCACCAACCTCCAGGCCATGGCCGCGATGTGCGAGGGCGGCCAGGTCGCCGACGTCATCGTCGCCGTCGCCTCCATCGACCCCGTGATGGGAGGCGTCGACCGATGACGGAGAACGTCAGCCTGGGGATGCCCCAGCTCCCCGCCCCCGCCTACCCGGCGGAGGTCCACGACCGCCTCCTGGCGGACGCGAAGGAGATCATCGCCCGCTACCCGGACTCCCGCTCCGCGCTCCTGCCGATGCTGCACCTCGTGCAGGCGGAGGAGGGCCACGTGACCCGTACGGGCATGGCGTTCTGCGCCGAGACCCTCGGCCTCACCACCGCCGAGGTCACCGCCGTCGCCACCTTCTACACGATGTACCGGCGCAAGCCCTCCGGCGACTACCAGGTCGGCGTCTGCACCAACACGCTGTGCGCGGTCATGGGCGGCGACGCCATCTTCGAGGAGCTCAAGCAGCACCTCGGCGTCGGCAACAACGAGACCACCGAGGACGGCAAGGTCACCCTCGAGCACATCGAGTGCAACGCGGCCTGCGACTTCGCGCCCGTCGTGATGGTCAACTGGGAGTTCTTCGACAACCAGACCCCCGAGTCCGCCAAGAAGATGGTGGACGACCTCCGGGCCGGCCGGACCGTCGAACCCACCCGCGGCGCGCCCCTCTGCACCTTCAAGGAGACCGCCCGCATCCTCGCCGGCTTCCCCGACGAGCGCCCCGGCGCCGTCGAGGCCACCGGCGGAGCGGGCCCCGCCTCCCTCGTCGGCCTGCGGCTCGCCAAGGGCGAGGCACCCCACCACCGAATCGTTCACCCGCGCGGTGAATCCACCCGTCAGGAGGGGGAGTGATGACCTTGGCGGCCGAGATCGACAACAGCAGCCCCGAGAAGCTTCTCGCCCCCGTCCTCTCCGCCTTCTGGGACCAGCCGAACTCCTGGACCCTGGAGACCTACGAGCGGCACGAGGGGTACCAGGGCCTCAAGCGGGCCCTCGCGATGACGCCCGACGACCTCATCGCGTACGTCAAGGAATCCGGCCTCCGCGGACGCGGCGGCGCCGGCTTCCCCACCGGCATGAAGTGGCAGTTCATCCCGCAGGGCGACGGCAAGCCGCACTACCTCGTCGTCAACGCCGACGAGTCCGAGCCCGGCACCTGCAAGGACATCCCCCTCCTCTTCGCCAACCCGCACTCCCTCATCGAGGGAATGATCATCGCCTGCTACGCGATCCGCTCCGAGCACGCGTTCATCTACCTCCGCGGCGAGGTCGTCCCCGTCCTGCGCCGCCTCCACGAGGCCGTCCGCGAGGCCTACGCGGCCGGCTACCTCGGCCGGAACGTCCTCGGCACCGGCCTGAACCTCGACATCACCGTGCACGCCGGCGCCGGCGCGTACATCTGCGGCGAGGAGACCGCGCTCCTCGACTCGCTCGAAGGACGCCGCGGCCAGCCCCGGCTGCGCCCGCCCTTCCCCGCGGTCGCCGGTCTGTACGCCTGCCCCACCGTGGTGAACAACGTCGAGTCCATCGCGTCCGTTCCCGCGATCCTCAACCGGGGCAAGGAATGGTTCACCTCGATGGGCAGCGAGAAGTCCCCGGGCTTCACGCTCTACTCGCTGAGCGGCCACGTCGCCTCGCCCGGCCAGTACGAGGCGCCCCTCGGGATCACCCTGCGCCAGCTCCTCGACATGAGCGGCGGCATGCGCCCCGGCCACCGCCTCAAGTTCTGGACCCCCGGCGGCTCCTCCACCCCCATGTTCACGGAGGAGCACCTCGACGTGCCCCTCGACTACGAGGGCGTCGGCGCCGCCGGATCCATGCTCGGGACCAAGGCGCTCCAGTGCTTCGACGAGACCACCTGCGTCGTCCGGGCCGTCACCCGCTGGACCGAGTTCTACGCGCACGAGTCCTGCGGCAAGTGCACCCCCTGCCGCGAAGGCACCTACTGGCTCGTCCAGTTGCTCCGCGACATCGAGGCCGGCAAGGGCACCCTGGACGACCTCGACAAGCTGAACGACATCGCCGACAACATCAACGGCAAGTCGTTCTGCGCCCTCGGCGACGGCGCCGCCTCGCCGATCTTCTCCTCGCTCAAGTACTTCCGCGCGGAGTACGAGCAGCACATCACGGGCAAGGGCTGCCCCTTCGACCCCGCCAGGTCGACCGTCTGGGCCGACCGGCGCGCAGACCACACGGAGGTGAACGCATGACAGTCACCACGTCTGCCCCCTCCGGGGGCGGCGAGGCGGCGCTCCCGCCCCAGGACCTCGTCACGCTGACCATCGACGGCATCGAGATCTCCGTCCCCAAGGGGACGCTGGTCATCCGCGCCGCCGAACAGCTCGGCATCGAGATCCCGCGCTTCTGCGACCACCCCCTCCTCGACCCCGCCGGCGCCTGCCGCCAGTGCATCGTCGAGGTCGAGGGCCAGCGCAAGCCGATGGCCTCCTGCACCATCACCTGCACCGACGGCATGGTCGTACGGTCGCAGCTGACCTCGCCGGTGGCCGAGAAGGCCCAGCACGGCGTGATGGAGCTGCTCCTCGTCAACCACCCGCTGGACTGCCCGGTCTGCGACAAGGGCGGCGAGTGCCCCCTGCAGAACCAGGCCATGTCCCACGGACAGGCCGAGTCCCGCTTCGACGGCGTCAAGCGGACCTACGAGAAGCCCGTGCCGATCTCCACACAGGTGCTGCTCGACCGCGAGCGGTGCGTCCTGTGCGCCCGCTGCACCCGCTTCTCCAACCAGGTCGCGGGCGACCCGATGATCGAGCTCGTCGAGCGCGGCGCGCTCCAGCAGGTCGGCACCGGCGAGGGCGACCCCTTCGAGTCGTACTTCTCCGGCAACACCATCCAGATCTGCCCGGTCGGCGCCCTCACCTCGGCCGCCTACCGCTTCCGCTCCCGCCCCTTCGACCTGGTCTCCACGCCGTCGGTCTGCGAGCACTGCGCGGGCGGCTGCGCGACCCGCACCGACCACCGGCGCGGCAAGGTCATGCGGCGGCTCGCCGCCGAGGACCCCGAGGTCAACGAGGAGTGGGTCTGCGACAAGGGCCGCTTCGGCTTCCGGTACGCGCAGCAGCGCGACCGGCTCACCACGCCGCTGGTCCGGAACGCCGAGACCGGTGAACTGGAGCCCGCGTCCTGGCCGGAGGCCCTGGAGGCCGCCGCGCGCGGACTCGTCCGCGGTCGCACCGGCGTCCTCGCGGGCGGACGGCTCACGGTCGAGGACGCCTACGCGTACGGGAAGTTCGCGCGGATCGCCCTCGACACCAACGACATCGACTTCCGGGCCCGGGTCCACTCCGGCGAGGAGGCCGACTTCCTGGCCTCCGCCGTCGCCGGACGCGGCAGGGACCTGGACGGCACCGGCGTCACGTACACCTCGCTCGAAGCCGCACCGGCGGTCCTGCTCGTCGGCCTGGAGTCCGAGGAGGAGGCCCCCGGCGTCTTCCTGCGGCTCCGCAAGGCCTGGCGCAAGCACGGCCAGAAGACCTTCGCGGTCGCGGCGTTCGCGACCCGGGGCCTGGAGAAGACCGGCGGCACGCTGCTGCCTGCCGCGCCCGGCACCGAGACCGAGTGGCTCGACGCGCTGACCTCCCGGGTCGGCCTGTCCGGCGACGGGCTCGCCGCCGCCGAGGCGCTGCGCGTCGACGGCGCCGTCATCGCCGTCGGCGAGCGGCTCGCGGGCGTGCCCGGCGCGCTCACCGCCGCCCTGCGCGCGGCGACCGCCACCGGCGCCCGGCTGGTGTGGATCCCGCGCCGCGCCGGAGAGCGCGGTGCCGTCGAGGCGGGCGCCCTCCCGGCGCTGCTCCCCGGCGGCCGGCCGGCGACCGACCCGCGCGCGCGGGAGGAGGTCGCCGCCGCCTGGGGCGTACGCGAACTCCCGCACCGCTACGGCCGCGACACCGGGCAGATCGTGGAGCACGCCGCCACCGGCGAGCTCGGCGCGCTGCTCGTCGCGGGCGTCGAGGTCGCGGACCTGCCCGACCCGGCACGCGCGCGTGAGGCGCTCGACCGGGCCTTCGTGGTCTCCCTGGAGCTGCGGCCCGGCGAGGTCACCGACCGCGCCGACGTCGTCCTCCCGGTCGCGGCCGTCGTCGAGAAGGCCGGCACCTTCCTCAACTGGGAGGGCCGGGTGCGGATGTTCGAGGCCGCGCTCAAGCCCGAGCAGATGACCCGGCCGCTCCCGCCGACCGACGCGCGCGTGCTGCACATGCTCGCCGACGCCATGGACGTCCACCTCGGCCTGCCCGACCTGCGGGCGGCCCGCGGCGAACTGGACCGGCTCGGCCGCTGGACCGAGGAGCGCGCCTCCGAGCCCGCCGCCTCCGGACAGGTCGCGCCCCGTCCCGGCGACGGCGAGGCCGTCCTCGCGGGCCACCGGCTCCTCCTCGACCTCGGCAGGCTCCAGGAGGGCGACCCCGCCCTCGCCGGCACCCGCCACGCGGCGGTCGCACGGCTCTCGGCGGCCACCGCCGCCGACACCGGCGTCAAGGACGGCGACCTCCTGGAGGTGACCGGCCCCGCCGGCTCCGTCGCCCTCCCGCTCCGGGTCACCGAGATGCCCGACCGCGTGGTCTGGCTCCCGCTGAACTCGACGGGCTCCGGCGTCCTCTCCGACACCGGCGCCCACCCGGGCGACCTGGTCCGCATCGGCCCGGCGACCCCGCAGGAGGTGCAGGCATGAGCGCGTACGTCATCGCCGCCGAGGACCTGTCCCTGTTCGGGACGGACCCCTGGTGGCTCGTCGCCGTCAAGGCGGTCTTCTGCTTCGCCTTCCTGATGGTGACCGTGCTCTTCTCCATCGTGTGGGAGCGCAAGGTCGTCGCCTGGATGCAGCTGCGCATCGGACCCAACCGGCACGGCCCCTGGGGCTTCCTCCAGTCCCTCGCGGACGGCATCAAGCTGATGCTGAAGGAGGACGTGATCGTCAAGCGGGCCGACAAGGTCGTCTACGTCCTGGCCCCGATCATCGCCGCGATCCCCGCCTTCATGGCGATCGCCGTGATCCCCTTCGGGCCCGCGGGCAACGAGGTGTCGGTCTTCGGCCACCGCACGACGATGCAGCTCACCGACCTGCCGATCGCGATGCTGTACGTCCTCGCGGTCGCCTCCGTCGGCATCTACGGCATCGTCCTCGCGGGCTGGTCGTCCGGCTCGACGTACCCGCTGCTCGGCGGTCTGCGGTCGGCAGCGCAGATGATCTCGTACGAGATCGCGATGGGCGCGGCCTTCGCCTCCGTCTTCCTCTACTCCGGGTCGATGTCGACCTCGGCGATCGTCGAGGCGCAGGCGGACCGCTGGTTCGTGATCCTGCTGCCGGTGTCGTTCATCATCTACATCGTCACGATGGTCGGTGAGACGAACCGCGCCCCGTTCGACATGCCGGAGTCCGAGGGCGACCTCGTCGGCGGCTTCAACACCGAGTACTCCTCCATCAAGTTCGCGATGTTCATGCTCGCCGAGTACGTGAACATGGTGACGGTCTCGGCCGTGTCGGTGACGCTCTTCCTGGGCGGCTGGCGGGCCCCGTACCCGGTCTCCACGTTCTGGGAGGGCGCGAACCACGGCTGGTGGCCGATGCTCTGGTTCGTCGTCAAGGTGCAGCTGCTGCTGTTCTTCTTCATCTGGCTCCGCGGCACGCTGCCCCGCGTCCGCTACGACCAGCTGATGAAGCTCGGCTGGAAGGTCCTCATCCCGGTCTCGGTCGTCTGGCTGATGCTGGTCGCCACCGTCCGGGCCCTGCGGAACGAGAACATCGCGTTCTCCGACATCGTCCTGTACGTGGCGGGTGCCGTCCTCGGACTGCTCCTGCTCTCCTTCCTCTTCGACCTGTTCCGGGACCGGAAGGCGAAGGCGGCCGCGGCGGGCCCCGAGGCCGAGCGCGCCTTCGACCCGATGGCCGGAGGCTTCCCCGTACCGCCCAAGCCCGGGCAGTCCCTGCCGCCCGTGCCCCGGCGCAGGCCGCGGCACGACAGGGACCTCGTTGTCAGTGGCGCTGCCGATACTGCAACTGTGAGTGAGGGAAAGGAGACGGACGGTGTCTGACTTCCAGAATCCTGTGGCCGGTTTCGGCGTGACCTTCAAGGCCATGTTCAAGAAGCGGCTGACCGAGCAGTACCCGGAGCAGCCGAAGACGACGGCGCCCCGCTTCCACGGCCGGCACCAGCTCAACCGTCACCCCGACGGTCTGGAGAAGTGCGTCGGCTGCGAGCTGTGCGCCTGGGCCTGTCCCGCCGACGCCATCTACGTGGAGGGCGCGGACAACACGGACGAGGAGCGCTACTCGCCCGGCGAGCGCTACGGCCGCGTCTACCAGATCAACTACGCCCGCTGCATCCTCTGCGGGCTGTGCATCGAGGCGTGCCCGACGCGCGCGCTGACGATGACCAACGAGTTCGAACTGGCCGACTCCTCCCGCGAGAACCTGATCTACACCAAGGAGCAGCTGCTCGCGGGCCTGGAGGAGACCATGGTCGACACCCCGCACGCGATCTTCCCCGGCATGACCGAGCAGGACTACTACCGGGGCCTCGTCACCGAGGCCGCGCCGGGCACGGTCCCGCAGGTCGCCGTCTCCAAGGGCGAGAAGGGCGAGAGCAGCGAGAACGCCGAGCCGGAGGGGGCGGACGCATGAGCGCCACCAACCTCGCCGCGTACGCGACGTCCTCCGGTGAGGCCTTCCAGTTCTGGGTCCTCGGCACGGTCGCCGTCGTCGGCGCCCTCGCCACGATCCTGATGAAGAAGGCCATGCACAGCGCGCTGTCGCTGGCCGGAACGATGATCATCCTGGCGATCTTCTACCTCGCCAACGGCGCGTACTTCCTCGGCATCGTCCAGATCGTCGTCTACACCGGCGCGATCATGATGCTCTTCCTCTTCATCGTCATGCTCGTCGGCGTCACGGCCGCGGACTCGGTGCGGGAGACCATCAAGGGCCAGCGCTGGTGGGCCGCCGCCTGCGGCCTCGGCTTCGGCGTCCTGCTCTTCGCCGGCATCGGCCAGGCCTCGCTGACCGAGTTCAACGGCCTCGGCGCGGCGAACTCGGCCCACGGCGGGAACGTGGAGGGCCTCGCCGCCCTCATCTTCACCAAGTACGTCTTCGCCTTCGAGATCACCGGCGCGCTCCTCATCACCGCCGCCGTCGGCGCGATGGTGCTGACCCACCGGGAGCGCACCGAGCGGGCCCGCACGCAGCGCGAGCTCGCCGAGCAGCGCGTGCGCGAGGGCAAGCACGTGCCGCCGCTGCCGGCCCCGGGCGTCTACGCCCGGCACAACGCGGTGGACGTCCCCGGTCTGCTGCCCGACGGCACGACGTCCGAGCTCACCGTCATCTCGACCCTGCGCAAGCGGGGCCAGGTCCGGGACGTGTCCAGCGAGGCGCTGGCCGACCTGCGGGCCCTGGAGCAGCGCTCCGAGGAGCGGCTCGGCCGCGACCGGGACGAAGAGGAGGCCACCCGGTGAACCCCGTCAACTACCTGTATCTCTCGGCCCTGCTGTTCACCATCGGTGCGGTCGGGGTCCTGATCCGGCGCAACGCGATCGTGCTGTTCATGTGCGTCGAGCTGATGCTCAACGCCTGCAACCTCGCGTTCGTCACCTTCTCCCGCATGCACGGCAACCTCGACGGCCAGATCATCGCGTTCTTCACGATGGTCGTCGCCGCCGCGGAGGTCGTCGTCGGGCTCGCGATCATCGTGTCCGTCTTCCGTGCCCGCCACTCGGCCTCGGTCGACGACGCCAGCCTGATGAAGCTGTGAGGGGCTGACCCGTGGAAAATCTCATTGCGCTGCTCGTCGGGGTGCCCCTGCTCGGCGCGGCCGTCCTGCTCTGCGGCGGACGGCGGCTCGACAGGGCCGGGCACTGGCTCGGCACCCTGCTCGCGGGCGTCTCCTTCGCCCTGGGCCTGGCGCTCTTCGCCGACATGCTCGGCAAGGGCGCCGAGGACCGGGCGATGCACCAGCGGCTGTTCACCTGGATCCCCGTCGAGGGCTTCCAGGCGGACATCGCGTTCCAGCTCGACCAGCTGTCGATGACGTTCGTCCTGCTGATCACCGGTGTCGGCACGCTCATCCACGTGTACTCGATCGGGTACATGGAGCACGACGAGCGCCGCCGCCGCTTCTTCGGCTACCTCAACCTGTTCGTCGCGGCGATGCTCCTGCTCGTCCTCGCCGACAACTACCTGCTGCTGTACTTCGGCTGGGAGGGCGTCGGCCTCGCCTCGTACCTCCTGATCGGCTTCTGGCAGCACAAGCCGAGCGCGGCCACGGCCGCGAAGAAGGCCTTCATCGTCAACCGCGTCGGTGACATCGGCCTCTCGGTCGCCATCATGATCATGTTCACCACCTTCGGGACCTTCGCCTTCGGGCCGGTCCTGGAGGCGAGCGGCGAGGTCTCCGAGGGCACGGCGACGGCGATCGGCCTGATGCTGCTCCTCGCGGCCTGCGGCAAGTCGGCCCAGGTGCCGCTGCAGTCCTGGCTCGGGGACGCGATGGAGGGCCCGACCCCGGTCTCGGCCCTCATCCACGCGGCCACGATGGTGACCGCCGGCGTGTACCTGATCGTCCGCTCCGCCGACATCTTCAACGCGGCGCCGGACGCCCAGCTCGTCGTCACGATCGTCGGCGCCGTCACGCTCCTCTTCGGTGCGATCGTCGGTTGCGCGAAGGACGACATCAAGAAGGCGCTGGCCGGTTCGACGATGTCGCAGATCGGCTACATGATCCTGGCGGCCGGCCTCGGCCCCATCGGGTACGTCTTCGCGATCATGCACCTGGTGACGCACGGCTTCTTCAAGGCCGGGCTGTTCCTCGGGGCCGGTTCGGTCATGCACGGCATGAACGACGAGGTGGACATGCGCCACTACGGCGGCCTGCGGAAGTACATGCCGGTCACCTTCGTCACCTTCGGCCTCGGCTACCTCGCCATCATCGGCTTCCCCGGTCTGTCCGGCTTCTTCTCCAAGGACAAGATCATCGAGGCGGCCTTCGCGAAGGGCGGCACCGAGGGCTGGATCCTCGGCGCGGTCACGCTGCTGGGCGCGGCCATCACCGCGTACTACATGACCCGCGTGATGCTGATGACCTTCTTCGGCGAGAAGCGCTGGCAGAACGACGCGGACGGCAACCCGCCGCACCCGCACGAGTCGCCGAAGTCCATGGTGATCCCGATGGTGCTGCTCGCCGTCGGCTCGGTCGCCGGTGGCGCGTTCTTCGAGTTCGCCGGGTTCGTCGAATGGCTTGAGCCCGTCACGGACTTCGAGCACGGCCACCCGCCGATCGGCGCCGCCGCCGTCACCGCCGCCACCGTCGCCGTCATGGTGATCGGCGTCGGCCTCGCCTGGCTCCAGTACGGCCGCAGGCCCGTCCCGGTCGTCGCCCCGCGCGGCTCGCTCCTCACCCGGGCGGCCCGCCGCGACCTCCTCCAGGACGACTTCAACCACGCCGTCTTCGTCACCGGCGGCACCCACGTCACCCGCTCCCTGGTGTACGTGGACCACACCCTCGTCGACGGCGTCGTCAACGGCACCGCGGCGGCGGTCGGCGGCCTCTCCGGCCGGCTGCGCAAGCTCCAGAACGGCTACGCCCGCTCGTACGCGGTCTCCATGTTCGGAGGTACTGCGGTGCTGATCGCCGCGACCCTGCTGATGAGGGCGGTGTAACCCACATGTCCTTCCCGCTCCTCACCCTGACGGCCGTGGTGCCGGCGGCCGGTGCGATCCTCACCGCCGCCGTCCCCGCCGCCCGTCGCACCGCCGCCAAGTGGCTGGCGCTGCTCGTCTCGCTCGCCACGCTCGTGCTCGCCGGCGCCGTCTTCGCGCGCTTCGAGCCGGGCGGCGAGCGGTACCAGCTCGTCGAGTCGCACGCCTGGATCAAGGACTTCGGCGTGCGGTACGAGCTCGGCGTCGACGGCATCGGGGTGGCGCTCATCGCGCTCACCGCGCTGCTGATCCCCTTCGTCATCCTCGCCGGCTGGCACGACGCCGACCCGCTGGAGACGAAGTCGTCGCGCTGGCGGCCGACCCAGGGCTTCTTCGCCCTGATCCTCATGGTCGAGGCGATGGTGATCCTCTCCTTCGAGGCCACCGACGTCTTCCTCTTCTACGTGCTCTTCGAAGCCATGCTCATCCCGATGTACTTCCTCATCGGCGGCTTCGGCGACCGCGCGCACTCCGGATCCGACGAGAACGCGGCGGCCCAGCGGTCGTACGCGGCCGTCAAGTTCCTGCTCTACAACCTCGTCGGCGGCCTCATCATGCTCGCCGCCGTCATCGGGCTCTACGTGGTCGCGGGGAACTTCTCGCTCACCGAGATCGCCGAGGCCAGGGCCAACGGCTCGCTGGAGATGGCGACCAACACCGAGCGGCTGCTGTTCCTCGGCTTCTTCTTCGCCTTCGCCGTGAAGGCCCCGCTCTGGCCGCTGCACACCTGGCTGCCGAACGCGATGGGGGAGGCGACCGCCCCGGTCGCCGTCCTCATCACCGCCGTCGTCGACAAGGTCGGCACCTTCGCGATGCTCCGCTTCTGCCTCGGCCTCTTCCCCGAGGCCAGCAAGTGGGCCACCCCGGCGATCATCGTGCTCGCGCTGATCAGCATCGTGTACGGGGCGCTGCTCGCCGTCGGCCAGCGGGACATCAAGCGGCTCGTCGCCTACGCGTCGATCTCGCACTTCGGCTTCATCATCCTGGGCATCTTCGCGATGACCACCCAGGGCCAGTCCGGTGCCACGCTCTACATGGTCAACCACGGCATCTCGACGGCCGCCCTCATGCTCGTCGCCGGCTTCCTCATCTCCCGGCGCGGCTCGCGGCTCATCGCCGACTACGGCGGCGTGCAGAAGGTCGCCCCGGTGCTCGCCGGCACCTTCCTGATCGGCGGCCTCGCGACCCTGTCGCTGCCCGGACTCGCCCCGTTCGTCAGCGAGTTCCTCGTCCTCGTCGGCACGTACTCCCGCTACCCGGTGGCCGGCATCGTCGCCACCACCGGCATCGTCCTCGCCGCGCTCTACGTCCTCGTCCTCTACCAGCGGACGATGACCGGGCCGGTGAAGGAGGAGGTGCGCGCGCTGCCCGACCTGCGGGTGCGCGAGCTGGCGGTGGTCGTCCCGCTCATCGCCCTGCTGATCTTCCTCGGCGTCTTCCCGAAGCCGCTGACGGACGTCGTCAACCCGGCCGTCCGGCACACCATGTCGGACGTCCAGCAGAAGGACCCCCAGCCCACCGTTCCCACCGTGGAGGCGGCCAAGTGAGTGCAACGGCTGTCCACAGCCTGTGGACGACGGCGGCGGTGGAACCGCTCCAGAAGATCCCGGCACCCCACATCGAGTACACGCAGCTCGCGCCCGTGCTCATCGTGGTCGGCGCGGCGATCGTCAGCGTCCTCGCGGAGGCCTTCGTGCCCCGCAAGGGCCGCTGGTTCGCCCAGCTCTTCCTGTCCGTCCTCGGCCTCGCCGCCGCCTTCGCCGCCGTCGTCGGCCTGGCGGCCGGCGGGTACGGCTCCACCAAGGCCCACATCGCGGCCATGGGCGCCATCGCCGTCGACGGACCCGCCCTCTTCCTCCAGGGCACCATTCTCCTCGCCTCGATCGTCGCGATCTTCACCTTCGCCGAGCGCAGGCTCGACCCGGCCGACCACGGCCACAAGGTCGACTCCTTCGCCGCCGAGGCCGCGGCCGTCCCCGGCAGCGACCAGGAGAAGGCGGCCGTCAAGGCCGGCTTCACGACCACCGAGGTCTTCCCGCTCGCCCTCTTCGCCGTCGCCGGCATGCTCGTCTTCCCGGCGGCCAACGACCTCCTGACGCTCTTCGTCGCCCTGGAGGTCTTCTCCCTCCCGCTGTACCTGCTCTGCGCCGTCGCCCGCCGCAAGCGGCTGATGTCGCAGGAGGCGGCCGTCAAGTACTTCCTGCTCGGCGCCTTCTCCTCGGCCTTCCTGCTCTTCGGGATCGCCCTGCTCTACGGCTACGCGGGCTCCGTCTCGTACGCCACGATCGCCCGGGTCGTCGACGGCGCCGTCGTCTCCGTCGACCCGGCCCTCGCCGACACCATGGGGAACGACGCGCTGCTGCTCATCGGCTTCGCGCTGGTCCTCATGGGCCTGCTCTTCAAGGTCGGCGCCGTCCCGTTCCACATGTGGACCCCGGACGTCTACCAGGGCGCGCCGACCCCGGTCACCGGCTTCATGGCCGCCGCGACCAAGGTCGCCGCCTTCGGCGCGCTGCTCCGGCTCCTGTACGTGGTGCTGCCGGGCCTCACCTGGGACTGGCGGCCCGTCATGTGGGGCGTCGCGATCCTCACGATGCTGGGCGGTGCGATCGTCGCCATCACCCAGACCGACATCAAGCGGCTCCTGGCGTACTCGTCCATCGCGCACGCCGGGTTCCTGCTCGCCGGTGTCATCGCCGCCACCCCGGACGGCATCTCGTCCGTCCTCTTCTACCTGGGGGCGTACTCCTTCGTGACGATCGGCGCGTTCGCGGTCGTGACGCTGGTCAGGGACGCGGGCGGCGAGGCCACCCACCTCTCCAAGTGGGCCGGTCTCGGGCGTCGTTCGCCGCTCGTGGCGGCGGTCTTCGCGGTCTTCCTGCTCGCCTTCGCCGGCATCCCGCTGACCTCCGGCTTCTCCGGGAAGTTCGCGGTCTTCAAGGCGGCGGCGGAGGGCGGCGCGGGTGCGCTCGTCGTGGTCGGTGTGCTGTCCTCGGCGATCGCCGCGTTCTTCTACATCCGGGTCATCGTGCTCATGTTCTTCAGCGAGCCGAAGGCGGACGGCCCGACGGTCGCCGTGCCCTCCGCGCTGACGATGCTGACGATCACCGCCGGTGTCGTCGTGACGCTGGTGCTCGGCCTCGCGCCGCAGTACTTCCTGGACCTGGCGAACCAGGCGAGCGTCTTCGTCCGGTAGCGGCGGGGGAGCGCGTACGCGGAAGGGGCCCGGCTCGTCGAGAGCCGGGCCCCTTCGGCATTCCTACGGGTGCGCGGGCGCGGGCGTCTCCGGCGCGCAGTCGCAGGTCACCCGCGGGTTGTACGGGGTGAAGACCCCCTTCGGGTTCTTCTTGTAGATCCACGCGTGCAGCGAGTAGTGGGGGCCGACGGGCGGGAAGTCGAAGGGGCCGTCGAAGCCGCGGTCGAAGAGCTGCGGCCGGGGCTGACCGGTGTTGGGGACGACCCATTCGACCGCGACGAGTTCGCGCTTGCCGGTCTTCTCGTTCTCCTCGTACAGCATCGCGGTGGGCTTCGCCGGGTCGACCGAACCGAGAAGGGCGGGCTTGACGTAGTGGTAGCCCATGCCGCCGAGCTGCGGGTCCTCGACGCACACGTCGGTGCGCAGGTAGCCGTCGTCGAGGGCCGCCTGTTCGTTCTTGTACTTCACCGTGGCGGCGTAGGTGACCTTCAGGTCCGGGTGGGGGAAGCCGTCGCCCTGCGCGGTGGCGGAGACGGCGGGGGCCGTCCCGAGGGTCAGGGACGCGGTGGCGGCCAGGGCTGTCGCGGCCAGGAGGGTACGGGGTCGAGCGGACATGTGGGTGTGCTCCTAGGGAGGGGGCGCGCCGCCCGTGCGGGGCGCCTGAGGGGGGCGGACTCTCCCCTGGTCCTGCCGCCTCCTGAAGCATCGGCCGGACGACGGGGGCCGCGCACGCGGGGGTGACCCATTGGAGGTCCGCGTGCGATCGTGGAGCCGCCCCGAATGGTCTGTACCAGTCGAGAGGGAGGCGGCCCGATGCGTGGCTCGACCGTTCTGCCAGGGACCCCCTGCGCCGACCCGCGGGCGGGCGACCCGCCCGTCCACCGCCTGGAGCTCCGCCTCCCCGACGACGTGCCCTTCGCCGTCGGGAGCCTCGACGCCCTCGGACCCCTCTCCAGGGCCTCGTTCCCGCACCGCCACACCTTCTACGAGATCGTCCACGTGACCGCCGGGACCGGGGCCCACGTCGTCGACCTCGACCGCTGGGAACTGCGCCCGCCCCACCTGGCCGTGATCGCGCCCGGCCGCCTGCACCACTGGGAGGGCGCCAGGGGCCTGGAAGGCACCGCCGTCCTCTTCACGGAGGACTTCCTCCTCGACCAGCCCGGCGACCGGGAGTTGCTGCGCCGGCTCGGCGAACGCCCCTGGCTCACGCTCGACGCGCCCGCGCACGCCCGTACCGCACGCCTGCTCGCCGAACTCGCCGAGGAGTACGGGCACGGGAGCGCGGGCTTCGCGACCGTCCTGCGGTCCCTGCTGCGCGTCCTCCTCGTCCGCACGGCGAGACTCCCCGGGCCCGGTCCCGGGGCACCGGCCGGCCGGCCGGGGGCGGTCGCCGAGGAGTTCGGCCGGCTCATCGCCCGTACCGGCGAGGAGTACCGGTCGGTGCGGGAGTACGCCGCGCTGATCGGGGTCACGCCGGGGCACCTCACGGCGGCCGTGCGGGCCGCCACCGGCCGCACCCCGGCGGAACTGCTCCGCGAGCAGCGCACGCGCGAGGCCCAACGGCTGCTGATCGGAACGGAGCTGACGATCCGGCAGGTCGCGAGCAGGGTCGGGTTCGACGACCCCGCGTACTTCTGCCGCTTCTTCCGGCGGGAGGTCGGGCGCAGCCCCGGGGACTTCCGGAAACACCACGACGGCCGCGTTCCGTCCCTCGAAGGCGGTGCCGCGCGGCCCTAGGTTCGTGACGACCCCAGCCCCCACCTGAGGAGAGCAGTCATGGACGAGGAAACCACCACGACCGGGCACGTCACCCGCAAGGCGGTGCTGCGGGCCGCGCTCGCCGCCGGCATGGCGGCGCCCGCGGTGCTCATGGGCGTCCCGGCGCTCGCCCGTACCCTCACCGCCGGCGAGGCGGCACCCGAGCTCACCCCCGAGTGCGACGACGGCGACGACCCCACCCCGCCGCAGACCGAGGGCCCCTACTTCAAGCCGAACTCGCCGCTCCGGACGAGCCTCGTGGACGCGGGGACGGCCGGCGTGCGGCTCACCGTCAGCGGATACGTCTTCGGGCTCGCCTGCCGGCCGATATCCGGCGTGCTGCTGGACTTCTGGCAGGCCGACACCAACGGCGCCTACGACAACGCCGGTTACCGCTTCCGGGGCCACCAGTTCACCGACGCCAACGGCGCCTTCCGGCTCACCACGATCGTGCCCGGCCTCTACCCCGGCCGCACCCGGCACATCCACGTCAAGCTCCAGGCGCCCGGCCGTCCGGTGCTCACCACGCAGCTGTACTTCCCGAACGAGCCCCGCAACAACACCGACACGATCTTCGACCCGCGGCTCCTCATGACCGTGCGGGACGCGGGCGGCGCCCGGGAGGCGGCCTTCGACTTCGTCCTGAACGTGCCGCAGAACCCCGGCCCGAGCCCGACGCCGACCCCGACGGCCACCGCGACGACCCAGCCGCCCGGCGGCACGTGGGCCGTCGGGACCGCCTACAAGGCGGGGGACGCCGTCACGTACGGCGGCCTGGGCTACGTGTGCCTCCAGGCACACACGGCCCAGGCCGGGTGGGAGCCGCCGAACGTCCCGGCGCTCTGGCGGCTCCGGTGATCCGGTGATCCGGGGATCCGGGGCTAGGCCGAAGGAACGATCCGGCCGCGGACCTCGCCGAGCGCCACGCGCGTGCCGTCCGGGCCGGGGGCCCAGGCGGTCAGGACGACCTCGTCGCCGTCCTCCAGGAACGTCCGCTTGCCGCCCGCGAGTTCGAGGGCGTCCCGGCCGTTCCAGGTGAGTTCGAGCAGCGAGCCGCGCTGGTTCACCTCGGGGCCGGAGACGGTCCCGGAGCCGTACAGGTCGCCCGTGCGCAGCGAGGCGCCGTTCACCGTCATGTGGGCGAGCTGCTGGGCCGCCGTCCAGTACATGGAGGAGAACGGCGGCTCTGCGACCGTCTCGCCGTTGATCTCGACCGTGATGCGCAGGTCGAAGCCGCCGGGCTCCTCCTCGTCCGCGTCGTCGAGGTAGGGGAGGAGCGGGAAGTCGCGCGCCGGCGGGGCCGTACGGGCGGCGTCCAGGGCCTCCAGGGGGGTGACCCAGGCGGAGACGGAGGTCTGGAAGGACTTGCCGAGGAACGGGCCGAGCGGCACGTACTCCCAGGCCTGCACGTCACGGGCCGACCAGTCGTTGAGCAGCGTCAGGCCGAAGACGTGCTCGCGGAAGTCCGCGAGCGGGACGGAGGTGCCGAGCTCCGAGGGGGTGCCGACGAGGAAGCCGACCTCGGCCTCGATGTCGAGCTTGACCGACGGGCCGAAGACCGGCGCCGCGTCCGTCGGCGCCTTGCGCTGCCCGGAGGGGCGCACGACGTCGGTGCCGGAGACGACGACCGTGCCGGCGCGGCCGTGGTAGCCGATCGGCAGGTGCTTCCAGTTGGGGGTGAGCGCGTCCCCGTCGGGACGGAAGATCTTCCCGACGTTGGTGGCGTGGTGCTCGCTCGCGTAGAAGTCGACGTAGTCGGCGACCTCGTACGGCAGGTGCAGGGTGACCGCGTCGAGCGCGTGGAGCAGCGGCTCGATGTCCGCGCGGTGCGCGGGGACGGTCACCCAGGCGGTGAGGGCCCGGCGGACGTCGCGCCAGGCGGTCCGCCCGGCGGCGAGCAGCGGGTTCAGGCTCGGCTGCGCGAGGAGGGCCGCGTACGGGGAGCCGAGCGCGTGGGCGGCGGCGCCCGCGTCCAGGACGTACCCGCCGATCCGGACGCCGAGTCGGCGCCGCTCGGGCTCGTCGGCGGTGGAGAAGACGCCGTACGGGAGGTTGTGCGGGCCGAAGGGATCGCCCTCGGCCAGATCGAGCGGGCTGTGCTCGGACATCGGTGCGTGCCTCGCTTTCCGTGTGTGGGGGACACGTTACGGCGCTTGCCGCCGGGCGCTGATGACATGGATCACACGGAAAGTGCGCTTTCCGTGGGCAACTACCCATGTTTGGGCGGTATGTCGCTCGTGGTGGCGGCGTAAACGACTTCGAGCACCGCAACCGGCCCTCCCCCCGGGGCATTCCCGGACCTACGATCACCGTGGCGTCGTCTCGCGTGAAGCCCCCGCGGAGTACGCCTCATCACTCTTGTTCGCTCTTCCCTGACCAGGAAAAGGTCCGCACTGTGAAGATTCGCCGCACAATCGCGACCGCCGTCGCCGCCGCCGTGACCACTCCGGCCCTGTTCCTCTCCGCCGCGCCCGCCTTCGCCGACACGCCGAGCGTCCCGAACCCGTCCCAGAGCAAGCAGGACGCCTCCGGCGAGGAGGACCCGGAGGACGGTGACTTCGCGGAGTACGAGAAGCTCGCCGCCGCGGTCGAGGCCGCCGAGGCGAAGATCGAGGCCATCGACGCGAAGCGCGACGCCGTCGAGGCCAAGATCGAGAAGAAGGACGTCGGCGAGGAGGTCGCCACCGAGCTCGCCGAGGCGAAGAAGGCCCTCGCCGCCGCCAAGACGGCCGTGGAGACCGCCGAGGAGGAGCTGACCAAGGCCCAGGAGGCCCTGGACGCGATCAAGGACGACGCCCCGCAGACGGAGAAGGACGCCGCGGCGAAGGCCGTCGAGGACGCGGAGAAGGCCGTCGACGACGCCATCGGCGCCCGCGAGGACGCCCAGGAGCGTTACGACGCCGCCGACACGGCCTTCGACGACGCCATGGTGGCGCTGTTCAGCGAGCTCTCCCGCCTCGACGACGAGCGCACCGAGGCCGAGCAGGAGCTCTCCGACGCCGAGGACGCCCTCGACGAGTTCGAGAACGGCGACTGGGAGGAGTGCGTCGAGGACCCGAACATCAAGGTCGCGCTGACCGGCCCGACGGCCATCACCGCCGGTCAGAGCGGCATCTTCTCGATGAAGGTCAGCAACGCCTCCGACGTTGCCCTCAACGGCGTCCAGGCGTACGCCGGCGCGCTCCGGCTGCCCGAGTCCATCGACGAGGAGACCGACGAGATCGACGAGGACACGGACTGGGAGGAGCGGCGCATCCAGGTCGAGTGGTCCACCACCGACGCCCCGGGCTGGAAGAAGTTCAGCGAGGAGACCGGTCCGATCGAGCTCGGCACGATCGCCGAGGGCGGCGCCGAGGACGTCAGGCTGCGTCTGACCGTCGAGAAGGACACCCCGGCCGGTGAGGGCGTCGCCTTCGCCATGGGCGCGTACGAGGCGGAGGGGGCCGACGACTCCCCCTGCGGTCTCGGCGAGGCCATGGACACCGCCGACTTCGACATCGTCGCGGCCGAGGAGCCGACCACGGCCCCGACGGACGAGCCGACCGAGGAGCCGACGGAGGAGCCCACCGCGAAGCCCACGCCGTCCCCGTCGACCACCACCCCCGCCCCCGTGGCGACCGCCACCACCGGCAACAGCAACACCACCCCGCAGGGCTCGGCCGCGGCCGGCGCCCTCGCGGACACCGGTGCGAACGACAGCACCCTCCCGCTCGGCCTCGCCGCCGTGGGTGCCGTCGTCCTCGGTGCCGGTGCGCTGCTCTTCGGCCGCCGCCGCAAGGCCGGCGCGAAGGCGTAAGCCCCGTAGGGCCCGTACGACCCGTAAGGCCCGCAAGACCCCTCACGTCCCCCGTACGGCGCGGCCTCAGCCCGCCGTGCGGGGGATGTGCTCTTCCCAGGTCCGGTGGAAGACGACCTCGCCGCCCTCCTTGCACACGACCTCGTTGCGCGTGAAGAAGGCGTCCGCGTCGCAGGCGATCTCCGACACCGTGTCGACCGTCACGTCCCAGGCCAGCTCCGGCCGGTGGAGGCGGATCGACCACTCCGAGCGGGTCCGCGCCGACAGCGGGTCGCCCTCGTCGATCGTGTACGTCTCCACGGCGTCCTCGGTGAACTCCAGACCGTCCGGGTACACGCGCGTGCCGCCGTACTTCGGGTCGACCTCCAGCTTCCACTCGCCCTTCGCCACGTCCCTGACGACGACCCGCTCGGGGCGCGGCTCCTCCAGGCTCTGCGGGTAGGAGACGCCGAGCGGGGCCGACTGCTCCGGCTCCTCCCACTCGACCGCGTCCTCGGTGTGCTCGCGGACGGGCAGCGTCAGTGAGGAGCCCGCCGGGTCGAGGGTGAAGCCCGCGGCGTCCGGCTGCGGCCAGATCCACGGCCAGTACGTCGACGAGACCGCGAGCCGCACCCGGTGGCCGGGCGGGAAGGTGTGCCCGATGCCGTTCAGCTCGAAGTCGAAGCTCTCCACCTCCCCGACCTGCGCCTCCACCGCCCGGTCGCGGCCGTAGCGGGCGGAGAAGTTCAGCGCGCCGCGCGTGACGAGCGTCGAGGAGCCGTCGGGCGCGATGTCGCAGAGCCGGGCGACGACCTGCCCGGTCGGCGCCCCCGCCTTCAGGGCGAGGCTCACCGACGGGCGGCCGAGGATCTCGATCGGCCCGCCGTCCTCGGGCACGGGGAAGTCGAAGCAGGCCGAGTGGGCGTCCTCGTCGCGCTGGTCCGGCGGCAGGTCGGCGTCGTTGCCGAAGGGGAAGAAGCGGCCCGCGTCGATGCCGGTCTGCTGCGGGGAGTCGACGACGACCGGCGCGCCCTGGAAGCCGTACGTGACGGGCGTGACGTGCGGGGACGGCCAGGCGGTGTCGGCGACCCAGCGCCCCGGCAGCTCCTCGTAGACGGTGGCGGGCGGGTGCGACTCGCTGATCCAGGAGCGCAGCAGCGGCTCGGCCATCACGTCGTTGTCGACGCCCTTGAGGTGGTGGTCCCACCAGCGCAGCGTCTCCTGGAGGAAGCCGATCGCGGGGCCGGGCGGCAGGCCGCGGTCCGGGTACTGGTGGGACCAGGGGCCGATGATCCCGCGCACCCGGTCCTGTGGGAGGTGCTCGGCGAGCCGCAGGACGGTGTCCCGGTACGGGTCGTGCCAGCCGCCGACGGCGAGGACGGCGGCCTTGATCGCCGAGTAGTCCTCGCAGACGCTGCCGTGCTTCCAGTACGCGTCCCGGGTCTGGTGGCCGAGCCAGGTGTGGACGAGCGGCTCGACGCTCTCCAGGCGCCTGAGCCACAGCTCGCGCCACTGCTCGCCGAGGTACATCGGGTCCGGCGGGCGCGCGACGAAGGCGAGCATGGTCGCGGCCCAGGCGTGCATGTCGACGCCGAGGACCGAGCCGCCCATGTAGTGGACGTCGTTGTCGTAGCGGTCGTCGGTGGAGCAGACGGTGACGACCGCCTTGAGCGGTTCGGGGGCGAGCGCGGCGATCTGGAGCGAGTTGAAGCCGCCCCAGGAGATGCCGAACATGCCGACCTTGCCGGTGCACCAGGGCTGCTCGGCGAGCCAGTTCACGACGGCGACGCCGTCGGCGAGCTCCACGGCGTCGTACTCGTCGCCGGGGAGGCCCTCGCTGTTGCCGTGGCCGCGGACGTCGACCCGTACGGACGCGTAGCCGTGGCCGGCGTACCAGGGGTGGCGCTGCCAGTCGCGGGGCGCGGTCCAGTCGGTCAGGCGGTACGGCAGGTACTCCAGGAGCGCCGGCACGGGGTCGTCGGTGACGGGCCGCCACACGCGCGCGTACAGCTGCGTTCCGTCCGGCAGCGGGATGCGGACGTCCTCGTGCCGGGTCTCGTACGGGAAGTCGGTACGGATCTTCGTCATCTTCGTCGTCATCAGGTCACCTCAGTGGACGGGGTGCATCGTGCGGCGCAGCCAGGGCGCCAGGGCGATCACGGCGAGGCCGACGGCGACGGCCACGGCGCCGTTGACGCCGAAGTACACGGGCTTGGAGACGTCGTCGTAGAGCTTCACGGTCTGCGCCTGGATGCCGTTGGCGAGTGCGAGGGAGAGGAACCAGAGCGACATCGTCTGGCTGGAGAAGGCCTTCGGGGCGAGCTTGCTCGTGGCGGACATGCCGGAGGTCTCCAGGAGCACGTCGCCGAGGCCGAGGAGCAGGTACGAGCCGACGATCCACCAGGCGGCCATCTGGTACGTGTCGTCCGCGTGCCCGGAGGTCGGCAGGACCATCAGGAGGAAGGACAGGCCGCCGAGGATCACGCCGATGGCGATCTTGTTGGAGGCGTGCGGCTGGCGGTGGCCCATCCGGGCCCAGACGGCGGCCACCACGGGGGCCAGGAGGACCTCGAAGGCGCCGAGGGCGGAGGCGTACCAGCTGGCCGGGAAGTCGAAGCCGAGGATGGTCGTGCGGGCGTTGGTGGACGCGAGCAGCATCATCGTCGAGTACGCCTGGAAGAGGATGAAGTTGAACGCCACCGAGGCCAGGAACAGCACGATGTACGGCTTCAGGCGGCCGCGTTCCTCGGCGGTGACCCGGGGGCTCCGGAACATCACCCAGAAGTAGACGACGGGCGCGATCACCGAGATCAGCGTGAGGACGTCGACGAACCGGTCCATGGTGAGCCAGCCGGCGAGGGCGAGGCCCGTGGCGGCGGCGGCCACCACGACCGCGCCGACGGCCATCGCGCGGACGGCGCGGCGCATCGCGTCGGGGGCGAGCGGGAACTCGGCGCCGTGCTTGCGTCCGGCCAGGTGACGGCGGCCCGTGACGTACTGGACCAGGCCGAAGGTCATGCCGATCGCGGCGGCCGAGAAGCCCCAGTGGTAGCCCTTGTGGTCGGCGAGCCAGCCGGTGATCAGCGGTCCGGCGAAGGCGCCGATGTTGATCGCCATGTAGTAGAGCGCGAAGCCGGCGTCCCGGCGGTCGTCGTCGGTGCGGTACAGCTTGCCGACCATCGTCGCCACGTTCGGCTTCAGGAGGCCCGTGCCGGAGCTGATCAGGCCGAGGCCGACCCAGGTCATGGCGCCGGTCGGCACGGCCATCGAGTAGTGGCCGCAGGCGATGAGGACGCCGCCCCAGAGGACCGCGCGGTACGAGCCGAGGATGCGGTCCGCGAGCCAGCCGCCGGCCACCGAGACGAGGTAGACGAGCGTGCCGTACGCGGCGGAGACCGAGGCGGCGGTCCCGGAGTCCATGCCGAGGCCGCCCTCGGAGACGGCCGCGGCGAAGTACAGCACGAGGATCGCCTGCATGCCGAGGAAGGAGAACCGCTCCCAGACCTCGAGCCCCGAGAGGGTGAGGAGCCCTCGGGGGTGGCCGAGGAACGCGCGGTCGTCCTCGGGTGGCGGCTGCTCGCCTTCGCCGTTCGTATCGGTGTCGATCGTTGTTCGGGACAAAACGCCTACTCCTGGTCGTATGAGCTGATCACGAACATACCGGGGGTGACGGGAAGGCGCCCACGGTGATCGAAAGGTGACCGGATACGCTGGCTTGAGCGAATCGAGCGACACATCGACAATCCGTGTGATCAACCGTTTGATCGCCGAGCAGGCGTCAGCAGACAGGAGACCCCCTCGTGACCGTCGTCGGGCCGTTCGGCCTCAGCGTGCGGGACCAGGCTCTTGAGGCCGATGTCCAGAGCGGTCTGGCGGCCGTGGAGGCGGGCCTCCTGGCCGCCACCAAGAGCGACGTCCCCTTCATCACCGAGGCCGCGCAGCACCTCGTCCTGGCAGGTGGCAAGCGGTTCCGCCCCCTGCTCGTGATGCTGGCCGCCCAGTTCGGCGACCCCTACGCGCCGGGCGTCGTGCCCTCCGCCGTGGTCGTCGAACTCACCCACCTGGCCACGCTGTACCACGACGACGTCATGGACGAGGCCGACGTCCGGCGCGGCGTCCCGAGCGCCAACACGCGCTGGGGCAACTCCATCGCCGTCCTCACGGGTGACTTCCTCTTCGCGCGTGCGTCGCACACGCTCGCGGACCTCGGTCCCGAGGCCGTACGCATCCAGTCCGAGGCGTTCGAACGGCTCGTGACCGGCCAGATCCTGGAGACCGCGGGACCGACCGACGGCCGCGACCCGATCGACCACTACCTCGACGTCCTCGGCGGCAAGACCGGCTCGCTCGTCGCCGTCTCCTGCCGCTTCGGCGCGATGATGGCCGGCGCCGAACCCGGCGTCGTCGACATCCTCACCCAGTACGGCGAGCGGCTCGGCGTCGCCTTCCAGCTCGCCGACGACGTCCTCGACATCGCCTCCGACTCCCACGAGTCCGGCAAGACCCCCGGCACCGACCTCCGCGAGGGCATCCCCACCCTCCCCGTCCTGCGCCTGCGGGCCGAGGCCGCGGCCCACGGCCGCCCCGAGGACGTCGAGCTCGTCGCCCTCGTCGACGGCGACCTCACCGACGACGCCCGGCACGCCGAGGTGCTGCGCCGGCTGCGCGTCCACCCCGCCCTGGAACACGCCCGCCGGGACACCGTGCGGTACGCCGAGGAGGCGCGGGCGATGCTCGACCCGCTGCCCGAGGGGTACGCGAAGGCGGCCCTCCAGGAGCTGTGCGACGCGGTGGTCCACCGCGCGGGCTGAGGCGCGGTCCACCACGGGTCGGGGCGCTGTCCCACGCGGGCCGAGGCGCTGTCCCACGCGGGCCGGGGCCTTTTCCTCCGCCGCCAGACCGAGGGAAACTCAGGGTCGGGTCATACCGGAGCAGTACGTGAGGTTGATCCCGGGGGCTGACGCCTCCGGGTCCCCGTTTTGGTGAGATGGAGTCATCGACCACTACGGCACGACGGCGCACGGAGGAAGCGGAGACCATGGCAGACACCCGTAAGGCGAGCCGGTTCATCGTCCCGGCCGCGGTGGCAGGAGTCGCCGCGGCGACCATCGGGCTCGTCCCGGCGCTGGCCGCGTCCGGCGACCCGGACCTCCCCGACATCACGGCCCAGCAGCTCATCGAGAAGATCGCGGCCTCGGACACCCAGACCCTCTCCGGCACGTTCCGGATCTCGACCGACCTCGGCCTCCCGCTGGAGGGCCTGGCCTCGGGTCTGGCGGGCATCGGGGGCGGCTCGGGCGACGACTCGTCCTCCGCCTCCCCGTCGACGGACCCGGCCCAGAAGCTCACCGAGCTCGTCTCCGGCACGCACACGCTCCGCGTGGCCGCCGACGGCCCCGAGCGCCAGAAGCTGACGCTGGTCGACGGCTCCGACGAGTACAGCCTGATCCACAACGGCGACGACGTCTGGGCGTACGACAGCAAGGCGAACGAGGTCGTCCACGAGAAGGGCGCGTCCGAGGGTCCGGACAAGGGCTCCGCCGACGTGGAGAAGGAGCTCCCGGCCACGCCGAAGGCGCTCGCCGACGAGGTCCTGAAGGCGGCCGGCGACACCACGTCGATCACCGTCGGCGGCACGGCGAAGGTGGCCGGCCGGGACGCGTACCAGCTGGTGATCAAGCCGAAGCAGTCCGGATCGACGGTCGAGTCGATCAAGATCGCGGTGGACTCGGCGACCGGCACGCCGCTGAAGTTCACGCTCGCCTCGGTCCAGGGCGGCAAGCCGGTCCTGGACGCCGGCTTCACGAAGGTCGACTTCGGCAAGCCGGACGCCTCGACCTTCGACTTCAAGGCGCCGGAGGGCGCGAAGGTCACGGAGGGCCTGGACGGGGCGGAGAAGGGCGAGGGGGCCGGCGGCTTCGGCTTCGGCCCGGACTTCGGCAAGGACTTCGCGAAGGGCTTCGCCCCCGGCGCGGGCGAGGGCGGCGAGATGAACGTCGTCGGCGAGGGCTGGACGACGATCGCGAAGATCGACACCGGCGCCGACGTGCCCGCCAAGACGGACGAGGCACCGAAGGAGATCCAGGGCCTCCTGGACTCGTTCGGCGACAAGGTCAGCGGGAAGTTCGGCTCGGGCACGGTCTTCACGACGAAGATCGTGAACGCGCTGGTCACGGACGACGGCACGGTCTACGTCGGCGCGGTGACGAAGGACGCGCTGGTGGACGCGGCCAACGCGGCCAAGTAGGCGCCGCGGGCAGTCTGATTGGGAGCCCGGGTGGGTCGGGGCGATGGTCACCGACCCACCCGGGAGCTCGTTTCTCCGTTACGGGAACGTCAGCTTGAAGCTGTTGATGTACCCGGTGTCGGCGGAGGCCTTGTCCTGGACGCGGAGCTTCCAGGCACCGTTGGCGACCTCGGAGGACGCGTTCACGGTGAAGGTCTGCTGGATGTTGTCGGCGCTGCCGCCGGAGCGGTTGGAGAGGCTGTAGACCGACCCGTCGGGCGCGACGAGGTCGACGACCAGGTCACCGCGGTAGGTGTGGACGATGTCCACGCCGACGGCGAGGTTGGACGGGGCGTTGCCGGTGACCCCGGTGACGTTGACCGTGGACGTCACGGCCGCGCCGGGGGAGTCCGGGATGGCCACGTCGGCGGTGTTCTCGAAGACCGTGCCGGTCGGCGGGGTGGTCGTGGTCCCGGACAGCGTCCACACCGCGTGGGCGAGGGCGTCGCTGTTGCGGTCGAGGGCGGTGTCGTTGATGTTCGCCGTCGTGTCGCAGGACGAGTGGTAGCAGCGGTCGAAGGCCGTGGCCGTACCGCCCCACTTCGCCACCTGGGCACTGGTCTTGACCCGGCTCGCGCCGGTGAAGAGACCACCGACGGGGACGCCGACGTTCTTGAACGAGGCGTGGTCCGAGCGTCCGTCGCCCTCGGTCTCGATCTCCGTGGGGACACCGATCCCCGCGAAGTAGTTCTTGAGGGTCTGCTCGATCGTCGGGTCGTCGTCGTAGACGAAGTAGCCCGGGTTCGGCGACCCGATCATGTCGAAGTTCAGGTAGCCGGCGAGCTTGGCGCGCTCGGTCGTCGGCAGCTGGGCCACGTAGTACTTCGAGCCGACGAGCCCGAGCTCCTCCGCACCCCACCAGCCGAAGCGCAGGTGCTTGGTGGGCTGGTAGCCGGAGCGGGCGACCGCGAGGGCGGTCTCCAGGACGGCCGCGGACCCGGACCCGTTGTCGTTGATGCCGGGACCCGAGGACACCGAGTCGAGGTGCGCCCCGGCCATCAGGACCTGGTTCGGGTCACCGCCCGGCCAGTCGGCTATCAGGTTGTAGCCGGTGGCGCTGTTGGAGGTGAAGGTCTGCAGCGTGGTCGTGTAGCCGGCGGCGTCGAGCTTGGCCTTCACGAAGTCGATGGACGCCTTGTAGCCGGTACGGCCGTGGGCGCGGTTTCCGCCGTTGGCGGTGGCGATCGACTGGAGGTCCGTCAAGTGCTGCTTGACGTTGGCGAGCGGGATGTCGGGCGCGGCGGCGGCCGCCTGCGACCCGGCGGAGGCGGTCCCGGTGAGACCGCCGAGGGCGAGCGCCGCGAGGGCGGCGGCCGCGGTGATGCGTCTGGGCACGGAGATGTTCATCTGTGGGGGCTCCGGATTCCGAACGGGGATGGGGACGGAACGTGCGAGACGCCCCGGGCGTGTGTGCCACGAGGCGCTGGAGCTGTGCGAGTGCGTGCGCTGTGTTCAGTTGTTCGTGGGTACGGCTGTGCGCACTGCTGCGCGTGCTGAATGTTCAGCGAGAATTTGACTCTGCGTCAAGAGCGGAAACCGGTCAGGTTGGTTCGGTGAGCGGACACCGCCCCGACCGGCACGGCTAGGCGACCCGTTGCCCGTGGGGCGAGACGTCACGACAGTCACGGCAGAGGCTGCCGGGTTCGGCGGAGGGGGAGCGGAAGGGCCGCTCGCACTCCTCGCAGACCTGCTGGACGGGGGAGCGGGGCGCCGGAGCGAGAGCGGGGAGCTCGGGCGGCACGAGGGCGGCGAGGCGGTGCGCGAGGAAGCCGGCCGGGTGGGCGAGGTCCTCCGGGAGGCGCGCGCAGAGGGTCCGTACGACGGCGTCGGCCCGGGCGCCACGATCGAGCCAGGCGGTGAGGGAGGGGGCGAGCCGCTCGACGTCCCGGGCGGACAGCAGGAGCCGGGGCTCGTGGACGCGGAGCGAGGCCAACAACTGGGCGGCGGGACGGTGCTGTTCGGGCAGCGGGGCGACGGTCGGCTGTTCGGCCCGAGGTGCGGGCTTCTGTACGGGCTTCGGCGCGGGCTTCGGCTCCGATGGCGCCAAGGGCGGCGGTGTCGGCGGTGCCGGAGGGCCTGGCGGTGTCGGCGGCGCGGGGCGGATCTCACCCTTCGGCTGGTTGTACGAGATCGTGAGCAGCACGAAACGCCCGTCGGGCAGTCGCTCCCGAACGCGCTCCAGGTAGCCGTGGCCCTCCAGCTCGCGCATGGCGGCGGCGACGCGGAACTCGGTGTCCGTGTGCTCGGCCGCGACGGCCTTGACGCTGACGCGGGCCCCGGCGGGCAGCGACTGGAGGTAGGTGGCGAGCCCCTTCGCGGCGAGGGACATGCCCCGGCGCTGGGCGAGGTGGTTGCCCACGACGGTGTAGTGGGCCGTGTGGCGGACGTTGACGTGAACGAGCCCAGAAGCGCGCGGCAGCGCGCTAGCCTGTGAGGCAGCCATGGGGAAGCTACTACTTCCTCGATGGTCAGGCCCTCGACCGGGATTGCAGTCCCGTCGGGGGCCGACGTGTTGTGTGGGGTTGTCGGCGTGAGCATATGCCAGGCAACCGGCCCCGAATCCAGTCCAGTTGGCAGAAGTCACCCGTGTGAGTGACGGCGTGCCTCCGGGAGGGAGGGGAGGGGTTGGGAGGGTACTTCCCCAGGCCTTTAAAGCTTTTGTCGCGCGGTCCGCCGCGACGCCGAAAGCAGCGTCGCGGCGGGCCCGAACGCGCCCGGTCCGCTACTGCTCGGGCTCGAATTCCTCGCCGGTGAGGGCGTCCACGTACCCGCTGGTGTACGTGTGGTTCTCGTCGACCTCGACGAACCACGCGGGGACCCACGCGCTGCCGTGCTGCGCGGCCAGCAGCACGGCGGACGGGGTGCCCGAGGCGCGACCCTGCTCCGGCCCCAGGACGGCGGCGAGGGCCGCCTCACGGCTGACGCGAGGCTTGGCGACCGTCTGGTCCGGCACGTCGTTCATCGTCACCTGGCTGCTGCGGCCCGTCCGGTCGACCTGGACGTCGAGGCGCATGGGCATGAGGACCCCGCGCGCGTCGGACCGACGCCAGCTGGTCATCCACCCCGTCTCGGCCTTCTCGCCGACGGGATCGGTACGCACGTCCGCGCCGGAGAGAGCCGGGCCGCCACCGTTCCCGTGCCATTCGGGCCGTGCAGGAAGCTGACCTCCGTGACCTCGCCGCGTCCGTCGAACGCGTCCCGCACGGCGGCCTCGATCGCCTCCTCCTGCTCGTCGGTCGCCCGCGCGAACCCCACGGTCCGGTCCATGACCTGCGGCTCCACCAGGAGCCCCATGGCGAGTGCGATCACCGCGAGTGAGCCGGAAGCGGCGTACGCGCTCCGCGCCTCCCAGCGGTGCGCGAACCGGCTCCTCGGCCGCTCCAGGAGGGTGACGACCCAGCCGGCGAGCGCGCCGGTGACGGCGCCGACGGAGTTCATGAGCAGGTCGCTGGTGTCGCACCCCCGGCCGAGGAAGGCCAGCGTGCCCTGAAGCGTCTCGATGCCCGCCGTCAGGAGTACGACGAAGACCATCATCAGCACACATCCGCGGGAGGGGTCTGGTACGTGACGCCGTTCTGCACGTTCAGTAGGCCGATGGTCGGGTAGCAGGGGTATTTCACGCCGCTCCACTGGCTCGGGCAGTGGGTGACGGTCTTCGGTGGGCGCTCACGGGAGAGTCAGGTCGGCCCACACGGTCTTGCGGGGGATCGGTCCCGTCCGTACGCCCCAGCTCCGCGCGAGCCCCGCCACGAGGAGGAGCCCGCGCCCCGATTCCTCCTCGCCGGGGCGCCCGATCGCCGGGAGGCGGTCACCCCGGGTGTCCGTCACCTCGATGCGGAGGGTGTCCTCCGTCGCGAGAAGGGCGAGGTGGAAGTCCCGGCCGGACACGTGCCCGTGCGTCGCCGCGGTGGCCGCCAGCTCGGCGACGATCTGGGCCGCCGGGTCCATGGCGGCCCCCAGTCCCCAGGAGCGCAGCTGCTCGACGGCGAGCAGCCGGGCGAGCCGTGCGCCACGGCGGGTCGCGGAGAGCTGGATTCCGAATTGGCGTGCGGACGCCATCAGTTGGCTGAGTTCCTGATTCATGCCACCCAGCGTGGTGGCGCGTGCCTACGCTGCCCATCGAACACGCCCTTACGTACGGTTACTGTCCTGCGGCTGTCCGGTGCTGTCCCGACTGTCCCGCGCGGAGTTGCGGAAGGGCTCTGCCGGAGGAGGTGGACACGCATGAGCGTGATCGATGTGGACGGTGCAGGGGCCGAAGGGTGGGATCTTGAACCTGGTGACGAGTCGGGGGCGGCGGTCGTCGCCGCCGTCGGCCGCCAGCTCAAGAGGTGGCGAGAGATGAAGGGGCTGAGCGCGGTCGAGCTGGGCGATCTGCTCGGATACGGCGAGGACCTGATCCGCAAGGTCGAGCGGGGCGCGCGTATCCCGCGCCCCGAGTACCTCGACAAGGTGGATGGTGCGCTGAACGCGGGCGGAATGGTCTCGGTGATGAAGGCCGACGTGATGGAGGTCCGGTACCCGAAGAAAGTGCGGAGCTTGGCGAAGTTGGAGGCGCGAGCAGTCGAGTTCTGCATGTACACCAACTTCGACATTCACGGTCTCCTGCAGACTCGGGAGTTCTCCGAGGCGCTGATGAGGACGTGGCGCCCCGCGTACAGCGAGGAACAGCTGGATCGGTATCTCGTGGCGCGTGACGACCGCCGCTCAGTGCTGCGGAAGACCCCGGCGCCGGAGTTCAGCTTCATCCAGGAAGAGGTGTCGCTGCGCAGGCCCGTCGGGGGGAAGATGGTGCTGCGCCGACAGCTGGAACACCTCCTCGAAGTCAGCGAGTTGCCTCATGTCTCGATTCAGGTCATGCCGACCGCGCGCACTGACCATCCCGGGGCGAGTGGGGTGATCGAGCTCCTCAAGTTCGGTGACGGTACGGCGATCGGGCGTATGGACGGAGACTTCGGAGGCCGTCCCGTCTCCGACCCGAAACGGCTCCGGCTCCTGGACCTGCGCTATGGCATCATCCGGTCCGTGGCCCTCACTCCGGCGGAGTCGCGGGACTTCATCGAGCAACTGCTGGGAGAGACATGATCGGCACGCCCGAACTGGACTGGTTCAAGAGCAGCTACAGCAATGGCGCCAACGGCGATACGTGCGTCGAGATCGCCACCACCCCCGCCGCCGTCCACATCCGCGACTCCAAGGACGCCGAAGGCCCCCGTCTCGCCATCGCGCCCAGCGCCTGGGCCGGTTTCGTGGCCTACGCCTCCGGCGAGTAGGGCTCAACTCGCCCTCGGCGAAAGCCCCGTGTCGTCGGGAATCGACCGCGCGGCGCGGCAGTTGTGGCCGTACAGTCGGGACCCGACGGTCGCTTTCGGCCAGACGGGCCACGGGGGCCACGGGCCGTGAAGGTCACGAGGAGGAGCGCGTCGTATGAAGATCGCCGTACTGGGCACGGGCGAGGTCGGGCGTCGGATCGCCGGGAGGCTGGCGGGGCTCGGGCATGACGTGACCCTCGGGTCCCGGACCGCCGACAACGCCGACGCCGCCCAGTGGGCGGCGGAGAACGGCGGGGCCCACGGGACCTTCGCCGACGCCGCCGTCTCCGCCGAGCTCGTCGTGAACGCGACCGGCGGGCTCGTCTCGCTCGCCGCCCTGGAGGCCGCCGGCGCGGAGAACCTGCGCGGCAAGGTCCTGGTCGACGTGTCCAACCCGCTGGACTTCTCCGGTGGCTTTCCGCCGAAGGTCGTCACCTTCGACGGGCTCAGCCTCGCCGAGCACCTCCAGAAGGCCTTCCCGGAGGCCCGGGTCGTCAAGACGCTCAACACGATGAGCAACGCGGTGATGGTCGAGCCGGGGCGCGTCCCCGGTGACCACGCCGTCTTCGTCAGCGGCGACGACGGCGACGCCAAGGCCGTCGTCACCGAGCTGCTCGGCTCCTTCGGCTGGCCGGCCGACCGGGTCCTCGACCTCGGCGACCTCTCCACCGCCCGCGCGACCGAGCAGATGCTGCCGATCTGGCTGCGCCTCTACGGCGTCCTCGGCACCGGGGACTTCAACTTCGCCGTCTCCGTCGCCAGGGCCTGAGACCGGACGCGGTCGAGGAGACCCGGTACCTCCGGGTAGGGGGTCTCCCTCGGGAGCAGGCGCTCGGCGGCCGTCAGGTCGCCCGCCCGCACCAGGCCGTGGATCTCGTGGGCGAGCGGCGTCACGTCCCGCACGGAGACCGTCCACTCGTCCGCGTACCGCCGCGAGGCCTCGCCCGCCAGGCCGAGCTGGAGCGAGCGGTACGGGAGCGGGTTCAGCCGCAGGTCCCGTTCCGGGTCCCACTGGACCCGGGCCGGGGCCTCGCGCAGCTCCCGCTTCCAGGACGCCTCGTCGGCGTGGAAGCCGCGCGCGTAGTGAGAGAGGGCGGCGTTCCGGAGGGCCCATTCGAAGCCCTCGCGGGTGATCTCGACGGCGAGGACGGTCTCCTGGCCCTCCTTGGTCCCCCAGCCGCAGCGGTACATCATCCACAGGAACGACGGCTTGATCCACGTCATCCGGTCCCGCTTCCACGTGCTCGGGAAGCGTCCGTCGCGGGCGGCCGGGAGGCCGATCCCGGGGGTGTACGCCTGGTAGACGGTGACCGTGCTGTCGGTGTGGAGGGCGCGGACGCGCTGGAACGGCTCGGGGGTCGTGGGGGTCGCGGGGATCACGGACGTCATGGACGTCAGGGTGCCGGGCTCCCCGTGGGCGCGGCCACCGGATTTTCCGGGGCCCGTACGGCGAGGGCGTCCAGCCGCACGCGGTTGCGGCGCGCCGTGCGCAGCGCGTCCCAGGTGAGGAGCGTGAGCGCGAGCCAGACCAGGGAGAAGCCCGCCCAGCGCTCCGGTGGCATCTCCTCGTGGAAGTACGCGACACCCAGGAGGAACTGGAAGGTCGGCGCGAGGTACTGGAGCAGGCCGAGCGTCGACAGCGGTACGCGGATGGCGGCCGCGCCGAAGCAGATCAGCGGCACCGCCGTGACGATGCCGGTGGACACCAGCAGGGCCGCGTGGCCGACGCCCTCGGTGCCGAAGACCAGCGTGCCTCGGGTGCCGAGCCAGACCAGGTAGCCGAGGGCCGGCAGGAAGAGGACGGCGGTCTCGGCGGCGAGCGACTCCAGGCCGCCGAGGTTGACCTTCTTCTTCACCAGGCCGTAGACGCCGAAGGAGAAGGCGAGGACGAGCGAGATCCACGGCGGACGCCCGTACCCGACCGAGAGGACGAGCACGGCGGCGAGGCCGACGCCGACCGCCGCCCACTGGACCGGCCGCAGGCGCTCCTGGAGGACGAGGACGCCGAGGGCGATCGTCACGAGCGGGTTGATGAAGTAGCCGAGGGAGGCCTCGACGACCCGGTCGTTGTTGACCGACCAGATGTAGATGCCCCAGTTCACGGCGATGACGGCCGCGGCGACGGTGATCAGGCCGAGCTTGCGCGGGTCGCGCACGAGCTCCGGTATCCAGCTCCAGCGGCGCAGCGCGAGCAGTGCGAGGCCGACGAAGACGAGGGACCACACCATCCGGTGGGCGAGGATCTCGACGGCCCCGGCGGGCTTGAGGAGGGGCCAGAAGAGCGGGACCAGGCCCCAGACGGCGTACGCGCCGAATCCGTAGAGCAGTCCCGCTCTCCCGCTGTTCTCCTGCTTCTCCGCCTTGTTCTCTGTCTCCACCGGACCTCCCGCCCCGCGCCACGCTGTCCTGTCGAAGGTAGCGCCGCACGGGGTGGGTTGCCATGCCCGTATCGCCATACGGTCATGACATTGTTATGACCGCACGCGTAAGTGGCCTATTACGCGGCGGTAGCCGCCAGGGCCTCCTTGATCGACTCCGCGATCGGCGTCGTCGGGCGGCCGATGAGCCGGGACAGGTCGCCCGTCCGCAGCGCGAGGGCGCCGTGCTCGGCGGCCCGGTCCACGTCCACCAGGATCTCGGCGAAGACCGCCGGCACCCCGGCGCCGGTGAGGATCGCGAGGTGCGCCTCGGCGGATACGGCGCTGTGGACGACCTCACGGCCGGACTGGGCGGCGACCTCGGCCGCGTACTCGGCGAACGACCACGCCGTGTCGCCGCTCAGCTCGTACGCCTTGCCCAGGTGCTCGTCGAGCGGACCGGCGACGACGGCCGCCGCCGCGGCGGCGTAGTCCGCGCGGCTCGCGGAGGCGATCCGGCCCTCGCCCGCGTTGGAGACGACGGCGCCGTGGGCGAGGACGGGGGCGAGGTTCGCCGTGTAGTTCTCGCTGTACCAGCCGTTGCGCAGCAGCGTGTACGGAAGGCCGGAGGCGAGGATCAGCCGCTCGGTCTCCTTGTGCTCGTCGGCCAGCGAGAAGTCGGCCGCGTCGCCGCCGAGGACGCCGGTGTACGCGAGCTGGGCGACGCCCGCCGCCTTCGCCGCGTCGATCACGGCCGCGTGCTGCGGGACCCGCTGTCCGACCTCGCTGCCGGAGATCAGGAGCACCCGGTCGCCGGCCTCGAAGGCCCCGGCCAGCGTCTCGGGACGGCTGTAGTCGGCGATCCGCAGCTCGACGCCGCGGTCGGCGAGGTCGGCCGCCTTCTCCTTGTCGCGCACGACGGCGGCGAGCCGCTCCGCGGGGACGGCGTCGAGGAGGGCGTCGATGACGAGACGGCCGAGCTGCCCGGTGGCGCCGGTGACGACGATGCTCATGGTGGTGGTTCCTTTGCCCGTGGGGGAGGGGGACTCCACTCACCGTACGAGGGGCGCTGTAGATTCGTAAGTACCCACTTTGAAGTAAGGTACTGGTGTGAAGGTAAGTGGAAGCGTGAACTCCGAAGAGCCGGGCAGCCTGCTCGGCGACGTCGACGGGGCCATGTGTCCCGCCCGCAACGTCCTCGAACACGTCACCAGCCGGTGGGGCGTCCTCGTCTTCATCGCGCTGGCCGAGCGCCCCTACCGCTTCAGCGAGCTGCGCCGCCGGGTCGGGCGGGTCAGCGAGAAGATGCTGACGCAGACGCTCCAGACCCTGGAGCGCGACGGCTTCGTCCACCGCGACGCCAAGCCCGTCATCCCGCCCCGGGTCGACTACAGCCTCACCGCCCTCGGCGAGGAGGCCGCCCGCCAGGTCACGGAGCTCGCCCGCTGGACCGACAGCCGGGTCCCGGCGGTCGAGGCGGCCCGCGCGCGGTACGACGACGCGCGGACGTGAACGGCGAGAGGGGCCCGGTCCGACGAACGGACCGGGCCCCTCCCCGTACGGAGACCGGGTCTTACCTCGCCACCTGCGCCGCCACCTACCCCGCCACCGTCCACGTGTCGTTCCCCGCGAGCAGCCGCGCGAGGTCGCCCTCGCCCTGCCGCTCCACGGCCGCGTCGAGCTGCTCGGCCATGAGGGTGTCGTAGACGGGCCGGTCGACGGAGCGGAAGACGCCGATCGGGGTCTGGTGCAGGGTGTCCGGGTCCGCGAGGCGCGAGAGCGCGAAGGCGGTCGTCGGCGAGGCCGCGTGGGCGTCGTGGACGAGGAGCCGGGACTCGTTCTCGGGCGTCACCGTGACGACGTCGAGGTCACCCGTGTCGGGGTTGCGGACGACGCCCTTGCCGAGCTCGGCGCCGAAGCGGATCGGCTGCCCGTGCTCCAGCCGGATCACCGCCTCCTTCGCCTGGTCCTTGTCCTTGAGGACCTCGAAGGCGCCGTCGTTGAAGATGTTGCAGTTCTGGTAGATCTCGACGAGCGCGGTGCCGTCGTGGTCGGCGGCCTGGCGGAGCACCTCGGTGAGGTGCTTGCGGTCGGAGTCGACGGTCCGCGCCACGAAGGACGCCTCCGCGCCGATCGCCAGCGACACCGGGTTGAAGGGCGCGTCGAGCGAGCCCATCGGCGTCGACTTGGTGATCTTGCCGACCTCGCTCGTCGGGCTGTACTGGCCCTTGGTGAGGCCGTAGATCCGGTTGTTGAAGAGCAGGATCTTCAGGTTCACGTTGCGGCGCAGCGCGTGGATCAGGTGGTTGCCGCCGATCGACAGCGCGTCGCCGTCACCCGTGACCACCCACACCGACAGGTCGCGGCGGGAGGTCGCGAGGCCGGTCGCGATGGCCGGGGCGCGGCCGTGGATCGAGTGCATCCCGTAGGTGTTCATGTAGTACGGGAAGCGGGACGAGCAGCCGATGCCGGAGACGAAGACGATGTTCTCCTTCGCCAGGCCCAGCTCGGGCATGAAGCCCTGGACGGCGGCGAGGACGGCGTAGTCACCGCAGCCGGGGCACCAGCGGACCTCCTGGTCGGACTTGAAGTCCTTCATGGTCTGCACGGCCTCGGCCTTGGGCACCAGGCTCAGCAGGTTCTCGGCGGACTCAGCCATCGATGGCCTCCTTGAGGGCGGCGGCGAGCTGCTCGGCCTTGAACGGCATGCCGTTGACCTGGGTGTGGCTGCGGGCGTCGACCAGGTACTTCGCCCTGATCAGGGTCGCGAGCTGGCCGAGGTTCATCTCGGGGACGACGACCTTCTCGTACCGTCGCAGCACCTCCCCGAGGTTCTTCGGGAAGGGGTTGACGTGCCGCAGGTGGGCCTGCGCGATCCGCCCGTTCTCCCGGCGGATCCGGCGCACGGCGGCGGTGATCGGCCCGTACGTCGATCCCCAGCCGAGGACCAGGGTCGACGCGCCGTCCGGGTCGTCGACCTCGACGTCGGGGACGTCGATGCCGTCGATCTTGGCCTGGCGGGTGCGGACCATGAACTCGTGGTTGGCGGGGTCGTACGAGATGTTGCCGGTGCCGTCCTGCTTCTCGATCCCGCCGATGCGGTGCTCGAGGCCGGGCGTGCCGGGGACGGCCCAGGGGCGGGCGAGGGTCTCGGGGTCGCGCTTGTACGGCCAGAAGACCTCGGTGCCGTCGGCCCCGGTGTGGTTCGGTCCGGTGGCGAACGGCGTCCGCAGGTCGGGGAGCTCCTCGACCTCGGGGACCCGCCAGGGCTCGGAGCCGTTGGCGAGGTAACCGTCCGACAGCAGGAACACGGGGGTCCTGTACGTCAGGGCGATCCGTGCCGCCTCCAGGGCCGCGTCGAAGCAGTCCGCCGGGGTCTTCGGCGCGACGACCGGCACCGGCGCCTCGCCGTTCCGCCCGTACATCGCCTGGAGCAGGTCCGCCTGCTCGGTCTTGGTCGGCAGACCGGTGGACGGGCCGCCGCGCTGGATGTCGACGATCAGCAGCGGCAGCTCCAGGGAGACCGCGAGCCCGATCGTCTCGCTCTTGAGCGCCACGCCGGGGCCGGAGGTCGTGGTCACGGCCAGCGACCCGCCGAACGCGGCCCCGAGGGCGGCGCCGATGCCGGCGATCTCGTCCTCGGCCTGGAAGGTGCGGACGCCGAAGTTCTTGTGCTTGCTGAGCTCGTGCAGGATGTCGGAGGCCGGCGTGATCGGGTACGACCCGAGGTACAGCGGCAGCGCCGCCTGCCTGCTCGCGGCGACGAGCCCGTACGAGAGGGCCAGGTTCCCGGAGATGTTCCGGTAGGTCCCCGTGGGGAACGCGCGGGTCGCGGGGGCGACCTCGTACGAGACGGCGAAGTCCTCGGTCGTCTCGCCGAAGTTCCAGCCCGCCCGGAAGGCCGCGACGTTCGCCTCGGCGATCTGCGGCTTCTTCGCGAACTTGGACCGGAGGAAGGCCTCGGTGCCCTCGGTCGGGCGGTGGTACATCCAGGAGAGCAGCCCGAGCGCGAACATGTTCTTGGAGCGCTCGGCCTCCTTCCGGGAGAGCCCGAACTCCTTGAGCGCCTCGATGGTGAGGGTCGTCAGGGGCACGGGATGGACGTGGTAGCCGTCGAGGGAGCCGTCTTCGAGGGGACTCTCGGCGTACCCGACCTTGGCCATGGCGCGCTTGGCGAACTCGTCGGTGTTGACGATGATCTCGCCACCGCGCGGTACGTCGGCGATGTTCGCCTTCAGAGCGGCGGGGTTCATCGCGACCAGCACGTTCGGGGCGTCGCCCGGCGTCAGGATGTCGTGGTCGGCGAAGTGCAGCTGGAAGGACGAGACACCCGGCAGGGTTCCGGCGGGTGCGCGGATCTCGGCCGGGAAGTTCGGCAGCGTGGAGAGGTCGTTCCCGAAGGACGCCGTCTCCGAGGTGAAGCGGTCACCCGTCAGCTGCATGCCGTCACCGGAGTCACCCGCGAAACGGATGATCACCCGGTCGAGCCGGCGCACTTCCTTCTCGGTGCTGTGGTGGGCCGTCGCCGGGGCGCTGCGCTGCTCCCCGACCAGGGCCTCACCGGCCTCGCTACTGACCTGGCTGGTCACTGAACTGGACCTCCCTCGCGGCAAGGGGACTCTTCCGCCCTGAGGCGGGAGAAGGCTCGGGAGACGGCCGGTCGATCACCGGTCGCCCCGTGGCCCACCCTACGACCACGAGGGGGAGCCGCCCGGGACTTCTCGCGCATCGGATCTTCTTTTGAGACGCCCTCTTGACCTGAATTGTCACGTTCTGTCGCCACTCGGAGGGGCTCCGAGGGGCCGTGCGGAGGCTCGGCCATTGGACCTAGGTCCCGCCGCCAGGGGCCCGATGGGGGACCTCCGGCCGGACCGCCCGAACCCCTGCCTGTTTCTGACAGGGTGTCAGATTCGGGCAGGAGGGTCAGGACTTCAAGTACGTCAACACGGCGAGTACCCGCCGATGGTCACCTTCACTGGGGGAGAGCCCCAGCTTCAGGAAGATATTGCTGATGTGCTTCTCCACGGCGCCGTCGCTCACGACGAGCTCCCTGGCGATGGCCGAATTCGTCCGCCCCTCCGCCATCAGACCGAGGACCTCCCGCTCGCGCGGGGTCAGGTTCGCCAGCACGTCCTGCTGACGGCTGCGGCCCAGCAGCTGCTGCACGACCTCGGGATCCAGGGCCGTACCGCCCTGCGAGACCCGCACGACGGCGTCCACGAACTCGCGGACCTCCGCGACCCGGTCCTTCAGCAGATAGCCGACACCGCGCGTCGAACCGGCCAGGAGTTCGGTGGCGTACTGCTCCTCCACGTACTGCGACAGCACGAGCACACCCAGCCCCGGGTACTCCTTGCGCAGGTGCACGGCCGCGCGGACGCCCTCGTCGGTGTGGGTCGGCGGCATCCGGACGTCGGCCACGACGACGTCCGGCAGGGCGCCCTGGTCCGCCAGCTCACCCACCAGTCTCACCAGCGCGTCGCCGTCCCCGACACCGGCGACGACCTCGTGCCCCCGGTCGGTCAGCAGCCGGGTCAGCCCCTCGCGCAGCAAAACCGAGTCCTCGGCGATGACCACCCGCACCTGCTCCGCCACGTCCTGCCCCCATAACTAGCTCCCCGGACGACCCAAGCCGCCCTGTACGCCCCCATGCTCCCGCACCACCACCCGAATCGGAGGCGGAGCCCTGTGGAACGGCGCCCGGAGGACCCGCCCCTGCGGGCCGGCGCTCCTGGCGCGGGCGGGGCCCGGTGCCACCTCCGTGTGGGCAGTCGTCCCGCAGGGCGGGACGGGTGGGCACACGGGACGGCGCCCCCTGCCGGGCCCAGGATTCCGCGCCTGGACCCGCCCCCGGGGTGCCGCGCGCTGGTGGGCGTGCCCACCCGCCCCCGAGCTCTTCGAGCAGGGGGACCCCCGGCCGATGCGGAACGCCTGCCCACACCCGGGGCGACAGCCCGAAGGGCACCGTGCGGCGGGGCGCCGCGACAACCGGGGCGGCAGCCAGTGGCGCCGCCCCGGTGAGGCTCGGGCCTCAGGTGTTGTCGCCCGCCTCAGGGCCGCGCGCGCCAGGGCAGTTCGATCGTCACCGTCGTCGCGTCGACCGCCACGACCCCGTCCACCGCCTCGACCCGCGCCGTCAGGGCGCCGAGCCCGTTCCCGTACCCCCCGGCCGCCCCGTCGTCCCGCACCTGCACCATCAGCCGCTCGTCCGCCCGCCACACGTCCACCCACGCCCGCCGGGCCCCGGCGTGCCCGGGCACGTTCCGCAGGAGTTCGACGACGGCGAAGTACGCGATCCCCTCGATCGCCGGCGCCGGCCGCCCCGGCAGGTCGACCTGGACCGTCACCGGCACGGCGCTCCGCGCGGCCACGGAGGACAGGGCCGCGTCGAGCCCCCGGTCGGTGAGGACGGCGGGGTGGATGCCCCGGGCGACCTCCCGCAGTTCCCGGAGCGCGAGCTTGACCTCGCCGTGGGCCTCGTCGACCATCACCGCCGCCGCCTCGGGGTCCTCCGCGAGCTTCTCCTTCGCGAGCCCGAGGTCCATCGCGAGCGACGCGAGCCGCGCCTGCGGCCCGTCGTGGAGGTCGCGCTCGATCCGCCGCAGGTCCGCCGCGGCCGTGTCGACGACGACGCCCCGGTCGGACTCCAGCTCCGTCACCCGGGAGGCGAGCCGCGACGGCCCGAGCAGCCCGGAGACGAGGAGCCGGTCGACCGAGACGATCCCGCGCAGCACCCACGGCCAGAGGAGGACGAGCAGCAGTCCGACGGCGCAGGTGACGGCGAGCTCGAAGGGCGAGTCGAGGTAGAAGTTCCGGGTCCCGTCCCCGTACAGCTGGAGGCCGTCCTGTCCCGCGTACAGGGGGAAGACCCACTGCCACAGCGGGTACGTGAGGAGTCCGAAGCCGCAGGTGGACAGCGTGAGCGCGACCGTGAAGCCGAACACCGCCCACGGCATGTGCAGGACCGCGTACAGCAGGTGCCGCCACGACGCCCCGCTCTTCAGCATCGCGCCCATCCAGGAGAACGCCCCGCCGGTCTTCCCGCGCACCGGCTCCGGCGCCCGCACGTCGAGGCCGAGCAGCCCGCGTGCCCGGGCGCGTTCGACGGCGCCGAAGCCCCGGCACATGCCGAGCGCGCCGGCGAGGACCGGGACGCCGAGGAAGGTGATGAGCAGGCCGAGCCCGGCGGAGGTGAGGGAGACGGCGAGCGCGAACCAGACGACGCTGAGCGGCAGCCCGATCAGCACGTAGCCGAAGGCACGCCAGGTGCGGCCCTCGAACGGCGCGCGGATCGCGGCGGGGAGACGGGGGGAGGCCATCGCGTTCGTCCTTGTCTGTCCGTACGGGTATGGGGTCGGGACCGGGAAGCGGTACGAGTTCCAGGGTTCCGTTTCGCCGGCCCCGCGACCATGAGGGGAGTGGGCGTCTCCACCGGGGGGTTAACCCCCCCTCTCGTCCTACGAGCCTGCCCGCCCCCGCCACGGCAGCTCCGCCGTCACCGTCGTCGGCCCGCCCTCCGGCGAGTCCACGACCAGCAGTCCGTCCACGGCCCCCAGCCGCTCCGTCAGACCGGCGAGCCCCGAGCCGCCGTCGAGCCGCGCCCCGCCGACCCCGTCGTCCCCGACCTGGAGCATCAGCCGGTTCTCGACCCGCCAGACCTCCACGGACGCCGTCCGGGCCCGCGCGTGCTTCGAGACGTTCTGGAGCAGCTCGGAGACGGTGAAGTACGCGATGCCCTCGATCGCCTCGGCCGGCCGTTCTTCCAGGTCCACGGCCACCTTCACCGGCACCGTGCACCGCCCGGCGACGGAGGACAGCGCGGCCCCGAGGCCCCGGTCGGTGAGGACGGCGGGGTGGATGCCCCGGGCGAGGTCCCGCAGCTCCTGGAGCGCGAGCTTCACCTCGCCGTGGGCCTCGTCGACCATCGCCGCCGCGGCCTCGGGGTCCTCCAGGAGCTTCTCCTTGGCGAGGCCCAGCCCCATGGCCAGGGCGACGAGCCGGGCCTGCGCCCCGTCGTGGAGGTCGCGCTCGATGCGCCGCAGGTCCGCCGCGGCCGTGTCGACGACGACGCCCCGGTCGGACTCCAGCTCGGCGATCCGCCGCTCCAGTTCGTCGGAGGGCGAGAGCAGCCCCCGGACCATGCCCCGGTCGGCGTTGGACAGCCAGCGCGCGATGAACGGCAGCACCGGCCAGAGCACGATCAGCGAGACGAGGGTGACGGTGAACGTCACGATCCCCCAGGGCAGCCGGATCAGCCCGTACAGCTGGGTCCGCCAGGCCACCGGGTCCTTCAGCGCGTTCCAGAGCCAGGGGAAGAAGCCGTCGCGCGCCGGCAGCCGGGACGGCTCCACGACCCGTACGCCCAGGAGCGCGCGGGCCCGGCCCCGCTCCGAGCGGCCGATGAGCCGTGCGCCGCCGAGCCCGAGGGCGAGCAGCGGCAGGCCGATGACGGTGACGGAGAGGCCGACGCCGACCGTGACGGTCACGACCGCGTAGACGAAACCGGCCAGGGCGGTGAAGAGGTTGGAGAGGAGGAAGGCGATCTCCTTCCAGGTCTCCTTCCCGTAGGCGGCCCGCACGGGACGACGGGGGGCGACGGCGGAACCGGCGGAACCGGCGGAACCGGCGGAGCCGGCGGAGCCGGCGGGGTCATGATCGGCTGCGGAACTCATGCCCCCAGACTGCCGTCCGCGCACGTCACGACGCCATGGGGGAGGTCGGTGAGGGAGAGGGGGGATATCCCCACCCCTCTCCCTCCCCACCTCCCTCCCCAGTCCCTCCCCCGCGACTGCTTACCGTCCCTTTAGCAGGGCCTAGACTCGCGTCCGTACAAATCCACGTTGATCCATGAGACACGAGACCGAGGGGCGGACGTGCGGGAACCGACCGTTGTCGCGGCCGACGCGGCGGACTACTTCCAGACGTACTCCGTCGTCGGCCTGCTCGCCGTCGTCGGCGTGCTCTTCGTCGCCGTGGCGTTCAGCGCCAACCGGCTGCTCAGGCCGGTCGTGCCGACGCCGGAGAAACTCCTCACCTACGAGTGCGGAGTCGACCCCGTGGGGGAGGGCTGGGCCCACACCCAGGTCCGCTACTACGTGTACGCCTTCCTCTACGTGATCTTCGCCGTCGACTCGATCTTCCTCTTCCCCTGGGCGACGGTCTTCGCGGCACCCGGCTTCGGCGCCACGACCCTGGTCGAGATGTTCGTCTTCCTCGGCTTCCTCGCCGTGGGGCTGCTCTACGCGTACAAGAAGGGCGTCCTGGCATGGACGTAACACCCGGAACCCCCGGCCCCGTGTCCCTGCCCGCCCCCACGCTGGGACCGCTCGCCCGCCTCGCGCCCGAGCCCATGAAGGTGGTCCTGAACTGGGGCCGCCGCTACAGCCTGTGGGTCTTCAACTTCGGCCTCGCCTGCTGCGCGATCGAGTTCATCGCCGCGTCGATGGCCCGGCACGACTTCATCCGGCTCGGCGTGATCCCCTTCGCGCCCGGCCCGCGCCAGGCGGACCTGATGATCGTCTCCGGCACGGTGACGGACAAGATGGCCCCGGCCGTGAAGCGCCTGTACGAGCAGATGCCCGAGCCGAAGTACGTGATCTCCTTCGGCGCCTGCTCGAACTGCGGCGGCCCCTACTGGGACTCGTACTCGGTCACCAAGGGCGTCGACCAGATCATCCCCGTCGACGTCTACGTACCGGGCTGCCCGCCCCGCCCCGAGGCGCTCCTCCAGGGCATCCTCAAGCTCCAGGAGAAGATCGCGCGCGAGAACCTCGCGGAGCGGTACGGCTCCACGCCGACCGTCGCGCAGCTGACGAGCCCCCTGGCCAAGGCCCCGGAGGCCGCCGAGTGAACGCGTACGACTCCCTTCCCGAGGCGGTCACGGAACTCTTCGGCGAGGAGGCGACGGCGGAACAGGCGTACGACCTCCTGACCGTCGACGTCCCGCCCGCGTCCTGGATCGACGCCCTGACGACCGCCCGGGACGGCCTCGGCTGCACCTTCTTCGACTGGCTGAGCGCCGTCGACGAACCGGGCACGGGCTTCCGGATCTGCGCGCACGTGGTGTCCCTCGCGGACGGCCGCCCGCGCCGCCTCCTCGTCCGCACGACCGTCCCGCACGAGGCCGCCGCGCTCCCGACGGCCATCGGCGTGTACGCGGGCGCGGGCTGGCACGAGCGCGAGACGCACGAGATGTTCGGCGTGGACTTCACGGGCCACCCGCACCTCGTTCCCCTCCTGCTTCCCGAGAACTTCGAGGGCCACCCGCTGCGCAAGGACTTCGTCCTCGCGGCGCGGGTCGCGAAGGCGTGGCCCGGCGCGAAGGAGCCGGGCGAGTCCCACGACGGCGGCGGTCCCAAGCGCCGCCAGATGCTCCCGCCCGGCGTCCCGGACCCCAACGAGTGGGGCCCCCTCAAGGGCCAGCTCCCGCCGGCCCCGGCCCGCCCCGCCCGCGCGGCGGCCGGCGAGCGCCCGGCCCGCAGGGCCCGGACGGTCGCGGAGGGCTCGGCGAGCCAGGCGGACCCGACGGCGGCCCCGACGGCGACTGCGGACGCGGGCTCGCCCGCCCCGCCCCGCCCGCCCCGCCGCACCCGCTCGGTGACGGAGGGCTCGGCGAGCCAGGCGGAGCGCACGCCCACGACCCCTGACGCGAGCACGCCCCCGTCGACCCCGGACCCGTCGGCCCCGGACCCGTCGGCCCCGGTCCGCCGCTCCCGCTCGGCGAGCGAGGGCTCGGCCAGCCAGACGGCGCCGACGGCGCCCCCGGGCACGAATGCCCCGGGCACGAATGCCCCGGAACCGGCCGCCCCGGCCGAGCCGGGGGCCGGGGCAGCCGCCCCGGCGGCCCGCCCGCCGCGGCGCTCGCGCTCCGCGTCCGACGGTTCGGTGAGCCAGGGGGAGCCGACGGCGGCGCCGGAGCCCGGCACGGGCACCGCCCCCACCCCCCGGACCCGCAGCTCCGACGCCCCCTGGCACCACGCCCGACCGGCCTTCGACGAGGCCGAGCCCGCGCCGAAGGCCCCGGCCGCGGACCCGGCCCCGGACCCGGACCCGGCCCCGGAGTCCGCGGAGCCCGCCGAGGGTGCCGACGCACCGGCGGAACCCGCCGAGGCGCCCCACCGCACCGACGCCACCGAACCCACCGAACCCACCAACCCCGCCGGAGGCGACCCCGCGTGAACGACGTACTCGACGTCGCCCTCCGGCTGATCGTCGTCTTCGCCGTGTTCCTCGTCCTTCCGCTCGTCGTCGGACAGACGGAACACAAGGTCATGGCCCACATGCAGGGCCGCCTCGGCCCCATGTACGCCGGCGGTTTCCACGGCTGGGCGCAGCTCGTCGCCGACGGCGTGAAGTTCGCGCAGAAGGAGGACGTCGTCCCGAAGGACGCGGACCGGCGGATCTTCCAGCTCGCGCCGGCCGTCGCCCTCCTCCCGTACCTCCTCGTCCTCGTCGCGATCCCGATCGGACCGAGCGAGGGGGCCGTCGGCCAGGTCGTCGACGCGGGCATCTTCTTCGTCCTGGCCGTCATGGGCGTCGGCGTGCTCGGCAGCCTGATGGCCGGCTGGGCGTCGGCCAACAAGTTCTCGCTGCTCGGCGGTCTCCGCACCGCCGCCCAGCTCCTCGCGTACGAGCTGCCGATGCTGCTCGCCGCCGCCTCGGTCGCGATGGCCGCCGGCACCGTCTCGCTCCCGGGCATCCTGAACGCCTTCGAGTGGTGGTGGCTGCCCTGGCAGATCATCGGCGCGATCGTCTTCTTCGTGGCCGGACTCGCCGAGCTCCAGCGTCCGCCGTTCGACATGCCGGTGGCCGACTCGGAGATCATCTTCGGCGCGTACACCGAGTACACCGGCCTCCGCTTCGCGCTCTTCCTGCTCGCCGAGTACGCGGGAATCGTCGTCCTCTGCGGTCTCACCACCGTCCTCTTCCTCGGCGGCTGGCACGGCCCGTTCGGCGCCGACGGCCTCGGCTGGGTCTGGACCCTGCTCAAGACGGCCGTCCTCGCCTTCGTCGTCATCTGGCTCCGGGTGACCTACCCGCGCCTGCGCGAGGACCAGCTGCAGAAGCTCGCCTGGACGACGCTCGTCCCGCTCGCCCTGGCGCAGATCGCGCTCACCGGCATCGTGAAGGTGGCGATCCAGTAACCATGCCTCCCATCCCCGGCTCCGGCCTCGCCAAGGGCCTCGCCGTCACGCTCCGCACGATGACGAAGAAGACCGTCACCGCGCAGTACCCCGACGTCCAGCCCGAGCTGCCGCCCCGCACGCGCGGCGTCATCGGCCTGTTCGAGGAGAACTGCACGGTCTGCATGCTGTGCGCCCGCGAGTGCCCCGACTGGTGCATCTACATCGACTCCCACAAGGAGACGGTCCCGGCCGCCGTCCCCGGCGGCCGCGAGCGCAGCCGGAACGTCCTGGACCGCTTCGCCATCGACTTCTCGCTCTGCATGTACTGCGGCATCTGCATCGAGGTCTGCCCCTTCGACGCCCTCTTCTGGTCGCCGGAGTTCGAGTACGCGGAGACCGACATCCACGAGCTCACCCACGAGCGGGACAAGCTCCGCGAGTGGATGTGGACCGTCCCCGAGCCGCCCGCGCTCGACCCGAAGGCGGAGGAACCGAAGGAGATCGCGGCCGCGCGCAAGGCGGCGGAGAAGGCTGCGGCGGCCCAGGCCGCGGCGGCCGAGGAGGACGAGCAGTGACCCTCGCGGCAACAGCGGCAACAGCGGCAACAGCGGCACAGGCCGCACGAGCGGCGGAGGACCACGCCTTCCTCTCGCCCACCGGCGTCGAGATCGCCTTCCTCCTCGTCGGCCTCGTCACCCTCGGCGCGGCCGTCGTCACCGTCACCACCCGCCAGCTCGTCCACGCCGCGCTCTGGCTGGTCGTGGCGCTCGGCGGGCTCGCCGTCGAGTACCTGCTCCTGACGGCCGAGTTCATCGCCTGGGTCCAGGTCCTGATCTACGTCGGCTCCGTCGTCGTGCTCCTCCTCTTCGGCCTCATGCTCACCAAGGCCCCCATCGGCCGCTCCCCGGACGCGGACTCGGGCAACCGCCCGGTCGCCCTCGCCGTGGCCGTCGCCGCCGCCGTCGCCCTCGTCTGGGTCGTCGTCGACGCCTTCCGCACGACCTGGATCGACCTGGACGGCGCCGTCCAGGGCTCCACCGAGGTCACCGGCTCCACCCTCTTCCGGCACTGGGTACTGCCCTTCGAGGCCCTCTCCGTGCTCCTCCTCGCCGCGCTCGTCGGCGCGATCGTCCTCTCCCGCAAGAAGGACGAGAAGGGGCGGGAACGCTGATGCACCTCGCCTACCCCGCGGTCCTCGCCGCCCTCCTCTTCTGCGTGGGCGTCTACGGCGTCCTCGCCCGCCGCAACGCGATCCTGGTCCTGATGTCCGTCGAGCTCATGCTCAACGCCGTCAACCTCAACCTCGTCGCCTTCGACGTCTGGCTCCGCGACACCCTCCACGCCGGCCAGGCGCTCACCCTCTTCACCATCGCCGTCGCCGCCGCCGAGATCGGCATCGGCCTCGCGATCGTCCTGATGGTCTACCGGAACAAGGGCACCGCGGACGTCGACCTCCTCCGCGACACCGCCGAACACCGGAACCCGGCCGACGACGAGACGGACGCCGACGACGGGACCGACGGGACCGAAGCGGACGACGAACAAGACGAACCGAGGGAACGCCCCCTCGACGAGAAGACCGAGGCCGCCGCGTGACCACGACCACCCTCGCCGTCCTCGTCCCCGTCCTCCCCTTCCTCGGCTCCGCCGCCGGACTGCTCCTCGGCCGCAAGGCCCCCGGCTTCGTCCGCCCGCTCGCCGTCCTCCCGACGCTCACCGCCGCCGTCCTCGCCGTCCTCGTCGCCGTCCGCCAGGGCGGGGGCAAGGCGATCGACGCGGCCACCCAGCTCACCCCGACCGGCTCGGTCCCCATCGACCTCGCCCTGCACATCGACGGCTTCGCCGCCCTCGTCGCCGTCCTCGTCGGCGTCGTCGCGACCTGCGTGCAGGTCTACTCGACGGGCTACCTCCGCGACGACCCGCGCTACCCCTCGTACGCCGCGCTCGTCTCCCTCTTCACCTCCGCGATGCTGCTCGTCGTCTACTCCGGCGACCTGATGGTGCTCCTGGTCGGCTGGGAGATCATGGGCATCTGCTCGTACTTCCTCGTCGGCCACTACTGGGAGACGCCCGAGGCACGTGCCGCGTCCCTCAAGGCCTTCCTCGTCACGAAGCTCGGTGACGTCCCCTTCCTCATCGGTCTCTTCGCGCTCGCCGCCGACGCCGGCACCTTCCGGATCACCGGCGTCCTCGGCGCCGTCGCGAGCGGCGGCCTCGACCACCCCACGCTGATCGCCCTGCTGCTCCTCGCGGGCGTGGCCGGCAAGTCCGCGCAGTTCCCGCTGCACACCTGGCTCCCGGACGCGATGGCCGGCCCCACCCCCGTCTCCGCGCTCATCCACGCGGCGACGATGGTCGCCGCCGGCATCTACTTCACGGCCCGGCTGCTCCCCGTCTTCGCCGCCTCGGCCGCCGCCATGACCGTGCTCGCCGTGATGGCCGCGATCACGATGGTCGGCTCGGCGCTCGCCGCCCTGGCGCAGGACGACATCAAGCGGGTCCTCGCCTACTCGACGATCGGCCAGCTCGGCTACATGGCCGGAGCGCTCGCCGTCGGCGACCGCGGGGCCGCCGTCTTCCACCTCCTCTCGCACGCCGCCTTCAAGGCGCTGCTCTTCCTCGCCGCCGGTACGGTCATCCACGCCGCCGGCACCAACTCGCTCACCGCGATGTCCCGCACGAGCGGCCTCGCGAAGCGCATCCCCGACGCGTACTGGACGATGACCGTCGCCCTCCTCGCGCTCGCCGCGATCCCGCCCTTCGCCGGCTTCTTCTCCAAGGAAGCCGTCCTCGTGGCCGCCGAGCACACCGCGCTCGGGGACCGCACCGTCGCTCCCGCCGGGGCGGGCTGGACCGTCCTCGTCGCCGGGCTCCTCACCGCCCTGCTCACCGCCGCCTACGCGCTCCGCCTCTGGCTGCGGACCTTCCGCGGCCGCGGCCCCGAGGCGCCGGACCACGGCCGCCAGCCGATCGCCATGACGTCCGTCCTGTGGGTGCTGGCGATCCCGTCCCTCGGCTTCGGGCTCACCGTCACCTACCTCGACGACTGGTTCGACGGCCACGCCCTCACCCCGACGGTCACCACGGCCGTCCTCGGCACCGGCCTCGCCGCCGCCGGAGGCGTGATCACGTACGCGGTCTGGCGCACCCTGGCCGTGAGGACCGCCGCCGACCTCCCCGCACCCGTGCCGCACGTGCCCGACCCCGACGCCGAGGCCGGTCTCGTCGAGGCCGAGGCGCTGACCCTGCCGCACCCCGCCGAGGACCCGGCCGACCCCGGCCGCGCCCTCCTGGGACCGCTGCACCGCCCCGCCGCCGACGGCTTCCACCTCGACGCCGTCTACCGGGCCGCCTTCGTCCGCCCCGTCGTCGCCGCCGCCTCCCTGGTCCGCTTCCTGGACCGCGAGGTCGTCGACACCTACGTCCGGGGCGCGGGCCAGACCGCCAGGGGACTGGGATGGCTCGTCCGCCGCGCCCAGACCGGCAACGTCCAGACCTACCTGAGCGCCCTGCTCGCCGGCTCCGTCGTCCTGGTGATCGCCGCAGTCGCCCTCGCCAACGCCGCCGCAGGAGCGTGAGCCGTGATCGATATCAGCGAATCCGTGATGCAGTTCCTTCTCGCGTTGATCGTCGCCGGCCCGCTCGTCGGCGCCGCCGCCGCTCTCCTCCCGGCCCCGCCCGGGCTGAAGGGGAAGTCCCCCGACCAGGCCGTGCTCCGCCACGGCGTGACCGTCACCGGCGTGATCCTGCTGGCCGCCATCGTCCTCGCGCTCGGCTTCGACCACGACCAGCCGTCGAGGATGCAGGCCACGACGGACATCACGTGGATCCAGGCACTGGACGTGCGGATCCACCTCGGTGTCGACGGCATTTCCCTCCCCCTCCTGGTCCTGACCGCGCTCCTGACCTTCCTCTGCGCGCTCTACAGCTACTTCAAGATGCCGTCGGGCCCGTCCCCGAAGGCGTTCGTCGCACTTCTCCTCGTCCTGGAGGCCGGCACCCTCGCCACCTTCGCCGTCCTCGACCTCGTCCTCTTCTTCCTGGCCTTCGAGATGGTCCTCATCCCGATGTACTTCCTCATCGCCCGCTGGGGCGGCGAGGGCAGGCAGGCCGCCGCCACGAAGTTCGTCCTCTACACGCTGCTCGGCTCCGTCGTCATGCTGCTCGGCCTGCTCCTCATCGGCGTGAAGGCCGGCACGTTCGACATGGTGGCACTGGCCACTGACAACGGCCGTGGACTGACCACGTCCGTGCAGGTCATCGCCGTTCTCGCGATCGGTCTCGGCCTCGCCGTGAAGACCCCGATGTGGCCCCTCCACAGCTGGCTCCCGGACGCCCACACCGCCGCCCCGACCGTCGGCTCGGTCCTCCTCGCCGGCGTGCTCCTCAAGATGGGCACCTACGGCTTCGTCCGCATCGTCCTGCCGATCGCCCCCGACGGCATGCACACCTTCGCGCCCTACCTGGCCGCCTTCGCCGTCGCCGGCATCATCTACGGATCCCTCGCCTGCCTCGCCCTCGCGCGCCCCGGCGCCAAGGGCGACCTCAAGCGCCTGATCGCGTACTCCTCCGTCGGCCACATGGGCTTCGTGCTCCTCGGCATCGCCACCATGACCCCCACCGGGGTCAACGGCGCCCTCTTCGCCAACATCGCCCACGGCCTCGTCACCGGCCTGCTCTTCTTCCTGGTCGGCGCCCTCAAGGACCGCTACGGCACCGCCGACCTCGACACCCTCGCCGGAGCCACCGGCGCCGCCCTCTACGGCCGCGCCCCCCGCCTCGGCGCCCTCCTCGCCTTCGCCGCCGTCGCCTCCCTCGGCCTCCCCGGCCTGGCCGGCTTCTGGGGCGAGATGCTCGCGCTCTTCGGCGCCTTCGAACCGGCGGCGGGCCTCAACCGCGCCGCCTTCCTCACCTTCACGGCGATCGGCGCCTTCGGCACCCTCCTCACCGCCGCGTACCTCCTCGTCGTCGTCCGCCGCGTCTGCATGGGCGGCCCCCGCCCCGCGGGCGAGGCACCGATCGCCGACGTCCAGGGGTACGAGTTCGCCGCCTGGACCCCGCTCGTCGCCCTCACCGTCCTCGCCGGACTCTGGCCCGCCGTCCTCCTCGGCCTCACCGACCCGGCCGTCCAGAAGCTCCTCGCCGGAGGCACCCAGTGACCGCAGTGACGACGTTCGCCAGCGCAGACGCCTCGCTCGTCCAGTCCGTCGACTGGCTGACGATCGCGCCCCCGACCCTCACGGCCGTGGTCGCCCTCGTCGTCCTCGTCGCCGACCTCTTCCTCCCGCCCGAGCGCAAGCGTGTCCTCGGCTGGACCGCGGTCGGCGGCCTCGCCGCCGCCCTCGCGCTCCTCCTCCCGCTGCGCTCCGGCGACCGCGAGACCTTCTGCCTCACCGCCGACACCCAGGTGACGGCGTGCAGCTACACCGCCGACCACTTCACCCTGGTCATCCAGCTGCTCGTCCTCGCCGGAGCCCTCCTCACCGCGCTCCTCTCGCTGGACGCGACCGGGGACGCGACCCGCGGGAAGAAGCTCCCCGCCGGCGAGTTCTGGTTCCTCCTGCTCTCCTCGGCCGCCGGCGCGGCCCTGCTGCCCGCCTCCCGCGACCTCGCCACCCTCGTCGTGGCACTCGAAGTCGCCTCGCTGCCCGCCTTCGCGCTCGTCGGCCTCAAGCGCGGCGACCGCAGGTCCGGAGAGGCCGCTCTCAAGTTCTTCCTCTCCTCCGTCACCGCGACCGCCGTCACCCTCCTCGGCGTCAGCTTCGTGTACGCGGCCACCGGCACCCTGCACCTCACCGAGATCGCCCAGCGCCTCGACGAGGTCCCCGGCCAGCTCCAGACGCTCGCCGAGACGGGCGTCGCCCTCACCCTCGTCGGCTTCGCCTTCAAGACGGCCGCCGTCCCCTTCCACTTCTGGGTCCCCGACACCTACGTCGGCGCCCCGCTGCCCGTCGCCGCCTACCTCTCCGTGGTCGGCAAGGCCGTCGGCTTCACCGGCCTCATCCTCGTGACGGTCGTCGCCTTCCCCTCGTACGCCGACGTGTGGGGACCGGCGCTCGCCGTCCTCGCCGCGCTCACCATGACCGTCGGCAACGTCGCCGCCCTCCGGCAGGCCTCCACGCGCGCGTGGAGCGCGGTCCGGCTGCTCGCCTGGTCCTCCGTGGCCCAGGCCGGCTACCTCCTGGTGCCGATCGCCGCCGCCGCGTACTCCGGCGACGACCAGATCGGCGCCACCGTCGCGTACGCCCTCATGTACGCCGTCGTGAACCTCGGCGCCTTCGCGGTCGTCGCCCTCGTCGCCCGCGCGCACCCCCGCAACCGCCTCGCGGACTACCGCGGCCTGTACGCGGCCAGCCCCGCCGCCGCCCTCGCGCTCGCCTTCTTCCTCCTGAATCTGGCCGGTTTGCCCCCGGGTATCATCGGCCTCTTCGCCAAGGTGACCGTCTTCTCGGCGGCCGTCGACGCGGGCCTCGGGTGGCTGGCCGTGGTCATGGGTCTCAACGTCGTGATCGCGCTGTACTACTACCTGCGCTGGACGGCCCTCCTCTTCCGCACGCCGGAGGGGCCGGAGGGAGCGCCCGCCACGCGCGCGTACCGTGCCACCGCACCGGTCACCCTGGCGATCGCGCTGACCGCCGCCGCCGGAGCCGTCCTGTCGGGCTACCCGCAGTTCGCCCTCCGCTTCGCGACGGACAGCCTCTTCTGACCCCCCACAGAGAAAAACCGAGGAGCAACACCCCGTGCTGAACGGATTCAAGGACTTCATACTTCGCGGGAACGTCGTCTCGATGGCCATCGGTCTGGCCGTCGGCTCGGCGTTCACGGCCGTCGTCACGGGCTTCAGCAAGGCGTTCATCACCCCGCTCATCGGTCTCGCGACCGGCTCGGTCGGCGACTTCAGCGAGGCCAGCTTCAAGGTCCAGGGCACGGTCTTCCCGTACGGCCTGGCCATCGCCGCCGTCATCGCCTTCGTCATCACGGCCGCGGTCCTGTACTTCCTGATCGTCGTCCCCATGACGAAGATCCAGAACAAGTTCGCCAAGGAGGAGGCCGCCGACCCCAAGGCCGAGAAGCGCGACTGCCCCCGCTGCTTCACCGAGATCCCGGCCATCGCCACCCGCTGCGGCCACTGCACCAGCGAGGTCGAGCCCACCGCCGTCGGAGCCGACGCCCTCGCGAAGATCGGCGTCCCGGCGGCCCGCTGATCACCCGTACGGCCCACACGGCACCCCCCGCGGCCCGGGGAACCCGAGCCTCCCGCCTGGCGTTGACCAGTAAGGGAGGGTCCACTGGACCAGAACAGCCAGAGGACCATCACGCAGCGAAAAGGGTTCCCCTGCCGCACCACTTGGAGGGCGTACCGTGCACCGCCGGCACAACGGGCTGAGGACCGCCGTCCTCCTCGGAGGGCTCTCCGCCCTCATCATCGTCATCGGCAGCTTCTTCGGGCGTACGGGCCTGATCGTCGCGCTCGTCGTGGCGCTCGGCACCAACGCGTACGCGTACTGGAACAGCGACAAGCTGGCGCTGCGGGCCATGCGGGCCCGCCCGGTCAGCGAGTTCGAGGCGCCCGCGCTCTACCGGATGGTGCGCGAGCTCTCGACCCAGGCCCGCCAGCCCATGCCCCGGCTCTACATCTCGCCGACCCAGGCGCCCAACGCCTTCGCCACCGGCCGCAACCCGCGCAACGCGGCCGTGTGCTGCACCGAGGGCATCCTCGCGATCCTCGACGAGCGCGAGCTCCGCGGGGTCATCGGCCACGAGCTCAGCCACGTCTACAACCGGGACATCCTCATCTCCTCGGTCGCCGGCGCCCTCGCCTCGGTGATCATGTTCCTCGTCAACTTCGCCTGGCTGATCCCGGTCGGCCGCTCCAGCGACGACGACGGCCCCGGCATCCTCGGCTACCTGCTGATCGTCATCCTGGGCCCGATCGCCGCCTCGATCATCCAGCTCGCCATCTCCCGCTCCCGGGAGTACGAGGCCGACGCCTCCGGAGCCCAGCTCACGGGCGACCCGCTCGCCCTCGCCAGCGCGCTGCGGAAGCTGGACGCGGGGACGAAGCAGCTGCCGCTCCCGCCGGAACCGAAGATCGAGACCGCGAGCCACATGATGATCGCGAACCCCTTCGGCCCGGGCAAGGGCGTGTCCAAGATGTTCTCCACACATCCGCCGATGGCCGAGCGCATCGCCCGGCTCGAAGAGATGGCAGGTCGCCGCCCGTGAAGACCGTCCTCAACGTCATATGGCTGATCCTCTGCGGATTCTGGATGTTCCTGGGCTACATGCTCGCGGGCGTCCTGCTCTGCATCACGATCATCGGCATCCCCTTCGGCCTCGCCGCGTTCCGCATCGGCCTCTACGCGCTCTGGCCTTTCGGCCACACGGTCGTCGACCGCCGCGACGCCGGAGCGCCCTCGTGCGTCGGCAACGTGCTGTGGCTGATCCTGGCGGGCTGGTGGCTGGCGCTGGGCCACATCACGACGGGCATCGCGCTCTGCATCACGATCATCGGCATCCCGCTCGGCATCGCGAACTTCAAGATGATCCCGGTCTCGCTGCTGCCACTGGGCAAGGAAATCGTCCCGACGGACTGACGGGCGATGCGGGCGGAAATCCAGCCCCGCCGGCGCTTGAGGCGCGGGGTCCGGGGCAGCGCCCCGGTTTCGGGAAGGGGCGGGGTGGGGTGAAGGCCCGCCGCAGGCGCCCCACCCACCGGCACCGGCACCGGCACCGACACCCCCGCCCGCGGAGCTACCCGCGCGGCGGCACCGCCCGCCCCCGACTGACCGACCACGCCACGACCCCACCCGCGAGCACCCCCGCCCCCGCCAGCACCGACCCCAGCGGCAGCGCGAACGCGAGCACCCCGCAGCCGGCGAGTCCGAGCGCCGCGAGCGCCCGGGTCCGGCCGCCGCCGAGGGTCCAGGCGGAGGCGTTGGCGATTCCGTAGTAGACGAGGACGCCGAAGGACGAGAAGCCGATGGCGCCCCGCAGGTCCGCGGTGGCGGCCACCAGGGCGACGAGGACGCCCACGGCGACCTCCGCCCGGTGCGGGACCCGGAAACGCGGGTGTACGGCCGCGAGCGCGCCCGGCAGGTAGCCGTCGCGGGCCATCGCCAGGGTCGTCCGCGAGACGCCGAGGATCAGCGAGAGCAGCGAGCCGAGCGCGGCGACCGTCGCCCCCGCCGTGACGACCGGCACGAGCCACCCGGCGTCCGCCGCGCGGGCCGCGTCGGCGAGCGGCGCGGGGGAGTGGGCGAGGGCCTCGGGGCCGAGGACGGTGAGGACGCTGACGGCGACGAGGGCGTAGACGGCGAGCGTGATGCCGAGCGCGATCGGGACGGCCCGGGGGATCGTGCGGGCCGGATCGCGGACCTCCTCGCCGAGCGTGGCGATCCGCGCGTACCCCGCGAATGCGAAGAAGAGCAAACCGGAGGCCTGGAGGACCCCGCCCGCGACGAGCTCTCCGCCGAGCGTGCCGGCGGAGGCGTCACCGGCCCGGAAGGAGACCGTGACGACGGCCGCGAGGACCGCGAGGACCACCGCCACGACGACGCGCGTGAGGAGCGCGGACTTCTGAATACCCCGGTAGTTGACGGCGGTCAGGGCCGCGACGGCGCCGACGGCGACCGCGTGCGCGTGCTCCGGCCAGGCGTAGGCGCCGACGGTCAGGGCCATGGCCGCGCAGGAGGCCGTCTTGCCGACGACGAAGGCCCAGCCGGCGAGGTAGCCCCAGAAGGAGCCGAGGCGTTCGCGACCGTACACGTACGTGCCGCCGGAGGCCGGGTAGACCGCGGCGAGCCGCGCCGAGGCCATGGCGTTGCAGTAGGCGACGACGGCGGCGAGGCCGAGCGCCACGAGCAGCCCGGATCCCGACCCGGCGGCCCAGGCGGCCGGCCCGAGCGCCACGAAGACGCCCGCGCCGATCATCGAACCGAGGCCGATCGCGACCGCGTCGAAGACGCCGAGCGACCGGCGCAGTTCGGATGTCATGTACGGAACCTTAGGTCCCCGCCAGGGGTAGTCCGGTCTCCCGCAACGTGATGTTCAGCCGCCCGACGAGCCCCAGTCCCGGCTCCGCCGTCCCCGGGTACACCTTGGGCACCCCGTGGTGGACCCACCGGGACTCGCGCCCGAAGACGAACAGGTCCCCGGACACCAGGTCCACGTCCTGGTAGGGCCGCCCCCGCGTCTCCTCGTTGCCGAACCGGAAGACGCACCGGTCCCCGAGGCTCAGCGACACCACGGGTGCCCCCGAGCGCTCCTCCCGGTCCTGGTGCATGCCCATCCGGGCCCCGGGTCCGTAGAAGTTCACGAGCGCCGTGTCCGGGGTGAAGCCCAGGTCCTCCCCGTACGCCTCCACGAGCGCCGCCCGCCCCAGCCCGGTCAGCCAGTCCGGTACGGGCACGCCGACCCGGTCGAGGTAGCGGTACGGCTCCCACTGCCGGCCCAGGCACAGCGACCTGACGGACATGACGCCCCCGCCGGGCAGCACGGTGTGCCGGTACGGAGCGGGGCCCCGGCCCCACTCGCGGCAGGCGTCCACGATCTCCCGCTGCCGCGCGAACGGCAGCCACCCGGGCACGTGCACCGCGCCGGGCGCGATCTCGGCACGCGCGCGCGTGGGCAGCCCCTCGGCGAGCGGGAAGAGGCCGTCAGCCGTCACACGAGGGCCCCTTCGAGCCCCAGGAGCCGTTCCTTCCGCTCCAGCCCGGCCGCGTACCCGCGCAGGCTCCCGTCCGCCCCGATCACCCGGTGGCAGGGCCGGACCACGAGCAGCGGGTTGCGCCCGATCGCGGTCCCCACGGCCCGGACCCCGGCACCGCTCGAACCGACCTGCCGGGCGATGTCGCCGTACGACACGGTCGTCCCGTACGGGATCTCCTCCAGGGCCTGCCAGACGCGCCGCTGGAACTCCGTCCCGGCGTCGGCGGCGAGCGGCAGGTCGAACCGGTCCCGGCGCCCGGCGAAGTACTCGCCCAGCTGCTCCGCGACCTCCACGAAGGCCCCGGGCGCGAGCGTCCACCCGTCCTCGACCTCGACGCCGCCCTTCTGCCCCGGCAGCGACAGGGAGCGGAGAACGGCACGGCCCCCTTCGGCGAGCTGTCCGACAAGGAGCATCTCGCCCAGGGGGCCGTCGACGTACGCGTACACGGTCATGGCTTGTTCCTCTCCCCACACGGGTCTCTCAGGATCCAGTGTGCGGGCCCACCACGCCTCGGGCTGGCGGTTTTCGGACACGAGCCTCGCGGTACGGGAGGGGGCTCAGCGGTAGTTCACGAACTGGATCGCGAAGTCGAAGTCCTTGCCCTTGAGCAGCGCCTGCACGGCCTGCAGGTCGTCGCGGCTCTTCGAGCTGACCCGCAGCTCGTCGCCCTGGACCTGCGCCTTGACGCCCTTGGGGCCCTCGTCGCGGATGGTCTTCGCGACCTTCTTGGCGTTCTCCTGGGAGATGCCCTCCTGGACGGAGGCGAAGAGCTTGTACTCCTTGCCGGAGAGCTGCGGGTCGCCCTCGACGTCCAGGCACTTCAGCGAGATGCCCCGCTTGACCAGCTTGGACTGGAAGATGTCGAGGATCGCGAGGACGCGCTCCTCGCCGCTCGCCTGCATCAGGATCTTCTCGCCCGACCAGGAGATCGAGGCGCTGGTGCCCTTGAAGTCGTAACGCTGCGAGATCTCCTTCACGGCCTGGTTGAGGGCGTTGTCGACCTCCTGCCGCTCGACCTTGGACACGATGTCGAAACTGGAGTCGGCCATGACTCGTGGCTCCTTGTTCGGGTGCTGTGGGGTACCCCCAAAGCCTAGGGGGTTCGCCACGCCCCCCACCGCTGATCAATCCGGTGGCGAAGCACCCCCGGGGATCAGGTATTGTTTACGTCGTTGCCAGGGAACACCGCGAAAGCGGCTCCCGAACAACGAACCCATGGCGATGTGCCCGAGTGGCCAATGGGAGCGGACTGTAAATCCGTCGGCTTAGCCTACCCAGGTTCGAATCCTGGCGTCGCCACGTGAAGAAGGTCCCCGGTGCTTGCACCGGGGACCTTCACTCGTTTCTCGGAGGGGCCGGTCCCGTCAGTTTCCGGCCACGTCCTTCACCGCGACGTCGACCGGGGTCGGGCCGCCGATCAGTTCCAGGGTCAGGCCGGCCGTGGCCGGGGTGTCGAGGAGTTCGGCGAGCACCGCCGCCACGTCGTCCCGCGAGACCTGACCGCGCCCCGTGTGCGCCTCCAGGCGCACCCGCCCCGTGCCCGGCTCGTCCGTGAGGCCGCCGGGGCGCAGGATCGTCCACTCCAGGCCCGTACGCGCCCGGACGTCGTCGTCGGCCGCGCCCTTCGCCCGCAGGTACGCGTCGAAGATCTCGTCGCCCTCGTGCGCCGCGTCCGCGCCCATCGACGAGACGACCACGTGCCGCCGTACGCCCGCCCGCTCCGCCGCGTCGGCGAAGAGAACCGCCGCCGCCCGGTCCACGGTCTCCTTGCGGCCCGCCCCGCTGCCCGGGCCCGCGCCCGCCGCGAAGACGGCCGCGTCGGCGCCCTGGAGGACGGCCGCGACCATCTCCACCGAGGCCGACTCCAGATCCAGGACGACCGGCTCCGCGCCCGCCTCCCGCAGGTCGTCCCCCTGTTCCGGACGCCGGATGATCCCGGCGACCTCGTGCCCGCCCGCGGCGAGGAGCCGCTCCAGGCGCAGGGCGATCTGACCGTGTCCTCCAGCGATGACGATGCGCATACTCACGACCGTACGACGGGACCGGCCCCGGGGCTCCCCGGCTCGGGCGGCCGTTCGGGTCGCGTCTGACGGGGGAGGTCCAGGGCCGCCGCCGAGTCGCAGTACTCCCGCACCGCGCTCGTCCGCGCCACCACCCGCCCCCGGTGCACGACGATCCGGCTGTACGCGAGCGACAGCACGCCCGCGAGACGCTCCCCGCGCACCGCCAGCAGCTCCGCCGGGAACCCGGCCTCGACCCGCACCTCGGGCAGTCCCATGGCCGCCCGCGCCTCGGTGCTCACCGCCGCGTACGCCTCCGGTGGCCGCAGCCCGCCGAGCGAGGCCAGGAGGTACGCCGCCTCCAGCGGATCGCCCCGCCCCACCGGGTTCGAGACGTCCCGCAGCGCCCCGCTGCCCGCCGCGACCCGCACCCCGGCCGCCCGCAGCAGCCGCACCGGCGCCACGCCGCGCGTCTCCGTCGCCCCGCAGCCGCCCTGCGGCAGGCACGCCACCGTCACCCCGGCCGCCGCCAGCTGGTCCGCCACCCGCCGTGCCGCGTCCCCCGGCAGCCGCCCGAGGGCGCCGCACGGCCCGATCGTCACGCCGGGCCGCAGCCCGCCGGCCATCGCCGCGAGCCGCCCGAGCCGGGCCGGGTCGTTCCCGTCCGTGTGCAGGTCCACCGGGCAGCCGTGCTCGGCCGCGACCTCCAGGACCGCCTCCACGTAGCCCGCCGGGTCGGGATCGAGGTCCGGGCAGCCGCCGACGACCCCGGCGCCCATCTTCACCGCGTCCCGCAGCATCGCGAGCCCGTCCGCGCCCGCGACGCCGGTGAGGAGGCGGGGGACCGCCACGGCCGTCAGGTCGGTGAGGCCGCGCAGCGAGCGCCGGGCCTGGAGGACGGCCTCCAGCGGCCCCAGCCCCTGGACGTCGCCGATCCGCACGTGCGCGCGCAGCGCCGTGGCGCCGTGGCCCAGCTGGAGGAGCGCGGCCTCGGTGGCCCGCCGCTGGACCTCCTCGGGGGCGTACGAGACGGGGCCCGGGGTCTCGGCGGAGAGGGCGGTGTCGGCGTGGGCGTGGGGCTCGGCGGCGGCCGGGAGGAGGAGGTAGCCGGCGAGGTCGACGCGCGGGCCGGCGGAGCTGAGGCTGCCGGCGGTGCCGACGGCCTCGATCCGTCCGCCGACGAGCCGGACGTCCACCGTGCGGCCGTCGGTGAGGCGGGCGTGGGAGAGCAGGAGCGTGGTCGCGTCGGCGGTGGTGGCGGCCCCGTCCTCGGGCGGCTGGGGCTGCTTGCTGTCGGCTGACATCGGGCTCCTCAGGACTCCTCAAGATCAAGACCGCGCGGGGTGGGCCCGAGCCTAGGGGCGCTCGGACCCGCCTTCGAGGAGGAGCGCAAAAGTCGTACCGGCGAGTCCACGAGTGGCCTACGGGACGCCTGGTGGGGGCCGTCGAGGGGGGTCGCGGAAACGGATTTGGGCGATGGGCCGGAGACCGTGTAATGTCTTCCTCGCTCGCCCCAATAGCTCAGTCGGTAGAGCGTCTCCATGGTAAGGAGAAGGTCTACGGTTCGATTCCGTATTGGGGCTCTGGTGAGAAGGACCCCCGCCCTCGGGCGGGGATCCGGATCATCAAAGCGGTGTAGCTCAGTCGGTAGAGCAAGCGGCTCATAATCGCTGTGTCACCGGTTCAAGTCCGGTCACCGCTACACACGGTAGCCGATTGTGGGGTCGGTCCTGCGATCGGCTACTCTTTCATGCGTTAATCCATCCCATCCGTCCGTCAAGGAGCACTCACGTGGCTGCCACCGACGTCCGCCCGAAGATCACGCTGGCCTGCGTGGAGTGCAAGGAGCGGAACTACATCACCAAGAAGAACCGGCGTAACAACCCGGACCGTCTTGAGATGAAGAAGCACTGCCCTCGCTGCAACTCGCACACCGCGCACCGCGAGACGCGTTAATCAGGCTCGTACACGAGGCCGTCCCCACCCGGGGGCGGCCTCGTGTCGTTTGTCGCAGCAAGTCGCCAGTCGCACCAGATCCAGCAGGAGGTATCGAGTCCATGGCGCTCGACCAGTCCTTCGTGGGCCGGACCTATCCGCCCACCGCGCCCTACGAGGTCGGCCGCGAGAAGATCCGCGAATTCGCCGAGGCGATCGGTGACGCGAATCCCGCGTACACCGACCAGGAGGCGGCCAAGGAACTCGGCCACCCCGATGTGATCGCCCCGCCGACTTTTGTGTTCGCCATCACCTTCAAGGCGGCCGGCGCCGTCATCGAGGACCCGCAGCTGGGCCTCGACTACAGCCGCGTCGTCCACGGCGACCAGAAGTTCGCCTACACCCGGCCCGTCCGCGCCGGGGACCGGCTCTCGGTCACCTCCACCATCGAGGCGATCAAGTCCCTCGCCGGCAACGACATCCTGGACATCCGCGGCGAGGTCCACGACGAGACCGGCGAGCACGTCGTGACCGCCTGGACCAAGCTCGTCTCCCGCGCGCCCGAGGAGGCCTGACCATGACCGCGAAGATCGCCTACGACGACGTCGAGGTCGGCACCGAGCTGCCCGCGCGCACGTTCCCCGTGACGCGCGCCACGCTCGTCCAGTACGCCGGTGCCTCCGGGGACTTCAACCCGATCCACTGGAACGAGAAGTTCGCGGTCGAGGTCGGCCTGCCGGACGTCATCGCCCACGGCATGTTCACCATGGCCGAGGCGGTCCGCGTCGTCACCGACTGGGCCGGCGACCCCGCCGCCGTCGTCGAGTACGGCGTCCGCTTCACCAAGCCCGTCGTCGTCCCCAACGACGGCGTCGGCGCCGAGATCGAGGTCTCCGCCAAGGTCGGCGCCAAGCTCGACGACCAGCAGGTGCGGGTCGACATCACGGCCACGAGCGCCGGACAGAAGGTCCTGGGCATGTCCCGGGCCGTCGTCCGCCTCGCCTGACGTACGCCCGCCGCACGCACCTCACGGGCCCGTCGCGCGAGCGGCGGGCCCGTACCCTTGAGCCCGTGCAGCAGATCGCAGACGCCCCCCTCGCGCCCCTGACCACCTTCCGGCTCGGCGGACCCGCCACCCGGCTCGTCACCGCCACCACCGACGACGAGGTGATCGCGGCCGTCCGCGAGGCCGACGCCGGCGGCACCCCGCTCCTGATCATCGGCGGCGGATCCAACCTGGTCATCGGCGACAAGGGCTTCGACGGCACCGCGCTGCGCATCGCCACCACCGGCTTCGTCCTGGACGGCACGCGCCTGGAGCTCGCCGCGGGCGAGGTCTGGACGGACGCCGTCGCCCGGACCGTCGAGGCCGGGCTCGCCGGGATCGAGTGCCTCGCCGGCATCCCCGGCTCGGCCGGTGCCACCCCGATCCAGAACGTCGGCGCCTACGGCCAGGACGTCTCCGCCACCGTCACCGAGGTCGTCGCCTACGACCGGCGCGCCGACGAGACGGTCACCCTCACGGGCGCCGAGTGCGCCTTCTCGTACCGCCACAGCCTCTTCAAGGACCAGCCCGACCGGTACGTCGTGCTGCGCGTCCGCTTCGAGCTGGAGGACGCGGACGGCATGTCCGCGCCGGTGAACTACCCCGAGACCGGCCGGGCCCTCGGCGTCGAGGTCGGCGACCGCGTGCCGCTCGCGCACGCCCGCGAGACCGTCCTCCGGCTCCGCGCGGGCAAGGGCATGGTCCTGGACCCCGAGGACCACGACACCTGGTCCGCCGGCTCCTTCTTCACCAACCCGATCCTCACGGCGGGGGAGTACGAGACCTTCCTCACCCGCGTCGCCGAGCGCCTCGGCGCCGACGTCGCCCCGCCCGCCTTCCCCACGGGCACCGACGGTCAGGTGAAGACCTCCGCCGCCTGGCTCATCGACAAGGCCGGCTTCACCAAGGGGTACGGCTCCGGGCCCGCCCGGATCTCCACCAAGCACACCCTCGCCCTCACCAACCGCGGCGAGGCGACCACCGAGGACCTCCTCGCGCTCGCCCGCGAGGTCGTCGCGGGCGTCCGGGACGCCTTCGGGATCACCCTGGTCAACGAGCCGGTGACGGTCGGCGTCAGCCTCTGAGCCGGCCGCCCGAGGGCCCCCTCGGGCGGTCAGGCGGCGAGCCAGTCGTCGATGCCCGTCAGGAGCTTCTCCCGCACGTCCTCCGGGGCCGCCGAGCCCCGCACCGACTGACGGGCCAGCTCCGCCAGCTCCTCGTCCGTGAAGGCGTGGTGGCGGCGGGCGATCTCGTACTGGGCCGCGAGCCGCGAACCGAAGAGCAGCGGGTCGTCCGCGCCCAGGGCCATCGGCACGCCCGCCTCGAAGAGCGTCCGCAGCGGCACGTCCTCGTGCTTCTCGTACACCCCGAGGGCCACGTTGGAGGCGGGGCAGACCTCGCAGGTGATCCCGCGCTCCGCGAGCTTCCGCAGCAGCCGGGGGTCCTCCGCCGAGCGGACGCCGTGGCCGACCCGCGTCGCCCCCAGGTCGTCCAGGCAGTCCCGCACCGAGGACGGGCCCGTCAGCTCGCCGCCGTGCGGGGCCGCGAGCAGACCGCCGTCCCGGGCGATCGCGAAGGCCCGGTCGAAGTCGCGGGCCATGCCGCGCCGTTCGTCGTTGGAGAGCCCGAAGCCGACCACGCCCCGGTCCGCGTACCGCACCGCGAGCCGGGCGAGGGTCCGCGCGTCCAGCGGGTGCTTCATGCGGTTCGCCGCGACGACCACCCGCATGTCGAGCCCGGTGTCACGGGAGGCCGCGTCTACCGCGTCGAGGATGATCTCCATCGCCGCGATCAGACCGCCGAGCAGCGGCGCGTACGAGGTCGGGTCGACCTGGATCTCCAGCCACCCCGAGCCGTCCCTGACGTCCTCCTCGGCCGCCTCGCGGACCAGCCGCCGGATGTCGTCGGGCTCGCGCAGGCAGGAGCGCGCGATGTCGTAGAGGCGCTGGAAACGGAACCAGCCGCGTTCGTCGGTCGCCCGCAGCTTCGGGGGCGTACCGCTGCTCAGGGCGTCCGGGAGGCGGACGCCGTACTTGTCGGCCAGCTCGATGAGCGTCGTGGGCCGCATCGAGCCGGTGAAGTGCAGATGCAGATGGGCCTTGGGCAGGGCGCTGAGGTCGCGGTGAACGTGCTCCATTGGCTGATCCTGCCGCACCCGAATGGACGAAAACAGTCCGTTTTCCCTATCGGTACCTTGCCCGAACGTAAAAACGGGCCCCCGGCTCCGAAGAACCGGGGGCCCGCGGGGAGTCGCTGCCGACTCCCCGCGCCTACTTGGCTTCCGCCAGCAGCTTCTGGATCCGGGACACGCCCTCGACCAGGTCCTCGTCGCCCAGCGCGTACGACAGGCGCAGGTAGCCCGGCGTGCCGAAGGCCTCGCCCGGGACGACCGCGACCTCGGCCTCGTCCAGGATCAGGGCGGCGAGCTCCACGGAGGTCTCCGGGCGCTTGCCGCGGATCTCCTTGCCGAGCAGGCCCTTCACCGACGGGTACGCGTAGAACGCGCCCTCGGGGGTCGGGCAGTACACGCCCTCGATCTCGTTGAGCATGCGCACGATCGTCTGGCGGCGGCGGTCGAAGGCCGTCCGCATCTCCGCGACGGCGTCCAGGTTGCCCGACACGGCGGCGAGGGCGGCGACCTGCGCGACGTTGCTCACGTTGGACGTGGCGTGCGACTGGAGGTTCGTCGCGGCCTTCACGACGTCCTTCGGGCCCACGATCCACCCGACGCGCCAGCCCGTCATCGCGTACGTCTTCGCCACGCCGTTGACCACGATGCACTTCTCGCGCAGCTCGGGCACGATCGCCGGCAGCGAGGTGAACTTCGCGTCGCCGTAGACCAGGTGCTCGTAGATCTCGTCGGTCAGGACCCACAGGCCGTGCTCGACGGCCCAGCGGCCGATCGCCTCGGCGTCGGCCTCGGAGTAGACCGCGCCGGTCGGGTTGGACGGGGAGACGAAGAGGACGACCTTGGTCTTCTCCGTGCGCGCCGCCTCCAGCTGCTCCACCGACACGCGGTAGCCGGTGGTCTCGTCCGCCACGACCTCGACCGGGACGCCGCCCGCGAGGCGGATCGACTCGGGGTACGTCGTCCAGTACGGCGCCGGGACGATGACCTCGTCGCCCGGGTCGAGGATCGCGGCGAAGGCCTCGTAGATCGCCTGCTTGCCGCCGTTGGTCACCAGGACCTGGGAGGCGTCGACCTCGTAACCGGAGTCGCGGAGCGTCTTGGCGGCGATCGCGGCCTTCAGCTCGGGCAGACCGCCGGCCGGCGTGTAGCGGTGGAACTTCGGGTTCCTGCAGGCCTCGACGGCCGCCTCGACGATGTAGTCGGGGGTCGGGAAGTCGGGCTCGCCGGCACCGAAGCCGATCACCGGGCGCCCGGCGGCCTTGAGGGCCTTGGCCTTGGCGTCGACGGCGAGGGTGGCGGACTCGGAGATCGCACCGATGCGTGCGGAGACCCGACGCTCGGTGGGAGGGGTAGCAGCGCTCATACGGCCCATCGTCCCAGACCGGATACGGCCCCGGGACACGGGTTTCACGGACCGGACAGGAACGGTCATTCCCGGTCGTACGCCCGTCCGAGAGCAGGTCGGCGCGGTTTCTGTTCGACGTGAGCCCCCATCACCGCGTATGCTCACTCCTCGTTGGCCCGCACCGACCACATCTCACGATGCGGTAGGTTGAGGGACACCAACAAAGGGTCGTAGCTCAATTGGTAGAGCACCGGTCTCCAAAACCGGCGGTTGGGGGTTCAAGTCCCTCCGGCCCTGCTACACACACCGCCAGGTGTTGTGCGCATGTGTACGTACTTCATTGCACCGCCGTGCGGCTCCACCCGGGCGCGGCACGGCCGACCCGGAATCAGGTGAGAGATCGTGACGGACGCCGTAGGCTCCATCGACATGCCTGATGCCGAGGACGCGGCCACCGATTCCAAGAAGAAGGCCCGCAAGGGCGGCAAGCGCGGCAAGAAGGGCCCTCTGGCCCGCCTCGCGCTCTTCTACCGCCAGATCATCGCGGAGCTCCGCAAGGTCGTCTGGCCCACTCGCAGCCAGCTGACGTCGTACACCACCGTGGTGATTGTCTTCGTCGTCATCATGATCGGCCTTGTCACCGTGATTGACTATGGCTTCCAGGAAGCAGTCAAGTACGTCTTCGGCTGACTTTTTGTTCCACCCCATCTGTATCGCAGGAAGAAGCAGCCACCGTGTCTGACGCGAACCTGAACGACGCCTTCGAGTCCGAGTCCGTCGAGGACGAGCTGGACATCGTCGAGGCCGCCGACGAGGACGTCGAGGACGTCGAGGTCGACGCTGCTGAGGACGCTGCGGACGAGGACGTCGAGATCGACGAGTCCGACGACGAGGACGTCGAGTCCGACGAGGACGACGAGTCCGACGAGGACGACGAGGTCGAGTCCGACGAGGACGACGAGACCGCCGTCGAGGACGAGGCCGACGAGGTCGAGACCGAGGAGGAGGCCGAGCCGGCCGCCCCGGTCGACCCGATCGCCGCGCTCCGCGAGGAGCTCCGCACCCTCCCCGGCGAGTGGTACGTCATCCACACCTACGCGGGCTACGAGAAGCGCGTGAAGGCCAACCTCGAGCAGCGTGCCGTCTCGCTCAACGTCGAGGACTTCATCTACCAGGCCGAGGTCCCCGAGGAAGAGATCGTCCAGATCAAGGGCGGCGAGCGCAAGAACGTCAAGCAGAACAAGCTCCCCGGCTACGTTCTCGTCCGCATGGACCTGACGAACGAGTCCTGGGGCGTCGTCCGCAACACCCCCGGCGTCACCGGCTTCGTGGGCAACGCCTACGACCCGTACCCGCTGACCCTGGACGAGATCGTCAAGATGCTCGCCCCGGAGGCCGAGGAGAAGGCCGCCCGCGAGGCCGCCGAGGCCGAGGGCAAGCCGGCTCCGGCCCGCAAGCTGGAGGTCCAGGTCCTCGACTTCGAGGTCGGCGACTCGGTCACCGTCACCGACGGCCCCTTCGCGACGCTCCAGGCCACGATCAACGAGATCAACCCCGACTCGAAGAAGGTCAAGGGCCTCGTCGAGATCTTCGGTCGCGAGACCCCGGTCGAGCTGAGCTTCGACCAGATCCAGAAGAACTGATCTCACCGTCTTCCGAGCAGGTCAGAGGGGCTTCTCACAGCCGCTCTGACCTGCTCGGTTTTTAGCCGCACGTCTATACCCGTTATCGTTGTGCGGTATGCCTGCATCCGGATGACCGGAAGGCGGGCTGAACACTCTCACTAGGACCCGGAGAGAGCAATGCCTCCCAAGAAGAAGAAGGTCACGGGGCTTATCAAGCTCCAGATCAACGCTGGTGCGGCCAACCCGGCCCCGCCGGTCGGCCCCGCGCTGGGTCAGCACGGCGTCAACATCATGGAGTTCTGCAAGGCCTACAACGCCGCGACCGAGTCGCAGCGTGGCATGGTCGTGCCGGTGGAGATCACGGTCTACGAGGACCGCTCCTTCACCTTCATCACCAAGACTCCGCCGGCCGCCAAGCTGATCCTCAAGGCCGCGGGTGTGGAGAAGGGCTCCGGCGAGCCGCACAAGACCAAGGTCGCCAAGCTCACGGCCGCCCAGGTCCGCGAGATCGCCACGGTCAAGCTCCCCGACCTCAACGCCAATGACCTGGACGCCGCGTCCAAGATCATCGCCGGCACCGCCCGTTCCATGGGCATCACGGTCGAGGGCTGATCACCCCCGTTTGACCTTCAGTGGTAGGGCCTGCGCGGCCCGCACCACGACTCCATACCTGAAACACCAGGAGAAGCAGTGAAGCGCAGCAAGGCTCTCCGCTCCGCGGACGCCAAGATCGACCGCGAGCGGCTCTACGCCCCCCTCGAGGCCGTCCGTCTCGCCAAGGAGACGGCCACCACCAAGTTCGACGGCACCGTCGAGGTCGCCTTCCGCCTGGGCGTCGACCCGCGCAAGGCCGACCAGATGGTCCGTGGCACCGTGAACCTCCCGCACGGCACCGGCAAGACCGCCCGGGTCCTGGTCTTCGCGACCGGTGAGCGTGCCGAGGCCGCGATCGCCGCGGGCGCCGACATCGTCGGCTCCGACGAGCTCATCGACGAGATCTCCAAGGGCAACCGCCTGAACGAGTTCGACGCCGTTGTGGCCACCCCGGACCTCATGGGCAAGGTCGGCCGCCTCGGCCGCGTCCTCGGCCCGCGTGGTCTCATGCCGAACCCCAAGGTCGGCACCGTCACCCCCGATGTCGCGAAGGCTGTCAACGACATCAAGGGCGGCAAGATCGAGTTCCGCGTCGACAAGCACTCGAACCTGCACTTCATCATCGGCAAGGTCTCCTTCGATGACACGAAGCTGGTCGAGAACTACGCCGCGGCGCTGGAGGAGATCCTCCGTCTGAAGCCGTCCGCCGCGAAGGGCCGCTACATCAAGAAGGCCGCCCTCACCACCACGATGGGCCCCGGCATCCCGCTGGACTCCAACCGCACCCGCAACCTCCTCGTCGAGGAGGACCCGGCCGCGGTCTGAACCTCACCGGTTCGCTGAGTGGTCAGCCGGCCCCGCACCTCTTCGGAGGAGCGGGGCCGGCTTCTTGTTACGGTTCAAGAGACCGTAAAGAAGACTGGACCGAACGGGTGGGGACGCTCATGAACAAGACCGCTTGGAAGCGTGCCGGTGTGGCCCTGACGGCCGTGGCCGTGGTGACCGGTGTCGCGGGCTGTCAGGACGGCGACGCGAAGGCCGCGCCGGAGGCGAAGGCCAACGACCACGGGGACGTCACGAAGGTCATCACGGCCGCGTACGAGAAGACCTCGGCCGCCAAGGCCGCCAAGGTCAAGATGACGATGAGCATGGAAGGCGCAGGCGCCGACTCGGGCACCGCCGTGATGACCGGCGTCCAGGGCTGGGACCCCGCGGCCATGGACTTCACCATGAAGGGCTCGGCGCTCGCCGGCGCGGGTGCCGGCGCCGGCGCGGACATGCCCGAGCAGATGCGCGTGGTCATGCTCGACCAGGTCATGTACATCGACATGGGGACCAAGCTGGCCGCCGAGATGGACGGCAAGCGCTGGATGAAGCTGGACCTGAAGGCCGCGGGCGAGCTCGCCGGCGACAAGGGCCTCCAGAAGCAGCTGACCGGCGGCCTGGACAACATGAACCAGGACCCGGCCCAGCAGCTCGCCCTGCTCCTCGACTCCCCGGACGTGAAGCACGTCGGCTCCGAGAAGATCAACGGCATGGAGACCCAGCACTACAAGGGCACGCTCACCCTGGAGCAGATGCTCAAGGCGAACGAGACCTCGAAGCTGCTCTCCAAGGAAGACCACGCCGAGCTCACCGAGAGCATGAAGAAGGCCGGCTTCAAGGGCTACGACACCGAGCTCTGGGTGAACGAGGACGGCTACCCGGCGCGCATGGACATCGACATGACCATGGCCGAGGGCAAGATGAAGCTCACCGCCGACTACAGCGACTACGGCACCAAGGCCGCGGTCCAGGCCCCGCCGGCCGAGGACACCGTCGACCTCTTCGAGATGCTCAAGGGCCTGGGCGGGGCGGGCGCACAGGGCTGATTTGCCCGAAGCGGACACCCTCACGTACTCTTCCACAGAAGCCAAAGACCGCTGGTCGTTGCTGTGCCCTCTCGGGTGCGGTGGCCGAAGGATCCGCTGACTGCGGACGACCCGCGCAGGTGACTGTGGAAAGTTCCCGGATGTTCTCATCCGGTCGAGCTACGCCCCGTGCGCCTGCGCCGGGGCGTTTTGTTTGTTCAGCCCCTTCTGAGCGGTCCTCATCACCCGGAAGGAGGCGAACGCACTATGCCGACGCCCAACAAGGCTGCATCGGTGGCCGAGCTCAAGGACGCGTTCCAGAGCTCCAACGCCGCCGTGCTGACCGAGTACCGGGGTCTCACCGTCGCGCAGCTCAAGACGCTGCGTCGCTCGCTCGGTGAGAACGCCCAGTACGCCGTGGTGAAGAACACGCTGACCAAGATTGCGGCCAACGAGGCCGGGATCACCGCACTGGACGAGCACTTCGCTGGTCCGACCGCGGTCGCCTTCGTCACCGGTGACCCGGTGGAGTCGGCGAAGGCCCTGCGTGACTTCGCCAAGGAGAACCCGAACCTCATCATCAAGGCCGGTGTCCTTGACGGTAAGGCTCTCTCCGCCGACGACATCAAGAAGCTTGCGGACCTCGAGTCCCGCGAGGTTCTGCTCAGCAAGCTGGCCGGTGCCTTCAAGGGCAAGCAGTCTCAGGCTGCTCAGCTCTTCCAGGCGCTGCCGTCGAAGCTCGTCCGCACCGTGGACGCTCTTCGCGCCAAGCAGGCCGAGCAGGGCGGTGCCGAGTAATTCGGCTCGCGCATTGATCCGCGCCGCCTAGTGCGCGGGTCGTAGCGGGCCGTTACGCCCGCCTCTATAGACACATCGGCACCAGCCGAATTAGTGGAAGGATCGCCCATCATGGCGAAGCTCTCTCAGGACGACCTCCTCGCCCAGTTCGAGGAGATGACCCTCATCGAGCTCTCCGAGTTCGTGAAGGCCTTCGAGGAGAAGTTCGACGTCACCGCCGCCGCGGCCGTCGCTGTTGCCGCCCCCGCGGCTGGTGGCGGCGACGCTGCCGGTGCGGCTGAGGAGCAGGACGAGTTCGACGTCATCCTCGAGGGTGCCGGCGACAAGAAGATCCAGGTCATCAAGGTCGTGCGCGAGCTCACCTCCCTGGGCCTCAAGGAGGCCAAGGACCTCGTCGACGGCACCCCGAAGCCGGTCCTCGAGAAGGTCGCGAAGGAGGCCGCTGACAAGGCCGCCGAGGCCCTCAAGGCCGCCGGTGCCTCCGTCACGGTCAAGTAAGACCGTTACGAGTCGCTGAGTGACTCTCGTCCCCGTGTAACGCGGGGGCACTGAAAGGCGATCACCCTTCTGGGTGGTCGCCTTTCGGCGTTCCCGGGGAAGGGCGTGGCGGGGGCTCGTGAGGGCGTCCGGGGCGGAGTATGGTGATCTTCGCCGTGCGCCCCGTCGACCGGGGGGCCTTGACGAACCGCACGCAGCGCGCAATTCTCAGGACGCGTCGTCACAACGATCCGTATCCGAGGCATGGATCGACGACTGAACGGGCAGTATCGAGGTGCGCCGCACGGCGCGAGGTACCGCGGAGTTGAGAGCAACGAGGGTCGCGAAGAAGTCGCCCTGGACATCAGTGAGCCAAGTGGCTACACTGACCCTTTGCGCTGCCTGTTAGCTGCCCCCTGCCCGTCACCAGGGGCATACCTTCGCATCAGCTTCGTGGACCGACCCCATCTGACCTGGCCTTTTGGTCATTTCAGGAAAAGTCTGCCGTGAAGCGTTGCTGGGGACCGGTACGCGCGTAGTGAGTCCGAGCCCTCGGAAGGACCCCCTCTTGGCCGCCTCGCGCAACGCCTCGACCAATACGAACAACGGCGCAAGCACCGCCCCGCTGCGCATCTCCTTTGCAAAGATCAAGGAGCCCCTCGAGGTTCCGAACCTCCTCGCGCTGCAGACCGAGAGCTTTGACTGGCTGCTCGGCAACGCCGCCTGGAAGGCTCGCGTCGAGGCTGCCCTTGAGTCGGGACAGGACGTCCCCACGAAGTCCGGTCTGGAGGAGATCTTCGAGGAGATCTCCCCGATCGAGGACTTCTCCGGGTCGATGTCGCTGACCTTCCGCGACCACCGCTTCGAGCCGCCGAAGAACTCGATCGACGAGTGCAAGGACCGTGACTTCACGTACGGCGCCCCGCTCTTCGTCACTGCCGAGTTCACCAACAACGAGACCGGCGAGATCAAGTCCCAGACGGTCTTCATGGGCGACTTCCCGCTCATGACCAACAAGGGCACCTTCGTCATCAACGGCACCGAGCGTGTCGTCGTGTCGCAGCTCGTCCGCTCGCCCGGCGTCTACTTCGACTCCTCGATCGACAAGACGTCCGACAAGGACATCTTCTCCGCCAAGATCATCCCGTCCCGGGGTGCCTGGCTGGAGATGGAGATCGACAAGCGCGACCTCGTCGGTGTCCGCATCGACCGCAAGCGCAAGCAGTCGGTCACCGTCCTCCTGAAGGCTCTCGGCTGGACCACCGAGCAGATCCTGCAGGAGTTCGGCGAGTACGAGTCCATGCGCGCCACCCTGGAGAAGGACCACACCCAGGGCCAGGACGACGCGCTGCTCGACATCTACCGCAAGCTCCGTCCGGGCGAGCCGCCGACCCGTGAGGCCGCTCAGACGCTGCTCGAGAACCTCTACTTCAACCCGAAGCGCTACGACCTCGCGAAGGTCGGCCGCTACAAGGTGAACAAGAAGCTCGGCGCCGACGAGCCGCTGGACGCCGGTGTCCTCACGACCGACGACATCATCGCCACGATCAAGTACCTCGTGAAGCTCCACGCGGGCGAGACCGAGACGGTCGGCGAGAACGGCAACGAGATCGTCGTCGAGACCGACGACATCGACCACTTCGGCAACCGTCGTCTGCGCAACGTCGGCGAGCTCATCCAGAACCAGGTCCGCACGGGTCTGGCTCGCATGGAGCGCGTCGTCCGCGAGCGCATGACCACGCAGGACGTCGAGGCGATCACCCCGCAGACCCTGATCAACATCCGCCCTGTGGTGGCGTCGATCAAGGAGTTCTTCGGAACCTCGCAGCTCTCGCAGTTCATGGACCAGAACAACCCGCTGTCGGGTCTGACGCACAAGCGTCGTCTCTCGGCGCTGGGCCCTGGTGGTCTGTCCCGTGAGCGGGCCGGCTTCGAGGTCCGAGACGTGCACCCGTCCCACTACGGACGCATGTGCCCGATCGAGACCCCCGAAGGCCCGAACATCGGTCTGATCGGTTCGCTCGCCTCGTACGGCCGCGTCAACGCGTTCGGCTTCATCGAGACGCCGTACCGCAAGGTCGTCGACGGCCAGGTCACCGACGAGGTCGACTACGTCACCGCCGACGAGGAGGACCGCTTCGTCATCGCGCAGGCCAACGCCGCGCTCAACGACGAGATGCAGTTCACCGAGCCGCGCGTCCTGGTCCGCAAGCGTGGCGGCGAGGTCGACTACGTCGAGCCGTCGGACGTGGACTACATGGACGTCTCGCCGCGCCAGATGGTGTCGGTCGCGACCGCGATGATCCCCTTCCTCGAGCACGACGACGCCAACCGTGCCCTCATGGGCGCGAACATGATGCGTCAGGCGGTGCCGCTGATTAAGTCGGAGGCCCCGCTCGTCGGCACGGGCATGGAGTACCGCTGCGCCACCGACGCCGGCGACGTGCTCAAGGCCGAGAAGGACGGTGTCGTCCAGGAGCTGTCGGCCGACTACATCACGGTCGCCAACGACGACGGCACGTACATCACGTACCGCCTGCACAAGTTCTCCCGCTCCAACCAGGGCACCTCTGTCAACCAGAAGGTCGTCGTGGACGAGGGGCAGCGCGTCATCGAGGGCCAGGTCCTCGCCGACGGTCCCGCCACCGAAGACGGCGAGATGGCGCTCGGCAAGAACCTCCTCGTGGCGTTCATGCCGTGGGAGGGCCACAACTACGAGGACGCGATCATCCTGTCGCAGCGCCTCGTGCAGGACGACGTCCTCTCCTCGATCCACATCGAGGAGCACGAGGTCGACGCCCGTGACACCAAGCTCGGCCCGGAGGAGATCACCCGGGACATCCCGAACGTCTCCGAGGAGGTCCTCGCCGACCTCGACGAGCGCGGCATCATCCGTATCGGTGCCGAGGTCGTCGCCGGCGACATCCTCGTCGGCAAGGTCACGCCCAAGGGTGAGACCGAGCTGACCCCCGAGGAGCGTCTGCTCCGCGCGATCTTCGGTGAGAAGGCGCGCGAGGTCCGTGACACCTCGCTGAAGGTCCCGCACGGCGAGATCGGCAAGATCATCGGCGTCCGCGTCTTCGACCGCGAGGAGGGCGACGAGCTTCCCCCGGGCGTGAACCAGCTGGTCCGCGTCTACGTCGCCCAGAAGCGCAAGATCACCGACGGTGACAAGCTCGCCGGCCGTCACGGCAACAAGGGTGTTATCTCGAAGATCCTTCCGATCGAGGACATGCCGTTCCTCGAGGACGGAACTCCGGTCGACATCATCCTCAACCCGCTGGGTGTCCCGTCCCGAATGAACCCGGGACAGGTCCTGGAGATCCACCTCGGCTGGCTCGCCAGCCGCGGCTGGGACGTCTCCGGCCTCGCGGACGAGTGGGCGCAGCGCCTCCAGGCGATCGGCGCCGACCAGGTCGCCCCCGGCACCAACGTCGCGACCCCGGTCTTCGACGGTGCGCGCGAGGACGAGCTCGCGGGTCTGCTCCAGCACACCATCCCGAACCGCGACGGCGAGCGCATGGTGCTCCCGACCGGTAAGGCGAGGCTGTTCGACGGCCGCTCCGGCGAGCCGTTCCCGGACCCGATCTCCGTCGGGTACATGTACATCCTCAAGCTCCACCACCTGGTCGACGACAAGCTCCACGCGCGTTCGACCGGCCCGTACTCGATGATCACCCAGCAGCCGCTGGGTGGTAAGGCCCAGTTCGGTGGCCAGCGCTTCGGTGAGATGGAGGTGTGGGCGCTGGAGGCATACGGCGCCGCGTACGCCCTCCAGGAGCTGCTGACGATCAAGTCCGACGACGTGACCGGCCGCGTGAAGGTCTACGAGGCCATCGTCAAGGGCGAGAACATCCCTGAGCCCGGCATCCCCGAGTCCTTCAAGGTGCTCATCAAGGAGATGCAGTCCCTGTGCCTCAACGTGGAGGTGCTGTCCTCGGACGGCATGTCCATCGAGATGCGCGACACCGACGAGGACGTCTTCCGCGCAGCGGAGGAGCTCGGCATCGACCTGTCGCGGCGCGAGCCGAGCAGCGTCGAAGAGGTCTGACGGGAGTCCGGCAGGGGGACCAGTGATGGTCCCCCCGCCGGCCCCAGGACCCCCGTATCAGACCCCACAGCCTTACAACCCTGAGAGGGATTGACGCATAGTGCTCGACGTCAACTTCTTCGACGAGCTCCGGATCGGTCTGGCCACCGCTGACGACATCCGTCAGTGGAGCCACGGCGAGGTCAAGAAGCCGGAGACCATCAACTACCGCACGCTCAAGCCCGAGAAGGACGGACTCTTCTGCGAGAAGATCTTCGGTCCGACCCGGGACTGGGAGTGCTACTGCGGCAAGTACAAGCGTGTCCGCTTCAAGGGCATCATCTGCGAGCGGTGTGGCGTCGAGGTCACCCGCGCCAAGGTGCGCCGTGAGCGGATGGGCCACATCGAGCTCGCCGCTCCCGTCACCCACATCTGGTACTTCAAGGGCGTCCCGTCGCGCCTCGGATACCTGCTCGACCTCGCCCCGAAGGACCTCGAGAAGGTCATCTACTTCGCGGCGTACATGATCACGTACGTCGACGACGAGCGTCGTACGCGTGACCTGCCCTCGCTGGAGGCGCACGTCTCCGTCGAGCGTCAGCAGATCGAGAACCGTCGCGACTCCGACCTGGAGGCCCGCGCCAAGAAGCTCGAGAACGACCTCGCCGAGCTCGAGGCCGAGGGTGCCAAGGCCGACGTGCGCCGCAAGGTGCGCGAGGGTGCCGAGCGCGAGATGAAGCAGCTGCGCGACCGCGCGCAGCGCGAGATCGACCGTCTGGACGAGGTCTGGTCCCGCTTCAAGAACCTCAAGGTCCAGGACCTGGAGGGCGACGAGCTCCTCTACCGCGAGCTGCGTGACCGCTTCGGCACGTACTTCGACGGCTCGATGGGTGCCGCGGCGCTGCAGAAGCGCCTGGAGTCCTTCGACCTCGAGGAGGAGGCCGAGCGCCTCCGCGAGATCATCCGTACCGGCAAGGGCCAGAAGAAGACCCGTGCGCTCAAGCGCCTCAAGGTCGTCTCCGCGTTCCTGCAGACCGCGAACAGCCCCAAGGGCATGGTTCTCGACTGCGTCCCGGTCATCCCGCCGGACCTGCGTCCGATGGTGCAGCTGGACGGTGGCCGCTTCGCGACCTCCGACCTGAACGACCTGTACCGCCGCGTGATCAACCGCAACAACCGTCTGAAGCGTCTGCTCGACCTCGGTGCCCCCGAGATCATCGTGAACAACGAGAAGCGGATGCTCCAGGAGGCGGTCGACGCCCTCTTCGACAACGGCCGTCGCGGTCGCCCGGTGACGGGCCCCGGCAACCGTCCGCTGAAGTCCCTCAGCGACATGCTGAAGGGTAAGCAGGGTCGTTTCCGTCAGAACCTGCTCGGCAAGCGTGTGGACTACTCCGCGCGTTCCGTCATCGTCGTCGGTCCGCAGCTGAAGCTGCACCAGTGCGGTCTCCCGAAGGCCATGGCGCTGGAGCTCTTCAAGCCGTTCGTGATGAAGCGCCTGGTCGACCTGAACCACGCGCAGAACATCAAGAGCGCCAAGCGGATGGTCGAGCGCGGCCGCACGGTCGTGTACGACGTCCTCGAAGAGGTCATCGCCGAGCACCCGGTTCTGCTGAACCGTGCGCCCACGCTGCACCGCCTCGGCATCCAGGCCTTCGAGCCGCAGCTCGTCGAGGGCAAGGCCATCCAGATCCACCCGCTCGTCTGCACCGCGTTCAACGCGGACTTCGACGGTGACCAGATGGCCGTCCACCTGCCGCTCTCCGCGGAGGCGCAGGCCGAGGCCCGCATCCTGATGCTGTCCTCGAACAACATCCTCAAGCCGGCCGACGGCCGCCCGGTCACGATGCCGACCCAGGACATGGTCCTCGGTCTGTTCTTCCTGACCACCGACGGCGAGCTCCGTGACACCAAGGGCGAGGGCCGCGCGTTCGGCTCCACGGCCGAGGCGATCATGGCGTTCGACGCGGGCGAGCTCGCTCTCCAGTCGGAGATCGACATCCGCTTCCCCGTCGGCACCGTCGCTCCCCGCGGCTGGGTTCCCCCGGTCGCCGAGGAGGGCGAGCCGGAGTGGCAGCAGGGTGACACCTTCCGCCTGCGGACGACCCTGGGCCGCGCGCTCTTCAACGAGCTGCTGCCCGAGGACTACCCGTTCGTCGACTACTCCGTCGGCAAGAAGCAGCTCTCCGAGATCGTCAACGACCTCGCCGAGCGCTACCCCAAGGTCATCGTGGCGGCGACGCTCGACAACCTGAAGGCGGCGGGCTTCTACTGGGCGACCCGTTCCGGCGTCACCGTGGCCATCTCCGACGTCGTCGTTCCCGAGGCGAAGAAGGAGATCGTCAAGGGCTACGAGGCGCAGGACGAGAAGGTCCAGAAGCAGTACGAGCGTGGTCTGATCACCAAGGAAGAGCGCACGCAGGAGCTCATCGCGATCTGGACCAAGGCGACCAACGAGGTCGCCGAGGCGATGAACGCGAACTTCCCCAAGACCAACCCCATCTTCATGATGGTTGACTCGGGTGCCCGAGGAAACATGATGCAGATGCGTCAGATCGCCGGTATGCGTGGTCTGGTGTCGAACGCCAAGAACGAGACGATCCCGCGTCCCATCAAGGCGTCGTTCCGCGAGGGCCTCACCGTCCTCGAGTACTTCATCTCCACGCACGGTGCCCGTAAGGGTCTCGCCGACACCGCCCTGCGTACCGCCGACTCGGGTTACCTGACCCGTCGTCTGGTGGACGTCTCGCAGGACGTCATCATCCGCGAGGAGGACTGTGGCACCGAGCGCGGTCTGAAGCTGCGGATCGCGGCCAAGGACGAGGCCGGTGTCCTGCGGAAGACGGACGACGTCGAGACCTCCGTGTACGCGCGGATGCTCGCCGAGGACGTCGTCGTCGACGGCAAGGTCATCGCGCCGGCCAACGTCGACCTGGGTGACGTGCTCATCGACGCCCTCGTCAACGCGGGCGTCGAGGAGGTCAAGACCCGCTCGGTCCTGACCTGTGAGTCCGCCGTCGGTACCTGTGCGTTCTGCTACGGCCGTTCGCTCGCCACCGGCAAGCTGGTCGACATCGGTGAGGCGGTCGGCATCATCGCCGCCCAGTCCATCGGTGAGCCCGGTACCCAGCTGACGATGCGTACCTTCCACACCGGTGGTGTGGCCGGTGACGACATCACCCAGGGTCTGCCGCGTGTCGTCGAGCTCTTCGAGGCGCGTCAGCCCAAGGGTGTCGCCCCGATCTCGGAGGCGGCCGGCCGCGTCCGCATCGAGGAGACCGAGAAGACCAAGAAGATCGTCGTCACCCCGGACGACGGCACCGACGAGACGGCGTTCCCGATCTCGAAGCGTGCCCGTCTGCTCGTGGGCGAGGGCGACCACGTCGAGGTCGGCCAGAAGCTCACCGTCGGTGCGACCAACCCGCACGACGTGCTGCGCATCCTGGGTCAGCGCGCGGTCCAGGTCCACCTGGTCGCCGAGGTCCAGAAGGTCTACAACTCGCAGGGCGTGTCGATCCACGACAAGCACATCGAGATCATCATCCGGCAGATGCTCCGCCGCGTGACGATCATCGAGTCCGGCGACGCGGAGCTCCTGCCGGGCGAGCTCGTCGAGCGCTCGAAGTTCGAGACCGAGAACCGTCGTGTGGTCACCGAGGGCGGTCACCCCGCCTCCGGCCGTCCGCAGCTGATGGGTATCACCAAGGCCTCGCTCGCCACCGAGTCGTGGCTGTCGGCGGCGTCCTTCCAGGAGACGACCCGGGTTCTGACCGACGCGGCGATCAACGCCAAGTCGGACTCCCTGGTCGGCCTCAAGGAGAACGTCATCATCGGTAAGCTCATCCCGGCCGGTACGGGCCTCGCCCGCTACCGCAACATCCGGGTCGAGCCGACCGAGGAGGCCAAGGCCGCGATGTACTCGGCCGTCGGCTACGACGACATCGACTACTCGCCGTTCGGCTCGGGCTCCGGCCAGGCCGTTCCGCTGGAGGACTACGACTACGGTCCGTACAACCAGTAAGCGAGTCGCTTGACCGAAGGGCGGTCACCCCGGTTTTCCGGGGTGGCCGCCCTTCGGCGTGTCAGCGGGCGGTGATCTCCCGGGTTGGCCGTTCGTGTACGGGACCTTCAGCGCGTTCCACGGGGCCGCGCCCGGGGGCCCGTCGGCGTCCGCACCACGGAAGCCGAGCTTCCGCTGCTACTTCACGTAGCTGAGGCGGTCGGCCTCGCTCCGTCGGGGGCCGGGCCCTACGGCGTACGCGGGACAGAGCGGTTCGCGCCCCGGTGGAGTGGTCGGGCATCCAGCGCGGCCCGTCCTGGTCCTCGACGTCGTGATCAGCGGCATGCCGGCGTGCAGGTCGCCGACCCAGGCGCCGCCGCGGCGGTTCACCAGGACGGCGCTCGTGGTGCCGTCGAAGCCGGCCGGCGCGGGCGGCTGCGACGGTGACGCCGGCGAGGGCGAGGGCGGGGGCGGGGGCGGGGGCGGTACGCGGACGGCGGAGCCGCGTCCCGTCCTGCGGGCGCAGGTCCGCGCTGCACCAACTGCGACAGCGGTCGTGCGCGCACGCAACCAGAAACGGGAGGTGCTCCTCAAAGCCAGGTCAGAGGCCCGATAGGTTGGCCGCCACCGACCCCAGGGAGCCGCCATGCCCCCCGCCCGCCACCACCGCCCCCGCCTCCTCTACGTCACCGACCTCGCCTACCCCGCCCGCGGCCGCCGCTACGGCGACGAGGACATCCACCTCACCGCCCGCCTCCGCGCCGACTTCGACCTCGCCCTCTGCCACCCGCTCGACGCGGCCGCCCTCATGGACGGCTTCGACGCCGTCGTCGTCCGCAACAGCGGCCCCGTCCTCGCCTACCAGGAGGCGTACGAGGAGTTCCGCGCCCGGGCCATGGCCGCCGGGACCCGCGTCTACAACCCGCTCCACGGCCGCGGTGACATGGCCGGAAAGCAGTACCTCCTCGACCTCACCGCCGCCGGCTACCCCGTCATCCCCACCGTCGACCGCCCCGAGGACCTCCACCGCCTCCCCGACGCCGCGCGCTACGCGGTCAAGCCCAGGGCCGGCGCCGACTCCATAGGCCTGCGCTTCCTCCCGTACGGGGAACTCGCCGGCCTCGACCTCGACGGGCTCCTCGTCCAGCCGGGGATCGACTTCCGCTACGAGGTCTCCCTCTACTTCGTCGACGACCTCTTCCAGTACGCCCTGTACGCCCCCGACCCCGAGCGCCGATGGGTCCTGGAGCCGTACGAGCCCACCGCCGACGACCTCGCCTTCGCCCGCCGCTTCGTCGACTGGAACACCCTCGACCACGGCATCCAGCGGGTCGACGCCTGCCGCACGCCCGAGGGCGGCCTCCTCCTCGTCGAGCTGGAGGACCTCAACCCGTACCTCTCCCTCGACCGCGTGACCGAGCCCGTGAGGGAACGTTTCGTCACCGCCTTCGCCGACTCCCTGCACGCCTTCCTCCGGACGTAGGACGGCACGACGCAAGCGCCCTGGGCCGGTGTGAACCGGGCACAGGCCGCCTCCTCCAGCCGTCGGTGACGTCCCGGACGGTGTCGGAGACGTGGAGCCGGATCGGGTCGGCGACGTGGCCGGGGACGGCGAGTCCGTGGCGCTGTTCGCGCAGCAGCGCCGCGCGCCGGGCGGCGCGCGAAGACGACGGACGGGGAGAGGCCGGCGCACGCGGCGGCGGCCTGTCAGGGGGACGGGTCGGGCTGGAACGGTTCTCCACGTTCGGGGGCCACCCCGGGGCGCAGAGGGGCGAGCGACTGGCAGCCGACGATGGAGGGCTTCGCCCGCTGGCTCGGCGTCCCCGACGAGCGCCTCGGCGTCTTCGTCAAGGTCGTCAACCAGTTCCTGGAGCCCGACGAGGAAAGTGCGGACGAAGCGGCCGGAGCCGGGGCCAGGCGCGCCGCCCGCGACTGAACCGCAGGTCGGCCGGTCGCACCCCGCCCGCACCCGCCCCGCGCGCGTCGTCCCACGCCTCGGGACACGCCCGGGGCTCCGAGCGCGTGGGCATTTGTTTTGACCGGAGTCCATGCGATAGGTACGCTCATGCCTTGTGCCTGGGGTGTGCCTGGGGTCGTGTGCGTGTCTTCAGCCGCACGGCGAGCCCGATCAACGGCCACCGCAATCCGCGCCTTTTCCGCCCCCGGTGGAGGTCCGCGGGATTCGACACACCCGACCGCGTGGGTCGGCGAATGTTCCAGGTTAGTTTTACCGACGGCACACAGAAACCGGAGAAGTAGTGCCTACGATCCAGCAGCTGGTCCGTAAGGGCCGGCAGGACAAGGTCGAGAAGAACAAGACGCCCGCACTTGAGGGTTCCCCTCAGCGTCGTGGCGTCTGCACGCGTGTGTTCACGACCACCCCGAAGAAGCCGAACTCGGCCCTCCGTAAGGTCGCGCGTGTGCGTCTGACCTCGGGCATCGAGGTCACGGCCTACATTCCGGGTGAGGGTCACAACCTGCAGGAGCACTCCATCGTGCTCGTGCGCGGTGGCCGTGTGAAGGACCTTCCGGGTGTTCGCTACAAGATCATCCGCGGTTCCCTCGACACGCAGGGCGTCAAGAACCGTAAGCAGGCTCGCAGCCGCTACGGCGCCAAGAAGGAGAAGTAAGAATGCCTCGTAAGGGCCCCGCCCCGAAGCGCCCGGTCATCATCGACCCGGTCTACAGCTCTCCTCTTGTCACCTCGCTGATCAACAAGATCCTGCTTGACGGCAAGCGTTCCACCGCCGAGCGCATCGTGTACGGCGCCATGGAGGGTCTTCGCGAGAAGACCGGCCAGGACCCGGTCATCACGCTGAAGCGCGCGCTTGAGAACGTCAAGCCGTCCCTCGAGGTCAAGTCCCGCCGTGTCGGTGGCGCCACCTACCAGGTGCCGATCGAGGTCAAGCCGGGCCGCGCGTCCACCCTTGCCCTCCGCTGGCTCGTCGGTTACTCCCGCGCCCGTCGCGAGAAGACCATGACCGAGCGCCTCCTGAACGAGCTCCTCGACGCCTCCAACGGCCTCGGCGCTTCGGTCAAGAAGCGTGAGGACACGCACAAGATGGCCGAGTCCAACAAGGCCTTCGCGCACTACCGCTGGTAGTCGCAACCCACATCGAGACCGAGAGAAGACTGAAGCCTTATGGCTACCACTTCGCTTGACCTGGCCAAGGTGCGCAACATCGGCATCATGGCCCACATCGACGCGGGCAAGACGACCACCACCGAGCGGATCCTGTTCTACACCGGCGTTTCGTACAAGATCGGTGAGGTCCACGACGGCGCTGCCACGATGGACTGGATGGAGCAGGAGCAGGAGCGTGGCATCACGATCACGTCCGCTGCCACCACCTGCCACTGGCCGCTCGAGAACGTCGACCACACGATCAACATCATCGACACGCCGGGTCACGTCGACTTCACCGTCGAGGTGGAGCGTTCGCTGCGCGTGCTCGACGGCGCTGTGACCGTGTTCGACGGCGTGGCCGGTGTCGAGCCCCAGTCCGAGACTGTCTGGCGTCAGGCGGACCGCTACGGCGTTCCGCGTATCTGCTTCGTCAACAAGCTCGACCGCACGGGCGCCGACTTCCTGCGCTGCGTCGACATGATCGTGGAGCGCCTCGGCGCGACCCCGATCGTCATGCAGCTCCCGATCGGTGCCGAGGCCGACTTCGAGGGCGTCATCGACCTCGTCCGCATGAAGGCTCTTGTCTGGTCCGCCGAGGCCACCAAGGGTGAGATGTACGACGTCGTCGACATCCCCGCGGACAAGGCCGAGCTGGCCGACGAGTACCGCGCCAAGATGGTCGAGACCATCGCGGAGAACGACGAGCAGCTCATGGAGCTCTTCCTCGAGGGCGTCGAGCCCACCGAGGAGCAGCTCTACGCCGCTGTCCGCCGCATCACCATTGCCTCTGGCAAGGGTGGCGACACCACGGTGACCCCGGTCTTCTGTGGCACCGCGTTCAAGAACAAGGGCGTTCAGCCCCTGCTCGACGCCGTCGTCCGCTACCTCCCGTCGCCGCTCGACGTCGAGGCCATCGAGGGCCACGACGTCCGGGACGCCGAGGTCGTCGTGAAGCGCAAGCCGTCCGACGACGAGCCGCTGGCCGCCCTCGCGTTCAAGATCGCGAGCGACCCGCACCTGGGCAAGCTCACCTTCGTCCGGATCTACTCCGGTCGCCTGGAGGCCGGCACCGCGGTGCTGAACTCCGTCAAGGGCAAGAAGGAGCGCATCGGCAAGATCTACCGCATGCACGCGAACAAGCGTGAGGAGATCGACTCGGTGGGCGCCGGCGACATCGTCGCCGTCATGGGCCTCAAGCAGACCACCACCGGTGAGACGCTGTGCGACGAGAAGAACCCGGTCATCCTGGAGTCCATGGACTTCCCGGCCCCGGTTATTCAGGTCGCCATCGAGCCCAAGTCCAAGGGTGACCAGGAGAAGCTGGGTGTCGCCATCCAGCGTCTCGCGGAGGAGGACCCCTCCTTCCAGGTTCACGCTGACGAGGAGACCGGCCAGACCATCATCGGTGGTATGGGCGAGCTTCACCTCGACATCCTCGTCGACCGCATGCGTCGCGAGTTCAAGGTCGAGGCGAACGTCGGCAAGCCGCAGGTCGCGTACCGCGAGACGATCCGCAAGACCGTCGAGCGCGTGGACTACACCCACAAGAAGCAGACCGGTGGTACCGGTCAGTTCGCCAAGGTGCAGATCGCGATCGAGCCGATCACGGACGGCGACGCCACGTACGAGTTCGTGAACAAGGTCACCGGTGGCCGCATCCCGAAGGAGTACATCCCTTCGGTCGGCGCCGGTGCGCAGGAGGCCATGCAGTTCGGCATCCTGGCCGGCTACGAGATGACCGGCGTCCGCGTCATCCTTCTCGACGGCGGCTACCACGAGGTCGACTCCTCCGAGCTCGCGTTCAAGATCGCCGGCTCGCAGGCCTTCAAGGAGGCCGCGCGCAAGGCTTCTCCCGTCATCCTTGAGCCGATGATGGCCGTTGAGGTCACCACGCCCGAGGACTACATGGGTGAGGTCATTGGCGACATCAACTCCCGCCGTGGCCAGATCCAGGCCATGGAGGAGCGTCACGGTGCTCGCATCGTGAAGGGCCTCGTGCCCCTCTCGGAGATGTTCGGCTACGTCGGAGACCTCCGCAGCAAGACCTCGGGTCGCGCAAGCTACTCGATGCAGTTCGACTCCTACGCCGAGGTTCCGCGGAACGTCGCCGAGGAGATCATCGCGAAGGCCAAGGGCGAGTAACTCTCCCGAGTTCACGCTTTAGGCTTGACACCAGTCGTCGGGGCTCGGCCCCGGAACCCCGAGGTGCGACCCCGGCGACTGGCATCCCAGCAAAGATCACCTGGCGCCGATGAAGCAAGGCGTACAGAACCACTCCACAGGAGGAACCAGTGGCGAAGGCGAAGTTCGAGCGGACTAAGCCGCACGTCAACATCGGCACCATCGGTCACATTGACCACGGTAAGACGACCCTCACGGCCGCCATTACCAAGGTGCTGCACGACGCGTACCCGGACCTGAACGAGGCCTCGGCCTTCGACCAGATCGACAAGGCTCCCGAGGAGCGCCAGCGCGGTATCACGATCTCGATCGCGCACGTCGAGTACCAGACGGAGTCGCGTCACTACGCGCACGTCGACTGCCCCGGTCACGCTGACTACATCAAGAACATGATCACGGGTGCGGCGCAGATGGACGGCGCCATCCTCGTGGTCGCCGCCACCGACGGCCCGATGCCGCAGACCAAGGAGCACGTCCTCCTTGCTCGCCAGGTCGGCGTTCCGTACATCGTCGTCGCCCTGAACAAGGCCGACATGGTGGACGACGAGGAGATCCTGGAGCTCGTCGAGCTCGAGGTCCGTGAGCTCCTCTCCGAGTACGAGTTCCCGGGCGACGACCTGCCGGTCGTCCGCGTCTCCGCGCTCAAGGCCCTCGAGGGCGACGCTGAGTGGGGCGGCAAGCTCCTCGACCTCATGAAGGCCGTGGACGAGTCCATCCCGCAGCCCGAGCGTGACGTCGACAAGCCGTTCCTGATGCCGATCGAGGACGTCTTCACGATCACCGGTCGTGGCACCGTCGTCACCGGTCGTATCGAGCGTGGTGTCCTCAAGGTCAACGAGACCGTCGACATCATCGGCATCAAGACCGAGAAGACCACCACCACGGTCACCGGCATCGAGATGTTCCGCAAGCTCCTCGACGAGGGCCAGGCCGGTGAGAACGTCGGTCTGCTCCTCCGTGGCATCAAGCGCGAGGACGTCGAGCGCGGCCAGGTCATCATCAAGCCGGGCTCGGTCACGCCGCACACCAACTTCGAGGCGCAGGCGTACATCCTGTCGAAGGACGAGGGTGGCCGTCACACCCCGTTCTTCAACAACTACCGCCCGCAGTTCTACTTCCGTACCACGGACGTGACCGGCGTCGTGACCCTCCCCGAGGGCACCGAGATGGTCATGCCGGGCGACAACACCTCCATGTCCGTTGAGCTGATCCAGCCCATCGCCATGGAGGAGGGCCTCAAGTTCGCCATCCGTGAGGGTGGCCGGACCGTCGGCGCCGGCCAGGTCGTCAAGATCACTGCCTGATCTTGAACTGACCTGGTAGCTCGTCAGAGCTGCTGAGCAGTAAGGGAAGGCCCCGCACCGCAAGGTGCGGGGCCTTCTCGCGTTCCGGGACGTCGTCCGGTATCCGCTAAGGCCGCCAGGACCACGGGTGGCCGTCCGCGCCGAGTCCGACGACCGTCACCCCGCGCGCGCCGACGTGCAGCGCCGTCGCCACCGCCGTCCCCGGGGCCGTACGGAGCCGTTCGCCCGCCCTGAGTACGGGCCGCCCCTTCGCGTCCGTGCCGAGCAGGACGGTGCCCAGCGCCGCCGAGCGCGCGGCGACCACGGCCCCGTACCCGTCGAGCCCGGCGTCACCCGCCGGGCCGAGCAGCTCCGCCGCGGCGGGCGGCCGGTAGTACAGCTCGCCGTCGGCCGAGGCGACCGCGGAGCCGGAGAGCGGCAGCCGTTCCGGCCGCGGGAGGCCGTCGACCCAGTGCCGTACGGACGCGCGCCCGGCCGCGTACAGATGGACCCGGCCCGCCGCGTCGAGCGAGACCGCCAGGCCGTCCTGGACCTCCGCGCCGGTCCCGGCGCCGGGAAGCGCCTCCCACGGGCCCCAGGAGCCGCCCTCCGCCTCCCGTACGCGCGTCGAGACGCCCTTGTCCGCGTTCCGTACGAAGAGGTGGACGCGGCCGTCGGGGGCCGCGACCGCCACCGGGGCGCCGATCCGCCGCCCCCGGTCGTCCCCGCGCTCCGGGCCGCCGAGGCCGCGCCAGGCGAGGAACGGCCCGCCGGGGGAGCGCTGTTCGAGGAGCACCACCTCGCGCCGGTTCGGCCCGCCGTGCCCTTCGAGCGCGGCGAACCGCACGCCGAAGAGCAGGACCCGCCCGTCGCCGAGGACCGCCGGGCCGAGCGCCGGCGCGAGCGGCCCGCCGCCGAGGTCCTCGGGCTCGCCCCACGCCCCCTCGTCCTCCTCCCGCCACCGCACCGCGCGCAGCCCGAGCACCCCGTACGCCGTCAGGCGGCCGTCGGCGCCCTCCGCCAGCGCCGGACCCCGGACGGGCCAGCGGTGGTGCGTCGAGCGCACCCAGCCCTTCCGGTTGGTGAGCGGCCGGTCGCCGCCCACGGCGTAGTCGCCGCAGCCCGAGGGGTTGCCGCAGGCCCAGGACGGGTCGCCGCCGTACGGGACGAGGTGGGCGGCCTTCTCCCGGAGGACCCCGGGCGGCAGGTTCTTGGGCCAGTGCCGGTTGTAGTAGCCGCGGAAGGCGGTCGTGGCGAAGGCCGGGACCGGCGCCCCGTCCCGTACCGCCTCGGAGACCCAGCGGCTCAGCGCGGCCCAGGTGAAGCAGGCGACGGCCGTGTGGTCACCGTGGTCCTCGTACCCCGGCTGCTCGCTGTCCCGCCGCCGCTCGGCCTCGTCGCCCGTCCCGATGTCGGGGTCCGGGTCGAGGGTGTGGACGACGGTCGGGCGGTAGCGGCGCAGGAGCCCGACGAGGACGCCGACCAGGCCGTCGTAGTCGTACGGCTCCGAGCGCGTCAGCGGCGAACCGGCCGGCAGGTGCGTCGGCAGTTCGAGGGCCCGGTCGTGCCAGAGCGCGGGGACGGCCGTGTACCGGCGGCTCGTGTGCATCGGCAGGTTGAGGAAGACGAGCTCGACCCGGCGCCGGCCGCTCGTGAGCGTGGCGACCTCGGCGTGCCGGCCGCCCGGGAGCGTGACGGCCTCCCGCCGCCACCGCGTGAAGAGGGGGAGCCCGAGCGCGCCCGCGTACGCCTGGCGCAGGCCCTGGTGGCGGGCGGAGGAGTACGCGGCCGGGTCCGGGGGAGTCTCCGGCATCCCCGCGATCCGGTTCCGCCCGGTGTGCTCGCCGGCCGTCACGTACACCGAGACGAGCGGCACCCCGGAGTCGAGCAGCCGCTGCGTGTCCGGGTTCATGAAGTACAGGTCGTCGTCCGGGTGCGCGGAGACCTGGAGGAGCAGCGCCCGGCGGGCCCGCGCGGGGGCGATCGGCCTGCCGGGGGCCGGGTCGGCGGTCGGCGCGGTCCTGCGCGGCTCGGGCACGGAGCAGCCGGAGACCGCGGCGACGACGGCGAGCGCGGTGGCGAGCACCGACCTGCGGCGGGGGGCTGTCGTCACGTGCGCGGTCCGTTCCCTCGACTTCTCCGTCGTGATCAAGACGTCTGTCCGGTACCCGTGGTTGTGTACGGACGCGCCTTTCGCTGCGAGGATTCACCCGACGGAAAAAGATCTTCGAAGAAACGCGCACGCCGATGTCGAGCCCCGGCTCCGGGCTCCGACCCAGGGGTGACAGTGCGCCACGGGGGCGCGCGGAACACGGAGGACACCCTCATGAAGTACGTCGCGATGATCTACGGCAACCAGGCCAAGTGGGACTCCTTCCCCGCCGAGGCCTGGCCCGAGGCGATCGCCCGCCAGGACGCCTTCAACCGCAGGTACCGGGAGAGCGGCGAGCTCATCGGCGCGTACGGCCTCGCGGACGCGGCCGCCGCGCAGCTCGTACGGCGCGAGGGCGGTGCCCCGGCGGTCACCGACGGGCCGTACCTGGAGACGAAGGAGTACCTGGCGAGCTTCTACCTGCTCGACTGCGAGAGCCTGGAGCGCGCCCAGGAGATCGCCGCCGACATGCCCTTCGCCGACGTCGACCCCGTCGAGCTCTGGCCCGTCCTGCACGAGGCGGCGGCGGACGCGTGAGCGGTTCCGCCGAGGTCGAGGACCTGCTGCGCGCGTCCGCGCCGCGGGTCCTCGGCGCGCTCGTCCGCAGGTACGGCGACTTCGACCTCTGCGAGGACGCCGTCCAGGAGGCCCTGATCGCCGCGGCCCGGCAGTGGCCCGGCGACGGGGTCCCCGACAACCCGCGCGGCTGGCTGCTGACCGTCGCCGGGCGGCGGTACGTGGACCTCGTGCGCGCCGAGGCCGCGCGCCGCCGCCGCGAGGACGCCGTCGCGCTCGCCACGCCCGACTCCGCGCTCCTCGCGCGGGCGGCCGACGAGAGCGCGGACGGCGACCGCGACGACTCCCTGGCGCTGCTCTTCCTCTGCTGCCACCCCGAGCTGTCCCCGCCGAGCCGGATCGCGCTCACGCTGCGGGCCGTCGGCGGCCTCACCACCGCGCAGATCGCCGCCGCCTTCCTCGTACCCGAGGCGACGATGGCGCAGCGGATCAGCCGGGCCAAGCAGACGATCAGGGCGGCCGGCGGCGGGTTCGAGCTGACGGCGGGGGAGGACCGGGCGGCCCGGCTCGCGGAGGTCCGGCACGTCCTCTATCTGGTCTTCAACGAGGGGTACACGGCAAGCGGCGGCGAGGACCTCACCGCGCCCGCGCTCTCCACCGAGGCGATCCGGCTGACCAGGCTCCTGCTCCGCCTCGTGCCCGAGGACACCGAGACGGCGGGGCTGCTCGCCCTCATGCTGCTCACGGACGCCCGGCGCCCGGCCCGCACGGGCCCGCACGGGGAGCTCGTGCCGCTCGCGGAGCAGGACCGGGGGAGCTGGGACGGCGCACTGATCGCCGAGGGCGTCGAGCTGCTCGGCCGCACCCTGCCGCTCGGCCGGGTCGGCCCGTACCAGCTCCAGGCGGCCATCGCCGCCGTCCACGACGAGGCGGAGTCGGCCGAGGTGACGGACTGGCCGCAGGTCCTCGCCCTGTACGAGCTACTGGAGCGGACCGGCCCCAACCCGATGATCACGCTCAACCGGGCGGTGGCGGTCGCGATGGTCCACGGCCCGGCGGCCGGCCTGGAGCTCCTGGACGACCTGGCGGGGGACAAGCGGCTCGCCCGCCACCACCGGCTGCTCGCCACCCGCGCGCACCTGCTCGAACTGCTCGGGAGGGGGGAGGAGGCGGCTCTCGCCTACCGGGAGGCGGCCCGCCGCGCGACCAGCGCGCCCGAGCGGCGGCATCTGACGGAGCGGGCCCGGCGGCTCGGCTGAGGCCCGTACGCCGAGAATTCCCGGGGCCGACGCGTGCCCCGGCGCGTACCCCCGAGTGACGTGGGGTACAGTCTTCGCTCCTGATTGGCGGCGAGATGGCCGCGTATGGCAGACTGTCAGGGTTGCTCGGTTGAGTGCCGATGCTGCGCGCCTCCCGTCGGGAGGACCGGAAGCGAGTCCCACAGTACTCGTCGACCCCTCGGGTCGGACGTACGGGAATCTTCTGGGAAGCGTCAGCGGGGTGCCTGCCAGGCTCCCGGTGGGTGTTCTGCCCCCGACTCGCGGTCTTGGGACCGCACCCCCTTGGTTGGGAAATCCTTAGGGATTTCTGCGTAGAGGGAGTGCGACACGCCCGACCGCGTGGGTCGGAGGAGGACGGCGCTTCCCAGGAAGCACAGTCGACCGGATGCCAGAGCGTTAAGAGACAAAGGACTACTAGTAGCCATGGCGGGACAGAAGATCCGCATCCGGCTCAAGGCCTACGACCACGAGGTCATCGACTCTTCGGCGAAGAAGATCGTCGAGACGGTGACCCGCACTGGTGCGTCGGTCGCGGGCCCGGTGCCGCTGCCCACTGAGAAGAACGTGTACTGCGTCATCAAGTCGCCGCACAAGTACAAGGACTCGCGCGAGCACTTCGAGATGCGCACGCACAAGCGCCTCATCGACATCCTCGACCCCACGCCGAAGACGGTTGACTCGCTCATGCGTCTCGACCTGCCGGCGGGCGTCGACATCGAGATCAAGCTCTGAGGTGACGCGCGAGATGGCTAAGAACATCAAGGGCATCCTGGGCGAGAAGCTCGGCATGACGCAGGTCTGGGACGAGAACAACCGGGTCGTCCCGGTGACCGTCGTCAAGGCTGGCCCGAATGTCGTGACCCAGGTCCGTACGAACGACAGCGACGGCTACGAGTCGGTCCAGATCGCCTTCGGCGAGATCGACCCGCGCAAGGTGAACAAGCCCCTCAAGGGTCACTTCGCCAAGGCCGACGTCACCCCGCGCCGCCACCTGGTGGAGCTCCGCACCGCTGACGCCTCCGAGTACACGCTCGGCCAGGAGATCACCGCCGAGCTCTTCGAGGCCGGCGTCAAGGTCGACGTCACCGGCAAGAGCAAGGGCAAGGGCTTCGCCGGTGTCATGAAGCGCCACAACTTCCGTGGTGGCAAGGCGTCGCACGGTGCCCACCGCGTGCACCGCAAGCCCGGTTCCATCGGTGGCTGCGCCACCCCGGGCCGTGTCTTCAAGGGCATGCGCATGGCCGGTCGCATGGGCAACGAGCGTGTGACCACCCAGAACCTGACCGTCCACGCCGTTGACGCCGAGAAGGGTCTGCTGCTCATCAAGGGCGCCGTCCCCGGCCCCAACGGTGGCCTCGTCCTGGTCCGCACCGCGGCCAAGGGGGTTTGAGGAACCGATGAGCACCATTGACATCCTTTCGCCGTCTGGCGACAAGGCCGGGACCGTCGAGCTCCCCGCGGAGATCTTCGGCGCCAAGGTCAGCGTTCCGCTGATCCACCAGGTCGTCGTCGCGCAGCTGGCCGCGGCCCGTCAGGGCACGCACAAGACCAAGACCCGTGGCGAAGTCCGTGGTGGTGGCAAGAAGCCTTACCGCCAGAAGGGCACCGGCCGCGCCCGTCAGGGTTCGACCCGCGCCCCGCAGTTCGCCGGTGGTGGCGTCGTGCACGGTCCCGTGCCGCGTGACTACTCGCAGCGGACCCCGAAGAAGATGAAGGCCGCCGCCCTCCGCGGTGCCCTGTCGGACCGGGCGAACCACTCCCGCATCCACGTCGTCACCGGCGTGGTCGAGGGTGCCGTCTCCACCAAGGCCGCCAAGACGCTGCTCGGCAAGATCTCGGAGCGCAAGAACCTGCTCCTGGTCGTCGAGCGTGCCGACGAGGCCGCGTGGCTGTCCGCCCGCAACCTGCCCCAGGTGCACATCCTGGAGCCGGGCCAGCTCAACACGTACGACGTGATCGTCTCCGACGACGTGGTCTTCACCCAGGCCGCCCTCGAGTCCTTCGTGTCTGGCCCCCAGACCGCTGAGACCGAAGGGAGCGACGCCTGATGACTGAGGCCGTCGTCACCAGCAAGACCTTCTCGGACCCGCGCGACATTCTCGTCAAGCCGGTTGTCTCGGAGAAGAGCTACGCCCTGCTGGACGAGAACAAGTACACGTTCATCGTCGCGCCTGGCTCCAACAAGACCCAGATCAAGCAGGCCGTCGAGGCGGTCTTCTCGGTCAAGGTCACCGGGGTCAACACGATCAACCGCCAGGGTAAGCGCAAGCGCACCAAGGCCGGTTTCGGCAAGCGCAAGGACACCAAGCGCGCCATCGTGACCCTTGCCGAGGGCAACCGTATCGACATCTTCGGCGGTCCGACCGCCTAAGGGCGGTCTGGATCGTCCGGAATCGGACGAGGACTGAGAAATGGGAATCCGCAAGTACAAGCCGACTACGCCGGGCCGTCGTGGCTCTTCCGTAGCCGACTTCGTCGAGATCACGCGGTCCACGCCGGAGAAGTCGCTGGTCCGCCCCCTGCACAGCAAGGGCGGCCGTAACAACACCGGTCGTGTGACCGTCCGCCACCAGGGCGGTGGCCACAAGCGCGCCTACCGTGTGATCGACTTCCGTCGTCACGACAAGGACGGCGTGCCGGCGAAGGTCGCTCACATCGAGTACGACCCCAACCGCACCGCGCGCATCGCGCTGCTCCACTACCTGGACGGCGAGAAGCGCTACATCATCGCCCCCAAGGGTCTGACGCAGGGTGACCGCGTCGAGAACGGCCCCGGCGCTGACATCAAGCCCGGCAACAACCTGGCGCTCCGCAACATCCCGGTCGGTACCACGATCCACGCGATCGAGCTCCGTCCCGGTGGCGGCGCCAAGTTCGCTCGCTCCGCTGGTGCCTCCGTGCAGCTGCTCGCGAAGGAGGGGACCATGGTCCACCTTCGCATGCCGTCCGGTGAGATCCGTCTCGTCGACGCCCGCTGCCGCGCCACCATCGGCGAGGTCGGCAACGCCGAGCAGTCGAACATCAACTGGGGCAAGGCCGGCCGTAAGCGCTGGCTGGGCGTTCGCCCGACCGTTCGCGGTGTGGCGATGAACCCGGTCGACCACCCGCACGGTGGTGGTGAGGGCAAGACCTCCGGTGGTCGCCACCCGGTCTCCCCGTGGGGTCAGAAGGAGGGTCGTACTCGTTCGCCGAAGAAGGCTTCGAACAAGTACATCGTCCGCCGCCGCAAGACGAACAAGAAGCGCTAGGAGCGGGTTTAGATGCCGCGCAGTCTCAAGAAGGGACCCTTCGTCGACGGCCACCTCGTCAAGAAGGTGGACGCCCAGAACGAAGCCGGTACCAAGAACGTCATCAAGACCTGGTCCCGTCGCTCGATGATCATCCCGGCCATGCTCGGCCACACGATCGCGGTGCACAACGGCAAGACCCACATTCCGGTGTTTGTCACCGAGTCGATGGTCGGCCACAAGCTCGGCGAGTTCTCGCCGACGCGCACCTTCCGGGGTCACGTGAAGGACGACCGGAAGTCGAAGCGCCGCTAGTAGCGGGGTGGAATGACCATGACAGACACTGGAAGGACAACCATGGAAGCCAGGGCCCAGGCGCGGTACATCCGCGTTACGCCCATGAAGGCCCGCCGTGTGGTGGACCTTATCCGTGGCATGGATGCCACGGAGGCTCAGGCGGTCCTGCGTTTCGCCCCGCAGGCCGCGAGCGTGCCGGTTGGCAAGGTGCTGGACAGCGCCATCGCCAATGCCGCGCACAACTACGACCACTCGGACGCCTCTTCGCTGTTCATCAGCGAGGCGTTCGTCGATGAGGGCCCGACCCTGAAGCGGTTCCGTCCGCGTGCCCAGGGCCGTGCCTACCGGATCCGTAAGCGGACCAGCCACATCACCGTGGTCGTCAGCAGCAAGGAAGGAACCCGGTAATGGGCCAGAAGGTTAACCCGCATGGGTTCCGGCTCGGCATCACCACGGACTTCAAGTCCCGCTGGTACGCCGACAAGCTGTACAAGGACTACGTCAAGGAAGACGTCGCCATCCGTCGGATGATGACGTCCGGCATGGAGCGCGCCGGCATCTCGAAGGTTGAGATCGAGCGCACCCGTGACCGTGTGCGTGTGGACATCCACACCGCGCGTCCCGGCATCGTCATCGGCCGCCGTGGCGCCGAGGCCGACCGCATCCGCGGCGACCTCGAGAAGCTCACGGGCAAGCAGGTCCAGCTGAACATCCTCGAGGTCAAGAACCCCGAGATGGACGCCCAGCTGGTCGCTCAGGCCGTTGCCGAGCAGCTCTCCTCCCGCGTCTCCTTCCGTCGCGCCATGCGTAAGAGCATGCAGGGCACGATGAAGGCCGGCGCCAAGGGCATCAAGGTCCAGTGCGGTGGCCGTCTCGGCGGCGCCGAGATGTCCCGCTCGGAGTTCTACCGCGAGGGTCGTGTGCCGCTGCACACGCTCCGCGCGAACGTGGACTACGGCTTCTTCGAGGCCAAGACGACCTTCGGTCGCATTGGCGTCAAGGTCTGGATCTACAAGGGCGACGTCAAGAACATCGCCGAGGTCCGCGCCGAGAACGCTGCGGCCCGTGCGGGTAACCGCCCGGCCCGTGGTGCCGGCGCTGGCGACCGCCCGGCCGGCCGTGGTGGCCGCGGTGGCGAGCGTGGCGGCCGCGGCCGCAAGCCGCAGCAGTCGGCTCCGGCCGCCGAGGCCCCCAAGGCCGAGGCCGCCGCCGCTGCTCCGGCTGAGAGCACCGGAACGGAGGCCTGACCGACATGCTGATCCCCCGTAGGGTCAAGCACCGCAAGCAGCACCACCCGAAGCGCTCCGGCGCGAGCAAGGGTGGTACTCAGGTCGCGTTCGGCGAGTACGGCATTCAGGCCCTCACGCCGGCGTACGTGACCAACCGCCAGATCGAGGCGGCTCGTATCGCGATGACCCGCCACATCAAGCGTGGCGGCAAGGTCTGGATCAACATCTACCCGGACCGCCCGCTGACGAAGAAGCCCGCCGAGACCCGCATGGGTTCCGGTAAGGGTTCTCCGGAGTGGTGGATCGCGAACGTCAAGCCGGGTCGGGTGATGTTCGAACTGTCCTACCCGAACGAGAAGATCGCGCGCGAGGCCCTCACCCGTGCGGCCCACAAGCTGCCGATGAAGTGCAAGATCGTGAAGCGCGAAGCAGGTGAGCTGTGATGTCGGCCGGTACCAAGGCGTCCGAGCTGCGCGAGCTGGGCAACGAGGAGCTTCTCAACAAGCTCCGCGAGGCCAAGGAAGAGCTGTTCAACCTCCGCTTCCAGGCGGCGACGGGTCAGCTCGAGAACCACGGTCGGCTCAAGTCCGTCCGTAAGGACATCGCCCGGATCTACACCCTGATGCGCGAGCGCGAGCTGGGCATCGAGACGGTGGAGAACGTCTGATGAGCGAGAGCAACGTGACTGAGAAGACCGAGCGCAACGCTCGTAAGGTCCGCGAGGGCCTCGTCGTCAGCGACAAGATGGACAAGACCGTCGTCGTCGCTGTCGAGGACCGCGTGAAGCACGCGCTGTACGGCAAGGTCATCCGCCGTACGAACAAGCTCAAGGCTCACGACGAGCAGAACGCTGCCGGCATCGGTGACCGCGTCCTCCTGATGGAGACCCGGAAGCTGTCGTCGACGAAGCACTGGCGCGTCGTCGAGATCCTCGAGAAGGCCAAGTAAGGAATTTCCCGCGAGGGAAATCCAAAAGTTCCGCTCGCGGGGTTTCCCGCGAGTCAGTTCCGCCAGGCTCGGCCGGGGCTTCCCTGAGAAGCCCCGGCCGGGAACCGGCAGACAAATCAGGAGATAGACGTGATCCAGCAGGAGTCGCGACTGCGTGTCGCCGACAACACTGGTGCCAAGGAGATCCTTTGCATCCGTGTTCTCGGTGGCTCGGGTCGCCGCTACGCGGGCATCGGTGACGTCATCGTCGCCACCGTCAAGGACGCGATCCCCGGTGGCAACGTGAAGAAGGGTGACGTCGTCAAGGCGGTCATCGTTCGCACCGTCAAGGAGCGCCGCCGCCAGGACGGCTCGTACATCCGCTTTGACGAGAACGCCGCTGTCATTCTCAAGAACGACGGCGACCCTCGTGGCACCCGTATCTTCGGCCCGGTCGGCCGTGAGCTGCGCGAGAAGAAGTTCATGAAGATCATCTCGCTCGCGCCGGAGGTGCTGTAAGCATGAAGATCAAGAAGGGCGACCTGGTCCAGGTCATCACCGGTAAGGACAAGGGCAAGCAGGGCAAGGTCATCACGGCCTTCCCCAGCGAGAACCGCGTCCTCGTCGAGGGTGTCAACCGGGTCAAGAAGCACACCAAGGCCGGCCCGTCGCAGGCCGGTGGCATCGTCACGACCGAGGCTCCGGTCCACGTCTCCAACGTCCAGCTGGTCGTGGAGAAGGACGGCAAGAAGGTCGTCACGCGTGTCGGTTACCGCTTCGACGACGAGGGCAACAAGATCCGCGTTGCCAAGCGGACGGGTGAGGACATCTGATGGCTACCACCACTCCGCGTCTCAAGACGAAGTACCGCGAGGAGATCGCGGGCAAGCTGCGTGAGGAGTTCTCGTACGAGAACGTCATGCAGGTTCCCGGCCTCGTGAAGATCGTGGTCAACATGGGTGTCGGCGACGCCGCCCGTGACTCGAAGCTGATCGACGGTGCGATCCGCGACCTGACCACCATCACGGGTCAGAAGCCGGCCGTCACCAAGGCCCGCAAGTCCATCGCGCAGTTCAAGCTGCGCGAGGGCCAGCCGATCGGTGCGCACGTCACCCTCCGTGGCGACCGCATGTGGGAGTTCCTGGACCGCACCCTGTCGCTCGCGCTTCCGCGCATCCGCGACTTCCGTGGTCTGTCCCCCAAGCAGTTCGACGGGCGTGGCAACTACACCTTCGGTCTCACGGAGCAGGTCATGTTCCACGAGATCGACCAGGACAAGATCGACCGTGTCCGGGGTATGGACATCACCGTGGTGACCACGGCGACCAACGACGACGAGGGCCGTGCCCTTCTGCGTCACCTCGGCTTCCCCTTCAAGGAGGCGTAAGCGAGATGGCGAAGAAGGCTCTCATCGCGAAGGCTGCCCGCAAGCCCAAGTTCGGCGTGCGTGGCTACACGCGCTGCCAGCGCTGTGGTCGTCCCCACTCCGTGTACCGCAAGTTCGGCCTGTGCCGCGTGTGCCTCCGTGAGATGGCTCACCGTGGCGAGCTGCCGGGCGTGACCAAGAGCTCCTGGTAATCCCCTAGTTGGGATGACCGGAGTCTCTCGGTAAGCATTGGTCGGCGGATGCCCGGCCCCGCATGCCTTAGGCTTGTGTGGTTGGGCGTCCGCCGCCCGTACGACTTACTACGCCGTAGGTCCCCGCGCCGCACCCGTCCCGCCCCTGTGTGGGGAGAGGGATGGCGCACTGGAAACCCCGGCGAGAGAGGCCGAAGGCCAATTCATGACCATGACTGATCCGATCGCGGACATGCTGACTCGTCTGCGTAACGCGAACTCGGCATACCACGACTCCGTGACGATGCCGCACAGCAAGATCAAGTCTCACATCGCGGAGATCCTCCAGCAGGAGGGCTTCATCACGGGCTGGAAGGTCGAGGACGCCGAGGTCGGCAAGAACCTCGTCCTCGAGCTCAAGTTCGGTCCGAACCGTGAGCGCTCCATCGCGGGCATCAAGCGGATCTCGAAGCCCGGCCTCCGGGTCTACGCGAAGTCCACCAACCTGCCGAAGGTTCTCGGCGGCCTGGGCGTGGCGATCATCTCCACGTCCCACGGTCTCCTGACCGGCCAGCAGGCAGGCAAGAAGGGCGTAGGTGGGGAAGTCCTCGCCTACGTCTGGTAGTCGGGAACGGAGGAATAGCTAATGTCGCGTATTGGCAAGCTGCCTATCCAGGTTCCCGCCGGCGTGGACGTCACCATCGAGGGCCGCACGGTCACGGTGAAGGGTTCCAAGGGCACCCTGAGCCACACCGTCGCCGCGCCGATCGAGATCGTTAAGGGCGAGGATGGCGTTCTGAACGTCAACCGTCCGAACGACGAGCGTCAGAACAAGGCCCTTCACGGCCTGTCCCGCACGCTGGTGGCCAACATGATCACCGGTGTGACCCAGGGTTACGTGAAGGCGCTCGAGATCAGCGGTGTCGGTTACCGCGTGGCCGCGAAGGGCTCCGGTCTGGAGTTCCAGCTCGGCTACAGCCACCCGATCGTGGTCGAGGCGCCCGAGGGCATCTCGTTCAAGGTCGAGTCGCCGACCAAGTTCTCGGTCGAGGGCATCGACAAGCAGAAGGTCGGCGAGGTCGCGGCGAACATCCGCAAGCTGCGGAAGCCCGACCCGTACAAGGCCAAGGGCGTCAAGTACGCCGGCGAGGTCATCCGCCGCAAGGTCGGAAAGGCTGGTAAGTAAGCCATGGCATACGGTGTGAAGATCGCCAAGGGCGACGCTTACAAGCGTGCTGCCAAGGCGCGCCGCCACATCCGCATCCGCAAGAACGTGTCGGGTACGGCGGAGCGTCCGCGCCTCGTCGTGACGCGTTCGAACCGCGGCATCACCGCTCAGGTCATCGACGACCTCAAGGGTCACACCCTTGCGTCGGCGTCGAACCTGGACGCGTCGATCCGTGGCGGCGAGGGTGACAAGTCCGCGCAGGCCAAGCAGGTCGGCGCCCTGGTCGCCGAGCGCGCCAAGGCCGCCGGTGTCGAGGCTGTCGTGTTCGACCGTGGTGGCAACAGGTACGCCGGGCGCATTGCCGCTCTGGCTGACGCCGCCCGCGAAGCCGGGCTGAAGTTCTAAGCCCCGGTTCCGGGACTAACGGACGTAACAGAGAGAGGTAATCCAATGGCTGGACCCCAGCGCCGCGGAAGCGGTGCCGGTGGCGGCGAGCGGCGGGACCGGAAGGGCCGCGACGGTGGCGCTGCCGCCGAGAAGACCGCGTACGTTGAGCGCGTTGTCGCGATCAACCGCGTCGCCAAGGTTGTCAAGGGTGGTCGTCGCTTCAGCTTCACCGCGCTCGTCGTGGTGGGTGACGGTGACGGCACCGTAGGTGTCGGTTACGGCAAGGCCAAGGAAGTTCCCGCGGCCATTGCCAAGGGCGTCGAGGAAGCCAAGAAGAACTTCTTCAAGGTTCCCCGCATCCAGGGCACCATCCCTCACCCGATCCAGGGCGAGAAGGCCGCGGGCGTCGTCCTGCTCAAGCCGGCTTCCCCCGGTACCGGTGTTATCGCCGGTGGCCCGGTGCGTGCCGTGCTCGAGTGCGCCGGTATCCACGACATCCTGTCGAAGTCGCTCGGCTCCGACAACCAGATCAACATCGTGCACGCGACCGTGGAGGCCCTGAAGGGCCTGCAGCGTCCCGAGGAGATCGCGGCTCGCCGTGGTCTGCCCCTCGAGGACGTCGCTCCCGCGGCTCTGCTCCGTGCGCGTGCTGGGGCGGGTGCGTAATGGCTCGCCTCAAGGTCACGCAGACGAAGTCGTACATCGGCAGCAAGCAGAACCACCGCGACACCCTGCGCTCGCTTGGCCTCAAGAAGGTCAACGACGTGGTTGTCAAGGAGGACCGCCCCGAGTTCCGCGGCATGGTGCACACCGTCCGCCACCTCGTGACGGTCGAGGAGGTTGACTGACATGGCGGAGACCAACCCGCTGAAGGCCCACAACCTCCGTCCCGCCCCCGGCGCCAAGACCGCGAAGACCCGTGTCGGTCGTGGTGAGGCGTCGAAGGGTAAGACGGCCGGTCGTGGTACCAAGGGCACCAAGGCCCGTTACCAGGTTCCGGAGCGCTTCGAGGGTGGGCAGATGCCCCTCCACATGCGCCTCCCGAAGCTCAAGGGCTTCAAGAACCCGTTCCGCACCGAGTACCAGGTCGTGAACCTGGACAAGCTGACCGCGCTCTACCCGCAGGGTGGCGAGGTCACGGTGGCCGACCTGGTCGCCAAGGGTGCGGTTCGCAAGAACCAGCTCGTCAAGGTCCTCGGCCAGGGCGAGATCACCGTGGCGCTGCAGGTGACGGTTGACGCCGTCTCCGGCTCCGCCAAGGAGAAGATCGCCGCTGCCGGCGGCACCGTCACCGAGCTCGTCTGAGTCCGGTAGACAACAGCACTGAGCAAGCCCGGCCGGTTCCCCCTCGGGGGAGTCGGCCGGGCTTCTCGGCGTTCCGGGGCCGTCCCCCGAGGTGATGGACTTCCGCGGCTCCGCCCGCGGGCCCCGCTCCTCCGGACCGCCCTTCGAAAGAGGGTTCCTCACCGGCTCGCGGGGCGGACGGCCGACCGAAGTCGGACCGTGGACACCCGGAGCCACCCCGTGGCGGGGATGCGCGCAAAAGGGGTATCCACCGTTGGTCGTTCCTAGGCGGGCATGGTCGCCGGTAAGGTGGCGTGCACTGTCTAGACTCCGTGCGGTATGCCCGCACGGGATTGAAGACCGATAACCAATCGTCGAACCTCAAGACCGTCACCCTTGACGCATAGCGCGGGGGTCGCAGGAGGCACCGTGCTCACCGCGTTCGCCCGGGCGTTCAAGACGCCCGACCTGCGCAAGAAGCTGCTCTTCACGCTCGCCATCATCGTGCTGTACCGCCTCGGGGCCCACATCCCGGTCCCCGGCGTCAGCTACGAGGCCGTCCAGCAGTGTGTGAAGCAGGCCAGCGAGGGCAACAACAGCCTGTTCGGCCTGGTCAACATGTTCAGTGGCGGAGCGCTGCTGCAGATCACCATCTTCGCGCTCGGCATCATGCCGTACATCACGGCGAGCATCATCCTGCAGCTGCTCACCGTCGTGATCCCGCGTCTCGAGGCCCTCAAGAAGGAGGGCCAGTCCGGCACCGCCAAGATCACGCAGTACACGCGGTACCTGACCGTCGCGCTGGCCGTCCTGCAGGGCACCGGCCTCGTCGCCACCGCCAAGAGCGGTGCGCTCTTCAGCGGCTGCGTCGTCGCCGACCAGGTCGTCCCCGACCAGTCGATCTTCACCATCGCCACCATGGTCATCACGATGACCGCGGGTACCTGTGTCGTCATGTGGCTCGGTGAGCTCATCACCGACCGCGGCATCGGCAACGGCATGTCGATCCTGATGTTCATCTCGATCGCCGCCGGCTTCCCGGGCGCGCTGTGGGCCATCAAGGAGAGCGGCAAGCTCGCCAAGGGCTGGATCGAGTTCGGCACCGTCATCCTCATCGGCTTCGTGATGGTGGCCCTCGTGGTCTTCGTCGAGCAGGCCCAGCGCCGCATCCCGGTGCAGTACGCGAAGCGCATGATCGGTCGGCGTTCCTACGGCGGTACGTCCACTTACATCCCGCTCAAGGTGAACCAGGCAGGTGTGATTCCTGTCATCTTCGCCTCGTCGCTTCTCTACATCCCGGCGCTGATCGCGCAGTTCTCGAACAGCACCGCCGGCTGGAAGACCTGGATCGAAGCCCACTTCGTCAAGGGTGACCACCCCTACTACATCGCCACGTACTTCCTCCTGATCGTGTTCTTCGCCTTCTTCTACGTGGCGATCTCGTTCAACCCCGAGGAAGTTGCGGACAACATGAAGAAGTATGGTGGCTTCATCCCGGGCATCCGGGCTGGTCGACCTACTGCCGAGTACCTCAGCTATGTGCTCAACCGGATCACCTGGCCGGGCTCGCTGTACTTGGGTCTGATCGCTCTTGTGCCGACGATGGCGTTGGCAGGCTTCGGTGGCGCCAATGCCAACTTCCCCTTCGGCGGGACGAGCATCCTCATCATCGTGGGTGTGGGGCTGGAGACCGTGAAGCAGATCGAGAGCCAGCTCCAGCAGCGCAATTACGAAGGGTTCCTCCGCTGATGCGAATCGTCCTCGTCGGACCGCCCGGGGCAGGCAAGGGTACGCAGGCCGCGTACCTCGCCAAGAACCTGGCCATTCCGCACATCTCCACGGGTGACCTGTTCCGTGCGAACATCTCGCAGGGCACGCCGCTGGGTGTGGAGGCTCAGTCGTACATGAAGGCCGGCCAGCTCGTGCCGGACTCCGTGACGATCGGGATGGCCAAGGACCGTATGGAGCAGGGGGACGCCGTGAACGGCTTCCTGCTCGACGGGTTCCCGCGCAACGTGGCCCAGGCCGAGGCTCTGGACGAGATCCTCAAGGAGGGCGACGTCCAGCTCGACGCGGTCCTCGACCTGGAGGTCCCCGAGGACGAGGTCGTGAAGCGGATCGCGGGTCGCCGCATCTGCCGCAACGACTCCGCGCACGTGTTCCACGCGACCTACAACGCTCCCAAGGTCGAGGGCGTCTGCGACGTCTGCGGCGGCGAGCTGTACCAGCGCGAGGACGACTCCGAGGAGACCGTGCGCAAGCGGCTGGAGGTCTACCACACGGAGACCGAGCCGATCATCGACTACTACCGGGCGCAGAACCTGGTCGTGACGATCTCCGCGCTCGGCAAGGTGGACGAGGTCACCGCCAAGGCGATGGAAGCGCTTCAGAAGTAACACCCCGGTTCGTGCGATACGGCCGCGGTGCCCGTGAGGGGCGCCGCGGCCGTATCGTTGTTCTGTCCCGTGTACACGCAAGAAAGGCCCGCCACGATGGTGCAGATCAAGACCCCCGAGCAGATCGCGAAGATGCGCGAGGCCGGGCTGGTCGTCGCCGCCATCCACGCGGCAACGCGCGAGGCGGCCGTGCCGGGCGCCACGACGAAGGACCTGGACGAGGTCGCGAGGAAGGTCATCGCCGACCACGGGGCGAAGTCGAACTTCCTCGGGTACGGGGGCTTCCCCGCGACGATCTGCACCTCGGTGAACGAGGTCGTCGTCCACGGCATCCCCGACGACAAGACCGTCCTCAAGGACGGCGACATCATCTCCATCGACGCGGGCGCGATCGTGGACGGCTGGCACGGCGACGCGGCCTACACGGCCTTCGTCGGCACCGGGCACGCGCCGGAGCTCGTGGAGCTCTCCCGGGTGACCGAGGAGTCGATGTGGGCCGGCATCGCGGCCATGAAGCTGGGCAACCGCCTCGTGGACATCTCGAAGGCGATCGAGACGTACATCAAGCGGCAGCCGCGTCCGGCCGTGGGCGACCACAGCCTCGGCCGCTACGGGATCATCGAGGACTACGGCGGCCACGGCATCGGTACGGAGATGCACATGGACCCGCACCTCCTGAACTACGTCTCCCGCAAGCGCGGCAAGGGTCCCAAGCTGGTCCCCGGCCTCTGCCTGGCCATCGAGCCCATGGTCTCCCTCGGCACCCCGCACACGGAGGTCCTGAAGGACGACTGGACCGTCATCACGACCGACAACACGTGGTCCTCCCACTGGGAGCACTCCATCGCCCTGACGGAGGAGGGCCCGCTGGTCCTGACGGCCGTCGACGGCGGCAAGGCGAAGCTCGCGGAGCTGGGTGTCACGGCGGCCCCGGACCCGCTGGCGTAGCCCGGGACCGTACGCTGGCGTAGTCGTTCTTTTCTGCGGCGTGGTTCCTTGCGTAAGGATCACTCCGGGTGGGCAAACTTCCCGGATTCGTCTTTTCCAGGTGCCTGGCGTAGACTGACGCGTCGGCTCTCTTGCGCCCGTGTGTCCGCACCCGGCCCGGAGAGTCGATCAAGGTAGCCGATTCGAAAGGCGAAGCGTGGCCAAGAAGCAAGGTGCCATCGAAATCGAGGGCACCGTGATCGAGTCCCTCCCGAACGCCATGTTCAAGGTGGAGCTCCAGAACGGTCACAAGGTCCTCGCGCACATCTCCGGCAAGATGCGGATGCACTACATCCGAATCCTTCCGGACGACCGGGTCGTCGTGGAGCTCTCTCCGTACGACCTGACGCGTGGCCGGATCGTCTACCGGTACAAGTAGATCTTGCCCGCACCCGCGCCGTTCCGCGCGGGTGGTGGCACTGACCCGGAGAACCTCACATCCCATGAAGGTCAAGCCGAGCGTCAAGAAGATCTGCGACAAGTGCAAGGTGATCCGCCGTCACGGCCGGGTCATGGTCATCTGCGACAACCTGCGCCACAAGCAGCGCCAGGGCTGACGCACGCCGACCGACCTGCATTTCGCAGTTCTTCGCGCGACGCATAGCAATACGTACATACGCAGAGCCCGCCCAGCCCTCAAGGGTCGGCGGTACCTCCGGCGGGGGCCGGAGACCCGACTCGTACCTCACACGGCGGTCGGGAGCGGCTCTGCAGCAGACCCCCGAGAACACAGGAGCCATTAGTGGCACGCGTTTCCGGTGTTGACATCCCGCGCGAAAAGCGTGTGGTGGTCGCACTCACCTACGTCTTCGGCATCGGGCGTACCCGTTCCGAGGAGATCCTCGCCGCGACCGGCGTGAACCCCTCCACCCGTGTCCGCGACCTTGCCGAGGAAGACCTCGTCAAGATCCGCGAGTACGTGGACGCCAACCTCCGGACCGAGGGTGACCTCCGCCGCGAGATCGCCGCCGACATCCGCCGCAAGGTCGAGATCGGCTGCTACCAGGGTCTGCGCCACCGTCGTGGCCTGCCCGTTCGCGGTCAGCGCACCAGCACGAACGCTCGTACCCGCAAGGGCCCGCGTCGCGCCATCGCCGGCAAGAAGAAGCCGGGCAAGAAGTAGTCCTCAGCGGACGCTTGACCAAGCGGTCTTCGCTGTAGGACCGACCACCTCCCGTAGGAGTAAGAGATGCCCCCCAAGGGTCGTCAGGGCGCTGCCAAGAAGGTGCGCCGCAAGGAAAAGAAGAACGTCGCTCACGGCCACGCGCACATCAAGAGCACGTTCAACAACACGATCGTCTCGATCACGGACCCGTCCGGCAACGTGATCTCCTGGGCCTCCGCCGGCCACGTCGGCTTCAAGGGCTCGCGCAAGTCCACCCCCTTCGCCGCGCAGATGGCCGCCGAGTCGGCCGCGCGTCGCGCGCAGGAGCACGGCATGCGCAAGGTTGACGTCTTCGTCAAGGGTCCCGGCTCCGGCCGCGAGACCGCGATCCGCTCCCTCCAGGCCACGGGCCTCGAGGTCGGTTCGATCCAGGACGTCACCCCCACGCCGCACAACGGCTGCCGTCCCCCCAAGCGCCGCCGCGTCTGACGCACGGCTGCTTGACCGAGGACTTTCGGGCGGTACGGCTCTTCGGACCGTGCCGCCCGTACCCTTGCAGTAGGCATTTCCGTAGGACGTCAAATAGTGGGCGTCCACGACTGAAGGATTGAACGCATGCTGATCGCTCAGCGTCCGTCGCTGACCGAAGAGGTCGTCGACGAGTTCCGCTCCCGGTTCGTGATCGAGCCGCTGGAGCCGGGCTTCGGTTACACCCTCGGCAACTCCCTCCGCCGTACCCTCCTCTCCTCGATCCCGGGTGCCGCTGTCACCAGCATCCGCATCGACGGTGTCCTGCACGAGTTCACCACCGTGCCGGGCGTCAAGGAGGACGTCACCGACCTGATCCTCAACATCAAGCAGCTGGTCGTCTCCTCGGAGCACGACGAGCCGGTCGTGATGTACCTGCGCAAGCAGGGCCCGGGTCTGGTCACCGCCGCCGACATCGCGCCCCCGGCCGGTGTCGAGGTGCACAACCCCGACCTCGTCCTCGCCTCGCTCAACGGCAAGGGCAAGCTGGAGATGGAGCTGACCGTCGAGCGCGGTCGCGGCTACGTCTCCGCCGTGCAGAACAAGCAGGCGGGCCAGGAGATCGGCCGCATCCCGGTCGACTCCATCTACTCGCCCGTTCTCAAGGTCACCTACAAGGTCGAGGCGACCCGAGTCGAGCAGCGCACCGACTTCGACAAGCTCATCGTCGACGTCGAGACCAAGCAGGCCATGCGCCCGCGTGACGCCATGGCGTCCGCCGGCAAGACCCTGGTCGAGCTGTTCGGCCTGGCGCGCGAGCTCAACATCGACGCCGAGGGCATCGACATGGGCCCGTCCCCCACGGACGCCGCCCTTGCCGCCGACCTCGCGCTGCCGATCGAGGAGCTCGAGCTCACCGTTCGTTCGTACAACTGCCTCAAGCGCGAGGGCATCCACTCCGTGGGTGAGCTCGTCGCCCGCTCCGAGGCCGACCTGCTCGACATCCGCAACTTCGGTGCGAAGTCGATCGACGAGGTCAAGGCGAAGCTGGCCGGCATGGGCCTCGCGCTCAAGGACAGCCCGCCCGGATTCGACCCGACCGCCGCCGCCGACGCCTTCGGCGCCGACGACGACGCGGACGCCGGTTTCGTCGAGACCGAGCAGTACTAAGAGCTCGGGCCGCAAGGCCCGTTCCCCGCGCCCCTTCCGGGGGGCGCGTGTCTCCGACGGGTAACCGCCCGCTCGGACACTGACATCGGTACCTCATACGGCCGGTGCAGATCACAAGGAGAAACACCATGCCGCGTCCCGCCAAGGGTGCCCGTCTCGGTGGCAGCGCCGCTCACGAGCGTCTGCTGCTCGCCAACCTGGCGAAGTCGCTCTTCGAGCACGGCCGCATCACGACGACCGAGGCCAAGGCCCGCCGCCTGCGCCCCGTCGCCGAGCGCCTGATCACCAAGGCGAAGAAGGGCGACATCCACAACCGTCGCCTGGTGCTGCAGACGATCACCGACAAGGGCATCGTCCACACCCTCTTCACCGAGATCGCCCCGCGCTACTCGGAGCGTCCGGGTGGTTACACCCGTATCACCAAGGTCGGCAACCGTCGTGGCGACAACGCCCCGATGGCCGTGATCGAGCTGGTCGAGGGCGAGATCGCCAAGAAGGCGACCGTCGCCGAGGCCGAGGCCGCTGCCAAGCGCGCCGTCAAGGAGGCCGACGCGGCCGCCGAGGCTCCGGCTGAGGAGTCGAAGGACGCGTAAGCGTTCCTGAGAGCTTTCTCTCGCGGGCCCGTACCCCTCTCGGGGGGTGCGGGCCCGCTGCTGTATTCGATGGTTCTGAGAGGATCTTCCGCGTGAGCAGCGATGACGTGCAGGACGGGTTCGTACGGGTTCGGCTGGACCTTTCGTACGACGGCAAGGACTTCTCCGGCTGGGCCAAGCAGGCCCAGGGGCAGCGGACCGTGCAGGGCGAGATCGAGGACGCCCTGCGGACCGTGACGCGGTCGAAGGAGACGTACGAGCTGACCGTCGCGGGCCGGACCGACGCCGGCGTGCACGCGCGCGGCCAGGTCGCCCACGTCGACCTGCCCGTCGACGTGTGGGCCGAGCACCAGGACAAGCTGCTGCGGCGGCTCGCCGGGCGGCTCTCCCACGACGTCCGGGTGTGGAAGGTGGCCGAGGCCCCCGCCGGGTTCAACGCACGGTTCTCCGCGGTCTGGCGGCGGTACGCCTACCGGGTCACCGACAACCCCGGCGGCGTCGACCCGCTCCTGCGCGGGCACGTCCTGTGGCACGACTGGGCCCTCGACATGGACGCCATGAACGAGGCCGCCACCGCGCTCGTCGGCGAGCACGACTTCGCCGCCTACTGCAAGAAGCGCGAGGGCGCGACCACCATCCGCACGCTCCAGGTGCTGCGGTGGGAGCGGCGCGAGGACGGGATCCTGGAGGCGACCGTCAAGGCGGACGCCTTCTGCCACAACATGGTCCGCTCGCTCGTCGGCGCCCTGCTCTTCGTCGGCGACGGGCACCGGCCCGTGGACTGGCCGGGCAAGGTGCTCGCGGCCGGTGTCCGGGACTCGGCCGTGCACGTCGTACGGCCGCACGGCCTCACCCTCGAAGAGGTCGGCTACCCGGAGGACGCGCTGCTCGCCGCCCGCAGCCGGGAGGCGCGCAACAAGCGGTCACTCCCCGGGAGCGGCGGCTGCTGCTGAGGCCTGGGTGCGCCCGCGGGCGTAGATCTGGTTGAACGCGAAGGTGCCGAGGTCGTCGCTGGCCTGGAAGACGGCCTTGTCGGCCTTGGTGACCTTCTTGCCGTTGGCGAAGCCGGCCTGGGTGAAGTACGCGTACCGGCCGAGCGAGTTCGCCCGGCGCAGGCACACGGTTCCGTGGCAGAACTCGCGGACGCCCGCGCCGGCGAGCGGGGCGATGCCGCCGCTGGCCTGGCTCTTCGCCTTGAGGGCCGCCGCCTCGGAGGGGAAGACGGCGACGCCGACGGTGATCGCCACGCCGTCCTTCACGTAGGTCGCGCGCAGGACCTTCTGGCAGCCGTTCTTCTTCAGGACGGTGCCGAGGGCGCCCTGCGTGGCGGTCGCGCAGTTCGTGGTGGTGGCCGTGGCCCCCTTCTTGTAGGGGCGCTTGTTCATGCTGAGCTTCTTGCCCGGGAAGAGGCCCTCGGCGCTGATCGGCGCCTTGTCCTTCTTCGGGTCCGAGATGTAGTCCTTCGGGTTCGGCGGGGGCGGCGGCGCCACCGAGGAGAAGGTCGGCTCGGGGGTGGGGGAGAAGCTGGGCGGGGTGTCGCCGGTGGTGGGGACGGTCCCGCCGTTCTTGGCCGACTCGTCGTTCTGCTTGTTCGTGGCCACGACGGCGGTGGCGACGATCGCGCCCACCGCCAGGGTGGCGAGGACGCCGGTGCCGACGAGCAGCCAGCGCCTGCGGCGGCCCCGGCTCTCGGAGGCGTCCGCCATGGCGCCCCAGTCAGGGGTGCCGGGGGAGGGGGGCTGCTGCCCGCCGTAGCCGGGCTGCTCCTGGCCGTACGCGGGCTGCCGGCCGTACGCCTCCGGGCCGTAGCCCTGGCCGTAGCCCTGCCCCTGCCCGTACCCCTGACCCTGCTGCCCGTACCCCGGCTGCTGACCGTGCCCCTGCTGCTGCGGCTCCTGCGGCCACTGCGGTCCCCCAAAGCTCATGCCGCGCATCCTAAACCGGTTGGGCGAAGGGGAGGTCGGCGGTGACAATGCACCTCATGGGACATGTCGAGGCCGCACATCTTGAGTACTACCTTCCCGACGGGAGGGTCCTGCTCGGGGACGTCTCCTTCCGGGTGGGGGAGGGCGCGGTCGTCGCCCTCGTCGGGGCCAACGGCGCCGGCAAGACGACCCTGCTCCGCCTGATCTCCGGGGAGCTCCAGCCGCACGGCGGCTCGGTCACCGTCAGCGGCGGGCTCGGCGTGATGCCGCAGTTCGTCGGCTCCGTACGGGACGAGTCCACCGTCCGTGACCTGCTGGTCTCGGTCGCCGAGCCGCGCATCCGGAAGGCCGCGAAGGCGGTCGACGAGGCCGAGCACCTGATCATGACGGTCGACGACGAGGCCGCGCAGATGAAGTACGCGCAGGCCCTCAGCGACTGGGCCGAGGCGCAGGGGTACGAGGCAGAGATCCTCTGGGACATCTGCACCATGGCCGCGCTGGGCGTCCCGTACGAGAAGGCGCAGTTCCGCGAGGTCAGGACGCTGTCCGGCGGTGAGCAGAAGCGACTCGTGCTCGAATCGCTGCTCCGCGGCCCGGACGAGGTGCTGCTCCTCGACGAGCCGGACAACTACCTCGACGTGCCCGGCAAGCGCTGGCTGGAGGAGCGGCTGCGGGAGACCCGCAAGACCGTGCTCTTCATCTCCCACGACCGGGAGCTGCTCTCCCGGAGCGCACAGAAGATCGTCGCGGTCGAGCCCGGCCCGGCCGGCTCGGACGTGTGGGTGCACGGCGGCGGCTTCGACACCTTCCACGAGGCCCGGCGCGAGCGCTTCGCCCGCTTCGAAGAGCTGAAGCGGCGCTGGGACGAGAAGCACGCCCAGCTGAAGAAGCTCGTCCTCAACCTGCGGCAGGCGGCGTCGGTCAGCCACGACATGGCCTCGCGGTACGCGGCCGCGCAGACCCGGCTGCGGAAGTTCGAGGAGGCCGGCCCGCCGCCGGAGCCGCCGCGCGAGCAGGACATCCGCATGCGGCTGCGCGGCGGACGTACCGGCGTAAGGGCTGTGACCTGCGAGAACCTTGAGCTGACCGGCCTGATGAAGCCGTTCTCGCTGGAGATCTTCTACGGGGAGCGGGTCGCCGTCCTCGGGTCGAACGGCTCCGGCAAGTCGCACTTCCTGCGGCTGCTCGCCGGGGACCCGACGGTCGCGCACACCGGCGACTGGAAGCTCGGCGCGCGGGTCGTGCCGGGCCACTTCGCGCAGACCCACGCCCACCCGGAGCTGGCCGGGCGCCCGCTCGTCGACATCCTGTGGACGGAGCACGCCAAGGACCGGGGCGCGGCGATGTCGATGCTGCGGCGGTACGAGCTGGAGCGGCAGGGCGACCAGTCCTTCGACAAGCTCTCCGGCGGGCAGCAGGCCCGCTTCCAGATCCTGCTCCTGGAGCTGGCCGGTACGACCGCGCTGCTCCTGGACGAGCCCACGGACAACCTGGACCTGGAGTCCGCCGAGGCGCTCCAGGACGGCCTGGAGTCGTACGAGGGCACGGTGATGGCCGTCACGCACGACCGCTGGTTCGCGAAGAGCTTCGACCGGTACCTGGTCTTCGGCTCCGACGGCGTCGTGCGGGAGACCCCCGAGCCGGTGTGGGACGAGCGGCGGGTGGAACGCGCGCGGTGACCCGCGGGTGAGCCGATGACGCGCTGACCTGGGCACCCCCGGCGTTTTGACCCGCCGGGGGTGGCGCGGGTACTGTTGCGGTTTGTTATGCGTACTGGGTTCGTCGTCTTCGTACGACAGGCCGGTGCGCAGGTTCCCTGGAGCAGTTACCAGTGGCTCGCATACGGGCAGTGATCCCGGCAGTGCAGGCCCCAGCTGCATGATCGCTTCAGGTGTGTCTGGACTCCATCCACTGAAGAAGCGAAGGCTACGAAGTGCGTACGTACAGCCCCAAGCCCGGCGATGTCACTCGCCAGTGGCACATCATCGACGCGCAGGACATCGTCCTGGGCCGTCTGGCGACGACGGCTGCGAACCTCCTGCGAGGCAAGCACAAGCCCGTCTACGCCCCCCACATGGACATGGGCGACTTCGTCATCATCATCAACGCTGACAAGGTCCACCTGTCCGGCAACAAGAAGACCCAGAAGATGGCCTACCGCCACTCTGGCTTCCCGGGTGGTCTGCGCTCCGTCCGTTACGACGAGCTGCTCGACAAGAACCCCGAGAAGGCCGTCGAGAAGGCCATCAAGGGCATGATCCCCAAGAACTCCCTGGGCCGTCAGATGCTCTCGAAGCTGAAGGTCTACGCGGGCGAGAACCACCCCCACGCTGCCCAGCAGCCGGTTCCGTTCGAGATCACCCAGGTCGCGCAGTAATTCCGGCCACACCCCCTAAGAACGAAAGAAATCTGAGGAGAATCGTGGCCGAGACCACCCCCGAGACCCCCGTCGACGAGTTCGAGGGCGTCGAGGAGTACACCACCGAGACCGAGCTCGTCGAGGGTGACTACACCTCCGAGTCGCTCGCGTCCCGCTTCGGCGACCCGCAGCCGGCCGCCGGCCTGGGCCGTCGCAAGAACGCCATCGCCCGCGTCCGGATCGTTCCGGGCACCGGCAAGTGGAAGATCAACGGTCGCACCCTTGAGGACTACTTCCCCAACAAGGTGCACCAGCAGGAAGTCAACGAGCCCTTCAAGGTGCTCGAGCTCGACAACCGCTACGACGTCATCGCCCGCATCGCGGGTGGCGGTGTCTCCGGCCAGGCCGGCGCCCTGCGCCTCGGCGTGGCCCGTGCGCTGAACGAGGCGGACGTCGAGAACAACCGCCCGGCGCTGAAGAAGGCCGGCTTCCTCTCCCGCGACGACCGTGCGGTCGAGCGCAAGAAGGCCGGTCTCAAGAAGGCCCGTAAGGCCCCGCAGTACAGCAAGCGCTAATCACGCCTGCTCGGACTGTTGCGTACGCCCCGGCGGCACTGCCCGTGCCGTCGGGGCGTACGTTTTTTCGTAGCCGCTTCTTTTCGCACCCTTCTTTCATCACCGGCTTTCAGACTTTCATCGGCGTGGGCACGCATTTCGGAGGACAGCTGTGGGACGACTCTTCGGCACTGACGGCGTACGCGGTGTCGCCAACGCGGACCTGACGGCGGAGCTCGCGCTCGGCCTGTCCGTCGCGGCGGCGCACGTGCTGGCCGAGGCGGGCACCTTCGAGGGGCACCGCCCGATCGCCGTGGTCGGCCGCGACCCGCGCGCGTCGGGTGAGTTCCTCGAGGCCGCCGTCGTGGCCGGTCTCGCCAGCGCCGGGGTCGACGTGCTGCGCGTCGGCGTCCTCCCCACCCCCGCCGTCGCCCACCTCACCGGCGTCCTCGGCGCCGACCTCGGCGTGATGCTCTCCGCGAGCCACAACGCGATGCCCGACAACGGCATCAAGTTCTTCGCGCGCGGCGGCCACAAGCTCGCCGACGAGCTGGAGGACAAGATCGAGGCCGTCTACGAGGAGCACCGCACCGGCGCTCCCTGGACCCGCCCGACCGGCTCCGGCGTCGGCCGCGTCCGCGACTACGACGAGGGCTTCGAGACGTACGTCTCCCACCTGCTCTCCGTCCTCCCGAACCGCCTCGACGGCCTCACGATCGTCCTCGACGAGGCGCACGGCGCCGCCTCCCGCGTCTCGCCCGAGGCCTTCACCCGGGCCGGTGCCCAGGTCGTCACCATCGGCGCCGAGCCGGACGGCCTCAACATCAACGACGGCTGCGGCTCCACCCACCTGGACCTGCTCCGCGCCGCCGTCGTCGAGCACGGCGCCGACCTCGGCATCGCCCACGACGGCGACGCCGACCGCTGCCTCGCCGTGGACGCCGCGGGCAACGAGGTCGACGGCGACCAGATCCTCGCCGTGCTCTCCCTCGCCATGCGCGAGGCCGGCACCCTGCGCGGCGACACGGTCGTCGCGACCGTCATGTCGAACCTGGGCTTCAAGCTCGCCATGGAGCGCGAGGGCCTGAACCTCGTCCAGACGGCGGTCGGCGACCGCTACGTCCTGGAGTCCATGAAGGTGAACGACTACGCGCTCGGCGGCGAGCAGTCCGGGCACGTCATCGTGCTCGACCACGCCACCACCGGCGACGGCACCCTCACCGGCCTGATGCTCGCCGCGCGCGTCGCGGCCACCGGCAAGCCCCTCGCGGAGCTCGCCGGCGTCATGGAGCGCCTGCCGCAGATCCTCATCAACGTGAAGGACGTCGACAAGTCGCGCGTCTCCACCTCCGCCGAACTCGCCACGGCCGTCGCCGAGGCCGAGCGCGAGCTCGGCACCACCGGCCGCGTCCTGCTGCGCCCCTCCGGCACCGAGCCGCTGGTCCGCGTCATGGTCGAGGCCGCCGACATCGAGCAGGCCCGCGCGGTCGCGCAGCGGCTCGCGGACGTCGTGAAGTCGGCGCTGGGGCTGACCGGCTGAGCCGACGTCACGGCCCGTACGACGTGAAGGCCCCGCCCCTCTTCTGATCCGAAGAGGGGCGGGGCCTTCCGCGTACGCTCGGCGTGCGCTCTCCTCGTGCGCTCGGCGTGCACTCCGCGTCAGAGCTTCGGGGCGCGCTGCCAGCGGCCCCGCTTGGTGCTCCACAGCGTCTTCTGGGCGTACAGCGTGAACGTGCCCGCCATGATGATGCCGAAGAGGTTGAGCAGGAGCTGCGCGATCGAGCCGCCCATCTGGGCCACCTCGCCGTAGGCCAGCGCGACCGCCGCGTTCGCGGCGGCCGGGATCGTCGTCACCGAGATCGCCACGCCCACCAGCGCGCCCGACTTCGACGACGTCAGCGAGAGCATGCCGGCCATGCCGGCGAGCAGCGCGACGACGAAGGAGAACAGGTCCGGCTGCCAGATGAAGCTGGTCTGCGGGCGCTCCGCGTCCAGCTTCTCCTTGCTGAACAGGCCGAGCGCGTCCATCCCCTCGCTGAACACCGTGGTGGCCAGGATCGCCATCGCGAAGCCCGCGAGCAGGGCGAGCATCGAGCGCGCCGCCAGCTTCGGGGCGCGCTGCACCATCGCCGTGCAGAACCCGGCGAGCGGGCCGAACTCCGGGCCGACCGCCATCGCGCCCACGATCAGGATCGCGTTGTCCAGGACGACGCCGCAGGCCGCGATCGCCGTCGCCAGGACCATGAACGCGCCGTACGTGAAGGAGAGCGTCGACTCCTCGTGCGTCGCGTCCGTCAGCTGCTCCCAGATGACCGCGTCGGCGGACGCGCCCGGGGCCGCCTTCTCGGCCGCGTCGGCGCGCGAGGAGAGCATGAGGTCGATGTTGGTGACGGCGATCGAACCGACGTGGTCGACCTCCAGATCCCTCAGTCTGCCGAGGAGTTCGTCCCCCGCCTCGCGGGCGAAGTCGCACATGACGACGTCCCCGAACGGTTCGCGGGACGCGCCTTCCAGCACCACCAGGTGGGTGGTGCCGACCGTCGACTCGAGCAACTGGACGACGGCCTTGGTGCGGTCGTTCGGGACGATGATCCGAAGGTGCAGCATGCGGCGAGCTTACGGAGACGGGCCCGCGCTCGCCCGCTGCGCGCGCTCAGAGCTTTCGCAGGCTGAGGCGTCGCACCTTGTGGTCCGGGCCCTTGCGGACGACGAGGGTCGCCCGGCCCCGGGTCGGCGCCACGTTCTCCAGCAGGTTGACCTTGTTGACGGTCCGCCACATCGTCCGGGCGTACTCCATGGCCTCCTCCTCGGAGACCTGGGTGAAGCGCTGGAAGTACGAGGACGGGTCCTGGAACGCGGTGTCGCGGAGCTTGCGGAAGCGGTTGAGGTACCAGCGCTCGATGTCCTCGGCCCGCGCGTCCACGTACACCGAGAAGTCGAAGTAGTCGGCGAGGCCGACCCGGGTGCGGCCGTCCTTGCCGGGCAGGGCCGGCTGGAGGACGTTCAGGCCCTCGACGATGAGGATGTCCGGGCGGCGGACGACCAGCCGCTCGCCGGGGACCCGGTCGTAGATCAGGTGCGAGTAGACCGGGGCGGTCACCTCCTCCTTGCCCGCCTTGACGTCCGCGACGAAGCGGGTGAGCGCCCGGCGGTCGTACGACTCCGGGAAGCCCTTGCGGGACATCAGGCCTCGGGCCTTGAGCTCCTCCATCGGGTAGAGGAAGGCGTCCGTGGTGACGAGCTCGACGCGGGGGTGCTCGGGCCAGCGGGCGAGGAGGGCCTGGAGGAGGCGGGAGACCGTCGACTTGCCCACGGCGACGGAGCCGGCGACTCCTATGACGAAGGGGGTGCCGCGCTGCTCGGCGTTCTCGCCGAGGAAGGTGTTCAGCGCGCCGCGGAGGCCGCTGGTGGCCTTCACGTACAGGTTGAGGAGCTGGGAGAGCGGGAGGTAGACGTCCCGCACCTCGTCGAGGTCGATGACGTCCCCGAGACCGCGGAGCCGCTCGACCTCGTCGGCGGTGAGGGGGAGCGGGGTCTTGTCGCGGAGCGCGCTCCACTCGGCGCGGGTGAAGTCGACGTACGGGGTCGGCTCGGAGGAGCGGCGGGAGGGGGTGCCGCCGCCGGTCTTGCTGCTGCCGCGGCAGGCGTCCTTGCGCGGGGTCGCTTGGCCCGGACAGTCTTCCTCGGGGGGACACTCTCCGTTGGCGGAGCCGCCCCCGTCGGGGGAACCGTCTCCGTTGGCGCTTCGTGGCGGCGAACTGATCACCCCGCCATTGTCGGGGGTCGAGGGCGTGCGTGGGTCGTGGGGTCGGTCACGCGGTGGTCATGCCACGGTCATCCGGCCCGCCGGTCCTCCCCGGCCGGGCCGGCCCCGGTGGTCCTCCCCGGCCGGTGGTCACCCCCGCTCCCCGGTGTCACCTGAACGCGCGGGCGCCGAACCCCGCAGACTCCTGCCTTCCGGGCGCCCCGCGCCCTACGCTTCCGACATGTGCGGAATCGTGGGATACGCCGGCGGGCAGTCGGCACTTGACGTGGTGGTCGCGGGCCTCAAGCGGCTCGAATACCGGGGCTACGACTCGGCCGGTGTCGCGGTGCTCTCCGACGGGGGCCTCGCCGCGGCGAAGAAGGCCGGCAAGCTCGTCAACCTGGAGAAGGAACTCGTCGACCGGCCCCTCCCCGGCGGCTCCGTCGGCATCGGACACACCCGCTGGGCCACCCACGGCGGGCCGACCGACGTCAACGCGCACCCGCACCTCGACAACGCCGGGCGCGTCGCCGTCGTCCACAACGGCATCATCGAGAACTTCGCCGCCCTCCGCGAGGAGCTCACCGAGCGCGGCCACGACCTCTCCTCCGAGACCGACACCGAGGTCGTCGCCCACCTCCTCGCCGAGGAGTTCTCCTCCGTCGGAGACCTCGCCGAGTCCATGCGGCTCGTCTGCCGGCGGCTCGAAGGCGCCTTCACCCTCGTCGCCGTCCACGCCGACCAGCCCGGCGTCGTCGTCGGCGCCCGGCGGAACTCGCCGCTCGTCGTCGGCGTCGGCGAGGGCGAGAACTTCCTCGCCTCCGACGTCTCCGCCTTCATCGCGCACACCCGGTCCGCGATCGAACTCGGCCAGGACCAGGTCGTCGAGCTGACCAGGGAGGCCGTCACCGTCACCGACTTCGAGGGCGCGCCCGCCGAAGTACGGGCCTACCACGTCGACTGGGACGCCTCGGCCGCCGAGAAGGGCGGCTACGCCTCCTTCATGCTCAAGGAGATCGCCGAGCAGCCCAAGGCCGTCGCGGACACCCTCCTCGGACGGATCGACGGCTCGGGGCGGCTCGCCCTCGACGAGGTGCGGATCCCCGACGCGGTGCTCCGCGAGGCCGACAAGGTCGTCATCATCGCCTGCGGCACCGCCTTCCACGCCGGGCTCATCGCCAAGTACGCCATCGAGCACTGGACCCGCATCCCCTGCGAGGTCGAGCTCGCCAGCGAGTTCCGCTACCGGGACCCGATCCTCGACCAGCGGACGCTGGTCGTCGCGATCTCGCAGTCCGGCGAGACCATGGACACGCTGATGGCGCTGCGGCACGCGCGCGAGCAGGGCGCGAAGGTGCTCGCCGTGTGCAACACGAACGGGTCGACGATCCCGAGGGAGTCGGACGCGGTCCTCTACACGCACGCCGGCCCCGAGGTCGCCGTCGCCTCCACCAAGGCGTTCCTGACCCAGCTCGTGGCCTGCTACCTGCTCGCGCTGTACCTCGGGCAGGTGCGGGGGACCAAGTGGGGCGACGAGATCCACGCCGTCGTGCGCGAGCTCGCGCGGATCGGCGACGAGGTCGAGCGGGTCCTGGAGACGATGGAGCCGGTACGGGCTCTCGCGCGCTCCCTGGCCGGGAAGGACACCGTCCTCTTCCTCGGGCGGCACGTCGGCTACCCCGTGGCCCTGGAGGGCGCGTTGAAGCTCAAGGAGCTCGCGTACATGCACGCGGAGGGGTTCGCCGCCGGGGAGCTCAAGCACGGGCCGATCGCACTCATCGAGGAGGACCTGCCGGTCGTCGTGGTCGTCCCCTCGCCCAGGGGACGGTCCGTACTCCACGGCAAGATCGTCTCCAACATCCAGGAGATCCGGGCGCGGGGGGCGCGGACGATCGTCATCGCGGAGGAGGGCGACGAGGCGGTCGTCCCGTACGCCGACCACCTGATCCGCATCCCCGCCACACCGACGCTGCTCCAGCCGCTGGTCTCGACCGTGCCGCTCCAGGTCTTCGCTTGCGAGCTGGCGACGGCGCGGGGGAACGAGGTGGACCAGCCGCGGAACCTGGCGAAGTCGGTGACGGTGGAGTGAGGCGCGAAGGCCGTGCGAGAGTGACGCCATGATCATTGGGGTGGGGATCGACGTGGCGGAGATCGACCGGTTCGCCGCGTCGGTCGAACGGACTCCGGCGATGCTCCAGCGCCTCTTCGTCGAGCGCGAGCTGCTGCTCCCGAGCGGGGAGCGGCGCGGCATCGCCTCCCTCGCGGTGCGCTTCGCCGCGAAGGAGGCACTCGCGAAGGCGCTGGGCGCGCCGGGCGGGCTGCTGTGGACCGACGCGGAGATATACGTCGAGCCGACGGGGCAGCCGAGGCTGCGGGTACGGGGGACCGTGGCGGCGCGGGCGGCGGAGCTCGGGGTTCGGCACTGGCACGTGTCGTTGAGCCACGACGCGGGGGTGGCGTCGGCGGTGGTGATCGCGGAGGGGTAGGGCGGGTGGGGTGCCCGGTGCGGGCTGGTCGGTGGGCGGCGCCTGCGGCGGGCCTTCACCCCACCCCGCCCCTTCCCGAAACCGGGGGCAAGCCCCCGGACCCCGTACGGCCTGCGGCCTTGCCCTCAGGCGCCGGGCGGGCTGGGGTGCCGAGGCTCCGCCCCGGACCCCGTACGGCCTGCGGCCTTGCCCTCAGGCGCCGGGCGGGCTGGGACTGCGGCGGGGCTGCGCCCTGGACCCGGTACGGTCTGCGGCTGCGTCCTCGGGCGCCGGGCGGGCTGGGACTGCGGCGGGGCTGCGCCCTGGACCCCGTACGGTCTGCGGCCTTGCCCTCAGGCGCCCGCGGGGCCGGAGAACCAGCCCCGCCGGCGTTTGAGGCGCGGGGTCCGGGGGCGGAGCCCCCGAATGCTTCAGCCCCCCGGCGTCCGAGGACCGGGGGCCTGGGGCGAAGCCCCGGCACCCCAGCCCCGCCGGCGCTTGAGGCGCGGGGTCCGGGGCAGTGCCCCGGTTTCGGGAAGGGGCGGGGTGGGGGAGAGCCCCGCGCAGCGGCCCCCGTCCCGCTGCGGCAGACTGCTCACCATGCGTACCGCTTACCGCGTCGAGACCGTTCGGGCCGCCGAGGCCGCGCTCATGGCGCGGCTGCCGGAGGGGGCGCTCATGCAGCGGGCCGCCGCCGGGCTGGCCGCCGCCTGTCGGGGGGTGTTGCCGCGGGTGTACGGGGCGCGGGTCGTCCTGCTCGTCGGCAGCGGGGACAACGGCGGCGACGCCCTCTACGCCGGGGCCCGGCTCGCCCGGCGGGGCGCCGGGGTGAGCGCCGTGCTCCTGGGGAGCAAGGCCCACACCGGCGGGCTCGCCGCGCTCAGGGCGGCCGGTGGGCGGGTGGTCGACGATCCCTTCGACGCGCTCGCCGTCGCCGATCTCGTGGTCGACGGGATCACCGGCATCGGCGGACGCGGCGGGCTCCGGCCCGAGGCCGTTCCCGTCGCCCGCGCCGCCCGCGGCTCCGACGCCGTCGTTCTCGCCGTCGACCTGCCGAGCGGCGTCGACGCCGACACGGGCGAGGTCACCGGCGAAGTGCTGCGCGCCGACGCGACCGTCACGTTCGGGGCCTACAAGCCCGGCCTCCTCGTCGACCCCGCCCGCGAGTACGCCGGGGCCCTCCACCTCGTCGACATCGGGCTCACCGACTTCCTTCCGGGCGTTCCCGAGATCGAGGCGCTCCAGCACCAGGACCTCGCCCACCTGCTGCCCGTACCCGGCGCCGCCAGCGACAAGTACCGGCGCGGGGTCGTCGGCGTCGTCGCCGGATCCGTCCGCTACCCCGGCGCCGCCGTCCTCGCCGTCGCGGGCGCGCTGCGCGGCGGCGCGGGGGCCGTGCGGTACGTCGGGCCCGCCGGTGACGCCGTCCTCGCCGCGCACCCCGAGACCCTCGTCCACTCGGGGCGGCCGGAGCAGGCCGGGCGCGTCCAGGCCTGGGTCGTCGGGCCGGGGCTCGGGGAGGGGCCCGGGGCCGGTGTCGCGGTCGACGAGGTCCTCGCCTCCGACGTGCCCGTCCTCGTCGACGCCGACGGGCTGCGCGGGCTCGACCCCGAGGCGGTACGGGCCCGGCGCGCGCCGACCCTCCTCACCCCGCACGCGGGGGAGGCCGCGGCGCTCCTCGGCGTGTCGCGGGACGCCGTCGAGGCGGGGCGGCTCGCCTCCGTCCGCGAGCTGGCCGCCCGTTTCGGCGCGACCGTACTCCTCAAGGGGGCGACCACCCTGGTCTGCGGGGCGGGCGGCACCGGGGCCGTACGGGTCAACCCGACCGGGACGCCCTGGCTGGCGACCGCCGGCAGCGGCGACGTCCTGTCCGGCCTCGCGGGGTCCCTCCTCGCGGCGGGGCTGCCGCCGCTCGACGCGGCGTCCTGCGCGGCGTACCTCCATGGGCTGGCTGCCCGCCGCGCCTCGGCCGGGGGCGGGCCGATCACGGCCACGGAGGTGGCGGGTGCGCTGCGGGGGGCGTGGGGGGACGTGACGGCGGGGGAGTAGGCGGGCGGGCCGCTGCGCGGGGCTCTCCCCCACCCCGCCCCTTCCCGAAACCGGGGGCAAGCCCCCGGGCCCCCGTACGGCCTGACGGCCGTGCCCTCAAACGCCGGGCGGGCTGGAAATCCAGCCCCGCCGGCGTTTGAGGCGCGGGGTCCGGGGCGGAGCCCCGGTTTCGGGAAGGGGCGGGGTGGGGTGAAGGCCCGCCGCAGGCGCCACCCACCCGCAGGCGCCCCGCCCCCCCACCCGGCTCAATCCGTTGCCCCACCCGTGCGACCCCGCGCGCCACTCCGCCCCCGGCGGGAAAGGGTCTGTGGGGTGATCAGTTGGAGAAGATGCCGCACCGCGCCCCTGTTGTCCGTCCTCGCCGCAGCCCTCGCCCTCGCCCTCGCCCCCACCCCCGGCTCGGCCACGGCCGCGGCCGACGAACCCGACCCCCTCGTCCCGGGCATCGTCGGCGCCGGCCGGGCCGAGTACCCCATGGACACGCCCGACCAGGTGCTTCCGCCGCTCCGTTCCGAGGGCGAGCCGGTCGTCCCCGTGCCCGAGCCCGAGCGGCAGGTCGACGAGCTCGTCGAGCATCTGCCGCGCGGCGCCGTGGCCGAGGCGTGCACGGCGACCACCGGGATCTACCAGCGGCAGGTGGAGCGTCTGCTCAAGCTGAAGGTCGACGGCAAGCAGTCCGCCGCCGACTGCAAGGCCATCAAGGCCTTCCAGGTGAAGGAGAAGATCAAGCCGGCCAACGGCTACGCCGGTCCCATCACCTGGGCCCGCGCCGAGCTCCTCGCCGCGCGGAAGAACCTCGACCCGGGCCGTCGCTGCCCCGTGAAGAAGTACACCGTCGCCTGCGTCGACCTCGACCGGCAGCTCATGTGGGTGCGGAAGGACAAGAAGATCACGTACGCCGTCGTCAACATCCGGAGCGGGCGGAAGGGGTACGCCACCCGGACGGGGTGGCACTCGATCTACTGGCGGCACAAGGACCACTGGTCGTCGATCTACGACACGCCCATGCCGTACTCCCAGTTCTTCAGCGGCGGACAGGCCTTCCACGCCGTCTACGGGCAGATCGCCACGCCCACCGGCAGCCGCGGCTGCGTCAATCTCAGCTACGCGAACGCGCGGAAACTCTGGGACGTCCTGCGCAAGGGTGACCGGGTCTACATCTGGGGGAAGCGGCCGGGCACCTGACACCTGAGAGACTGGGCGCGATGACTGAGACACCCCCGCCCCGCAGAGCCCGCGCCGAGATCGACCTCGGCGCGCTGCGTGCGAACGTCCGCACGCTGCGCGCCCGCATCGCCCCGCACACCCGGATCATGGCCGTGGTCAAGGCCGACGCGTACGGACACGGCGCCGTGCGCTGTGCCCGCGCCGCCCTGGAGGCGGGCGCGGAGTGGCTCGGTACGGCCACCCCGCACGAGGCGCTCGCCCTGCGCGCCGCCGGGATCACCGACGTCCCCGTCATGTGCTGGCTGTGGACCCCGGGCGATCCGTGGGACGCCGGGATCGAGGCCGGTCTCGACATGGCCGTCAGCGGCATGTGGGCCCTGGAGGAGGTCGTGGAGGCGGCCCGCCGCACCGGCGGCACCGCCCGCATCCAGCTCAAGGCCGACACCGGCCTCGGCCGCAACGGCTGCCAGCCCGCCGACTGGCCCCGGCTCGTCGGCGAGGCGCTCACGGCCGAGAAGAACGGGCTCGTCAAGATCACCGGTCTGTGGTCGCACTTCGCCTGCGCCGATGAGCCCCACCACCCGTCCATCGCGTCCCAGCTCGACGTCTTCCGCTCGATGCTCGACTTCGCGGAGAAGGCGGGCGTCACCCCCGAGATCCGGCACATCGCCAACTCGCCGGCCACCCTCACCCTGCCCGAGTCGCACTTCGACCTGGTCAGGACCGGCATCGCGATGTACGGCGTCTCGCCGAGCCCCGAGCTCGGCACCTCCGCCGACTTCGGGCTGCGGCCCGTCATGTCCCTCAAGGCGAGCGTCGCCCTCGTCAAGCAGGTCCCGGCCGGCCACGGCGTCAGCTACGGCCACCACTACGTCACGGGCTCCGAGACCACCCTCGGTCTCGTGCCCCTGGGGTACGCCGACGGGGTGCCCCGGCACGCCTCGGGCCGCGGTCCCGTCCTCGTCGGCGACCGCGTCCGCACCGTCGCCGGGCGCGTCGCCATGGACCAGTTCGTCGTCGACCTCGGCGGCGACACCCCCGGGCCCGGCACCGAGGCCGTGCTCTTCGGCCCCGGCGACCGGGGTGAGCCGACGGCGGAGGACTGGGCCGTGGCCGCCGACACCATCGCGTACGAGATCGTCACCCGGATCGGCGCGCGCGTGCCGCGCGTCTATCTGGACGAGTAGTGGCTCGGCGGACACGGTTCTAGGGGGCTTCGTGGGCGAGTCGACCAGGGGTTGGAAGCGGGCCGGGATCGCCGGTGCCGCGATCGGCGTGCTCGCGGCCGGCGCCGCCGCCGGTGTCGCCGTCGAGCGGCTCACGGTCGGCCGTTCCGTACGCCAGAAGGCCCGGCTGGCCCTTGACTCCAGTGGGCCGTACGGGGATCTCCGGGGGATTTCCGGGTGGGCTCGGAGCGATGACTCGACCGAGCTGTATTACGAGGTCGACGAGGTCGAGGGGGTCGACGGGGCCGACGGGGTCGACGGGGCCGACGGGGTCGACGGGGTCGACGAGGGCGCTCTCGGAGAGCCGCCCCTCACCGTCGTCTTCTCGCACGGCTACTGCCTCAACCAGGACTCCTGGCACTTCCAGCGCGCCGCCCTCCGCGGTCGCGTCCGCACCGTCCACTGGGACCAGCGCGGCCACGGCCGCTCCGCCCGCGGCGTCGCCCAGTCCGGGCCCGACGGGGTGCCCGTCTCCATCGACCAGCTCGGCCGCGACCTCAAGGCCGTCCTCGATGCCGCCGCCCCCGAGGGCCCGCTCGTCCTCGTCGGGCACTCCATGGGCGGCATGACGGTGATGGCGCTCGCCGCGCAGTACCCCGGCCTGGTCCGCGACCGGGTCGTCGGCGCCGCCTTCGTCGGTACGTCGGCGGGGGAGCTCGGCGAGGTGTCGTACGGGCTGCCGCTCGCCGGCGTCAACGCCGTGCGCCGGGTCCTGCCGGGCGTGCTGCGGGCGCTCGGCTCCCAGGCGGAGCTGGTCGAGCGCGGGCGCAGGGCGACGGCCGACCTGTTCGCCGGGGTCGTCAAGAAGTACTCGTTCGCGTCCCGGGACGTGGACCCGGCGGTGGCCCGCTTCGCCGAGCGGATGATCGAGGCGACCCCGATCGACGTCGTCGCCGAGTTCTATCCGGCCTTCGCCGAGCACGACAAGGCCATCGCCCTCTCCGCGTTCCGGGACGTCCCGGTGCTCGCGCTCGCCGGGGACGGCGACCTGGTCACTCCCGCCGCCCACACCGAGGCCATCGGCGCGCTGCTGCCCGGTGCCGAGCTCGTCATCGTCCCCGACGCCGGGCACCTGGTGATGCTGGAGCACCCCGAGGCCGTCACGGAACGCCTGGACGGCCTGCTCGTCCGCGCGGCGGGGAGCGTCCCGGCCAAGGGCTAGATTTGCGGGTATGGAAGCTGCGCACCCGCCCGTCTCCGGCGCCACCCTGTCCATCGACTCCCCCGAGCAGATGCAGGACCTCGGCCGCCGGCTCGCGAAAATCCTCCGCCCCGGCGACCTCGTCATGCTCACCGGTGAGCTCGGCGCCGGGAAGACCACGCTCACCCGCGGCCTCGGCGAGGGGCTCGGCGTGCGGGGGGCCGTCACGTCCCCGACCTTCGTCATCGCCCGCGTCCATCCGTCCCTGGTCGGCGGTCCCGCGCTCGTCCACGTCGACGCGTACCGGCTCGGCGGCGGTCTCGACGAGATGGAGGACCTCGACCTCGACGTCTCGCTGCCCGAGTCCGTGGTGGTCGTGGAGTGGGGCGACGGCAAGGTCGAGGACCTGACCGACGACCGGCTCCACGTCCTCATCCACCGGGTGACCGGCGACACCGACGACGACCGGCGCACGGTCGTGCTGCGCGGGGTCGGCTCGCGGTGGGCGGACGAGGACCTCGATCTGGGCTGAGCCCCGGCGCGTGGACGCCGTGTCTCCCGTACGCCCGTTCGTAGGAGGTTCCGACAACGTGTCGGCAAGATATTGCGTGGGCGGTAGGGGTCGTGGTGACATGGACTCAGGAGATGGTTAGGGGTACCTAACCAACGGGAGGCATGCATGGCGACGCCACAGCGCGCGGAAAACGGCGACCAGGGCCGGGAGCAGGTCTCGATCGGCCAGCTGCTGGCCTTCGGTGCCGCCGTCCAGGCCGTTTCCACGCCACCGCGCAGAGTCGAGTCCCAGGACGGCGCGGAGAGAGCCGCCGAGTCCGGGGCCGTCGTGGAGACCGTGCTGCGGCAGGGCGGGGTCGGCCGGAAGGCCGCGTAACCCCCTGCCGCGCCGCTTCAGAGCAGTCCGCCCGTCGCCGAGATCGTCTGGCCCGTGATCCAGGCCGCGTCCGGACCGGCCAGGAACGTCACGATCCCGGCGATGTCGTCGCCCGTGCCGAGTCGGCCGAGGACGGTGTTGCGGGCGGCGCGCTCCATCAGGCGCCGCGGCATGGACTGCCGCAGCATCTCGGTGTCCGTCGCGCCGGGCGCCACGCAGTTGACCGTGATCCGGCGCGGGCCGAGCTCCTGCGCCGCCACCGCCGTGAACTGCTCGACCGCCGCCTTGCTGGCCGCGTACACCGCGTTGCCGGGGGTCGGGCGGCGGACCCCGATCGAGGACATCGTGATCACGCGACCGCCGTCGCGCAGCCGCGTCGAGGCGTGCTGGAGGGCGAGGAACGTGCCCTTCGTGTTGACCGCCATCACCCGGTCGTAGGTCTCCTCGCTCGCCTCCTCGATCCGCGCGTGCGGGAGCCACACCGCAGCGTTCGCCACCAGGACGTCGAGCGCGCCCACGGCCTCCTCCGCGCGGTCGAAGAGGGCGGCGACCTCGGCCGAGTCGGCGAGGTCGGCGCGGATGGCGTGCGCTCCCGTGGCGGCGGCGACCTCGCGTGCCGCCTCCTCGGCCCGGTGGAAGCCGAAGGCGACCTGGGCGCCCTCGGCGGCCAGGCGCTCCACGATCGCGCGGCCGATGCCCCGCGAACCGCCCGTGACCAGCGCGTTCCGCCCTGCCAGGCTTGCCGCCATCGTGGTCTCGCTCCCGTTTGACGATTACTCTGTGTGGGTAAAACGTTGCGTAGAGTAGCATTCTCCGCGTGGGTCGGGACGGCGAGCGGATGGGGTGCGGGGTGCGCACGGTGAGCGAGCGACGGATGACCAGGTCGGAGGTGCGGGCGGTCCTCGTGGCGGCCCTGCGGGAGCTCAGGCCCGAGCTCGCCGGGGTGCCGATCACCGGTGACGAGCACCTCGCGGCGGACCTCGGGCTCGACTCGGTGGCCCGGGTCGAGCTGCTCGTGATGCTCGAGGAGGAGTTCGGGGTCGAGGACGAGGTGGATCCCCGGATCTTCGTGACGCCGTCGACGCTCGACGAGCTGGTCGCGCAGATCGCCGTCGCCGAGGACGCGCTCCTGTGAGCGCCGTCGACGTCCTGGGCGGTGGCGGTGGCAGTGGCAGTGGTGACGGTGGTGGCGGCGGTACGGCGGTGCTCACCGCCCCCTGCCCGCACGCGGGCGGGCGGCTGAGCCCCTCGGGCCCCGAGGCCGCCGAGGTCTTCTTCGCCGCCCCGGACTCCACGCTCTCGCACGCGGAGGGCTGGGACGTCGTCTTCGGCGGCCGGTTCGGCCGCGGGGTCCTCAACCTGGACGGCGAGCCGCACCGCACGTACCGCCAGGCGCTCATGCCCCTGCTCCGCAGCGCCGCCGTCGCGGCCCACCGGGGGACGATCGAGGAGGTGGTGGGGAGGGCCGTCTCCTCGCTGCCCGTGGGCAGCCCCTTCGATCTGCACGCCGTCACCCAGACCACCGCCTTCGCCGTCGCCGCGCGGCTCTTCGCCGGACTCGACGAGAGGGAGGCCGAGGAGCTGTACGGGCTCTACGGCGAGCTGCGGACACCGCCGGACGGCGAGCTCGGGACGCCCGGCGGCAACCGCGCCGCCCGGCGGGTGGGGCGGGCCCGGCGGCGGGTGCGGGAGCTGCTGCGCGGTGCGGTCGTACGGCTCCGCGACGGCGACCCGGCCGACGGGCCCGTACGGCGACTGCGCGCGCTGCCGGGGCCGCCGTCGGACGACGTCGTCGCGGAGAACATCGCGATCCTGATCCTCGCCGGGTACGAGACCACCGGCTACCTCTCCGCCCGCCTGCTGTGGCTGCTCGCCCGGCACCCCGAGGCCCAGGAGGCCGTACGGAGAGAGGTCGGGGGCCCGCCGGCCGAGCCCTTCGCGGACGGGCCGTTCCCGGCCGGGTCGTTCCTGGACGGGCCGTTCCTCGACGCGGTCTTCCAGGAGACCGCCCGGCTGCACCCGCCGCTCGCCTGGCTGCCCCGTCGGGCGCTCACCGACCTGGTGTGCGGGGAGACCCGGGTGCCCGCCGGTTCCGAGGTGTTCTACGCGGTGGGGGAGGCCCAGCGCGACCCCGGCACCTTCGCCGCGCCCGACGCGTTCCGGCCGGAGCGCTTCACCGAGGGCGAGCGGCACGGGCGGTACGCGCTCACGCCCTTCGGCTCCGGGCGCCGCATCTGCGCGGGCCTCCACCTCGGGACCCTGGAGACCAAGCTCCTCGCCGCCGCGGTGGTGCGGGAGTTCCGGCTGACGGTCCCGCCGGGCCCGTACGTGGGTGACGTCTCCCTCAACGGCTCCACCGTCACCCCGGCCCGTCCCCTCCTCGTCCGCCTCGACCGAATCCCCCGGTGACCTCCATGGATCCCTTCGAGCGACTCACGCTCTGCGAGGCCGTCCGCGCCCTCGGCGCCGGGGCCTCCGTGGCCTTCCCCCGTACCGGCGAGCGGTTCACCGCCGCCGAGCTCGACGCCGCCGCCACGCGGTTCGCCCACCGGCTGGTCGCCGCCGGGGTGAGGCCGGGCGAGGTCGTCGGCGTGCTCGCGCCGACGAGCCCGCTCGTCCTCGTCGGACTCCTCGGGATCGCGCGCGCCGGGGCCGCCGCGAGCATGTTCCCGGCCGCCGTCGGCCTGCCCGAGCGGGAGGCCGAGCGGCTCGCCCCGGCGGTCGCCGCCGCCGGGATGCGGCACCTGGTCGTCCACCGGGAGTGCCTCGACACCGCCCGCGCGGTGCGGGCGCTGTGCCCCGCCGTGACCCTCGTCGGGGAGGAGGAAGGCGGGGCGGAAGGGAACGGGGGGGAGCTGAGCGGTGAGGGCGGCGGCGTGGGGGAGGCGCCGGAGGCCGTACTGCCACGGGTCGCGCCCCGCGACCTCGCCGTCGTCCAGTTCACCTCCGGCAGCACCTCCGCTCCCAAGGGCGTGATGCTCTCCCACGCGACCGTCCTCGCCGGGCTCCGGGCGATCGTCACGTCCGCCGCGATGGACCGTCACGACGTGATGGTGTCCTGGGTGCCGCACTTCCACGACATGGGCCTCTTCGGCCCGCTCTCCGTGTTCTTCGCGGGCGGCCGGGTGCACCTCGTGCCGCCGATGGACTTCGTCCGGCGGCCCGCCGGGCTCCTGCGGCTGCTCTCCGAGACCCGGGCGACCGTCCTCACCGGCCCCGACTTCTCGTACGCGCGCCTCGCCGCCGTCGCGACCCCCGAGCTGCTCGCCGAGCTCGACCTCTCGCCGCTGCGGCTCGCCTTCAACGGCGCCGAGCCCGTCAGGGCCGCCACCGTCGACGCCTTCGTCACGCGGCTCGCGCCCGCCGGGCTCGCCGCCTCCGCGATGTACCCGGTGTACGGCATGGCGGAGGCGACCCTCGCCGTCGCCTTCCCGCCGCCCGGCGCCGAGCCCCGGGTCGTCCACCTCGACCGGTCGCGGCTCGCCGACGACGGCCTCGCCGTCCCGGTGCCGGCCGACGACCCCCGGGCGAAGGCGCTCGTCGGCGTCGGGCGGCCGGTCGAGGGCATGCGGCTCCGGGTCGCCGGCGCGGACGGCGCCCCCTGCGCGCCGGGGCGGCTCGGCGAGATCCAGATCGCCGGTCCCGCCGTGACCACGGGGTACTACGCGGCCCCCGCCGCGACCGCGACCGCTTTCGACGGGCCCTGGCTGCGCACCGGCGACCTCGGGTTCGTCCTGGACGGGGACCTCTTCGTCACGGGCCGCCGCAAGGAGATGATCATCGTCAACGGGCAGAACCACTTCCCCGAGGACGCCGAGAACCTCGCCCGCGAGCAGCCCGGCGTCCACCGGGGGAACTGTGTCGCCTTCGCGGACGACGCCAGGGAGCGGCTCGTCGTGGCCGCGGAGATCGCCCCCGGCGGCGACCCGGAGGCCGTGGCCGGGTCGATCCGCCGGGCGCTCGCCGAGCGGCTGGGGATCGCGGCCGTCCACGTGGAGCCCGTACGGCCCGGGGGGCTGCCGCGGACGACCAGCGGGAAGTGGCAGCGGGGCCGGGTGCGGGACCTCCTGGACGCACGGAGCTGAGCCCCCCGGCACTGAGCCCCCGGCACCGAGCATCCGGCACTGGGCCCCCGGTGCAGGGCGCCCGGTGCCGGACACGGCAGTGGGCGCCGCCGGTCCCCGAGACCGGAGGCGCCCACCCGTACGTCGTCGGCGTCAGATCTTGCCGAAGAGGTGGTTGCCGCCCGCGTTCTCGTCGTCGCTCAGGAAGAACTCCTCGATGGCCTGCGCGAGCTCCTGCTCGGTGACGTAGCCGTCGCCGTCGAGGTCGATGCGGGCCATGGCCTCCTGGTGGTCCTTGTCGCCCATGCCCAGGCCGGCGTGGATCCGGGCCAGCTCCTCGCTGTCGAGGCGGCCGTCGCCGTCGGTGTCGCCGAGCGCGATGATCGCCTTCGCGACCGGCACGACGAGGCGGCGGTAGCCCTCGCCCGTCGCGGCGTCGGACTCCAGACCGGCCACGTACTCCTCGCGGCTGATCTCGCCGTCGCCGTCCGTGTCCATGCTCTCCCGCAGGCCGTCCCACAGGCCCTGGTAGGCGTCGCTGAGGGCGATGATCTTCGGGGACGAGACCGACTGCGTGAACTCCTTCGCCATGCGGGAGATGATCAGCTCGAAGTCGTCCCAGGTGATGCTGCCGTCACCGTTGGTGTCGACGAGGTCGAAGTGACGGCCGATCTTGCGGGTCAGCAGGTTCGTGGGCATAGGGGTGCCCTCTCTTCTCGTGGGGGGTTGGACGCGTTACGCAGCGTACACGTCCAGTTACGGAGAGAGATCAATCTTCACTCGATCGGGGCAGACCGTGATCGAGGGCCCTGGGGAGGGGCTTCCGTCAGTCGACGACGACGATCTTCGAGCCGATCGTCGCGAACGACCACAACGCGTCACCGTCGGCCCGCTTCATGCGGATGCCGCCCGTCTTCTTCGAGGGGTCGGGGGACGGCGTCGAGCCGTCGACCGCCGCGCTGAAGCCGATCGCCACGTCCTGGGTCGTCGCGAACCGCACCACGTGCTCGATCTGCACGCCGTCCGAGCCGCGCACCGAACCCGAACGCGAGGTCACCCGGTAGCCGCCCGGCGCGGGGTGGACCGTGCTCGGCATCACCGAGAACGTGCGCGTGGCCTTGTTCTTCTCGTCCACCAGCCAGACGCGGCGGTCGTGGAGCGCGTACACGACCCGCTCGCCGACGCCCGAGTCCGCAGGGATCGCGAGGGGGTTCTTCGGCGGCTGCTTCGGGCCGCCGGTCGCCGAGGCGGAGGGACTGGCCACGCCCGGCGTCGTCGGCTTCGCCGAGAGGTCGGCGGGCGCGCTGGCCGAGGCCTGGTAGGCGAGGAAGGCGACCGCGGCGACCGCCGCCGCCGTGAGCCCGGCCACGATTCCCGAGCTGCTCCGTGCCACCGTGCCCACCTCTCGTACGAACGTATCGAAGGGTGACGGTAGCAGTCGGCGCCCCTCGGGCCCGGCCGCCGTGCCCGGGTGCGCGCGGGGGTCCGCCCGCCCGGACCCCGTCCCGGGGCGGGGTCCGCCGCCGGAGCCGTAGGCTGTTCGCGTGCTGTTGCTCGCCATGGATACCGCCACCCCCGCCGTCACCGTCGCCCTCCACGACGGCGAGACCGTCGTCGCCTCGGAGAGCCAGGTCGACGCCCGTCGCCACGGGGAGCTGCTGCTCCCCGCCGTCGACCGGGTCCTCAAGGAGGCCGGGCTGAAGCTCGACGCGCTCACCGGCGTCGTCGTCGGCGTCGGCCCCGGCCCGTACACCGGTCTGCGCGTCGGTCTCGTCACCGCCGCCGCCTTCTCCTCCGCGCTCGGCGTCCCGGTGCACGGCCTGTGCACCCTCGACGGCCTCGCGTACGCCTCCGGGATCGACGAGCCCTTCGCCGTCGCCACGGACGCGCGCCGCAAGGAGGTCTACTGGGCGCGGTACGCCGACGCACGCACGCGCGTGACGGACGCGGCCGTCGACCGGCCCGCCGAGATCGCCGAGGAGCTCGCCGGCCTTCCGGTCGTCGGCGCGGGCGCCCGCCTCTACCCCGAGGCCTTCCCCGACGCCCGCGACCCCGAGCACCAGTCGGCCGCCGCGCTGGCCGCCCTCGCGGCGGAGAAGCTGGCCAAGGGCGACGGCGGGTTCCTCGACCCGCTGCCCATGTACCTGCGCCGCCCCGACGCGCAGGTGCCGAAGAACTACAAGGTGGTCACCCCCAAGTGAGCACCGCCGTCCTGCGCGAGATGCGGTGGTGGGACATCGAGCCCGTCCTCGCCCTCGAAGCCGAGCTGTTCCCCGAGGACGCCTGGTCGGCGGGGATGTTCTGGTCCGAGCTGGCCCACTCCCGCGGACCCGGCGCCACCCGCCGCTACATCGTCGCGGAGTCCGCGGACGCGACCGGCCGGCAGCGGCTCGTGGGGTACGCGGGCTTCGCCGCGGCCGGCGGCCTCGGCGACGTGCAGACGATCGCCGTCGCCCGGGACCAGTGGGGCACCGGCCTCGGTGCCCGGCTCCTCTCCGACCTGCTCCACCACGCCACCGCCTTCGAGTGCGACGAGGTCCTCCTCGAGGTGCGCGTGGACAACACCAGGGCCCAGAAGCTCTACGAGCGCTTCGGCTTCGAGCCCATCGGTTTCCGGCGCGGCTACTACCAGCCCGGAAACGTCGACGCGCTCGTGATGCGACTGACCGTTCAAGAAACTGGGACTGAGATCTGATGGCTGCTGACGAACCCCTCGTGCTCGGCATCGAGACCTCGTGCGACGAGACCGGCGTCGGCATCGTCCACGGCACCACGCTCCTCGCCGACGCCGTCGCCTCCAGCGTCGACACCCACGCCCGCTTCGGCGGCGTCGTGCCCGAGATCGCCTCCCGCGCCCACCTGGAGGCGATGGTCCCGACGATCGAGCGCGCCCTGAAGACGGCCGGGGTCTCCGCGAAGGACCTCGACGGCATCGCCGTCACGGCGGGACCCGGGCTCGCGGGCGCGCTGCTCGTCGGCGTCTCGGCGGCCAAGGCGTACGCGTACGCCCTCGGCAAGCCGCTGTACGGCGTCAACCACCTGGCCTCGCACATCTGCGTCGACCAGCTGGAGCACGGCAAGCTGCCCGAGCCGACGATGGCGCTGCTCGTCTCCGGCGGGCACTCCTCGCTGCTGCTCTCCTCCGACATCACCTCCGACGTGCGGCCCATGGGCGCCACGATCGACGACGCGGCCGGCGAGGCCTTCGACAAGATCGCCCGCGTCCTCGACCTCGGCTTCCCCGGCGGACCGGTCATCGACCGGCTCGCGAAGGAGGGCGACCCGAACGCGATCGCCTTCCCGCGCGGACTGAGCGGCTCCCGCGACCCCGCGTACGACTTCTCCTTCTCCGGCCTCAAGACCGCCGTGGCCCGCTGGATCGAGGCCAAGCGGGCGGCCGGCGAGGACGTGCCGGTACGGGACGTGGCCGCGTCCTTCCAGGAGGCCGTCGTGGACGTCCTCACCCGGAAGGCCGTACGCGCCTGCAAGGACGAGGGCGTCGACCACCTGATGATCGGCGGCGGCGTCGCCGCGAACTCGCGGCTCCGGGCACTCGCCCAGGAGCGCTGCGAGCGGGCCGGGATCCGGCTGCGCGTGCCCCGGCCGGGGCTGTGCACCGACAACGGCGCGATGGTCGCGGCGCTCGGCTCCGAGATGGTGGCCCGCAACCGGCCGGCCTCGGACCTGGAGCTGTCGGCGGACTCGTCGCTGCCGGTGACGGACCCGCACGTGCCCGGTCGTGCGCACGACCACGATCACGACCACGATCACGGCCACGGCCACGGCCACGACCACGATCACGTGCACGAGGTCAGCAAGGAGAACCTGTACTCGTGAGGCTCGCGCTCATGTGGGAGGCCAGGGCGGCCCAGGGCAGGGGCGGCGAGCTCCTGGAGTGGGCGCGCGCGCAGACCCTGGCCTACGAACCGGTGCGGCGGGAGATCCTCCGCGCGCCGCAGGACCGGGTCCTCGTCCTGACCTGGTGGGACGCGGACGTCTTCGACGCGGAGCTGCCCGAACTGCCGGAGCCGGACGCGGAGCTGATCACCCGTCCGGTCCACCGGTGGCGCTTCGAATCGGTGGAATAGCGGTCGCGGGCGCAACCTTTTGCCCTTTCGGGGCATCCCACAGCGCGTGAACGTGAAGAAGACGATCGCGTGGTGGGCGGTTCTGACCGTCGCGACTCTCCTGACGACCGGTTGCGCGGCGGAGACCGCCGCGGAGCGACCGGGCGGCCCCGGCGGTCTCCCGGCGCCGCCCGCGGTGGGGAACGAGGCGGGCATGGCGGCGCCCGATGCCGATACCGGTGCCGGTGCCGAGGCCGGCTCGGACTCGGGCAAGGCGTCCGCGAGCCAGGCGCCCGCCGGGGACGCCGCCGCCGCCGCGTACCGGAAATGGGGCCTCAAGCCCTTCCCCGCCCCGCCCGCCCCGCCCGCGACCAAGCCGGTCCTGCGGGCGCCCGGCGGCCCGGTCCCCGTCATCAGCGAGATCCCCACCACCGAGAAGATCGTCTTCCTCACGATCGACGACGGCGCCGAGAAGGACCCCGAGTTCGTCACGATGATGAGGGACCTCGGGATCCCGGTGACGATGTTCCTCACCGACTCGGCGATCCGCGGCGACTACGCGTACTTCGCCCCGCTCGTCGCCCAGGGCCACGGCGTCGCCAACCACACCCTCACCCACCCCAACCTCCGGACGCTCACCCGGGAGGCCCAGCGCCGGGAGATCTGCGGCCAGCGGACGAAGCTGGCGGAGCGGTACGGGACGGCCCCGCGCCTCTTCCGCCCGCCGTACGGCAACTGGAACGAGGCCACGCGCGCGGCGGCCGGCGAGTGCGGGGTCGACGCGATCGTGCTGTGGCGCGAGTCCATGCAGATCAGGAACATGCAGTACCAGCGCGGCGACCGGAAGCTCCACCCCGGCGACATCGTCCTCGCCCACTTCCGCGGCCCGTCCGAGCTCAAGGGCCGGACGATGACCGAGATGACGGCGACGATGCTGCGCCGGATCCAGGAGCAGGGTTTCACGGTGGCGCGCCTGGAGGACTACGTCTGAGGGGGCGCCGGGCTCCGTCCGGAACTTTTCCGGGCGCGGTGTCGATGCGGGCCGATCCCGTTCGACGTATGAGTGGAAGGCGGGGAACGGCCCCGTCACCGCATCCGTAGGAACCGCACCCCGAGGAGTCGTCATGCCCCGCTTCCTGTCCCTCGTCCGCATCGAGGAGAACACCATCGACATGGAGAGCGCCGACCCCGGCTTCGAACAGCGGATGGGCGCGCTCTTCGAGGAGATCACCAAGGCCGGCGCGATGCTGGACACGGCCGGGCTGCGGCCGACCGCCGAGTCCACCCGGATCACCTGGTCGGACGGGAAGCTGTCGTACACCGACGGCCCGTTCACCGAGACCAAGGAGGTCGTCGGCGGGTACGCGATGCTCCAGTGCAAGGACATGGCCGAGGCCGTCGAGTGGGGCAAGCGGTTCCTCGCCGTCCACCCGCCGCACTGGAAGGTCGGCCTGGAGGTCCGTGAGGTCGAGGAGATGCCGGAAGGCTGACCCGCGCCGGGGCGTCGCCTGTGCTGTCATGTGAACCGTGACGGTCGAGAACACCCTGGAGACGGTCTTCCGGATGGAGTCGGCACGGATCATCGCCACCGTGGCGAGGATCGTGCGCGATGTCGGCATCGCCGAGGAGATCGCCCAGGACGTCTTCGTCGCCGCCCTCGAACAGTGGCCGGGGTCGGGTGTCCCGGAACGGCCGGGCGCCTGGCTCACGGCCGCCGCGAAGAACCGCGCCGTCGACCTCGTGCGACGGCGCGAGACGTACGCCCGCAAGCTCGCCGAGGTGGGCAGGGAGCTCCCGGACGCCTCGTACGACCCGGAGCCCCCGGGGCCGGGCGACATCGACGACGACGTGCTGCGGCTGGTCTTCACCGCCTGCCACCCGGTGCTCTCCCCGGCCGCGCGGGCGGCCCTGACGCTGCGGCTCGTGGGCGGGCTCCGTACGGAGGAGATCGCGCGCGCCTTCCTCGTGCCGGAGGCGACCGTCGCCGCCCGGATCACCCGCGCCAAGCGGACGCTCGCGCGGGAGGGCGTCGAGTTCGAGGTGCCGTACGGGGAGGAGCGGGCCGCCCGGCTCGGATCGGTCCTCGAAGTCGTCTACCTGATCTTCAACGAGGGGTACGCGGCGACCGCGGGCGACGACCTGCTGCGGCCCGCCCTCTGCGAGGACGCGCTGCGGCTCGCGCGCGGCCTCGCCGCCCTCGTGCCGGAGGAGGGCGAGGCGCAGGGCCTCGCCGCGCTCCTCGAACTCCAGGCGTCCCGCACGGCGGCCAGGACCGGCCCCGACGGGCGGCCGGTGCTGCTCGCCGCGCAGAACCGGCGGCGCTGGGACCGGCTCCTGATCCGGCGCGGTTTCGCCGCCCTCGCACGTGCCGGGGACGGCCGCTCGTACGGGCCGTACGCCCTCCAGGCCGCCATCGCCGCGTGCCACGCACGGGCGGAGACGTACGAGGCCACGGACTGGGCGACGATCGCCGCCCTGTACGGCCGTCTCGCCGCCCTCGCGCCCTCCCCGGTGGTCGAGTTGAACCGGGCCGTCGCCGTGTCGATGGCGGACGGCCCGGAGGCCGGACTCGCGCTCGTCGACGCGTTGGCCGAGGAGCCCGCCCTCGCCGGCTACCACCTGCTGCCGAGCGTGCGCGGCGACCTCCTCGCCCGGTTGGGCCGGACGGCGGAGGCGAGGGCGGAGTTCGCGCGCGCGGCCTCGCTCACCCGGAACGCCCGCGAGCGGGAGCTGCTGCGTGAGCGGGCGGGGGAGTCGGGGTGAGGGACGGGCGGGAGCAAAGGGGGCGGCGGGGGTAGCGCGGGCGCGGGCGCAGAGGTAGGGGCAGGGGCAGGGGCGGGGGAGGGGCGGGGCGCGTTTGCGCGGTCCCTCTAGGGTGCTTGTCATGTCTCCGCGCAACCCGCTCCCTCCGCCGCCCCCGCCCGCCGAGCTCCAGGCCTGGCCCGACCGGGAGGCGCGCGTCGCCGACCGGGCGCTCGCGCTCGACGCGCTCGGCTGGCGGCTGCTCGGCGCGGGGAGGATGGCGATGTTCCTGGTGTGGTGCGCCCTGCTCCAGCTGGGGTGGGCGTTCGTCGGCTTCCTGCTGATCGTGATCGGCGGACCCGGACCCGACGGGATCACGCTGATGATCGGCGTCTTCTCGGCGGTCCTCGGCGTCGGCCTCCTCGTCCCCGTCGTCTGGCTGACGGCCCGCAGCCACTACCGGGACCGGGTCGCCCGCGGGCTCCTCGCCCAGTGGGCGGCCCTCGACCGGCACGGTCCGACCGACGAGCGGCTGCGTGCTCCCGTCCGCAGCGCCTGCTGGTTCGTGGTGTCCTTCGCGCTGTGCGGGACCGGCCTCTGGCTGGGCTTCGCCGTGCCCGCGAAAGCGCGGTGGGAGGACGGCGGTTACGGCCTCGTCGCGTACGGCATGGGCGCCGCCCTGATCTTCTGGACCACCGGACTCACGGGCCTGGCCAAGGCCTTCGGCCACTACCGCTTCGCGGTGCGGCTCAGCGCCCCCCGTCCGCCGGCCGGCCGATCAGCATCGTCGGGGCACCCGCGACCCGAGTGAGCAGGACCGTCGCGGAGTTGGGGCCCTTCGGCTTCACCTTGCGGCGGATCTCCTCGGGCTCGACGGCCGATCCGCGCTTCTTCACCGTCAGGGTGCCGACCTCGCGTTCGCGCAGGATGGCCTTCAACTTCTTGAGGTTGAAGGGGAGTTCGTCGGTGATCTCGTAGGCGGAGGCGTACGGGGTGGGGGTGAGCTCGTCCGCCGTGACGTACGCGATCGTCTCGTCGACCAGTCCGCCGCCGAGCTCCTCGGCCACCTCGGCGACCAGGTGCGCGCGGATGACGGCGCCGTCGGGCTCGTACAGGTAGCGGCCGACCGGGCGGACCGCCGGGTCGGGGAGGCCGCGGCCGGTGATCCCGGCGCCCGAGGGCAGGAGGGTGGCGCGGCGCGCGCCCGGGTCCGTGCCGAACCAGAGCACCGCCTCCTTCACGTCGCCGCCGTCCGAGATCCACTCGGCCTCGGCCTCCTCGGGGACGGCCTCGTGCGGGATGCCGGGTGCCACCTTGAGGGCCGCGGCCCGGGCCGTACGGGCGGCCCGGACGGCCCAGGAGAGCGGCGGGGAGTACGCCTCCGGGTCGAAGATCCTGCCCCGGCCGCCGCGCCGCGCCGGGTCGACGAAGACGGCGTCGTACGGCTCCGTGTCGATCTCGGTGACGTCGGCCTCGCGCACCTCGATCAGCTCGGCGAGCCCGAGCGCCTCGGCGTTCGCGCGGGCCACGACGGCGGTCAGCGGGTCGCGGTCGACGGCGAGGACGGAGATCCCGGCGCGGGCGAGGGCGATGGCGTCGCCGCCGATGCCCGAGCAGAGGTCGGCGACGCTGCCGACGCCGAGCGCCTTGAGGCGGGCCGCGCGGTAGGCGCCGACGGAGGCGCGGGTCGACTGCTCGACGCCGTTGGGAGTGAAGTACATCCGGTACGCGTCCTCGGCGCCGAACTTCGCCACCGCGCGCTGCCGCAGCCGGGCCTGCCCGACCGCCGCCGTGACGAGCTCCGCCGGGTGGTCGCGGCGCAGCCGGGAGACGACGGCGAGCTCCTGCGAGGGGTCGTAGTCGCGCAGGGCGGCGAGGAGCGTCTGCCCCTCGGGCGTGAGCAGGGCGGTGAAGGCGGAGGTGGCGAGGTCGGTCACCCGTCCCATTGTGGTGCCTGCCGTGGGTCCCGGGGCGCTGTGGGCCGCCCGGGGGACGGAGGTGACGGATTGGCGGTGTCGTGTCACACAGAGCCACGAACGCTGACAGGATGCGGCGCCATACGGCTAGTACGACTAGTACGACAAGAGGAAGAATTTATGGTGAAGAGCGCGCACCTTTTCCGGCGGACCCTCGGGGCCGCTCTCGTCGTCGCAGCACTCACGTCCGCCGCCACCGCCTGCTCCGACGAGGCCCCCGAGCGCGGGGGCGAGCGCGGGGCGCCCGCCCCCGCGCCGGGGCAGCAGGGGCGCGGCCAGGCGGCCGGGCCGGGCGGCGCCCTGAGCGCGTACGTCGAGAAGGTCAAGCAGCAGCGGGCCGCGCGCGTGCTCGCCGCCCGGAAGTGGGGGCTCGCCAAGACCCCGCTGGAGGCCCCGGCCCCGCCGAAGACCAAGCCGCGCATCACCACGCGCAAGGGCTTCGAGACGGACGGGGAGGGTCTGCCGCCGGTCTTCACCACCGTCCCGACCAAGCAGAAGGTCGTCTTCCTGACGATCGACGACGGCGCGGAGAAGGACCCCGAACTGCTGCGGATGATGAAGGACCTGCGCATCCCGTACAGCGCCTTCCTCAGCGACTACGTCGTCAAGGACGACTACCCCTACTTCGCCAAGATGCAGAAGTCGCTGCCGGAGGGGGTCGCCCTCCACAACCACACGCTCAACCACCGCTACCTGCCGGCGCTCTCGTACGCGCAGCAGAAGCGCGAGATCTGCGGCATGCAGGACGTCATCCAGAAACGATTCGGCAAGCGGCCCCCGCTCTTCCGCCCGCCCTACGGCAACTACAACGAGGACACCCTGCGCGCCGCGAAGACCTGCGGCGTCAAGGCGGTGCCGCTGTGGGCCGCCGAGGCCTTCCCCGACCACATGGAGTGGCGCGAGTGGGACCGGGACCTCCACCCCGGCGACATCGTCCTCACGCACTTCCGGGGCAAGGGGGACTGGAAGGGCACGATGCCCGACATGGTCCGGCGGGTGATGAACGTGATCACGGCGAAGGGGTACGCGGTCGCGAAGCTGGAGGACTACGTATGAGCCGGCGGCGCGGTACGGGTGCCCTGGTCGCCGCGGCCCTGCTGCTCGGCCTCACCGGCTGCGCCTCCGCCGTCGACCCGCTGGAGCGCCTCGGCCGCAAGGCGGTGGAACAGACCCGCGACGGGGACGGCCGCCGCGCGGACGTGGAGCACGTACGGGCGGAGGGGCTTCCCCGGGGCTGAGGACTCCCCGGGAGGGCGAGGCGGGGCTCACCCTCCCGGGCACTCGCACGGCCCGCCCCCGCTGGTGCACACGCAGCGCTGCTCCGCCGGGGCGGGGGCCGGCGGCGGGGCGGGGTGCGAGCGCGTCCACTCCTCCGTCCCTCCGGCCACCGTGGCCAGGCCGAGCAGCAGGGCGGCCGCGAACTGGCCCCCGGGCGCCCAGGACCAGCCGCCGCGGTACAGCGCGTACGCCAGGAGCGCGATCCCGGCCGCTATCGCCCCGAAGGTCAGCACCGGCACCCAGTCCATGGGCGGCGGCCCGGTCCGCGGCTGGTCGAGAGTGGACCCCCAGCCGCGCATGAGGAGGCTGAAGGCGGCGAAGAGGACGAACCCGGCGTCGAGCAGGAGGAGCGCCAGGGCGAGCAGGACGTCGTGGACCGTGCGGACCCGGGGGCGGGGTGTGGTCGCCATGCCCGCACCCTCGTACGGAACCGCGGGCTCCGCGAGCACGTTGTCCTCACGGGACGGCCACGGGGGTGTGACGACGGCCGGGGCGACGGGTGGGGCGACGGCCGGGGCGACGGCCGGGACGCAGCCGGGACGACAGACGGGGCACAGCCGGGACGACGGGTGCGGCGACGCGCTCGATGGCAAGGAATTGGCACTCCGCTTGACCGAGTGCTAATCGCGGTCATAGTCTCAGGTCTGGCACTCCCCACTGGAGAGTGCCAACACAGCGACGGGCAGGTCCGGCACCCGCGACGACGGATCCACCTGGTCGCCACCTCAGACAGTTAACCCCGTAATCTCCGAAGGGGGAGGTCGGATCGTGACGACCACCAGCTCCAAGGTTGCCATCAAGCCGCTCGAGGACCGCATCGTGGTCCAGCCGCTCGACGCCGAGCAGACCACCGCCTCTGGCCTGGTCATCCCGGACACCGCCAAGGAGAAGCCCCAGGAGGGCGTCGTCCTGGCCGTGGGCCCGGGCCGCTTCGAGAACGGCGAGCGCCTGCCGCTCGACGTCAAGACCGGCGACATCGTGCTGTACAGCAAGTACGGCGGCACCGAGGTGAAGTACAACGGCGAGGAGTACCTCGTCCTCTCGGCTCGCGACGTGCTCGCGATCGTCGAGAAGTAATTCACCGAAGTAACCGAAGTATCTGCAACCAGATGCTTTGAGCTGCGCCCCTTGACCCCGCACCGGGCGTCCGGGGGCGCCGTTCGTTCCACCCGAATCCGAGAGGGCTGAACCGCTCCCATGGCGAAGATCCTGAAGTTCGACGAGGACGCCCGTCGCGCCCTTGAGCGCGGCGTCAACAAGCTTGCCGACACGGTGAAGGTGACGATCGGCCCCAAGGGCCGCAACGTCGTCATCGACAAGAAGTTCGGCGCCCCCACCATCACCAACGACGGTGTCACGATCGCCCGCGAGGTCGAGATCGACGACCCGTACGAGAACCTCGGCGCCCAGCTCGTGAAGGAGGTGGCGACCAAGACCAACGACATCGCGGGTGACGGCACCACCACCGCCACCGTGCTCGCCCAGGCCCTGGTCCGCGAGGGTCTGCGCAACGTCGCCGCCGGCGCCTCCCCGGCCGCCCTGAAGAAGGGCATCGACGCCGCCGTCAAGGCCGTCTCCGAGGAGCTGCTCGCCACCGCGCGCCCGATCGACGACAAGTCCGACATCGCCGCCGTCGCCGCGCTCTCCGCGCAGGACCAGCAGGTCGGCGAGCTCATCGCCGAGGCGATGGACAAGGTCGGCAAGGACGGTGTCATCACCGTCGAGGAGTCCAACACCTTCGGCCTGGAGCTCGACTTCACCGAGGGCATGGCCTTCGACAAGGGCTACCTGTCCCCGTACATGGTCACCGACCAGGAGCGTATGGAGGCCGTCCTCGACGACCCGTACATCCTGATCAACCAGGGCAAGATCTCCTCGATCCAGGACCTGCTCCCCATCCTGGAGAAGGTCATCCAGGCCGGTGGCAGCAAGCCGCTCCTGATCATCGCCGAGGACGTCGAGGGCGAGGCCCTCTCCACCCTCGTCGTCAACAAGATCCGTGGCACCTTCAACGCCGTGGCCGTCAAGGCCCCCGGCTTCGGTGACCGCCGCAAGGCGATGCTCGGCGACATGGCCACCCTCACCGGTGCCACCGTCATCGCCGAGGAGGTCGGCCTCAAGCTCGACCAGGCCGGTCTGGACGTGCTGGGCACCGCCCGCCGCGTGACCATCGCCAAGGACTCCACCACCATCGTCGACGGTGGCGGCAACGCCGAGGACATCGCCGGTCGCGTCGGCCAGATCAAGGCCGAGATCGAGTCCACGGACTCCGACTGGGACCGCGAGAAGCTCCAGGAGCGCCTCGCGAAGCTCGCCGGCGGCGTCTGCGTGATCAAGGTCGGCGCCGCCACCGAGGTGGAGCTCAAGGAGAAGAAGCACCGTCTCGAGGACGCCATCTCCGCGACCCGCGCCGCGGTCGAGGAGGGCATCGTCTCCGGTGGTGGCTCCGCGCTCGTCCACGCCGTCAAGGTCCTCGAGGGCAACCTCGACAAGACCGGCGACGAGGCCACGGGTGTCGCGGTCGTCCGCCGCGCCGCCGTCGAGCCGCTGCGCTGGATCGCCGAGAACGCCGGCCTCGAGGGCTACGTCATCACCTCGAAGGTGGCGGAGCTCGACAAGGGCCAGGGCTTCAACGCCGCGACCGGCGAGTACGGCGACCTGGTCAAGGCCGGCGTCATCGACCCGGTGAAGGTCACGCGCTCCGCCCTGGAGAACGCCGCCTCGATCGCCTCCCTGCTCCTCACCACCGAGACCCTCGTGGTGGAGAAGAAGGAGGAGGAGCCGGCGGACGCGGGTCACTCCCACGGCGGCCACGGCCACTCCCACTGAGGCCCGTAGCAGCTGACTGACCACCGAGGCCCGGTGCTCCCGTCGCGGGAGCACCGGGCCTCGGTGCGTGTGCGTCGTGCGTCGGGTGCTGTGTGCCGGGTGTCGTGCGTCGAGTGCCGTTCGTCGGGTGTCGTGTGCCGTGCCGTGCCGTGCCGCTCGCGCTCAGGCCGTCAGGCCTCGACGGCGCCGAGCTGGCCCATCAGGCCGAGCAGGTCGTACTGCCACCAGCCCTCGACGGCCTTCCCGTCGTCCCGGAAGCGGTGGATCACCGTGCCGGTCATGGAGACCTTCTGCCCGGTGGGCTGGATCCCCATGAAGTCGCCGACGTGCGTCCCGTTCCACGTCCAGCGCGTGCAGACGCGGTCCCCGTCGGCGAGCTGGTCCTCGATGGTGAAGGCGAAGTCGAAGGCGCCCCGCCACATCTCCGCCTCGCGGCGCAGTGCGTCCATGCCGTAGGCGTCCTGCGGGTTGGTGGGGTCGTGGTCGTGGTACCCCTCGGCGAACACCTCGTCCAGCGGCGGCAGCTCCTCGTCGCTGGTCGAGATCAGCTCGAAGAAGCGGCGGACGTTGGCCTTGTAGAGCGCCTCGTCCCGGACGACGTCCAGGTCGGTGAAGGTCGGCATCTCGTCGCAGAGGGCGACCATCTCCCGGAAGATCCGGTCCGTCTCGGGCAGTTGGGAGTTCCGCATGGCCACGTCGTACGAGGGGAACTCCACGATCTCCACGACGTGCGACGCGTCCGACCGGTCCTTCCCGACGATGCTGTGGACCGCCGTCCGCCTGCCCTCGGTCTGCTCGACCCACTGGTCCATGAGCCGGTTGAGGTCGTCGACCCGACTGGTCTTGCAGTCGATGATCTGTACGAATGTCATGGCGCCGCCTCCGGACCCAGACCCCCAGACCCCCAGGACCCTTCCAGTCTAGGTCCCGGTGCCCCCGCGGCTACTGGGGACCGTACTTCCGTCCCGCCTTCGACGAGACCCCGCCGAGCAGGCCGCGCGGCGCCAGCTTCACCACGCCCATGAGGGCCTTGTAGCGCGGGTCCGGGATCGACAGCGTCCTGCCCCGGTGCAGGTCGGACAGGGCTGCGGTGACCAGCTTGTCCGCGTCCAGCCACATCCACCCCGGGATGTTGTCCGTCCCCATCCCGGCCCGCTCGTGGAACTCCGTCCGTACGAAGCCGGGGCACAGCGCCATCAGCCGTACGCCGCTGCCCGCGAGGTCCCGCGCGGCGCCCTGGGTGAACTGCACGACCCACGCCTTCGACGCGCCGTACGTGCCGCGCGGCAGGAAGGCCGCCACCGAGGCGACGTTGACGACCCCGCCCCTGCCCCGTCCCTTCATCGCCTCCGCGGCGGCCGAGGTCAGCCGGAGGACGGCCTCGCAGTGGACCGTCAGCATCTTCAGCTCGTCGGCCATGGAGACTTCGAGGAAGCGGCCCTTGTTGCCGAAACCGGCGTTGTTCACGAGCAGGTCGACGGGTCGCTTCGGGTCGGAGAGCCGCGCCTCGACGGCGGCGATGCCCTCCTCCTCGGAGAGGTCCGCGGCGAGCACCTCGGCCTCGACGCCGTGCCGGTCGTGCAGTTCGGTCGCCTGCTCCCGCAGCCGCTTCACGTCCCGTGCCACGAGCACGACGTCGTGCCCGTCCGCCGCCAGCTTCCGCGCGAAAGCGGCGCCGATGCCCGCGGTGGCGCCTGTGATCAGTGCAGTCGTCATACGGGCACGGTAGTGCCCCGGCGCGCGGGGGGCCCCGTCCTGGAACCGGTCTTACGCACCCGCGTACTTCCCGGCGTACTGGCGTGCGAGCGCGAGGAGCCCCGACTCCATCCACTCCGCCGCCGCCAACGTCCGCGGCAGCAGCGAGCGTTCGACCGTCGACGCGCGGTGCAGCAGGGCGACCGTGATGTCGTGGTCCGGCCGGTGGACGACCGCGATCGGGTCCCCGGCCCGGACCTCGCCCGGCTCGATCACCCGGAGCAGCGCGCCGGGTCCGGCGGTCGACAGGGTGAACCGCTTGACCCAGCCCTTCTCGCCGACGAAGCCCGCGAACGTACGGCACGGGATCCGGCTGCCCGTCACCTCGACGACGAGCTCGTCGCCGATCCGCCAGCGCTCCCCGATCAGGGCGTTGTTGACGTCGAGACCGCGCGTGGTGAGGTTCTCGCCGAACGAGCCGGCGGCCAGCTCGCGGCCGAGCTCCCGCTCCCACAGGTCCATGTCCTCGCGGGCGAAGGCGTACGCGGCGCGGTCGGTGCCGCCGTGGAACCTCAGGTCGCAGATCGTGTCCCCGGCGACTCCGCTCCCCCCGACGCCGGTCGCGCCCGGGTCCTGGATGCGGACGGGGCCGGCGACGGGGCGCTTGTCGATGCCCGTCATGCCGCTGGCGGACTCGGTGTAGTCCGCGGCCCTGGCGCGGCCGGCGTTCACGCTGAGCAGGGTCGACGAGGTCGTGGGCGAGGTCATGCGGGTACTTTACGGGGATTTAGCTCAAAGGATCACCTGGGTATTCGGCGATTCACCCAAGACTCGCTTATGCTTGAGGTCATGATCGAGGCCCGCCACCTCCGCGTCCTGCGCGCCGTCGCCGCCACCGGATCCTTCTCGGCCGCCGCGCGCGAACTCGGCTGCACCCAGCCCGCCGTCAGCCAGCAGATGAAGGCGCTCGAATCCTCCGCCGGCACCCCGCTGCTCATCAGGACGGGCCGCGAGATGCGCCTCACCCAGGCGGGCGAGGTCCTCGTGCGGCACGCCTCCGGCATCCTCGCGGGGCTCACCGCCGCCGAGGAGGAGGTCGCCGCCATCGCCGGACTCCGGGCCGGCCGCGTCCGCCTGGTCTCCTTCCCGAGCGGCAGCTCGACCCTCGTCCCCACCGCGCTCGCCGCCCTGCGCGCCGCGCACCCCGGCACCCGCGTCTCGCTCGTCGAGGCCGAGCCGCCGCGCTCGATCGAGATGCTGCGGGAGGGCGACTGCGACGTGGCCCTCGCCTTCCGGTACGGAGCGGGGCAGGCAGAGTGGGACGACCTCGTCGTCCGGCCGCTCCTGGCGGACCGCCTGGTGGGCCTGGTCCCGGAGGGGCACCGGCTCGCGGGGGCCGAGTCGGTGGGCATCGCCGAACTCGCCGACGACTCCTGGATCGCCGGCTGCCCGCGCTGCCGCCGCCAGCTCGTGGACGTCTGCGAGGAGGCGGGCTTCACCCCGCGCATCGACTTCGCCACGGACGACTACCCGGCCGTGGTGGGCCTGGTCGGCGCGGGCCTGGGCGTCGCCGTCCTGCCGGAGCTCGCGATCGAGTCCGTACGGCCCAAGGGGGCGCGGACCGTCACGGTCGAGCCCGCGGTGGAGCGGGAGATCGTGGCCCTGACGCTGCCGGACCTGGCGCAGGTCCCGGCGGTCGCGGCCACCCTGGACGAACTGAGCCGCGCCGCCACGCGCGCGTAGCGCGCGTACGGGGCCCGCGCCGCCACGCGCGCGCAGGTGTACGGGGCGTACCCGCGTCACCACGCGCGCGTGGGCGCGGTTCGCTCCGGGTTCGGGTCAGGCCCCGTCCTCGCGGTCGGCCCGACCATCGTTGGGGAAACGTTCCTTCACATGTGCTCCACGATCGGGCGGCCCGCGGCCGCCGCCGATGCGGTCATGGGCGTGACCGGTCGGACCGGTGTCGCCGTCGGCGCCGCCGCGATCAGGCGGTTCCTTGCGCGTCCCATGAGTTCTTCGCGTTCGTCCTCGGTGAGGCCGCCCCATACGCCATAGGGCTCCCGCACGGCGAGTGCGTGTGCCGCGCACTCCGCGCGCACCGGGCACCGCATGCAGACCTCTTTCGCCGAGTTCTCGCGCGCACTCCGTGCCGCGCCGCGCTCTCCCTCGGGGTGGAAGAATAGGGAGCTGTCCACTCCGCGGCAGGCCGCGAGGAGTTGCCAGTCCCACAGATCGGCGTTGGGTCCGGGAAGGCGGGAGAAATCTGCCATTGCGCTTGTCCCCTTGAAACCGTGTCGAACGGGTTGGTGGGCGGGTGGATGGCTGATCGTCCGGGGCTCCTCGGGCCCCGTCGGCTCGGGTAGTACAACTACTGTCGAAGTAGATGTAAATATGACTCATTGCGAATCTAGCCACAGACACTGCGAAAAGGGAAGAAAACCGGCTAAATGGGGCAATAGGTTTCGATCGAGGGCAGATAGGCCGCGTCGCTCTCCTCCGCTTACGTGTCCTCACGTAGAGTGCGGAAGGCTGCCGTCCGACCCGTAACTCTTTCGAGTGACCGTCGTTGAGAGTGCGGAGGCGGTTGAAGGAACAGGCGATCGGGCAGGTGTCCGAGAGCGTCAATCGCACAGGTGACGATACGTACCAGCCCTGGAGGCTCAAGGTGACGCGCAACAGCTGCGAGAGCCACGGAGGTCAGTCATGACATCCGTCCTCGTCTGCGATGACTCCCCGCTTGCCCGAGAGGCGCTCCGCCGCGCGGTCGCGACCGTGCCCGGCGTCGAGCGTGTGACCACCGCGGCCAACGGCGAGGAAGTCCTCCGCCGCTGGGGCGCGGATCGCTCGGACCTGATTCTGATGGACGTGCGCATGCCCGGCCTGGGCGGCGTCGAGACCGTCCGCCGGCTGCTCTCCGCGGACCCCGGCGCCCGGATCATCATGCTGACGGTCGCGGAGGACCTCGACGGCGTCGCGCTCGCGGTCGCCGCCGGCGCCCGCGGGTACCTGCACAAGGACGCCTCGCGCGCCGAGCTGCGGGCCACCGTCACGCAGGCGCTCGCCGACCCGACCTGGCGGCTCGCCCCCCGCCGCCTCCGCTCGGCCGAGATGGGCGCCGCGCCCACGCTCACCGCGCGCGAGATCCAGGTCCTGGAGGGCATGAGCCACGGCCGGTCCAACGCGGAGATCGGGCGCGAGCTCTTCCTCTCCGAGGACACCGTCAAGACCCACGCCCGGCGCCTCTTCAAGAAGCTCGGCGCCTCGGACCGCGCGCACGCCGTGGCGCTCGGATTCCGCTGGGGTCTGGTGCGCTGAGTCGCAGGTCACCGGCGCCCTCCCCGTCCTCGATCGCGTCCGCCGAGAGGCGGACGGGGTGGGCTTGTGTCACTTCCCCGCGGAATGCCGCATCCTTGAGGTGTGGAGGATGCGGAGTTCCTCGGGGACGAGTCGGTCGAGCGGGAGGGGAGGGCGCGGGAGATGAGTGCCGGCGCACCTGCTCATAACGCTTCGGTGCACAACTACGGACGCGGTGCCGCGAACGCAGGAGCGTCGGGGCACCATGGAGCGATGCGCGACGACGAGACCGTGGGTTCTCCCGTGCCCGCCGGGCAGGGGGAGATCGCCGCGCTCGTGCGCCGCGCGGTCGACGGCGACGCCCAGGCCACGCACGATCTCCTCGCGCGTGTCCATCCGCTCGCCCTGCGGTACTGCCGCACCCGCCTCAACCGGCTGCCGGGTGACGCGCGCCACTTCGTGGAGGACCTCGCCCAGGAAGTCTGCGTCGCCGTCCTCATGGCGCTCCCGCGCTACAAGGACACCGGCAGGCCCTTCGAGGCCTTCGTCTTCGCCATCGCCGGACACAAGGTCGCCGACCTCCAGCGGGCCGCCATGCGGCACCCCGGGTCCACGGCCGTGCCCTCCGACGAGATGCCCGAGCGACCCGACGACTCCCTCGGCCCCGAGGAGCGCGCGCTCCTCAGCGACGACGCCGAGTGGGCCAAGAAGCTGCTCGCCAACCTTCCGGAGAACCAGCGCGAGCTGCTCGTCCTGCGCGTCGCCGTCGGGCTGACCGCCGAGGAGACCGGCCAGATGCTCGGCATGTCCCCGGGGGCCGTCCGGGTCGCGCAGCACCGCGCGCTCAGCAGGCTGCGGGCGCTGGCCGAGCAGTAAGCGTCGACCGCGCCACTCATCCCTTTCGTACACGTGCGAACGTCCAAAGCTCCTCGCTGATCATGGTCGTGGAATGAGACACCGCCCAAGGCCGTTAGCATGGACATCCGCACCGATCAAGGCCATTGGGGAAGGTGTCATGACTGCAAACGTCGACGGAGTGCCCGAGAAATTCGCGACACTCGGGCTGACCTACGACGACGTGCTGCTGCTGCCGGGAGCGTCCGAGGTGCTCCCGAACGCGGTCGACACCTCGTCCCGCATCTCGCGCAACGTCCGCGTGAACATCCCGCTGCTCTCCGCCGCGATGGACAAGGTCACCGAGTCCCGCATGGCCATCGCCATGGCGCGCCTCGGCGGCGTCGGCGTGCTGCACCGCAACCTCTCCATCGAGGACCAGGTCAACCAGGTCGACCTGGTGAAGCGGTCCGAGTCGGGCATGGTCACCGACCCCATCACCGTGCACCCCGAGGCGACGCTCGCCGAGGCGGACGCGCTGTGCGCCAAGTTCCGCATCAGCGGTGTCCCGGTCACCAACCCGGACGGCAAGCTGCTCGGCATCGTCACCAACCGTGACATGGCCTTCGAGTCGGACCGCAGCCGCCAGGTGCGCGAGGTCATGACCCCGATGCCGCTCGTCACCGGCAAGGTCGGCATCTCCGGCGTCGACGCCATCGAGCTGCTGCGCCGCCACAAGATCGAGAAGCTTCCGCTCGTCGACGACGACGGCGTCCTCAAGGGCCTCATCACCGTCAAGGACTTCGTCAAGGCGGAGAAGTACCCGAACGCCGCGAAGGACTCCGAGGGCCGTCTGCTCGTCGGTGCCGCCGTCGGTGCCAGCCCCGAGGCGCTGGAGCGCGCCCAGGCGCTCGCCGCCGTCGGTGTCGACTTCCTCATCGTCGACACCTCGCACGGCCACAACAGCAACGCCCTGAGCTGGATGTCGAAGATCAAGTCCAGCGTCAACGTCGACGTGATCGGCGGCAACGTCGCCACGCGTGACGGCGCGCAGGCGATGATCGACGCCGGCGTCGACGGCATCAAGGTCGGCGTGGGCCCCGGCTCCATCTGCACCACCCGCGTGGTCGCCGGCATCGGCGTCCCGCAGGTCACCGCCATCTACGAGGCGTCCCTCGCGGCCCGCGCCGCCGGCGTCCCGCTGATCGGCGACGGTGGCCTCCAGTACTCCGGCGACATCGGCAAGGCGCTCGCCGCCGGCGCCGACACCGTGATGCTCGGCAGCCTCCTCGCGGGCTGTGAGGAGTCGCCCGGCGAGCTCCTCTTCATCAACGGCAAGCAGTTCAAGTCGTACCGCGGCATGGGCTCGCTCGGCGCCATGCAGTCGCGCGGCCAGGCCAAGTCGTACTCGAAGGACCGCTACTTCCAGGCCGACGTCGCCTCCGACGACAAGCTCGTGCCCGAGGGCATCGAGGGCCAGGTGCCCTACCGCGGCCCGCTCGCCAACGTCCTGCACCAGCTCGTCGGCGGCCTCCGCCAGACCATGGGCTACGTGGGTGCCGCCTCCATCGAGGAGATGGAGTCGAAGGGCCGCTTCGTCCGGATCACGTCCGCGGGCCTCAAGGAGAGCCACCCGCACGACATCCAGATGACCGTCGAGGCGCCGAACTACAGCAGGAAGTGACGCCCTAGCGGTGCGTGACACGTGAGGGGCGGTTCCGGCATATGACCGGGACCGTCCCTCACGCTTGTGTCGGGGATACTGGTAGGCGCAGACGTAGAGGGAAAGGCCACACATCGTGACTGAGATCGAGATCGGGCGCGGCAAGCGCGGCCGCAGGGCGTACGCGTTCGACGACATCGCCGTCGTACCGAGCCGGCGCACCCGGGACCCGAAGGAGGTCTCGATCGCCTGGCAGATCGACGCCTACCGCTTCGAGCTGCCCTTCCTGGCGGCTCCCATGGACTCGGTCGTCTCGCCGCAGACCGCCATCCGCATCGGCGAGCTCGGCGGCCTCGGCGTCCTGAACCTGGAAGGGCTCTGGACGCGGTACGAGGACCCGCAGCCGCTCCTCGACGAGATCGCGGAGCTGGACGAGGAGACCGCGACCCGCCGTCTGCAGGAGATCTACGCCGCCCCGATCAAGGAAGAGCTGATCGGGCAGCGCATCAAGGAGGTGCGCGACTCCGGTGTCGTCACCGCCGCCGCGCTCTCCCCGCAGCGCACCGCGCAGTTCTCCAAGGCCGTCGTCGACGCCGGCGTGGACATCTTCGTCATCCGCGGCACGACGGTCTCCGCCGAGCACGTCTCCGGCGCCGCCGAGCCGCTGAACCTGAAGCAGTTCATCTACGAGCTCGACGTCCCGGTCATCGTCGGCGGCTGCGCCACGTACACCGCGGCCCTGCACCTCATGCGCACCGGCGCGGCGGGCGTCCTCGTCGGCTTCGGCGGTGGCGCGGCCCACACCACGCGCAACGTGCTCGGCATCCAGGTCCCGATGGCGACCGCCGTCGCCGACGTGGCCGCCGCCCGCCGCGACTACATGGACGAGTCCGGCGGCCGGTACGTCCACGTCATCGCCGACGGCGGCGTCGGCTGGTCCGGCGACCTCCCGAAGGCCATCGCCTGCGGCGCCGACTCGGTGATGATCGGCTCCCCGCTGGCCCGCGCCGTGGACGCGCCCGGCAAGGGCCACCACTGGGGCATGGAGGCCGTCCACGAGGACGTGCCGCGCGGCAAGCTCGTCGACCTCGGCATCGTCGGCACCACCGAGGAGATCCTCGCGGGCCCGTCGCACCGCCCCGACGGCTCGATGAACTTCTTCGGCGCCCTGCGCCGCGCCATGGCCACCACGGGCTACACGGAGCTCAAGGAGTTCCAGCGCGTCGAGGTCACCGTCGCGGACGCCCAGCACAAGCGCTGACCGTCTGTTTCGTCGTACGGGGAAGGGCCCCGCACCGGTTTCGGTGCGGGGCCCTTCCGCGTACAGGTACAGGTACAGGTACGGGTACGGGTACGGGTGCACGCGCGCGCGTACGGGTCAGGCGGCGGCCTTCCGGGCGCCGGAGAACGCGGCGAAGGCGGCGATGCCGAGGAAGCGGAACGTCAGGGGGTCCTTGCCCTCGTTCCAGGCGCTCGTCAGGGCGCCGAACTACACGCCGCCCGCGGACCCGGAGGCTAGGAGCCGCCTGTGACGGCGGCACAGGGGATTCCGGTTCCTTCGGAGGGACTGCTCAGAGGCGGTGGGCCGTCCCGGCCGGCGTGGCGCCCCGGGTGTCGAGGAGCAGCTGGGCCTTGACCGCGAGCCCCTGGAGGTCGTAGGTCCGGTGGTGCTGGAGCAGGATCGTCAGGTCGGCGTGGGCGGCGGCCTCGTAGAGGGAGTCCGCGCGCGGGACGGGGACCTCGCCGGCGCGCCAGTCGGGGGCGTGCGGGTCGTGGTAGCTGACGGCCGCGCCCAGGTCCATGAGGCGGCGTGCGATCTCGTCGGCGGGGGAGCCCTGGCGGTCGGGGAGGTCGGGCTTGTACGTGATCCCGAGCAGCAGGACCCGGGCGCCGCGGGCCGACTTGCCGTGCTCGTTGAGGAGGGTCGCGGCGCGCTGGACGACGTACTGGGGCATGCGCTCGTTGACCTGGCCGGCGAGTTCGACGAGGCGGAGCGGGCGGTGGCCGCCGATCGTGTCGACGGGGGCGCCGTGGCCGCCGACGCCCGGGCCGGGGCGGAAGGCCTGGAAGCCGAAGGGCTTGGTCTCGGCGCAGCGGATGACGTCCCAGAGGTCCACGCCGAGCTCGTGGCAGAGGACCGCCATCTCGTTGACGAGCGCGATGTTGACGTGCCGGAAGTTGGTTTCGAGGATCTTGACCGTCTCGGCCTCGCGGGGCCCGCGTGCGCGGACGACCTTGTCCGTCAGCCGGCCGTAGAAGGCGGCGGCCGACTCCGTACAGGCCGGGGTGAGGCCGCCGATGACCTTGGGCGTACCGGAGAAGCCGTGGGTGCGGTTGCCGGGGTCGAGGCGGCCGGGGGAGTACGCGAGGTGGAAGTCGCGGCCCGCGCGGAGCCCCGAGCCGATCTCCAGGACGTCGCGCAGGTGGCCCTCGGTGGTTCCCGGCGGGACCGGGGACTCCAGGATGACGGTGGTGTGGGGGCGCAGCCGCGTGGCGAGCGTGCGGGCCGCCTCGGTGACGGCGGTGAGGTCGAGGGTCCGGTCGGGGCCGAGGGGGGTCGGCCCGCAGAGGACGGCGGTGCGGACGCGGCCGAGCTCCGCGGTGTTGGTGGTCGGCCGGAAGCCCCCCGCGAGCATGCGGCGGATCTCGGGAGCGGTGAGGGAGCCGTCGACGGGGGAGCGGCCGGCGGAGAGCTCGGCCGCCGGACGGGGGTCCGTGTCGTAGCCGATGGTGTCGATGCCTGCGGCGGTGGCGGCCTGGGCGAGGGGGAGTCCGTGGTGGCCGAGGCCGATGACGGCGAGATCAGCGGGCATGGGGGATGGGCCGTCCTTCCCAGTAGCCGGGCCGGGGGATGTCAGACTAGGCGTAAATATGACCGATATGCGGCATTGTGGGGCGGAAGATCGCCGAGTGTTATCCACAGGGTGGCGGCGGGGCGGTGGCTGATGTCGGCGGAGGGGGACAGAATCAAGTCTGTGAGCCACGCCACAGCGGGTGGCTCGCCGGGCGTGCGGGCGCGGCTCGCGTCGCGCGACTCGCGGATCGAGGCCGGCGGCTCGCCGCACGGGCGCGGGCACGGGTCCGTGCGGACGGACGACGGAGGACGACGGGAGGCGGCAGTGGTGAGGACAGCGACACTGGGCCCCGCCGAGCGCACCGAGGCGCTCGCGGCCATGGCGGAGCGTGAGTTGGACGTGCTGGTCGTCGGCGCGGGGGTCGTCGGCGCCGGGACCGCCCTCGACGCCGTCACCAGAGGCCTCTCCACCGGCATCGTCGAGGCCCGCGACTGGGCCTCGGGCACGTCGAGCCGCTCCAGCAAGCTCATCCACGGCGGCCTGCGCTACCTGGAGATGCTCGACTTCGCTCTCGTGCGGGAGGCCCTCAAGGAGCGCGGTCTGCTCCTGGAGCGGCTCGCACCGCATCTCGTGAAGCCCGTTCCCTTCCTGTATCCGCTCCAGCACAAGGGCTGGGAGCGGTTCTACGCGGGCTCGGGCGTCGCGCTGTACGACGCGATGTCGATGTCCTCGGGCCACGGCCGGGGCCTCCCCGTCCACCGCCACCTCTCCCGGCGCGGTGCCCTCCGGGTCGCGCCCTGCCTCCGGAAGGACGCCCTGGTCGGCGCCCTCCAGTACTACGACGCCCAGATGGACGACGCCCGCTTCGTCACCACCCTCGTCCGCACCGCCGCGGCCTACGGGGCCAGGGCCGCCAGTCGTGCCCGGGTCGTCGGCTTCCTCCGCGAGGGCGAGCGGGTCGTCGGCGCGACCGTCCAGGACGTCGAGTCCGGCGGCTCGTACGAGATCAGGGCCCGCCAGGTCGTCAACGCGACCGGGGTGTGGACGGACGACACCCAGGCCCTCATCGGCGAGCGCGGCCAGTTCCACGTCCGCGCGTCCAAGGGCATCCACCTCGTGGTCCCCAAGGACCGCATCCACTCGACCACCGGACTCATCCTGCGCACCGAGAAGTCCGTCCTCTTCGTCATCCCGTGGGGACGCCACTGGATCGTCGGCACCACCGACACCGACTGGGACCTCGACAAGGCCCACCCGGCCGCCTCCAGCGCCGACATCGACTACCTCCTGGAGCACGTGAACACGGTGCTCGCCACCCCGCTCACCCGCGACGACGTCCAGGGCGTCTACGCGGGCCTGCGGCCCCTGCTCGCCGGCGAGTCCGACGCCACGAGCAAGCTCTCCCGCGAGCACACCGTCGCCCATCCGGTCCCCGGCCTCGTCGTGGTGGCCGGCGGCAAGTACACGACGTACCGCGTGATGGCGAAGGACGCGGTCGACGAGGCCGTGCACGGCCTCGACCAGCGAGTCGCCCCCTGCGTCACCGAGGACATCCCGCTCCTCGGCGCCGAGGGGTACCGGGCGCTGTGGAACGCCCGGGCGAGAACGGCGGCGCGGACCGGACTGCACGTCGTCCGCGTCGAGCACCTCCTCAACCGGTACGGCTCCCTGGCGGAGGAGGTCCTCGAACTGATCGCCGCAGAACCGGACCTCGGCCGTCCGCTCACCGGAGCCGACGACTACCTGCGCGCCGAGATCGTCTACGCGGCCTCGCACGAGGGCGCCCGCCACCTCGACGACGTCCTCACCCGGCGGACCAGGATCTCCATCGAGACCTTCGACCGCGGGACGCGGAGCGCGCGCGAGTGCGCGGAGCTGATGGCGCCCGTCCTCGGCTGGGACGCCCGCCAGGTCGACAAGGAGGTCGAGCACTACGAGAAGAGAGTCGAGGCCGAGAGGGAGTCGCAGCGCCAGCCGGACGATCTGACGGCGGACGCGGCCCGGCTCGGGGCGCCGGACATCGTGCCGATCTGACGGGACGTCCGTGTCCGCCGGGGTCCCGGGGGAACCCGGGGGGTGTCCTGGGGCGTCGTCATCCCGGAGTACGGACCCGGGGGCGGCACCCTTCCCGAAGTGAGGGACAATGGCCTCTCTTCCAGGGCCGGTTACCACATCGCGCCGGAAGCGGCAGTCGCGGCGGAGATCAGGGATCGCAGAGGGGACGCATGTCGGAGGCGGAGCAGTCGCGGGACACGGCGAAGGACCCCCGGCGGGACGCCGCCGCGGGGGCCGCGACCGACGGCGACCGAGGAGCGGTCCCGGCCGCGCGCGAGGCGGAGCGGAGCCCGCGGGACGCGAAGGGCGTCGAGGACGTCGTGGACGTCGAAGCGGTCACGGACGCCAGGGCGGCCGAGGGCGTGGGGGCGGCCGACGGCGCCGAGCGCGCCGAGGGCGTGAAGGGCGCTGACGGAGTCGTGCGGGACGCGGTGGAATCGGGCGTCGCGGGCAAGGACTCTGACGGGGCGACGGGCTCTGACGGGGTGGCGGGTTCCGGCCCGGCCGCCGGTACGGGTCCGGGCGCGGGCACCGGTGCGGCCGTGGCGGCCGCCGGTTCCGGTGGGCGGCTGCGGGGGACCGAGCCGTCGACCGGTTCGGGCGGGTTCGGTGCCGGGGACGGCGCCGGCGCGAGCTTCGGCGGCGACCGGCTCCGCAAGGACACGGCCTCGGAAGGCCGTCTCCTCGCCGGGCGCTACCGGCTCGGCGTCGTCCTCGGACGCGGCGGCATGGGAACGGTGTGGCGCGCGGTCGACGAGACCCTCGGCCGGCACGTCGCCGTCAAGGAGCTCCGCTTCCCGAGCAGCATCGACGAGGACGAGAAGCGACGCCTCATCACCCGGACCCTGCGCGAGGCGAAGGCCATCGCCCGGGTCCGGAACAACGGCGCGGTGACCGTCTTCGACGTGGTCGACGAGGACGACCGTCCGTGGATCGTCATGGAGCTCATCGAGGGCAAGTCCCTCGCCGACGCCGTCCGCGAGGACGGCACGCTCACGCCCCGGCGCGCGGCCGAGGTCGGCCTCGCCATCCTCGACGTCCTGCGTTCGGCGCACCGCGAGGGCATCCTCCACCGCGACGTGAAGCCGTCCAACGTGCTGATCGCGGAGGACGGCCGCGTCGTCCTGACCGACTTCGGCATCGCCCAGGTCGAGGGCGACCCCTCGATCACCTCCACCGGCATGCTCGTCGGCGCCCCCTCGTACATCTCGCCGGAGCGCGCCCGGGGCCAGAAGCCCGGCCCCGCCGCCGACCTGTGGTCGCTCGGCGGGCTCATCTACGCGGCGGTCGAGGGCAATCCGCCGTACGACAAGGGCTCCGCGATCGCCACGCTCACGGCGGTGATGACCGAGCCGGTCGACCCGCCGAAGAACGCGACGCCCGAGCTGGAGCAGGTCATCTACGGGCTCCTGGCCAAGGACCCGGCGCAGCGGCTCGACGACGCCCGTGCGCGGGTCCTGCTGCGGGCCGTGCTCGACGCGCCCGAGGCGGCGCCCGCGGCCTCGGCCGAGGTCACCACGGTCGTACCGCTGCCGCCTCGCCCCGCCGGGACCCCGGAGGTTCCCGCGGCCGGCAAGGGGCCCGACGCGCCGGCCGACCGGATGCGCGGGGCGCTGAAGTCCGTACGGAACGCGGCCGCTTCCGTGAAGGCCGAGCCGACGGCCGGTCAGGCCGCGGGGCCCGACGCCCGGCCGCGGCCCCGGCTCGCGACCGAGCCGCTGCGGGGTGACGGCAAGCCGGCCCCGGCCCGCGCGCCGCTGACCGACGTCGTTCCGCGGCGCACGCTGATCATCATCGCCGCGGTCGCCGTCCTCGCCATACTCGGCACGATCCTCGCGGTCTCCCTCGGCGGCGGGAGCGACGAGGGCAACCAGGGCAAGGGCGACGGCGGCACCACGGCCTCGGCCGGCGCCTCGGCCGGAGGCGACGGCTCCGCCGGGGCCGACGGTTCCGGTTCCGGTTCCGGGTCCGACGGCGGCGTGGGCGGCCCCGGGCAGCAGGGCGGCGTGCAGCCCGGCAGCACCGGCAGCACCGGCTCCGACGGCTCCAGCGGCGCGAACGGCTCGACGGGCTCGAACTCCTCGACCGGATCGGACGGCTCGAACGGTTCCACGGACGGGAAGGGCGGTGTCACGCCCACCGGCACCACCGGCGGCGGTGGCAAGGGCGCGGTGCTGCCCGCGGGCTACGCGCTCGTCACCAACGACAAGCTGCGCTTCTCCGTGGCGGTCCCCGGCACCTTCAAGCCCAGCTCGATACGGGGCTACGACCTCGGCGTGATACTCAGCGAGCACGGCGGCTTCCCGCGCGTCCAGGTGGACTTCAACGCCAGCCCGAAGGACAACGCGGCGACCGCCTGGGCCCTCGCCCAGGGCGGCGTGGCCGTCACCAGCCAGGACTACCGCCACATCGGCATCAGGACCGTCTCCTACAAGGGGTATCCGACGGTCGCCGACTGGGAGTTCACGCGGACGCAGAAGGGCCAGCCCGTCCGGGTCCTCAACCGCGGCTTCAAGGTCGACGACAAGCACGGCTACTCGATCATGATCACCTGCCGGGCGGACGCGTGGGACGGCGAGGAGTGCCGGACGCTGCGGGAGACGGCGTTCGCCACGTTCAGCCCCAAGGACTGACCGGTCCCACGTATCGTGAGAGTTCGTGAGCCGGAAGCAGTCGACCGAGGTCGCTAACTGCTCGACGGCGGACCGGAATTGACTGACTCGCGTGGGGAGGCGTCGTGGACGACTACGCGGGAAGGGTGCTCGCCGACCGCTACCGCCTGCCGCTGGCGTCGGCCGGGACGGGCGCGGACCCGGGGGCGTACGACGTCACCGAGACGCGCGCCTTCGACACGTACAGCGGACAGGAGGTCCTGGTCCGCCAGGTGCCGCTGCCTGAGTTCGTCGACGCCGAGGTGCTGGACGGCGCGGACGGCCCCGACCGGGCCCACGGCGCCGCGGGGCGGGCGACCCGGCGGCCGGCCGAGCCCGTCGTGCGCCGGGCGATCGAGGCGGCCCAGGCCGCCGCGCAGATCCCCGATCACCCGCTCCTCGACCAGGTCTTCGACGTCTTCGCCGAAGCGGGCTCGCTGTGGATAGTGAGCGAGGTCGTGGCGGCGAGGCCGCTCGCCGCGCTCCTCGCGGAGCGCCCCCTGAACCCGTACCGCGCGGCCGAGATCGGCGCCGACGTCCTCACCGCCCTGCGCGCCCTCCACGCCCACGGCTGGGTCCACCGGAACATCACCGCCCGGACCGTCCTCGTCTGCGACGACGGGCGCGTGGTCCTCACGGGGCTCGCGGTGGGCGCCGCCGAGGAGGCCCTGTGCGGGTACGCGCCCGTGCCCGAGCAGGGTGACGGCGGCGGGTTCGGGACGGGCTTCGGGGACGGCCTGCCGGGAGTGGCGCCGCCCGGTGTCGCGTCCGCTCCCGTCTCCGAGTACGCCGATGTGTACGAGGCCGAGGTCTACGAGGAGTACGAGGAGTACGAGGAAGCGGAGGAGGACGAGGAGGAGGGCGAGGAGGAGGGCGAGGAAGCCGAGGACGAGTACGAGGAGGCGGAGGAGTACGGGGAGGCGCACGGAGAGGCGGAGGCGGCGGAGAGCGGGGAGTTCGAGGACCCGTACGGCGCTGCCCAGGACGACGGCGACGGCGTCGAAGGGGTCGAGTACCTCCCCTACGAGGCCACCGTGACGAACCTGGAGACCGAGCCCGTGCCCGCCCCCGATCCGGCCCCCACCCCGTACGGAGCCGATCCGTACGGTGCCGCCGCGAGGGCTGCCGGCGGGTCACGGACCGGCCCCGAGCCTCCCGCGCTCCCCGCGCCGCCCACCGCCGACGTCCGGGCCGCGCGCGCCGGGGCCATCGCCGCCTACCGCGCCGCGACGCGTGCGGCGGCCCGGCTCGGCGAGTCGGGCGCGCTGCCGGTCCAGCGCCCGGCGCCGGTGGAGCCCGGCACGGAGCAGCCCCCGTCCGCGGAGCCCGTACCCGTACCCGCGCCCCTCCCCGTACCCGCGCCCCTCCCCGTACCCGTGCCGCCGCCCGCTCCCGTGCCCGCTTCCGGTGCGCCCGAGCCGCAGTGGTGGTCGCAGGCGGCGGACGACGACGATGACGACGACGATGACGCGACCTACGGCGGCCCGCCCTCCGGGCCCGCGCCGCGCGCCCACCTCAAGGGCAGCTGGAGCGACGGCCCGCACGCCTCGCGGGACGGCGACGGGCCGATCCCGGCGGGCGGCGGCTCCGTACTGCCCGGTTCGGGGCGTCCCGCGCTGCCCGCCGGGTACACGGCCGCGACCCCGGAGCCCGTCCTCCCGGCGCCCGCAGGGGTTCCCGGGCCCGAGCGGTTCGCCGTACCGTCCTCGGCCACGTCCTCGGTGCCGGCCCATCGCGGGCCCACCACGCGGCTGGCCGCCGAGCGGGCCCGGCAGACCCGGATCGCCGTCGTCGGTGCCGTCACCGAGCGCTGGGCGCCCGAGCAGGCCGGCCCCGTGCACGAGAACTGGCGGCTCGCCCCGCCGATCGGCCCCGCCACCGACCTCTGGGCGCTCGGCGCGCTCCTCTACAGGGCCGTCCAGGGGCACGCGCCCTACCCGGAGGACAGCGCCGCCGAACTCGTCCAGCTGGTCTGTGCCGAGCCGCCGGCCTTCGCGGAGGAGTGCGGTCCGCTGCGCCCGGTCGTGGAGTCGCTGCTGCGCCAGGACCCCACCGAGCGGCCCGATTTCGAGGAGCTGCGCGGCTGGCTGCGTTCCCTCGTCCGTTCGGCGCCGGAACCTGACACGGGCTTCGGAGCCGTACCGCCGCAGTCGTTCGACGCGACGCGGCTGCCGATCGTCCGGCGCCGCGGCGAACTCGTGCGCCGGCGCCTCCGGCGCGCGGGGGCGGACTCGGGGGCGGGTCGGCACCGGCACAAGCGGGGCAAGGACCCGCGCCCGGCGGCCCGCCGCACGGAGGAAGCGCGACCGCAGGAGCCGGAGTACCGCGAGGAGTACCGCCGGGATTTCCGCGAGGAGCTCCACGAGGAGTTCCACGAGGCGGGGCAGCGGCAGGAGGCGTACCGGGAAGAGGCGTACCAGGAAGGGACGTACCAGCCGGAGTTCCGCGAGGAGGTCCCCCGGCGCGCCCCCCGCCCACCGCGCACGCCCCGCCCGCCGCGCACGCCCCGCGCGGGCGGTTCCTCGCGTTCCCTCGGCCGTACGCTCCTGCTCGCCGTCCTGGTCCTGGTCGGCGGAGCCTTCGCGTACGCCGTCTTCTTCATGCCCCGCCAGTCGGAGACGCCCGCCGGGCCGACGGCTTCCGCGCCCCCGGCGACCGCCCCCTCGACGCGGACCGCCGAGCCGTCCACGGAGCCCAGTACGCAACCCAGTACCCGGCCGAGCACGGAGAAGCCGAGCGCGAAGCCGGCCACCCCGCCCCCCGCGAAAACCACGGCCCCGCCCGCCGCGGCCTCGACCGGGCCCGCCCCGGCCGCCGGGTACGTCCTCCAGCGGGACCCGGAGGGATTCAGCGTCGGGGTGCCGAAGGGCTGGCGGCGCAGTCCGATCAACGACGCCGGCCAAGTGCGCTACACCAGCGGCGATTTCACGATGATCGTCGTCCCCGGCCGGGACTCCGTCGGGGACAACGGCGCCGATCCCTTGGAGTACCAGAACTCCAAGGAGCGCGAGCTGGAGCCCTGGCGCGCGTCCAGCTGGTCGGACGTCGACGACGCGCGCCGGGTGGACATCGGCACGACGGCGACGGCGACGGGAAGTTACTGGTGGCTGGACAGTACGGGCCGTGAGGTCTTCGTCCGGAACCTGGCGCTGATCGACGGCGGCCGGTACTACGTCGTCCAGGTCATCGGCCCGAGCGGGCAGCGCGACAAGGTCTCCGCGATCCACGACGAGGCGTCGAGGACCTTCCGCCCCGGACGCTGATCCGGGCCTTCCGCAGACTCCCGCCGCGCCCTTCGGCCGGGTCCTCCGTCGGAATGTCACCGTCCCCTGGTCACAGTGATGTTCCTATGGCCGCCCCGAGGTTCCGCCGCCCGTGGTCCCCTCCGTAACCTGGCACTCGAAGGAACGGGCGGGGGCAAGTGGAACATTCTCAGAGCACAGGGGCGGGGCTGTTGCTCGCCGGTCGCTACCGGCTTGGCGAGTGCATCGGCCGTGGCGGCATGGGCAAGGTCTGGCGCGCGCACGACGAGGTGCTGCACCGCGTCGTGGCCGTGAAGGAGTTGACGGCGGGCCGGTTCGTGGCCGAGGCCGACCGGCTCGTCCTGCACGCACGGACGCAGAAGGAGGCGCGTGCCGCCGCCCGGATCACCCACCCGGGCGTGGTCACCGTCCACGACGTCCTGGAGCACGACAACCGTCCGTGGATCGTCATGCAGTACGTCGACGGGCCCTCGCTCGCCGACGCCGCCAAGGAGGCGGGCACGATCGAGCCGCGCGAGGCGGCACGGGTGGGGCTGCACGTCCTCGGCGCCCTGCGGGCCGCGCATGCGGCCGGGGTGCTGCACCGGGACGTCAAGCCGGGGAACGTCCTGCTCGCGCGGGACGGGCGCGTCCTCATCACCGACTTCGGGATCGCGGCGATCGAGGGGGACGCCACGATCACCCAGACCGGTGAGATCGTCGGCTCCATCGACTACCTGGCGCCCGAGCGGGTACAGGGCGGCGATCCCGGTCCCGCCTCCGACCTCTGGTCCCTCGGCGCCACGCTGTACACGGCGGTCGAGGGCGTCTCGCCGTTCCGCAGGAGCTCGCCGATCAGCACCATGCAGGCCGTGGTGACCGAGGAGCCGCCGCACCCCGAGAAGGCGGGGGCGCTGGCGTCCGTCATCGTGGCGCTGCTGCGCAAGGAGCCGGAGAACCGGCCGCGCGCGGACGAGGCCGAGCGGATGCTGCTCGACGCGATGGAGGGGCGCGCGTCGGACGCGGCCCAGGCGTACGTCCCGACCCAGCGCGTGACGCGGCGGGAACTGGCCGGCCCGGCCGGCGGGGAGACGGGCGCCGAGGCGGCCCGCGAGACGCCTCGCACGCAGGGCCGCCGCGAGCAGGGCCGCGAGCAGGGCCGCGAGCAGGGCCGCGAGCAGGACCGCCAGTCGGGCCGCGAGTCGGGCGGGCAGAACGGAACCGGCCTGTCCGGTACGGAGTTCAGCCCCGTGCCCGGCGCCACCGTGGCCCCCACCTCCCGCTGGCCCCACCCGACCGACCCGTCCTCCGCCACCCCCGCGCCTTCCCCCTCCTCCGTTTCCGCCTCCCGAGGCCGCTGGCGCACGATCGTCCCCGCCGCGCTGCTCGCCGGCCTCGTCGCGGGCGGCGCCGTCTACGCGGCGATGAACTTCATGGGCGGCGACCGTCCGGGTACCCACGCCACCGCCCCTCCGGTCACCAAGAACGCCGACGGCACCGCGGACGCCGTCCCGGCCGGCTGGCACCGCGTCGACGACCCCGCGGGCTTCAGCCTCCTCGTACCCGACGGCTGGAAGCGGCAGAAGGAGGGCGACCAGATCGACTACACGCCCGACAACGGCCGCCACCGCATCCGGATCAGCATCGACCGGAAGCCGGACTTCGAGAACCCGTACATGCACGCGCAGGACCTGGAGAAGACCGTGGAGACGCGGCTTCCCGAGTACCAGCGCGTGAAGCTGATCCAGACGACCTACCGCGACCAGGTCCGCTCCTGCCTCTGGGAGTTCACCTGGAACGAGAAGAAGACGTTCCCGGGGCGGCGGCACGCGATCGACCAGTTCTACTACGCGGACGACGGCACGGAGTACGCCGTGTACATGTCCTCGCCGGAGTCGAGCTGGGAGACGACGCGGGAGCAGTTCGACATCGTGCTCCAGCACTGGCGGGCACCGGGCGACTGACCCGCGCCCCGCAGGGTCCGGGCGATGTCCGGGCGGCCCCAGGGCGGTCGGGAAATTTCTCCCCGCCCGGCCCCCGTCGACCGTAAGCCGCTGATCAGGGCTTATGTGCCAGTGATCACTGGCGCGATGCGCGCATGCACGGAAAACGCGTTACCGACGGGTACCCAAAGGGCAGCCCGCCGCATACGCTCGCCTTCATGACGGACTCGCAGGCCCCCGCCGCCCTCCCGGTTTCCGACGTCCCCGCCGTGAAGGGCGTCGTGCCCGCCGGCGCGAACAACCCTGTCGCGCCCGCGCCCGCCGGCGCGCGTACCGCCGCCGACGTCGTGACGCCCGAGGTGGTCGCCCGGCTGACCCGCGGCGTCATCGGCTCCGGCCGGACCGCGAACCACACCCCCTTCACCGGGGAGCGGCTCGCCGAGCTGCCCGAGTCCACCCCCGAGGACGTCGCCGAGGCCTTCGCACGCGCCCGCGCCGCCCAGCCCGTCTGGGCCGCGACCCCGGTCAGGGCCCGCGCCGCCGTCCTGCTCCGCTTCCACGACCTCGTCCTCCAGCGCCAGTCCGAGATCCTCGACCTGATCCAGCTGGAGACCGGCAAGGCCCGCCTGCACGCGCACGAGGAGGTCCAGGCGGTCTGCGTCGCCGCCCGCCACTACGGCCGCAAGGCCGCCTCGTACCTGCGCGCGAAGCGCCACACCGGCGTCGTACCGACCCTCACCAAGGTCACCGAGCTGCGCCAGCCGCGCGGGGTCGTCGGCCAGATCGCGCCCTGGAACTACCCGCTGGAGCTCTCCGTCGGCGACGCGCTCCCGGCCTTCGTCTCCGGCAACGCGGTCGTCATGAAGCCGGACACGGAGACCGCGCTGACCGCGCTCTGGGCTCGTGACCTGCTGATAGAGGCGGGCCTGCCCGCCGAGGTCTTCCAGGTCGTCATCGGCGAGGGCCCCGTCGTCGGCCCCGAGGTGGTCAAGCACGCCGACTACGTCTCGTTCACCGGCTCCACCCGCACGGGCCGCGAGGTCGCCCAGGGCGCCGCCGCCCGGCTCGTCGGCGTCTCCCTGGAGCTCGGCGGAAAGAACGCGATGCTCGTCCTGGAGGACGCGGACGTCGAGAAGGCCGCCGCCGGAGCCGTCCGCGCCTGCTTCTCCTCCGCGGGCCAGCTCTGCATCTCCATCGAGCGGCTGTACGTGCACGAGTCCGTCGCCGACGCCTTCCTGGAGCGCTTCGCGGCCCGGACCAAGGCCATGCGGCTCGGCAGCTCCCTCGCGTACGGGGCGGACATGGGCTCCCTCGTCGGCGAGCGGCAGCTGGAGACGGTCACCAAGCACGTCGACGAGGCCGTCGCCAAGGGCGCCACGCTCATCGCCGGCGGCGTCGCCCGCCCCGACATCGGCCCGCTCTTCTACGAGCCGACCATCCTCGACGGCGTCGAGGCCCCGATGGCCGTCTGCTCCGAGGAGACCTTCGGCCCGGTCGTCTCCGTCTACCGCTTCTCGGACGAGGACGAGGTGATCGCCCTCGCGAACGGGACGCCGTACGGCCTCAACTCCTCCGTCTGGACGAAGGACTCGCGCCGCGGCCACGCCGTCGCCGCCCGTCTGCGGACCGGCACGGTCAACATCAACGAGGGGTACGCCCCCGCCTACGGCAGCGTGCAGTCGCCGATGGGCGGCATGAAGGACTCCGGCCTCGGCCGCCGCCACGGCTCCGAGGGCATCCTCAAGTACACCGAGGCCCAGACCGTCGCCCAGCAGCGGCTGATGCCGCTCGCGCCGTCCTTCGGCATGGACGACGAGAAGTACGCGGCCGTGATGAGCCTGTCCCTGAAGGCGATGAAGGCCCTGCGCCTGCGCTGACCCACCCGTCTGTCCCCGCCCCTTTCCGTATGAGGAGAGCCATGACCGCGGTACCCCCTACCCGAAACCAGGCGCAGGCGGACGGCGCCGCGAACGACGACGAGGGCTACGACTACGACGTCCTCGTCGTCGGCTCCGGCTTCGGCGGCTCGGTCACGGCCCTCCGGCTCACCGAGAAGGGGTACCGGGTCGGCGTCCTGGAGGCCGGCCGCCGCTTCACCCCGGCGACCATGCCCAAGAACTCCTGGGACCTGAAGAACTTCCTGTGGGCCCCGGCGCTCGGCCTGTACGGCATGCAGCGCATCCACCTGCTCGGCAACGTCATGGTGCTCGCCGGCGCCGGCGTCGGCGGCGGCTCCCTCAACTACGCCAACACCCTCTACGTACCGCCGAAGCCGTTCTTCGACGACCCGCAGTGGAAGGACATCACCGACTGGCAGGACGAGCTGCGGCCGTACTACGACCAGGCGCAGCGGATGCTCGGCGTCCGGATCAACCCGACGACGACCCCCTCGGACGTGCACCTGAAGGCCGCCGCCGAGGCGATGGGCATCGGCGACACCTTCCACCTGGCGCCCGTCGGCGTCTTCTTCGGCGACGGCCGGGACGCGGTCGGCGACGACGGCGCCGGTACGGCGAAGGTGAAGCCGGGCACACAGGTCGCCGACCCCTACTTCGGCGGCGCGGGCCCGGCCCGGCGCGCCTGCACCGAGTGCGGCGAGTGCATGACCGGCTGCCGCCACGGCGCCAAGAACACCCTGAACGAGAACTACCTGCACCTCGCCGAGAAGGCGGGTGCCACCGTCCACCCCATGACCACGGTCGTCACGGTCACCGAGGACTCGCGCGGCGGCTACGCGGTGAAGACCCTCCCGACCGACAACCGGAAGAAGGGCAAGGGCCGGACCTTCCGCGCCCGCCGCGTGGTGATCGCCGCCGGCACGTACGGCACGCAGACCCTCCTGCACCGGATGAAGGACGGCGGACTGCTGCCGCGCGTCTCGCACCGGCTCGGCGAGCTGACCCGTACGAACTCCGAGGGCCTGGTCGGCGCGCAGACCACCGACCGCCGCTACCGGAAGCGCCACGGCAAGGACAGGGTCGACTTCACCCGCGGCGTCGCCATCACCTCCTCGATCCACCCCGACGAGAACACCCACATCGAGCCGGTGCGGTACGGCAAGGGCTCCAACTCCATGGGCGGCATGACCGTCCTCCAGGTGCCCTACGGGGCCCACCGGGTGCGGAACTGGTTCCTGAACCTGCTCAGGCACCCGGCGCTCGCCGCCCGCTCGCTCTCCAACTGGCGCTGGTCGGAGCGGACCATCATCGGCCTCGTCATGCAGTCCCTGGACAACTCCCTGACGACCTACCGCAAGCCGGGCGGGCTCGGAAAGGGCCTGCTCACGGCCCGGCAGGGGCACGGGGCGCCGAACCCGGTCCAGATCCCGGAGGCCACCCGGGCCGCCACCCTCCTCGCCGAGGAGATCAACGGCTTCGCCGGCTCCAACATCGGGGAGCTCATGGGCACCCCGCTCACCGCGCACTTCCTGGGCGGCTGCCCGATCGGTGCCGACGCCGAGTCCGGCGTCATCGACCCGTACCACCGGCTCTACGGGCACCCGGGGATCTCCGTCGTCGACGGCGCCGCCGTCTCGGCCAACCTCGGCGTCAACCCGTCGCTGACGATCACGGCGCAGGCGGAGCGGGCGATGTCGTTCTGGCCGAACAAGGGCGAGGAGGACCCGCGTCCGCGCCAGGGCGAGGAGTACGTACGGCTCTCGGCGATCGAGCCCAAGTCGCCGGCCGTCCCGGCCGAGGCCTTCGGCGCCCTGCGGCTGCCCTTCCTCGGCATCCCCGAGGTCCCGCCGAAGAAGTAGGGCGGAAGCGGGGCGGGAGAAGCCCGGGCACGAGAGCAAGAGAAAAGGCGCTGCACCCCCCTCCGAGTGCAGCGCCTTTTCTGCTTTTTGGTGATGCTGCATAGATGACCTGCGACGGGCGGGATTGGTTGTAGGGGTTGCACGGGATCTTGGTGTGATGCGCGTCACATGCGATGCCCGGGCTCGCGGCGGCTCATGGCAAGGGCCCCGTACCGCGATTCCGGTCGCGGTACGGGGCCCTTGGTGTCGGCACCGGTGTCAGGGCAGCGGCGGTGCCGGGTGGACGGCGCCGGGGGGTCGCGCCGCGTGGGGGAGTGGAGTGAGGGGGACGAGGAGGGACGCCGAGGGGACGGGGTCTTCGAGGGATGTCTTCGGGGGATCTGGAGGAACCGGTTGCGGTCGGTCCCGGGCGTCCCCGGAACCGACCGCCCTTTCTGGGTGACCGAGCTGCTGTCCCCTGCTGCTCGGTCACGCGCGCTGGTGCGAGGTCCCACGGCGTACCGGAGGTACGCCACACGCCCCAGCGAAGCCACGCGTGGTTTCTGACGGGCCCGCCCCTGGCTGGCACGGACAACCGGACCAACGAAGCCGGGCCGAGCCCGGTCACGCGCCGTACGGGTGAGACCGGGCTCGAACTCAGATGCGGCCCCGGCACAGCTCCAGCATCGTCATGGCGAGCGCGGTGCCCGGCTTGCCGAGGGCGTCCCGGTAGTGGCCCAGGACCTCCATCTCGCGGTTCAGGTTCACCCGGCGCCCGCCGGAGGAGATCCGAGCCTCCTGGATGACGGCCGAGACGGCCATCCGCTCCTGGATGAGCCCGATGATCCGGTCGTCGAGGGCGTCGATCCGCTCGCGGGCGTCGCCGATGAGCGTCGCCGCCTCGTCGGTGCGGGCGCCGGTCTGCTCGGTGAGGGTCTTCGTGGTCACTGTGGTCTTCTCCTGGTGGTGTCGGGTCCGGGAGCCCCGGGGCGACACGGCCCGGAAACGACAGAACGCCCCGGGCCTTGTCGGCCCGGGGCGCCTGGGAAGTCGCTTGTCAGTGGCTCAAGCAGCACGACCATGGCAGCCGGACGGGCCGGTGCCATAGGTAAAGAGGAAGGTCGTGAGCTTGCGCATGGCGACAGTATGGACCCCTCCCCGAACCGGGGGCCAACCCGGGTTCGGATGGTGAGACGAAAGCAGCCGTCGGCGCGCCGGTAGAATCGACAAATAGCCCCCCTTTCGGGGGACCCGCTCCTACCGCCGGAAGGCCGCCGTAGTGTCATCAGCGACCCCCGCTGCCGCGCCCGACGTCACCAACCCGGACGTAGTCCTCGTTGTCGACTTCGGCGCCCAGTACGCCCAGCTCATCGCCCGTCGCGTCCGTGAGGCCCGGGTCTACAGCGAGATCGTCCCGTCCACCATGCCGGTGGCCGAGATGCTGGCCAAGAACCCGAAGGCGATCATCCTCTCCGGCGGACCGTCCTCCGTGTACGCCGAGGGAGCCCCGCGCCTCGACCGCGCGATCTTCGAGGCGGGTGTCCCCGTCTTCGGCATGTGCTACGGCTTCCAGCTGATGGCGACGACCCTCGGCGGCACCGTCGACAACACCGGCGCCCGGGAGTACGGCCGTACGCCGCTGCACGTCTCCAAGGCCGGCTCCACCCTCTTCGAGGGCACCCCGGTCGAGCAGTCGGTGTGGATGTCGCACGGCGACGCCTGCTCCGCCGCCCCCGAGGGCTTCGCCGTCACCGCGTCCACCGACGTCGTGCCCGTCGCCGCCTTCGAGAACGACGAGAAGAAGCTCTACGGCGTCCAGTACCACCCCGAGGTGCTGCACTCCACGCACGGCCAGCAGATCCTGGAGCACTTCCTCTACCGCGGCGCCGGCATCGAGCCGAACTGGACCACGGGCAACGTCATCGAGGAGCAGGTCGCGGCCATCCGCGCCCAGGTCGGCGACAAGCGCGCCATCTGCGGTCTCTCCGGCGGCGTCGACTCCGCCGTGGCCGCCGCGCTCGTCCAGAAGGCCATCGGCTCGCAGCTCACCTGCGTCTACGTCGACCACGGCCTGATGCGCAAGGGCGAGACCGAGCAGGTCGAGAAGGACTTCGTCGCCGCGACCGGAGCCAAGCTCGTCGTCGTCGACGCGCAGGAGCGCTTCCTGAACGCGCTCGCCGGCGTCTCCGACCCGGAGACCAAGCGCAAGATCATCGGTCGCGAGTTCATCCGCGTCTTCGAGCAGGCGCAGCTGGAGATCCTCCAGGAGGAGGGCCCCGAGGTCGCGTTCCTCGTCCAGGGCACGCTCTACCCGGACATCGTCGAGTCCGGCGGCGGCACCGGCACGGCGAACATCAAGTCGCACCACAACGTCGGCGGCCTCCCCGACGACATCGAGTTCCAGCTCGTCGAGCCGCTGCGCCAGCTGTTCAAGGACGAGGTCCGCATGGTCGGCCAGGAGCTCGGCCTGCCCGACGAGATCGTCCAGCGCCAGCCGTTCCCCGGCCCCGGCCTCGGCATCCGCATCGTCGGCGAGGTCACCAAGGAGCGCCTGGACCTGCTGCGCGAGGCCGACGCCATCGCCCGCGAGGAGCTCACCGCGGCCGGCCTCGACCGCGAGATCTGGCAGTGCCCGGTCGTCCTGCTCGCCGACGTCCGCTCGGTGGGCGTCCAGGGCGACGGCCGCACCTACGGCCACCCGATCGTGCTGCGCCCCGTCTCCTCCGAGGACGCGATGACGGCCGACTGGTCGCGCCTCCCCTACGAGACGCTCGCCAAGATCTCGACCCGCATCACCAACGAGGTCGCCGACGTGAACCGCGTCGTCCTCGACGTCACGAGCAAGCCCCCGGGCACCATCGAGTGGGAGTAATCGCTCCCTGAGGTGTCCGAAGCCGCCGTCCCGGTCCTCCGGGGCGGCGGCTTCGCCGTGTTCCCGTCGGGACTCTGGTGACTTGCCCGGCCGGGCGTTACCTTCCGGCGCATGAGCGTGATACCGGACCCCGTCCCCGTCGAACGGCTCCACTTCGCCCTGCCGCCCGTCCACGCGACGGCCGAGGAGGAACGCACCCACCGCAGACAGCGGCTCGCCGGCGCGCTCCGGCTCTTCGGGCGGCTCGGATACGAGGAGGGCGTCTCGGGCCACATCAGCGCCCGCGACCCCGAACTCCCCGACTGCTACTGGGTGAACCCCTTCGGAGCGCCCTTCGAGGACATCACCGCGAGCGACCTGATCCTCGTCAACGGCGACGGCCAGGTCCTCCGCGGCGACCGGCACGTGAACCAGGCGGCCTTCACCGTCCACGCCCAGGTCCACCGCGCCCGGCCCGACGCCGTCGCCGTCGTCCACACCCACTCCCTCCACGGGCGGGCCCTCGCCGCGCTCGGCGAACTCCTCGACCCCCTGACGCAGGAGGCCTGCGCCTTCTACCAGGACCACGCCCTCTACGACGCCTACACCGGCGTCACCGTCGACCCGGAGGAAGCCCGCCGGATCGCCGTCGCCCTCGGCACCCTCAAGGCGATCGTGCTCCGCAACCACGGCCTCCTCACCGTCGGCACCTCCGTCGACGCGGCGGCCTGGTGGTTCATCGCCATGGAGCGCTGCGCCCAGGTCCAGCTGACCGCGCGGGCGGCCGGCAAGCCCGTCCCGATCGACCACCGCGACGCCGTCGCCACCCGCGAACAGCTCGGCAGCGACCTCGTGGCCTGGATCAACTACCAGCCGCTCTGGGACAGGATCACCCGAACGGACCCCGAACTCCTGTCGTAACACCATCGCTTCACCCTTCTGTACGTCAATGAGACGGCACGTCAATCACTCTCCGGCGGGGCGTACACGGCGGCTCCGGGAGTCATCGATGCGACACAATTCCTGGGCACCAACGGCTGGTTGACCCTGCGGAACGCATCGGGACGCACAGGAACGCACCGATACGGGTCGTCGTGAAGTGAGCTCGGCAGCGAGCTCGGGAGTGAGCACCGTGGCGGTTCAAGAGGCGAGACAGTACGGCGAGCACGCGACGGCCTGCGCCGGCTGCGCCCACTGCGGACAGGCCGGCCACCGACGCGCGGTCGCCGCCTTCGTCGCCCGGCGCGACGAACTCGCCGCCGGGCACGGCGTCCCCGCCGCCGTCGCCCACTCCCCGGTCGCCGCCCGCCAGTGGGTCTCCGACGAGCTGGCCCAGTCCGCCCGCGCCATCGCCGTCCGCGGCCGCGAGGCCGGCGTGGCCTGGCTCGACCGGGTACGGAGCGGGGGCCTCGGCGCCGTCTGGGGCGCGGTCCTCGCCCTCCTCCTCGGCCAGGCCCTCACCGCGATCGAGAGCGGCTGGACCGGAGCCCGCACGGCCGCCCTCTGCACGGCCCTGCTCCTCGCCGTCCTCCTCAGCCTCGCGGCCCACGCCCACCGGACCCGCGGCGGCCTCCTCGCCCCGCTGATCGGTGAGGACAACCGGCTCTCCACCACCCGCGCCGTCGCCGCCGCCTGGCTGCTCCTCCTCGCCTTCACCCTCCTCTTCCTGGTCTTCGCGTCCCCGGACGTGACCACCTTCGGCCTGTCACGGGGCGCCGGACTCCTCACCGTCTTCGCCCTCGTCTCGGCGGTGACCGTCACCTCCCGGCTCGTCGTCTCCGCCCGGATCGCCTCACGCCGCCTCCAGAAGGTCCGCGCCGACCGCCCGCGCGCCGCCGACCTGCTCTGCGACGACAGCGGCCGCGCCAGCCTCGCCGACGTCCAGTACCTCCTCGTCTCCTCCGCCGTCCTCGTCCTGACCACCCTCGGCCTCGCGCGCGACCCCGGCCGGCTCCCCGAAGTGCCCTGGTCCCTCGTCCTGCTGCTCGCCGTCTCCGCCGCCTGGCAGCTCGCCGCGAAGTGCACCGAGGGCGTCCGCCCCACCATCCACTCCGTGGTCCGCTCCCGTGAGGCCGGCGACCTCGACGCCCCGATCCGCACGGGCGACGACATCGAGATCCGCGGCTGCGGCTTCGTCCCGCCCGGCGCCGCCGCCCCCGACCCGCTCACCCGGCTCGTCGTCCGGATCGGCCCCGTCCACGCCCACGTCCCCCTGGTCCCGGTCCCGGGCGGCTTCGCCAACCCGACGGACGCGGTCCTCACCGTCCCCCTCCCGGCGGACGTGGAACCCGGCCGCGTGGAGGTCTCGGTCGTCACCGCCGCCGGCGTCGAGACCAATCGGGTCACGATCGACGTCGTCGACTGAAAGCCGGGCCCCCTCCGCGTGTCCCCGTACCCGGGTGCGAGGAGAATCGCTCCGCGAACAGTCGTACGGGGCGTGGAGAGGTGACCGACGATGACAGGACGAGTGGACCGGGCGGACGACACCGGCGGGACCGGAGAAGCGGGCCGCCCCGACGCCCCTGAGGGCACCCTCGCGCGCCTGCGGGCCACCGCCGACCGCTGGAGGGCCGTCGCCTCCCGCTACGCGCTCCTTCCCCTGCGGCTCTTCCTCGGGGTCACGTTCGTCTACGCCGGACTCGACAAGCTCACCGACGCCTCCTTCCTCGCGGACACCGGCAGCGGCTCCCTCGGCGAGACCCTGCGCGCCGTGCGCGACTCCTCGGCCGTCCCCGGCCTCGTCGACCTCGCCCTCCACAACCCGACCGGCTTCGGCTACGCCATCGCCCTGGGGGAGCTCGCCGTCGGAATCGGGACGCTCCTCGGCCTCTACGCCCGCGTGGCGGCCCTCGGCGGCGCCCTGATCTCGCTGAGCCTCTGGCTGACCGTGAGCTGGCAGGTGCAGCCGTACTACCTGGGCAACGACCTCGCCTATCTGATGGCCTGGCTTCCGCTGCTGCTGGCAGGGGCGTCCGAACTGTCGCTGGACAGGCTCCTCGCCTCCCGGCGGCGCCGTATTCGATAGGCGACCCAGGTCGCGAGACCGGCCGTGCCGAGCGACCCGCAGAGCACCGGGACCACCACGTACCACGGGGTCGTCCAGGCGCCCGCGAGGTCGCCCGCGAAGGCCGCCGTCAGGGCCAGGGCGCCCAGGCCGACGATCAGCCGGCCGGGACGGAACTCATGAAGCAGCACGGGTGACCTCCACCTGTCCGACGCCGACCTTCAGCGAGAGGTCCAGCGTGCCCGCCGGGGTGGTCCCGGTGGGCGGGGCGAGCGTGCGGGTCTCGGAGCGGGCCGGGCCGACGTCGACGTCGGCCGGCGCCTGTCCGGGCAGTTGGACGTCGCCGAGGCCCACCTCTGCGTGGACCTTCACGACCGCGTCCTTGGGGACGACCACCTTGAGCTGCCCGGCGCCCACCTCCGCCTCGGTGGTGACGGACACCCCCTTCGGCAGCGGGACCGCCGAGAGGTCGAGCACCCCGGCGCCCGTCCCCAGCTCGTACCGGGGCTCCACCGCGGCGACCGAGGCGGGCTTCCAGGTCTCGCGGCCCCAGTCCGTGGTGATCGTGTCGGGCAGGGCGGTCGCACCGGCGAGCAGACAGGCCGTGAGCACGGTCTGGACGATCGTCCCGAAGCCGAGGCGGCCGAGGAAACTGCTGACGACCAGCCCGACGCCGTACACCGCGAGGGCCGCCGCGAGACCGGTCGCGAGGCTGGTGCCCAGCGGCTCGGTCTCCCAGGACACGGTGACGCCGATGACGGCCGCGACACAGGCGAGCAGATTGACGAGACCACTGAGGGACCGAGGGCTGCGCCGTATGGACGGCTGCGGACGCTCGGGGAGCGGGTCATCGGTGCCCCACTGGCTGCCGGGCTTCACCTTCTCGCCGTTCACCCGGCCGTCCTTGTCGACGACGCCGTGCGGACCCCAGAGGTAGCCGATGGCCACCGGACCGGTCGAGCCGTCCTTGACGATCGGGTCCTTCCACCACGACGGGTAGATCATCATGGGCGGAGCCTTGGTCTCGGGCGGTGCCTCGGGCACCGTGTGCGAGGCCGGCGCGTCCGGGCCCTCCGTCTCGCCCGCCGCCGCACGGCGCCGCGACCAGACGGCGGCGGCGGTCACCGCGCCCGACAGCACCACCATGAAGCCGAGCATCGACCCGCTGCGCAGCGTCGAGAGGAAGAGGCCGCAGCCGATGAGCGCCATGAGGACGGCGGCCATCGAGGAGCCCACGACCCGCCCCGTCAGCAGTCTGCGGCCCTCGCTCTCCTCCTCGCCCGCGAGGGGGACTATCAGCCACGCGAAGCCGTAGAAGACCAGGCCGACGCCGCCCGTCACGGACAGTACGCCGACGGCGATCCGGAAGATCACCGGGTCCAGGTCGAAGTAGCGGCCGAGACCACCGCAGACTCCGCCCACGACCTTGCTGTTTCGCGAGCGCCGCAGGGGCACGGAGGACACGGCCTCCGCCGGCGGCGGGGCCTCGTGGGTCGAGGACTTCGAACTCGTCATGTCTCCATGGTGACCGCCCGTGACCCTCAGCGGCACCGGGATCGACCCTGGCCCGACCCTGATATTCCGAGGGGGTCCGTCCCTGAGTCCATACCAGGGACGATCTCAGGGCCGACCCTGATGTGTCGGGAGGTCGGGGCGTGTGACGATCGGTGCATGTCCGCAACCGCTCGTGTCACCGACACCGACGAACCGCCCGTGCGCAGGCTCTACCGGAGCGCCGACGGGCGGTGGCTCGGTGGTGTCGCGAGAGGCCTCGCCGGACACCTCGGCGTGCCGGTCGTCTGGGTCCGCGCGCTCTTCGGGGTGCTGTTCTTCACGGACGGTCTCGGTGCCCTGCTCTACGCGGTCTTCTGGATCGTCGTCCCGCTCGGCGTCGGCGGCCGGGCCGCCCCACGGCCCGTCTTCGAGATCACCCCGGACGGCCGCCGCCGACTGCGCAAACCCGACCGGGGACAGGTCTTCGCCCTGATAGCCCTCGCGGTCGGCGGCATCGCCCTGGTCTCCAACGTGGAGATGCGCAACGAGTCCGGGCGGTACGTCTGGCCCGTCCTGCTCATCGGCGTCGGTGTCGTCCTCGTCTGGAGACAGGCGGACAACGCCCGCCGGGCCAGCTGGACCGAGGTCGGCAGCCGCAGACGTGTCCTCCAGCTCGTGCGCGGCCTCGTCGGCGTCGCCCTCGTCGGCACGGGCCTCGCGGTCTTCGTGGTGGTCCGGGGCTCCGTCGCCCAGCTCGGCACGGCCCTCACCGCCGCCGTCGCGGTCCTCACCGGCATAGCCCTGCTCGCCGGCCCCTGGCTGGTGCGCATGTCCCAGGACCTCACCGAGGAACGGACCATGCGCATCCGCGCGCAGGAGCGGGCCGAGGTCGCTGCCCACGTCCACGACTCGGTGCTCCACACCCTCACGCTGATCCAGCGCAACGCCGACGACGCGGGGGAGGTGCGCCGCCTCGCCCGAGCCCAGGAGCGGGAGCTGAGGAACTGGCTCTACAACCCCGAGGGCACGGGCAGCGACGAGGAGGAGCCGGCGACGCTGGCGGAGGCGGTGAAGAAGGCCGCCGCGGAGGTCGAGGACAAGCACGGCGTCCCGCTGGAGGTCGTCGTCGTGGGCGACTGCCCGCTCGACGAGAAACTGGCCGCGCAGATGCAGGCCGCGCGCGAGGCGATGGTCAACGCAGCCAAGTACGGTGGCGAGGGCGGGGCGGTGCAGGTGTACGCCGAGGTGGAGGGCCGCACGGTCTTCGTCTCGGTACGGGACCGGGGGCCGGGCTTCGACCTGGACGCGGTGCCCGAGGACCGGATGGGCGTACGAGAATCGATCATCGGCCGGATGCAGCGCAACGGCGGTTCGGCCCGGCTGCGGTCCGTGCCGGACGGGGGCACCGAAGTGGAGCTTGAGATGGAGAGGGCGGACGGATGAGCGACGAGACCGGAGCGGCGACCGGAGCCGACGCGGGGGAGACGGAGCCCGGCGTGGAGCGCCGGGTGCGGGTCGTGCTCGTCGACGACCACCGGATGTTCCGTGCGGGCGTGCAGGCGGAGATCGGCCGGACGCCGATCACCGGGGTCGAGGTCGTCGGCGAGGCCGCCGACGTCGACCAGGCGGTCACGGTCATCACCGCGACCCGCCCCGAGGTCGTCCTCCTCGACGTCCACCTCCCGGGCGGCGGCGGTGTCGAGGTGCTGCGCCGCTGCGCCGGGCTCATGGCGGCGGCCGAGGACCCGGTCCGGTTCCTCGCCCTGTCCGTGTCGGACGCGGCCGAGGACGTGATCGGCGTGATCCGCGGCGGCGCCCGTGGCTACGTCACGAAGACGATCACGGGCACCGACCTCGTCGACTCGATCTTCCGGGTCCAGGAGGGCGACGCGGTCTTCTCCCCGCGCCTCGCCGGGTTCGTCCTCGACGCCTTCGCGTCGACGGACGCGCCCCCGGTGGACGAGGACCTGGACCGGCTCACGCAGCGGGAGCGCGAGGTGCTCCGGCTGATCGCCCGGGGCTACGCGTACAAGGAGATCGCCAAGCAGCTCTACATCTCGGTGAAGACCGTCGAGTCCCACGTCTCTGCCGTACTCCGGAAGCTCCAGCTCTCCAACCGGCACGAGCTGACCCGCTGGGCCACCGCCCGCCGTCTGGTCTGAGCGACCGGCCCGACCCGCGACAGCGACCCGTGTCAGCCGACCCGTGTCAGCCGACCCGTGTCGCCCCGGCGAAGGGCATCTCGTCGATCGGGGCGATCCGGATCGGGGAGCCGGGGCGCGGGGCGTGGATCATCTGGCCGCCGCCGATGTAGAGCCCGACGTGGCTGATCCCCGAGTAGAAGAAGACCAGGTCACCGGGGGCGAGCTCGGAGCGGGAGACCCGGCGCCCCGCGTTGATCTGGGTGTACGTGGTGCGCGGCAGGGAGACACCCGCAGCGCGCCAGGAGGCCTGGGTGAGCCCCGAGCAGTCGTACGCGGACGGGCCCGTCGCCCCCCAGACGTACGGCTTGCCGAGCTGGGCGCGGGCGAAGGAGATCGCCGCGGCGGCCCTGCTGTCCGGGGCGGGTGACACGGTGGCCAGCGGCGCGCGGTCACCCGACGAGCCCGACGCGGAGCGGTCGGCCCGGGCCGCGGGCGCGCCGGCGGTCTGGCCGGTCGGGGCGGCGTAGGACCCGGAGGCCGTGGATCCGGCCGCGGTCGCGGAGCCCGTACCCCCGGCTCCGGTGGCGCGGCCGGCGCTCTGGGCGGCGACGGCGGCCTCGTACCGGGCGCGTTCCTCCGCGGTCAGCCGGGCGAGCAGGGTCCGCGCCGCCTCCAGCTTGCCGAGGACGGCCGCCTTCTGGCGTCGCAGCTCCGCCTCGTGCTCGCGCAGCGTGGTCATCCGGCCCTCGGACTCGCCGCGCAGCCGCCGGATCGCACCGAGCTCGCGCCGGACGGCGACGACGGCCGCCGCCTGCCGGTCCCCGGCCTTCTCCGCGAGGGCCGCGCGCTCCAGGTACTCGTCGGGGTCCGAGGTGAGGGCGAGCTGTACGGCGGGGTCGAGGCCGCCGGACCGGTACTGCGCGGCGGCCGCCGCGCCGAGCCCGGCCCGCGCGGTGTTGAGCCGCTCGGTCCTGCGGGCCGCCTCGTCCCGCAGCCGGTCGAAGGCCGCGCGGGCCTCGTCGGCCTTCTCCTTCGCCCCGTTGTACTTCTCGGTCGCGACCTCGGCCTCCTCGTAGAGGCGGTCGACCTTCGCCTTGACCTGGGCGGTGGTGAGACGGGGGTCGGCGTGTCCCGTTCCCTCGAAGAGCGTCGCGGTCGCGGCGGAGGCGAGGGCGAGGGTGGCGGCGGCGCGGACCGCCTGGCCACCGAGGGGGGACTGCTGCCTGGGTTTTCGGTGCGCTGCCACGAGGGCGGGTCACATCCTCTTCCCTGCGGGGGAACGGTGCCCGCCGGGCCGGCGGCGGTCCGCACAGGGGAGACGGACCGCCGCCGGGTCTTCCTGGCGGGGATGGCCGGCAGCCGCCGGGTGACCGACGGTGGTGGGAGCCGACCACCTGGTGCAGGACGCTAAACCTCGGGGTCACGCCCGAGAGGGGAGTTGACCGCTATTGGCGTCAGTTGTCGGATCAGGACCGGAGTGGTTCGGTCGCGGGGGCACTTCCGAGAACTTGCGGCAGCGGAGAGACCGAAGCGCCCGGAGCGTACGACGCCCTGCCGGGGCGGCCCCGGCCGTGGTGCGGCACCAGGGGCCCCGTTAGGCTCCGGCCCATGGACGCCCTCATCAATGTCTTCGTCGCCCTGCACATCATCGGCATCGCCTCCCTCCTCGGCGGGTTCCTCACCCAGATGAAGGCGATGGGCGCGGGCACGGCCCGCTTCACCCCGGCCATGCTGCACGGCGCGCTGACCATGCTGATCACGGGCGTCGCGCTCGTCGGCCTCAACCAGGCCGACGACCAGACCGTGAACAACCTCAAGATCGGCATCAAGCTCGCGATCCTCGTCGTCATCCTCGGCCTCGTCTACGTCAAGCGCGACGAGGAGAAGGTCGACAAGGGCCTCTTCGCCGCCGTCGGTGCCCTGACCACGGCGAACATCTTCATCGCGACCCTCTGGGTCTGAGCCGGCGGCGGCCGATGTACGGCCGTTTCCCCGGATGTCGGTGCGGCGTCCTAGACTCGTGAGGCGATGAGCAGCCTCTTTGACGACAGCTTCCTGGCCGGCCTCCAGAACTCCTCGGGAGAGGCCCCGCCCCCGCCCGAGGACGACGAGCACGGCGCCCCGGCCGAGGAGGAGGTCCCGCACGACCTCTTCGGGGAGCACTTCGACGCGCCCCCGCCCCGGGACGCGTACTACCGCGACGGTGCCGCACGGCCCGTCGTGGACCCCGCCGCGCTCCTGGAAGGGCTGAACGAGCAGCAGCGCGCCGCCGTCGTCCACACCGATACCCCGCTGCTCATCGTCGCCGGAGCCGGCTCCGGCAAGACCCGGGTGCTCACCCACCGCATCGCCCACCTCCTGGGCACGCGGCACGTCCACCCCGGCCAGATACTGGCGATCACCTTCACCAACAAGGCCGCCGGCGAGATGAAGGAGCGCGTCGAGCAGCTCGTCGGCCCGCGCGCCAACGCCATGTGGGTCATGACCTTCCACAGCGCGTGCGTCCGCATCCTGCGCCGCGAGTCGAAGAAGCTCGGCTTCACCTCGTCCTTCTCGATCTACGACGCCGCCGACTCCAAGCGGCTGATGTCCCTGGTCTGCCGTGACCTGGACCTCGACCCGAAGAAGTTCCCCCCGAAGTCGTTCAGCGCCAAGATCTCGAACCTGAAGAACGAGCTGATCGACGAGGAGACCTTCGCCGACCAGGCCGCCGACGGCTTCGAGAAGACGCTCGCCGAGGCCTACCGGATGTACCAGGCGCGGCTGCGCGAGGCCAACGCCCTGGACTTCGACGACATCATCATGACGACGGTCCACCTGCTCCAGGCGTTCCCGGACGTCGCCGAGCACTACCGCCGCCGCTTCCGGCACGTCCTCGTCGACGAGTACCAGGACACCAACCACGCGCAGTACACCCTCGTGCGCGAGCTCGTCGGCACGGGCTACGAGGACCTCGGCCCCGCCGAGCTCTGCGTCGTCGGCGACGCCGACCAGTCGATCTACGCCTTCCGCGGGGCGACCATCCGCAACATCCTCCAGTTCGAGGAGGACTACCCGGACGCCACGACGATCCTCCTGGAGCAGAACTACCGCTCCACGCAGACGATCCTCTCGGCCGCCAACGCCGTCATCGAGCGCAACGAGTCCCGCCGGCCCAAGAACCTCTGGACCAACGCCGGCGCCGGCGCCCAGATCACGGGGTACGTCGCGGACACGGAGCACGACGAGGCCCAGTTCGTCGCCGACGAGATCGACCGCCTCACGGACGCCGGGGACGCGAAGGCCGGCGACGTCGCCGTCTTCTACCGCACCAACGCGCAGTCCCGCGTCTTCGAAGAGATCTTCATCCGCGTCGGCCTGCCCTACAAGGTCGTCGGCGGCGTGCGCTTCTACGAGCGCAAGGAGGTCCGGGACGTCCTCGCGTACCTGCGCGTCCTGGCCAACCCCGAGGACAACGTCCCGCTGCGCCGCATCCTCAACGTCCCCAAGCGGGGCATCGGCGAGCGCGCCGAGGCGATGATCGACGCCCTCTCGCTCCGCGAGAAGATCACGTTCCCGCAGGCGCTCAAGCGCGTCGACGAGGCGTACGGCATGGCCGCCCGCTCGGCCAACGCCGTGAAGCGGTTCAACACGCTGATGGACGAGCTCCGCACCGTCGTCGAGTCCGGCGCGGGCCCCGCCGTCGTCCTGGAGGCCGTACTGGAGCGCACGGGCTACCTGGCCGAGCTCCAGGCCTCGACCGACCCGCAGGACGAGACCCGCATCGAGAACCTCCAGGAACTCGCCGCCGTCGCCCTGGAGTTCGAGCAGGAGCGTGGCGAGGAGCCCGCGACCCTCGCCGAGTTCCTGGAGAAGGTCGCCCTCGTCGCCGACTCCGACCAGATCCCGGACGAGGACGAGGAGGGGCGCGGCGTCATCACGCTGATGACCCTGCACACCGCCAAGGGCCTCGAGTTCCCGGTGGTCTTCCTCACCGGCATGGAGGACGGCGTCTTCCCGCACATGCGCGCCCTCGGCCAGACCAAGGAGCTGGAGGAGGAGCGTCGCCTCGCGTACGTGGGCATCACGCGCGCGCGTGAGCGGCTCTACCTCACCCGCTCGTCGATGCGCAGCGCCTGGGGCCAGCCCTCGTACAACCCGGCCTCGCGCTTCCTGGAGGAGATCCCGGCCTCGTACCTGGAGTGGAAGCGGACCGGCCCGATGGCGAAGCCCGCCGGGCCCACCTCCGGCATCACCTCCTCGCTCTCCTCCTCCCGCTCGCGCTCCGGCCCCTCGGGCTTCGCCACGCGGCGGGCCGGGGAGAAGCCGGTGATCACGCTCAGGATCGGCGACCGCGTCACGCACGACCAGTTCGGCCTCGGCACGGTGACGGCCGTGACCGGTGTCGGCGCGGACGCCCAGGCGACGATCGACTTCGGCGACGAAAAGCCGAAGCGGCTGCTCCTGAGGTACGCGCCGGTCGAGAAGCTGTAGCGGGACATACGGAAAAGGGACCCTGGCGAATCGCGTCGCCGGGGTCCCTTTCTCCGTATTCCGTCGTTCCGTACGGTGCCGTACGCGGCGAGCGGTGCGTCAGCTCGTCGGGTCGAGGCCGTGGCTGCGGAGCCAGGCCAGCGGGTCGATCGCGGAGCCGCCGCCGGGCCGGACCTCGAAGTGGAGGTGCGGGCCGGTGGAGTTGCCGGAGTTGCCGGAGTACGCGATGACGTCGCCGGCCTTGACGTAACCGGAGCGGATCTTGGTGCTGCTGAGGTGGCAGTACCAGGTCTCGGTGCCGGCGGGCGAGGTCACGATCGCCATGTTGCCGTAGGCGCTGTTCCACTGGGTGCGGACGGTGCCGTCGGTCGCGGCCATCACCGGCGTGCCGTACTGCACGGGGAAGTCGATGCCGGTGTGCACCGACATCCAGTTGACGCCCGACTGGCCGAAGCGCGCGCTGAGCTGGTGGAGCTTCACCGGCAGCATGTACTTGGGGCGCAGGGCCTCCTTGCGGGCCGCCTCCTCCTCGCGCTTCTTCTTCTCGGCCGCCTGGCGGACCTTGAGGTCGATGCGCTCCTGGGTGCGGCTGGCGCGGTCGCCGAAGTCGCGGGCGTCCTCGCTGAGGGCGGCGAGCTGCGTGTCGAGCGCGTTGTTGGCGGCGACCTGCTTGACGGACCCGGGGTCGGTGGCGGAGAGCGCGGTGACGTCGTCCTTCTTGCCGCTGTCGCCGGTGGTGTCGGTGAGTCCGCCGACGGACGCGGCGGCGATGCCGGCCACGCCCATGACGCAAGCGGAGGGGACGGCGACGGTCAGCAGCGCTGACCGCTTCGCGGGGGTACGGCGACGACCCCGGCCGCCGGCGGAGGAGCGGCGCACCGGGCGGGCGGCGAGCGGGGAGTCCGTACGGAGCTCGACGGCGGGCTCGTCGGCGGTGAGGTCCTCGGTGAAGTCGTCGGCGAGCGGCTCGGCGAGGTCCTCGCCCAGGTCGTCGGCGAGCTCCGCGGCATGAGCTTCGGCGTCGGCCTCGGCGCCGAGGTCGAGGGGCTCGACGGGCTCCTCGGCGTGCTCGGGCCGCGGGCTGTACTGCTGGGGGACGACCGGCTGCTCGGCCTCGGGAGCCGCCTGGTTCCAGGCGGTGGCGTCGAAGGCGCCGGTCTCGGTCGCGAAGGCGGGGGCCGCCCACTGGCCGGTGGTGTCGTAGGACTCGTAGCCGTACGCACCCTGGGCGGCGTACGCGCCGGAGTGGAGGGTCTCGTACTGGCCGGTGTGCTGCGCCTCGGTCCAGGCGGAGGCGTCCCACTGGCCGGTGGCGTCGTACTGGGCGGTGGTGTCGAACTGCCCGGTCGTGTCGAACTGCCCGGTGGTGTCGTACTGCGACGTATGGGCGTACTGCGCGGGGCTCTCGGTGTACTGGTCCGCGTACGGGTCCGAGTAGGGGGCCGTGTGCGGGTCGGCGGTCGGCCAATGACCCGTGGTGTCCCACTGACCTGTGGTGTTCCACTGCCCGGTCGTGTCCCACTGACCCGTGGTGTCGTACTGGCCCGTGGCGTCGTACTGCCCGGTCGTGTCGTGCCCGGCGGTCATGTCGTGCCCGGCGGTCGTGTCGTGCGACTCGGCCGTCGTCCCGTACTGGTGGAAGTCCCACTGACCGCTGTGGTCGGCCTGACCGGCGGAATAGGAACCGAACAGAGGGTCGACGGCGTAGCTGCCAGTGGCGTGGGTGCCGTCTCCGACGTACCCGGCGTGGGGGTGCTGGTCGTTCACACCAACGTCTCTCTCGCCTCGGCAGCAGGACCAGTCCGGGGCGGGCCCGACGAGGGGTGTCCCGGGGGGGAAGCAGTGGGCGCGACTGTACCCGGCGGTATGCGCAACCGACAATCTTCGGACCGGTTTGAGCCCGTAGGAAACGGGCAATCGGCCGTGTTTCGGCGGCGCCCGGAGAGAGCCTTGGCCTTGTGTTCGAGGAACGTTCGAAGAAATCGTTCGGGATCGGCCTCAGGCGACGGAGGCGGCGCCCGGATCCCCGTCCCGGACGCCCGGCGCCGCGGGACCGTCCCCGTCCAGGGCTTCGAGGACCCCGGCGGCCACCGTCGGGTGGACGGGCAGGGCGAGATGTCCGATCCCGCTCACGCGGACGTTGTGCACGAGCAGGTCGGGGTGGTCCAGGCGCGCGGTCTCGACCGGCGCCATCACCTGGTCGAGGTCGCTCCAGAAGCTCACGAAGCGGGTGCGGCAGCCGGGCGAGGGCTCCGCCAGTTCTCGCAGCACCGCCGAACCGGGCCGCATCTGCCGGACCAGGGGGTGCGCGTCGGCGAGCGGCGCCACGGTGGTGCCGGAGTGCGGGGTGCCGAGCGTGACGAGCGTCCGCACCCGGGCGTCGCCGCCGAGACGCTGGACGTAATAGCGGGCGACGAGGCCGCCCAGGCTGTGCCCGACGATGTCGACCTCGGCCCGTCCCGTACGGGCGTGGATCGCTTCCACCCGGCGGCGGAGGAGTTCGGCGGCGGTGCGCAGGTCGCAGGTGAGCGGCGAGTAGTTGAGCGACTCGACGCGGTCGCGGCCGTGGCGGGCGAGGGCGCGGCGGAGCACGACGAAGACGGAGCGGTTGTCGACGAAACCGTGGACGAGGACCAGGGGGCGCCGGCTCGCGCCGATCGTGCCGTCCGCGCCGACCGTGCCCTCCGCGCCGGGCGCGTCGGGCGCGTCGGGCGTGTCGGGTGAGTCAGGCATGTCGGACGGGGCGGGCGTGTCGGACAGGGCCTGTGTGTCGGACGGCTTGGGGGCGGCGAGGCGCTCGGGTGCGATACCCGAGGGATAGAGGACGAGATGCCCGGTCAGGATCGCGAGCTCGAGGGCGGTGGCCTTCACCTGGGCGGTGACCTTGGAGAGCTCCATCGCCGACCTCCCGGAACGGCACGGGGAACCGGGGATACGGCGGCGCGCCGCGCCCCGTGCCGCACGGACGGCGGCGCGGGGACACGGCGAGCCCCGTTCGCGGCTCCCTCGCGGCCGGGCCCCGCTTGCGGCTGGTGGGCCCAGGAGGAGGGCCCGAAGCGGGGATCGGCGCAGAGCGAACATGTCCCACGTGTGATTTCCCCCTCGCTCGCCACCGCGAAACGGCAGGTTGCGGGATGCTGTCGATAACGTTCGTTCACCTCCCCGGCAATCAGGCGCGGGGGTCGCATGTGGAGGCAGTGATGGGTGTGACCGGTCCGATCCGCGTGGTGGTTGCCAAGCCGGGTCTCGACGGCCACGATCGCGGGGCCAAGGTGATCGCGCGGGCGCTGCGCGATGCCGGTATGGAGGTCATCTACACCGGCCTTCACCAGACGCCCGAGCAGATCGTCGACACCGCGATCCAGGAGGACGCCGACGCGATCGGCCTCTCCATCCTCTCGGGCGCGCACAACACGCTGTTCGTGAAGGTGATCGAGCTCCTCAAGGAGCGCGACGCCGAGGACATCAAGGTCTTCGGCGGCGGCATCATCCCCGAGGCGGACATCGCGCCGCTGAAGGAGAAGGGCGTGGCGGAGATCTTCACGCCGGGCGCGACGACCGCGTCCATCGTCGACTGGGTGAACGCGAACGTCCGCGTGGCGGTCTGATCCCCGCACCACACGGTGTGAGTTCGTGTCAGGGCCCTCCCTTTCGGGAGGGCCCTTCGTCATGTCCCGGCCCCACCGGGTCTCAACCGCTCGCCTCGCCCAGTTCGGCGCGCATCGCCGCGCGCAGCCGCAGCGTGGAGACCAGCCGCTGGAAGGCCTCGGCCCAGTAGCCGCCGGCGCCGGGGACGGCGTCCTGTTCGTCGTCGGGAACCGCCGTCAGGGAGTCGAGGCCGCTCGCCGCCTCCGGGTCCAGGCAGCGCTCCGCGAGACCCATCACACCGCTGAAACTCCAGGGGTAACTGCCCGCGTCCCGAGCGAAGTCGAGGGCGTCGATCACCGCCGCTCCCAGCGGCCTCGCCCACGGAACGGCGCAGACGCCGAGCAGCTGGAACGCCTCCGACAGGCCGTGGGCGGCGACGAACGCGGCGACCCAGCGGGCCCGTTCGTCCGCCGGGATCGTCGCCAGGAGCTGGGCGCGTTCGGCCAGCGAGGAGGTGCCGGGGCCCGTCGCCGGCGGGGCCGCCGGGTCGCCGAGCAGCGCGCGCGACCAAGCGGCGTCCCGCTGCCGTACCGCCGCCCGGCACCAGGCGGCGTGCAGCTCGTCCTGCCAGTCGTCGGTGACCGGCAGCGCCACGATCTCCTCCGGGGTCCGCCCGCCGAACCGGGCAGGCCAGCAGGAGAGCGGCGCCGCCTCGACGAGCTGGCCGAGCCACCAGGAACGCTCGCCCCGGCCGGTCGGCGGGGTCGGGACGAGGCCGTCCCGCTGCATCGCCGCGTCGCACTCGTGCGGCGCCTCGACGGTCACGGCGGGCTCGTCGGCCGTCCTGTCGAGGCCGACGCAGGTGGCGGCCCGACCCGCCATCCGCCCGGCCAGGGCCGAGCCGGGCAGCGCGGAGAGGAGTTCGGCGGCGATGGAGCGGACGTTGCGGCTGCGGTCGGCGAGGGTCGCCTCCAGGAACTCCTCGTCCGCCTCGGAGAGCCCCGTACGCAGCGAGTCCACGAACATCAGCCGGTCCTCCGCCCGCTCGGCGGACCAGGTGGAGGCGAGGAGGGCGAGCCCGGCGGCCGGGTCCTCGGTGCGGAGGGACACGAGCAGCGCGACCCGCTCGGCGAAGAGCCCCTCGTCCCACAGGGCCCTGACGGCCTCGGTGTCCTCCGGGGCGGGGAGCCTGCCGCCGGCGCCCCGCAGCGCGAACCGCCACTCGGGGTTGAGCCCCGCCAGCCACAGGCCGCGCGGTCCGGCGAACCGGAGCGCCTGGGGCCGCAGGTCGGTACGGGCCCTGGCCGCGTCGAGGAGGGCGGGCAGAGCGGCGGGAGGCGCCTTGTAGCCCTGCTCGTTGGCGAGTGCCAGCCATTGGGGCAGCAGTTCGGCGAGGTCCGGCGCCGAGCCGCGCCGCCCGGCGGGCGACGGCGCGGCCCGCCCGGCGAGCAGCTGGTCGAGGCGCTTCCGGGCGGCCTCGGGCAGGGGACGCCGCGGATCCTCCGGCGAGGGTTCCGGAAGCGGGGCGGCGGGTCCTGGGCGCAGGCCCGCCCTGCGCCGTACGGCGTGCGTCGCGGCGGCGTCGAGCAGAGCGCGCGCGGTTTCGGCGCCTGTGCCTGTCCCCGCGCCTCCACCGGCGCCGGTCGGCGGGCGGCGGTCGGTGCCGAGCAGCGCGGAGGTGACGAGCTCCTCCCAGGCGTGCGCGGCCGCGCCGCTGTTGCCGTCGGCGCCGCCGGTCGCGGGGGACGTGTCGTTCGTGGGCGCGAGCGGGTTCATCGGATCCTCCGATCCGTCATATGAGGGGCACCGTCTCGGTGGGTGCGTCCGACGACCAGGCGGAGAGCGGGGTGAAGCCGCGGTGCCCGCACTCCCCGAACACCGTCACCGGCGCGCCGCCCGACAGGGCGACGAGACGCCAGAGGCCGGGCCTGTTCTGGGCGGCGGCCGTCAGCGGCAGCGCCTCGCGGCCGTCGGCGTCGGCGAGCTGCCAGCCGTACTCCGCCCGCGTCGGCACGACCTGGCTCAGCGTCACGGGCCAGGAGTCCAGCCACGGGTCCTCGCCCAGCGCCCGCCCGTACGCGCCGAGGGCCGCGGCCACCGGACCCCCCGGCGGTGCGACGGCGGGGGCGTCGACCGGCAGGAACTCCCCGACCGGTTCGACGCGGAGCCGGCCCGCGCCCGTGTACGGCGTGACCTCGCCGTCCAGGAGGGCGCCGACGGGCAGGGCCGGACCGGGCGCCCGACCGGCGGCGCCGAAGGAGAGGAGGAGCACGGTCCGGCCGCTCACGGAGCCGTACAACCAGACGCGCCGGGTGGTCAGCCGGGCGTCTGCCGTGTCGTACCGCGCGAGGACCAGCCACGTGTCGCGCACCGGCGTGCCGTCGGCGGGCGCGGTGAGGCCGACGCGGGTGCGGACGGTGGTGGCGAGGGCGGCGGGCAGCCGGTCGGCCGTCAGCCACGCCTGGTCGAGGAGATGCGTCAACGCGCACTCCTCCAGAAGGCGCACGGGCCAGTCCGGGCCCGAACCCGGTATCGCGCCCAGCTCCCTGACCCGGGCGGCGAGCCCCGGCGCCTGGGCGTCGACCATGCGGGCCGCCGTCTCCTCCCACAGACCGTGCCCCGCCTGCTCGGTGGCCGCGAGACCGCCGCGCACCAGGTCCGCGAGGCGCCGTTCGAGCTCCCGCGCGCCCGCCGTGATCCGGGCCGCCCGCCGCTCGGCTCTCCGGCGCGCGGCCTCGGGATCGGCGGAGGCGCCGGGCGGAGTGGTGCCGGCCGTCGCGTGCGCGGGCGGAACGGCGGTGAGCGTCCCGGCACGCCAGGTCCCGCTGCCCCCGTTTCCGTTGCCGTCCCCGTTTCCGTTGCCGTCCCCGTTCCCGTTCCCGTTTCCGTCCCCGTTCCCGTCCCCGTTCCCGTCCCCGTTCCCGTCCTCGTTCCCGTTTCCGTCCCCCCGGAGCTTTCTGAGCCGCAGCTCCGCCCAGGTCGGCGGGGTCCCGGCCGCGATCGCTGTCTCGTCGGCCGCCTGGAGCAGCAGGAGGCCGATGGCGTGCTTGCACGGGGACTTCCGGCTCGGGCAGCTGCAGCCGTACGCCGGGGCCCCGGTGTCCACGACCGTCTCGTACCGCCGGGGGCCGTCGCCTCCGCACAGGCCCCAGACGGCACCCTCACCGCGGCCCGTCGACGACCACGGTCCGGCCGTGCCCAGCCGGCTCCCCGCTCTGCGCGACGCCTCGTCAGGAGCCAGTGTCAGCACCTGCTCCGCCGTCCGGCGCACCCCCATCGCATTCATGTCCTCGACCGTAGACGCCCTCACTGACAAAGTCTCCGGCCGGAGTTATCCACAGGCCTGACCAGGGGCATGTCGCATTGTCAGTGGGATGGTGCACCGTGGATGGCACAGCAGGTCGAACGATCTGGAGGGGGAGTCATGACCGTGCACGAAACCGCCGAGGGGGCCGTCGCCGCCGAGGCCCTGAGGCCGCACGCCGAGCACGCCTTCGCGGGCGAACTGGCCGCGCTGGCCGCCGTCGACGACCGGCCGCGCCCCGCCCGCTGGCGCCTCTCGCCCTGGGCCGTCGTCACCTATCTCCAAGGCGGCACGCTTCCCGACGGGACGGTGATCACCCCCAAGTACGTGGGTCCGCGCCGCATCGTCGAGGTCGCCGTCACCACCCTCGCCACCGACCGGGCGCTCCTGCTCCTCGGCGTCCCAGGCACCGCCAAGACCTGGCTCTCCGAGCACCTCGCCGCCGCCGTCAGCGGCGACTCCACCCTCCTCGTCCAGGGCACGGCGGGCACCCCCGAGGAGTCCGTGCGGTACGGGTGGAACTACGCGAGGCTCCTCGCGGAAGGCCCCAGCCGCGAGGCCCTCGTGCCGAGTCCGGTGATGCGGGCGATGGAGCGGGGCATGACGGCCCGCGTCGAGGAGCTCACCCGTATGCCCGCCGACGTGCAGGACGGCCTCATCACGATCCTCTCCGAGAAGACCCTGCCCGTCCCCGAGCTCGGCGAGGAGGTGCAGGCCGTCCCCGGCTTCAACCTGATCGCCACGGCCAACGACCGTGACCGGGGGGTCAACGAACTCTCCAGCGCGCTGCGCCGCCGCTTCAACACGGTCGTCCTGCCGCTGCCCGCGACGGCCGAGGCCGAGGTCGACATCGTCGCCCGGCGCGTCGACCAGATCGGGCGCGCCCTCGCCCTGCCGGCCGTGCCGACGGGCGCGGAGGAGATCCGCCGGGTCGTCACCGTCTTCCGCGAGCTGCGGGACGGGATCACCACGGACGGGCGGACGAAGGTCAAGTCCCCCTCGGGGACGCTCTCCACGGCCGAGGCGATCTCCGTCGTCACCGGCGGCCTGGCGCTCGCCGCCCACTTCGGCGACGGTGTCCTGCGGCCCGGGGACGTCGCCGCGGGCATCCTGGGCGCGGTCGTCCGGGATCCGGCGGCGGACCGGGTCGTCTGGCAGGAGTACCTGGAGACGGTGGTCAGAGAGCGCGACGGATGGAAGGACTTCTACCGGGCCTGCCGGGAGGTGAGCTCATGACGTCCACGACGCCCGTCACGTCCACGACGCCTGTCACGTCCACGACGCCCGTGACGGGGGTGAAGTCCGGGGCGGTGGCGAAGTCCGTTACCGCAGGCGGGCGTTCGGTGGAGGGCTCGCCCGGGTGGCCGCTGCTGCTCGGCGTGCGGCATCACGGGCCCGGGTCCGCCCGGGGCGTGCGGGCCGCGCTGGAGGCGGCGCGGCCGGAGGCCGTCCTCGTCGAGGGGCCGGCCGAGGCCGACGCCCTCGTGGCCCTCGCCGGTGACGCGGCCATGAGGCCCCCCGTCGCCCTGCTCGCGCACGCCGTCGACGACCCCGGCCGGGCCTCGTTCTGGCCGATGGCCGAGTTCTCCCCCGAGTGGGTCGCGATCCGCTGGGCGCTGGACCGGGGCGCCGCCGTGCGCTTCGTCGACCTGCCCGCCGCCCACACCCTCGCCGCCTCGGACCCCACCTGGGGTGACGAGGAAGAGGCCGCCGGCGGGCCGCCGACGGACCCGCTCGACCCGCTCGACCCGCGCGGCGCGCTCGACCCCCTGGCCGAGCTCGCCAGGGCCGCCGGGCACGACGACCCCGAGCGCTGGTGGGAGGACGTCGTCGAACTGCGCGGCGACGGCGACCCCCTCGCGCCCTTCGAGGCCCTCGCCGAGGCGATGACCGTGCTGCGCGAGGCGTACGGGAACGGCGGGCATCCCCGCGACGGAGTCCGCGAGGCGTACATGCGGCTCCGGCTGCGCGCCGCTCGCAAGGAGTTCGGCGACCGGATCGCCGTCGTCTGCGGTGCCTGGCACGTCCCCGCCCTCGCCCGGCGGACCACCGTCGCCGCCGACCGGGCGCTGCTCAGGGGCCTGCCCAAGGTGAAGACCGAGATGACCTGGGTTCCCTGGACGCACCGCAGGCTCGCCCGCCGCTCCGGGTACGTGGCGGGCGTCGAGGCTCCCGGCTGGTACGGGCACCTGTTCGCCGCGCCCGACCGTCCCGTCGAGCGCTGGATGGCGAAGGCCGCGGGGCTCCTCAGGGCGGAGGACCACCTCGTCTCGTCCGCCCACGTCATCGAGGCGGTACGGCTCGCCGAGACGCTCGCCGTGCTGCGCGGCCGTCCTCTCCCGGGGCTCGACGAGACGACGGACGCCGTCCGTGCGGTCCTGTGCGAGGGGTCCGACGTGCCGCTCGCCCTCGTCCGTGACCGACTGGTCGTCGGCGACGTCCTCGGAGAGGTCCCGGCCGGTGCCCCCGCCGTCCCCCTCCAGCGGGACCTGAGCCGTCTTCAGCGGAGCCTGCGGCTCAAGCCCGAGGCGCGGGAGCGGGAGCTCGACCTCGACCTCCGCAAGGAGACGGACGCGGCCCGCAGCCGTCTGCTGCACCGGCTGCGGCTGCTCGGCGTCGACTGGGGCGTGCCGCAGGCCGGACGGGCCGGTACGGGCACCTTCCGCGAGGTGTGGCGGCTGTGCTGGGAGCCCGAGCTGCACGTCCAGGTGGCCGAGGCGGGCGTGTGGGGCACCACCGTCGAAGCCGCGGCCACCGCCAGGGCCGAGTCCCGGGCCCTGGCCGCGGCAACGCTCTCCGACATCACCGCCCTCGCGGAGCAGTGCCTCCTCGCGGGACTGGGCGACGCGCTCACCGTCGTCATGCGGGCCCTCGCCGACCGGGCCGCGCTCGACACGGACGTCGCCCACCTCGCCCAGGCCCTCCCGGCCCTCGCCCGTGCCCTGCGGTACGGCGACGTCCGCGCCACCGACACGGCGGCCCTCGCCGAGGTCGCCGCGGGCCTCGCCGAGCGCATCTGCGTCGGCCTTCCACCCGCCTGCGCGGGCCTCGACGCCGACGCGGCGGCGGCCATGCGCGACCGCCTCGACGAGATCCACACCGCGATCGGCCTGCTGCCCGCGCCAGTGCCCCCGCCCGCACCCGTACCCCCGCCCGCACCCGCGCTCACGGGTCTCGGCTCCGGCACCCGAGGCGACGCCGACTCCGGGCTCGTCGGGCGGTGGATCGGCGTGCTGCGGCGGCTCGCAGGGTGGGAGCGCGTGGCCGGTGGGCTGCGGGGCCGGGCGGTGCGGATCCTGCTCGACGAGGGGCGGATAGGCGAGGACGAGGCCGCGCCGTACATGAGCCGGGCCCTCTCGGTCGGCACGCCGCCGGCGGAGGCCGCCGCCTGGATCGACGGGTTCGTCGGCGGCAGCGGCGGCGGGCTGCTGCTGGTGCACGACGAGCGGCTGCTCGGGCTCGTCGACGCCTGGCTCACCTCCGTACCGCCCCAGGCGTTCACCGACGTCCTGCCGCTGCTGCGCCGGACCTTCTCCGGGTACGAGCCCGGCGTCCGCAGGACCCTCGGCGAGCTCGTCGCCCGCGGCCCCGGGGCCGGACGGCGGGTCGCGCTCGGAGGCGTACCGGGGTTCGGCGACGGGATCGACCCCGAGCGGGCGGACGGGGTCGTGCCGCTTCTCCATCTCATCCTCGGTACGGAGGCACGCGTATGAGCACCGACGACGAGCGGCTGCGGCGGTGGAGGCTGGTCCTCGGGGGAGAGGCGGCCGACGGCACCGGACGCGCGCTCACCGGCACCGACGCCGGGGTCGACCGAGCCCTCTCCGCGCTCTACGACCGGCCCACCACCGCGCCCGCCCCCGGCGCGCGGGGCCGCACCGGCGGGCTCGGGGCCTCCGCGCCCTCCGTCGCCCGCTGGCTCGGCGACATCCGCAGGTACTTCCCCAGCTCCGTCGTCCAGGTCATGCAGCGCGACGCCATCGACCGCCTCGGCCTCGCCACGCTCCTCCTGGAACCGGAGATGCTGGAAGCCGTCGAGGCCGACGTCCACCTCGTCGGCACCCTCCTCTCCCTCGACCGGGCGATGCCGGAGAAGACCAGGGAGACCGCCCGGGCCGTCGTGCGGAAGGTCGTCACGGAGCTGGAGAGGCGTCTCGCCGGCCGCACCCGCGCCACGCTCACCGGCGCTCTCGACCGCTCCGCCCGGATCAGCCGCCCCCGTCACAGCGACATCGACTGGGACCGGACGATCCGCGCCAACCTCAAGCACTACCTGCCCGGGTACCGCACGGTCGTCCCCGAGCGGCTCGTCGGCCACGGCCGCTCCGCGCGGGCGGTCCGCAAGGAGGTCGTCCTCTGCGTCGACCAGTCCGGCTCCATGGCCGCCTCCGTCGTCCACGCCGCCGTCTTCGGAGCCGTCCTCGCCTCGATGCGCTCCCTCGCCACGCGCCTCGTCGTCTTCGACACCTCCGTCGTCGACCTCACCGACCGGATCCAGGACCCCGTCGACGTCCTCTTCGGCACCCGCCTCGGCGGCGGCACCGACATCAACCGCGCCCTCGCCTACTGCCAGACCCGGATCTCCCGCCCCGCCGACACCGTCGTCGTCCTCATCAGCGACCTGTACGAGGGAGGCATCCGCGACGAGATGGTGAAGCGGGTCGCGGCGATGAAGGCGTCCGGCGTCCAGTTCGTCGCCCTCCTCGCGCTCTCCGACGAGGGCACCCCCGCCTACGACCGCGACCACGCGGCGGCGCTCGCCGCGCTCGGGGTCCCCGCCTTCGCCTGCACCCCCGACCACTTCCCGGAGATCATGGCCGCCGCCCTGGAGCGCCGCCCGCTGCCGATACCCGACGCCCAGGGACCGCCCGAGGCGCCGCCCGGAGGGTAGGGAGGGCCGGGGGACGCGTACGGAATCCGTAGCCGCGGCACCACCCGCATGGCCGCTCCGCGGCCGACTGAGGCCCATATCACATCGACCTCCGAGGGACCCTCACCCCGCCCCCTGGCGTGCCGTGAGGCGGCGGGAGGCCAGTCCCCGCCTGCCGTGGGGCCCGAGCGGCCCCCGGTTCCGCCCCCTACGGAGCGACCCTTGGCCCCTGCAACCTGTGACCCGTATCACCGCTCTGTTGTGATCTGCGATTTAGGGACCTAGGTCCCTCGGGGATAACCTGCGAGACGGACATGCCGCGTCCACGGTCACCGTGTACGCCTCCCTTGTGACAGCGCAGTCACGTTGCCCTCCGCGGCACGCCCACGCAGACAACGAACCGCGATCATCAGAAAAGGGACGGACTGGCGTGGACCTGTTCGAGTACCAGGCGAGGGACCTCTTCGCCAAGCACGGTGTACCGGTGCTGGCCGGTGAAGTCATCGACACGCCCGAGGCGGCGCGCGAGGCCACCGAGCGTCTTGGCGGCAAGTCCGTCGTCAAGGCCCAGGTGAAGGTCGGCGGCCGCGGCAAGGCCGGCGGCGTGAAGCTGGCCGCCAACCCGGACGAGGCCGTCGCCCGCGCGACGGACATCCTCGGGATGGACATCAAGGGCCACACGGTCCACAAGGTGATGATCGCCGAGCTGTCCCCGGAGATCGAGGCCGAGTACTACGTCTCGTACCTCCTCGACCGCACCAACCGCACCTTCCTGGCCATGGCCTCGGTGCAGGGCGGCATGGACATCGAGGAGGTCGCGGAGAAGACCCCCGAGGCCCTCGCGAAGGTCCCGGTCAACGCCAACGACGGCGTCACCCTGGAGAAGGCCCGCGAGATCGTCGCGCAGGCGAAGTTCCCGGCCGAGGTCGCCGAGGGCGTCGCCGAGGTCCTCGTGACCCTGTGGGACACCTTCGTCGCCGAGGACGCGCTCCTCGTCGAGGTCAACCCGCTGGTCAAGACCAAGGACGGCCGCATCCTGGCCCTCGACGGCAAGGTGTCTCTCGACGAGAACGCCGACTTCCGTCAGCCGGAGCACGAGGCCCTCGAGGACAAGGCCGCAGCCAACCCGCTCGAGGCTGCCGCCAAGGCCAAGGGCCTCAACTACGTCAAGCTCGACGGCGAGGTCGGCATCATCGGCAACGGCGCCGGCCTGGTCATGTCGACCCTGGACGTCGTCGCGTACGCCGGTGAGAACCACGGCGGCGTGAAGCCGGCCAACTTCCTCGACATCGGTGGCGGCGCGTCCGCCGAGGTCATGGCGAACGGCCTGGAGATCATCCTGGGCGACGCGGACGTCAAGTCCGTCTTCGTCAACGTCTTCGGTGGCATCACCGCCTGTGACGAGGTCGCCAACGGCATCGTCCAGGCCCTGGAGCTCCTCGCCTCCAAGGGCGAAGAGGTCACCAAGCCGCTGGTCGTGCGCCTCGACGGCAACAACGCGGAGCTGGGTCGCAAGATCCTGTCCGACGCCAACCACCCGCTCGTGCAGCGCGTGGACACCATGGACGGCGCGGCCGACAAGGCCGCCGAGCTCGCGGCTGCGAAGTAAGGGACAGGGGAAACCACAGCCATGGCTATCTTCCTCAACAAGGACAGCAAGGTCATCGTCCAGGGCATGACCGGTGCCACGGGCATGAAGCACACCAAGCTCATGCTGGGTGACGGCACCAACATCGTCGGCGGCGTGAACCCGCGCAAGGCCGGCACCTCCGTCGACTTCGACGGCACCGAGATCCCCGTCTTCGGCACGGTCGCCGAGGCCATGGAGAAGACCGGCGCCAACGTCTCGGTCCTCTTCGTGCCGCCGGCCTTCGCGAAGGCCGCCGTCGTCGAGGCGATCGACGCGGAGATCCCCCTCGCCGTCGTCATCACCGAGGGCATCGCCGTCCACGACTCGGCCGCGTTCTACGCGTACGCCGTGGCGCAGGGCAACAAGACCCGCCTCATCGGCCCGAACTGCCCCGGTCTCATCACCCCGGGCCAGTCCAACGCCGGCATCATCCCGGGCGACATCACGAAGCCGGGCCGCATCGGCCTGGTCTCGAAGTCCGGCACGCTGACGTACCAGATGATGTACGAGCTCCGTGACATCGGCTTCTCCTCCGCCGTCGGCATCGGTGGCGACCCGGTCATCGGCACCACGCACATCGACGCCCTCGCGGCGTTCGAGGCGGACCCCGACACCGACCTGATCGTCATGATCGGCGAGATCGGCGGCGACGCCGAGGAGCGTGCGGCCGACTTCATCAAGGCCAACGTCACCAAGCCGGTCGTCGGCTACGTCGCGGGCTTCACCGCGCCCGAGGGCAAGACCATGGGCCACGCCGGCGCCATCGTCTCCGGCTCCTCCGGCACCGCCCAGGCGAAGAAGGAGGCCCTCGAGGCCGCCGGCGTCAAGGTCGGCAAGACGCCGACCGAGACGGCCAAGCTGGCGCGCGCGATCCTCGCGGGCTGACACCAGTCGTAGCTGTACCTGAGCGGGCCCCGCCCCCTCCCGGGTAACCGGGCGGAGGCGGGGCCCACTCGCGTATCGGCCGTCATGCGACCATGCCGTCAGGCGGCGGCCATGCGGCTACTCGGCCGACGGAATCAGGCGTTCCGGACCCGGGTTGGGCTCCGAGCGGAGCTTGTCGCGGAGCTCGACGTCCTCGGGACCGAGCTTCTGCGAGCCGCCGCGCACGGGTACCCCGTTGACGGTCGAGCCCGGGGAGACGTCCGGGATGTACTGCGTGGGCGCGGTCGCCGCCGTGATGGCCGTGACGCACATCAGGGCCGCCGTCGCCCCCAGCGCCGTCCGCGTCCAACGGCGGGTGCGCTGTTCGCTGCCCGTCCTGACCGACCGCGCCGCCGGGAGGGTCGCCGTCGGAGCCTCGGAGACCAGCGCGTGCAGCCGCTGGTGCAGCGCTTCCGGCTCGGCGAGTTCGGGGATCCGCTCGCCGAGGACCGTGCGGGCGTAGATCACCCGGTTGGCGGCGGCGGGGGTGCTCGCCTCCGTCTCTGCCGCCGTGTCCGGCAGGTCGAGGCCGAGGCCGTCGTAGAGCAGGACGGTGCGCCGGTACGCGGGCGGCAGTTCGAGCAGCGCCGTGAGAAGTGCCCGGCGGCCGGCCTCGGTCGGCGGCGAGTCGGGGTGCTTGTGGGCCCGTCGGAACCGGTGCCAGGGGGAGAGGGCGTACTCGTACGCCGCCGCCCGCACCCAGCCCACCGGGTCCGCGTCGACGGCGACCTCGGGCCAGTGCTCCCAGGCGTGGTGGAAGGCGTGCTCGACGGACTCCCGGGAGAGACGGCGGCGCCCGGTGAGCAGGTACGTCTGGTGCACGAGGCCGGGCGCGGCGTGCGCGTACAGCGCGTCGAAGGCCTCGGCGGGGGTGAGGTCGGGGTTGTCGGGAAGCCACGCGGGCCTCGACGCCGGAGCCGGTTCGGCCACGGCCACGGCCGTGGGCACGGGCACGGGGGTCGGCCCCGGTCTGCCCGGGGCGGTCGACTCCGGTACGGGTTTCCTGCGCTCGACGGCGGGTGCGGGGGAGGAGGCCTTCGGCGGCCTGGCGGCGCGCTTGACCGCGGCCTTGGGCCGGACGTTCGGCGAGGGCCCGGCGGGCGTGGGAGGCGCGGACACCGCCACGGGCGTCGCGGGCTTCGTGGGCTTCGAGGCCGCCACGGGCTTCGAGACCTCGGCGGGCTTCGAAGCCTCCGTGGACTCCACGGACCGGGCGCTGTGCGCGGTCTGCGCGGACTGCGATGACTGCGCGGACTGAGTCGACCGTGCGGGCTTCGCGGGCCTCGACGCGGGCGGCGCTTCGACCTCCTCGCAGGTGCCGAGCAGCTTCGCGTACGCCTCGCGCTTGCGGCCCCTCGGTGCCGAACGCCCGGTCTCCCAGGCCTTGACCGTGGCCTTCGTGACGCCCATGGCCTCGGCGACCTGCTCCTCGCTCAGGGCGAGGGCCTCACGCAGCCTGCGCCGCTCCTTCGGTGTCGGGAGGGTGACGGCTGATGCGGGAGATGCGGAATCCGTGGTGCTCCGGCTCATCGGCGTCGACCTCCCGCAGAGCTGCTGCTATGGGCGGAAAAGTACATAAACGTATCTTGAGCGACACAACGGAGGTTTGCCTGTTACGCGGCTTGAGCGCGTGTCGTTGGCAGCATGGCCCCCGTGACCCATCTGACCGATCACCCCCTGGTCCAGGGCGGCCGTTCCGCCGCCCTGGCAACCGCCTGCGTCCGGGGCGCGGTGGCCGCCGGGCTTGGTCTCGGCGCCCTCGCCGTCCTGGTGATCGTGGCCTGGATCAGTTCCCCGCACGCCGACGGCGGCCCCGGCGGGGCCCTGCACGTCGCCGCCGGGCTCTGGCTCCTCGCGCACGGCGTCGACCTCATCCGTACGGACACCGTCTCCGGCCTGCCCGCGCCGCTGGGCATCGTGCCGATGCTGCTCGTCGCGCTGCCCGGCTGGCTGCTCCACCGGGCCGTCCGCGACACCCTCGACCCGGGTGACGACCTCGACCGGCCGCGCCCCTCCGCGAGCGGCGCGATCGCCGCCGTCGCCGGGGGATACCTGCTGGTCGCGGCCGTCGTCGTGGTCTACAGCGAGAGCGGTCCGCTGCCCGCGGGCCTGGTCACCGCCGGGGTCTGCCTCCCCGCGCTCGTCGTCGGCGCGGCGGGCGCGGGCGCCTGGACGGCGCTCGGCCACCCGCTGCCGGGACAGCGGCAGGCCGCCGCCGCCCTGCGCGCCGCGGGGCTCGCGCTCATGACGCTCTGCGGCGGCGGTGCGGTCGTCGCCGCCGCCTCGCTCGTCTGGCACGCGGGCGAGGCCCAGACCGCCTTCGACGCCCTGACGGGGGAGTGGTCGGGCCGGATCGCGGTCCTGCTCCTCGCCCTCCTGCTGCTGCCGAACATGGCGGTGTGGGGGGCCGCGTACGGTCTCGGCCCCGGCTTCGCCCTCGGTACGGGTGCCCTCGCCACGCCCCTCGGCGTCATGGGCGACCCGGCCGTGCCGCCCTTCCCGCTCCTGGCCGCGCTGCCCGACACCGCGCGCGGCACCTGGACGCACTGGGCCGCCGCCGCGGTCCCGCTGGCCGCCGCGCTGGTCCTCGGGTGGCGCGTGGGAGGCACGGGACGGGGCTGGCCGGTCAAGGACACCGTTCTGACGACCGTGGCGGCCGCCTGCGGCAGCGGGGCGGCCGTCGCCGTCCTCGCGGGCGCGGCCGGCGGCCCGCTCGGCTCGGGGCGGCTCTCCGCCTTCGGGCCCGTGTGGTGGCAGGTGGGCGCGGCGACCGTGCTGTGGGGCGCCTGTTTCGGGGTGCCGGCGGCCTTGGGCGTACGGGCCTGGGGGCGCCGCTCCCTCCGCCCGAAGCCGCTGCCGGGCACCGCGCCCGCGCCCGTACCGGCGCCCGCCCCCGCCCCCGCGGCGGTTCCGGGACCCGTGGCGGCCCATGTTCCGGTCCCCGCCCCCGGAGCCGTATCCGCACGGGCCACGGCCGCGACGGCGGGAGTGCACGCGCTCGCGGACGGGACCGGCGGCAAGGCGGAGGCCGTCGCCGAGAAGGCCGAGGAAACCGGCCAGTCCGGCCAGTCCGGCCAGTCCGGCAAGTCCGGCCAGTCCGGCCAGTCCGGCCAGTCCGGCCAGGACGACAAGCAGGCCGGGAAGACGGAGAAGGGCCCGGACGCCGGTACGCGTACCGACGCCGAGCCCTTCGTCCCGGTGGCCGCCTCCGCGATCGACCTCGACGACGATCCCGGCTACGAGCCCTACGACTACCTTCCGGCGGCCTGGGAGTCCTCCCCGCCGCCTACTCCCTGACCCCGAAGCCGTCGCGGAGCGGCTTCGGCAGGAGGTCGTTGCAGGCGAGCTCGCCCGCGTGGGTGAGCGCGTCGTCGCGGCACTCGTAGAAGTCCTTGTAGACGAGCTGCATGGTGAAGCCGACCGCGACGATCATCAGGGCGACGCTCGCCGCGACGAGACCGCTGATCGCGGCCGTCCGCATCGAGCGGAGCGGCGAGGGCGCGGCGCCGAGCCCACGGGGTCCGGTCGCACCAGGGCCGGTCGCACCAGGGCCGGTCGCACCGGCTCCGGCAGCCCCCTCCGGCACCGATCCCGTAGATCCCGTAGATCCCACCGATCCCGTAGAAGCCGCCCCCGTCCCATCCGCCGCCTGTGATGTCGGCGACATTCCCTCGGCCTCGCGCGGCTTCGACCGCAGCGAGCTGACGCCCCAGTAGAGCGCGAGCGCGCCCAGCAGCAGCGCCAGCTCGGGGATCGAGAAGATGGCGAAGAAGAAGGCCCACATGCCCGCGAGGATCGCGTACCGCGCGCGCCGCTGGGCCGGGTCCGTCGGGTCCCAGCGCATCGCGGGCCCGCGCCCCGGACCGTCCTGACCGGGTCCGCCCGGCCCGCCCTCGGGACCCTCGCGGGACGGCCCGCGCCCGAAGCCGTCGCGGGAAGGGCCCGGCTGGCGCGGGCTCCAGCGGCCGTCGGACGACCCCGACGAACCAGGAGTCCCGGTGGTGTCCCCGGAGGGATTCCCGGACGTGTCGTCGCCCGAGCCCTCCGGTCGCCGCGGCTGCCACGGCTGGTCCGGCCGGCCCTCGGGCGGCGGCGCGAACGGGTTGTTGTCGTCCGTGGACTGGCGTTCCGGCATCTGCGAGACGTCTTCCCTCTGTCGTCGTGACCGCGGCCGCACCCACGGCCCCTGCTGGCGTCGGACCCTGACGCTACCGCCCTGGTCCGCCCCCGTCCCGTGGGGGCCGTCCGGAGTGCCGGTATCGTTGCTGACGGTCGAGCCATTCGTAGGGTTCCCCGTATCGAGCGACACGATTCGTTCGTACGACCGCACAAACACCACGGAAAGAGTGACTGAGTGGCTGCCGCCCGCCTCGTCGTCCTGGTCTCCGGGTCCGGTACGAATCTGCAGGCCCTCCTCGACGCCATCGCCGCCGACCCCGACGGGTACGGCGCCGAGGTCGTCGCCGTCGGCGCGGACCGTGACGACATCGTCGGTCTGGAGCGCGCCGAGCGCGCCGGGATCCCCACCTACGTCTGCCGCGTCAAGGACCACGCCTCCCGCGAGGAGTGGGACCGCGCCCTGACCGAGGCCACCGCCGCCCACGAGCCGGACCTCGTCGTCTCCGCCGGTTTCATGAAGATCGTCGGCAAGGAGTTCCTCGCCCGCTTCGGCGGCCGGGTCGTCAACACCCACCCGGCCCTTCTGCCCAGTTTTCCCGGTGCCCACGGGGTGCGTGACGCCCTCGCCTACGGCGCGAAGGTCACCGGGTGCACCGTCCACTTCGTCGACGACGGTGTCGACACCGGCCCGATCATCGCCCAGGGCGTGGTCGAGGTGCGGGACGAGGACGATGAAGCCGCTCTGCACGAGCGCATCAAGGAAGTCGAGCGCTCGCTGCTCGTCGACGTCGTGGGGCGCCTCGCCCGGCACGGCTATCGCATTGAGGGACGAAAGGTTCATGTCGGTGAACACGGACACGGTTAAGCCCATCCGCCGCGCACTCGTCAGCGTCTACGACAAGACGGGTCTTGAGGAGCTGGCCCGCGGTCTGCACGAGGCCGGTGTCGAGCTCGTCTCCACGGGTTCCACCGCCGGGAAGATCGCCGCCGCGGGCGTGCCGGTCACCAAGGTCGAGGAGCTCACCGGCTTCCCCGAGTGCCTCGACGGCCGCGTGAAGACCCTCCACCCGCGCGTGCACGCCGGCATCCTCGCCGACCTGCGCCTGGAGTCCCACCGCGAGCAGCTCGCGGAGCTCGGCGTGGAGCCCTTCGACCTCGTCGTCGTGAACCTCTACCCGTTCCGCGAGACCGTCGCCTCCGGCGCCACGCCGGACGAGTGCGTCGAGCAGATCGACATCGGCGGCCCCTCGATGGTCCGTGCCGCCGCCAAGAACCACCCGTCGGTCGCGATCGTCACCAGCCCGGAGCGGTACGCCGACGTCCTCGCCGCCGTGCAGGCCGGCGGCTTCGACCTGACCGCCCGCAAGCGTCTCGCGGGCGAGGCCTTCCAGCACACCGCCGCGTACGACGTGGCCGTGGCCTCCTGGTTCGCCGACGACTACGCCGCCGCCGACGACTCGGGCTTCCCCGACTTCCTGGGCGCGACCTACGCGCGCAAGAGCGTGCTCCGCTACGGCGAGAACCCGCACCAGGGCGCCGCTCTCTACGTCGACGGCACCGGCGGCCTCGCCGAGGCCGAGCAGCTGCACGGCAAGGAGATGTCGTACAACAACTACACGGACACCGACGCCGCGCGCCGGGCCGCGTACGACCACGCCGAGCCCTGCGTCGCGATCATCAAGCACGCCAACCCGTGCGGCATCGCGATCGGCGCCGACGTCGCCGAGGCCCACCGCAAGGCGCACGCCTGCGACCCGCTGTCCGCGTTCGGCGGCGTCATCGCCGTCAACCGCCCGGTGACGGTCGAGCTGGCCGAGCAGGTCGCCGAGATCTTCACCGAGGTCATCGTCGCCCCCGGCTACGAGGCCGGCGCGGTCGAGATCCTCGCCAAGAAGAAGAACATCCGCGTCCTCAAGGCCGACGGCGCCCCCGCCAACCCGGTCGAGGTCAAGCCGGTCGACGGCGGCGCCCTCCTCCAGGTCACCGACCGCCTCCAGGCCGACGGCGACGACCCGGCGAACTGGACCCTGGCGACGGGCGAGGCGCTCTCCGCCGAGGAGCTCGCCGAGCTCTCCTTCGCCTGGAAGGCCTGCCGCGCGGTCAAGTCCAACGCGATCCTGCTCTCCAAGGACGGCGCCTCGGTCGGCGTCGGCATGGGCCAGGTCAACCGCGTCGACTCCGCCAAGCTCGCCGTCGAGCGCGCGGGCGAGGAGCGGGCGCGCGGCTCGTACGCCGCCTCCGACGCCTTCTTCCCCTTCCCCGACGGCCTGGAGATCCTCACCGCGGCCGGCGTGAAGGCGGTCGTGCAGCCGGGCGGCTCGATGCGTGACGAGCTCGTCGTCGAGGCCGCGAAGAAGGCCGGCGTGACCATGTACCTCACCGGTACGCGCCACTTCTTCCACTGAGCGTGACCGCCGCGGGGCCCCTCTTCACGAGGGGCCCCGCGGTGTCCTCGCGGACTCCGCTGGGAACCTCGGCCGATCGGGTGGACTCTGGTCTAATGGGTTGCTCTTTTGTCGGCCGCAGGCAGCACAGACAGCGCGGGCAGCGCAGGTAGTGGGAGTCGTGGTGTTGGACGTACTGAACAGACCCGCCGCGGAAACCGCCGAAGCGGAGCCGTCGGACGGGCTCTCCCCGGCGCCGATACGTCCGTACGTGATCGTCGCGGTCGTCCTCTGCGGCCTGTACTTCCTCTACTCCTGGGTGCAGTACACGCACTTCCGCACCCCGTCCTGGGACCTCGGCATCTTCGGGGAGTCGGTCAGGGCGTACGCCGAGTTCCGCGCCCCGGTCGTCGACATCAAGGGCCCCGGCTTCCCCATCCTCGGCGACCACTTCAGCCCGGTCACCGCGCTCCTCGCGCCGCTCTACTGGATCTGGCCCTCGCCGGTCTCCCTGCTCTTCGGCCAGGCCGCGCTCTTCGCCGCCTCGGCCGTCGTCGTCGGCCGCACCGCCCAGCAGGTCCTGGGCAGCAGGGCCGTCGGGATCGGTCTGACGGTCGCGTACGGGCTGTCCTGGGGGCTCCAGGAGGCCGTGAAGTCCGACTTCCACGAGATCGCCTTCGCCGTCCCGCTGCTCGCCCTGACCTGCCGGGCCCTGATCCTCGGGCGGTGGACGGCGGCCGTCGCCTGGTCCGCGCCGCTCGTCCTCGTCAAGGAGGACATGGGGCTCACCGTCGCCATGGTCGGCGCGGTCCTCTTCCTCAAGGGTCAGAAGAAGCTGGGCGCCGCCCTCGCGGCCTTCGGCGTCGGCGCCTTCGCCCTCACGGTCCTCGTCCTGATCCCGGCGGCGAGCAAGCTCGGCCAGTACGACTACTGGTCCAAGATCGAGAAGACCGGCCAGGGCGCCGACACCTCCTTCGGGCAGGTGATCGTGGACGCCCTCGGCTCCGGCGAGCGCTGGGAGATGGTCCTCTTCCTGCTCGCCATCACCGGCTTCCTCGCCCTGCGCTCCCCGCTGATCCTGCTCGTCCTGCCGACCCTCGGCTGGCGCTTCCTCTCCCAGGACCCCAACCACTGGGGCATGCACTGGCACTACAGCGCGATCCTCATGCCGGTGGTCTTCCTGGCCCTCGTGGACGCGGTCCGGTCGGTGCGCACGTCCCCGCACGCCTGGCTCGCCGCGTACGGGAAGGTCGTCGTCCCGGTCGCCACGGCCGTCGCGCTCGTCCTCGCCGTGAACCTCCCGCTGCGGGAGCTGACCAAGCCGGAGACGTACCGCACGGACGCCCGGGCCGAGCAGGCGCGGGCGGCGGTCGAGGCGGTGCCGGACGGCGTCAGCGTCGAGGCCGACGTCTCGCTCCTCGCGCACCTCACGGCGGACCACCGGGTCTACTGGGTCGGCACCTCGAAGGGGGCCACGCCGGACTACCTGGCCTTCGACCTGCGCGGATGGTCGCAGCAGATCACGGATCCGGAGCAGCTGGCTTCGCAGTTGCACCCGGAGGCGCAGTACAGGATCACGCACCGCTCGGAGGGGTTCGCGGTGCTCAAGAGGGTCTGATCGTGCGCGCGAAAAGGCCGAAGGCCGTCCGGCGAGGTGCCGGACGGCCTTCGGCGTGTGCGGGGGAAGACCCGGGGAAGCCCCCGGGAGTCCCCCGCCGAAGCGTTACTTCTTGATGACGATCGTGCCGGCGGCACGGTCGTGCCAGCCCTGGAGCTTGCCCGAGTTGTCGAAGAACGGGGACAGGTAGACCAGGATCTGGCCGAGGCCGCAGAGGAGCGAGCCGGCCATGGGGATGATCCAGCGGATGAAGCTGCCGCCGAGGCCGGGCTTGGCACCGGTGGCCTCCTTGACGACCCGCAGGCCCACGGCCATCTTGCCGAGGGTGGCGCCGACGAAGGCGACCATCAGCCACTCGTAGAGCATCGTGGCGATGCCCAGGATGAGGAGGACGCCGAAGAGGGCGGCGATGATGCCGCCGGCGGCCGCACCGGCGTCCTCGGCGGCCTTGTTCACGCAGGCCTCGTACGCCGGGGACAGCGGGTCCATCCCGTTGCAGTCCTCGATGCTGGACGCGGCCGCGCTGCCGACGCCCAGGGCGCCGGCGAGGCCGATGGCGCCCAGGATCCAGTAGATGGCGCCGATGGCGACACCGTCGATCAGGCGGGCGGCGAAGCGCAGGCCCATCGTGCCGATCTTGACGGTGCCGAGGCCGTACAGGTTGATGTAGCCGTTGTTGGCCTGGAGGGTGCCCGGGGCGGGCGGCGGGTACGCGCCCGGCTGCTGCTGCGGGTAGCCGTAGCCCTGCTGCGGCGGCACGCCCTGCGGGGCCTGCTGCGGGTAGCCGTAACCGGGCTGCTGGCCCTGGCCCTGCGGCTGGCCGTAGGGGTTGTTCGAGTCGCCGAAGCTCATCGGGGAGTTCCTCCGTGGATTTCCGTGCGGGGACGTCGCGGACGGGCGCGGAGGAGTTTCATGGCATCTGAGCGGATGTCCCCCCGGCACTTTCCGCGGTTCTGCGCGGTCATCGTCGTCGTACCGCCGACCGCTTGTCCAGTCGGTATGCGGGGGAGTTGTGCAAGTGCAATCTTTCGTTCCGTATGACGGGTCGTCCGATGACGTCGAATTGGAACAAGGCGGGGGTCATCCGGGAGGATGTCTCCATGAGCGCCCAGATTCTCGATGGCAAGGCCACCGCAGCCGCGATCAAGTCCGATCTGACCGTCCGTGTGGCGGCCCTCAAGGAGCGGGGCATCACGCCCGGGCTGGGCACCGTCCTGGTCGGTGACGACCCGGCCAGCCAGAAGTACGTGGCGGGCAAGCACCGCGACTGCGCCCAGGTGGGCATCGCGTCCATCCAGCGCGAACTGCCCGGCACCGCCACGCAGGAGGAGATCGAGGCGGTCGTGCGGGAGCTCAACGAGGACCCGACCTGCACCGGCTACATCGTCCAACTCCCGCTGCCCAAGGGCATCGACGAGAACCGCATCCTGGAGCTGATGGACCCGGCCAAGGACGCGGACGGCCTGCACCCGACCAACCTCGGCCGCCTCGTGCTGAACGAGCCCGCGCCGCTGCCCTGCACCCCCAACGGCGTCATCACGCTGCTCCGCGCGCACGGCGTGGAGATCAACGGCGCCGAGGTCGTGGTCGTCGGGCGCGGTGTCACCATCGGCCGCCCGATGCCGCTCATCCTCACCCGCCGCTCCGAGAACGCGACGGTGACCCAGTGCCACACCGGCACCCGCGACCTCTCCGCCCACCTGCGGAACGCGGACATCATCGTCGCGGCCGCCGGCGTCCCGCACCTGATCAAGCCGGAGGACGTGAAGCCGGGCGCCGCCGTCCTCGACGTCGGCGTCTCGCGCAACGCCGAGGGCAAGATCCTCGGTGACGTCCACCCCGACGTCGCCGAGGTGGCCGGCTGGATCTCGCCGAACCCCGGCGGTGTCGGCCCGATGACCCGCGCCCAGCTCCTCGTGAACGTCGTCGAGGCCGCCGAGCGCGCGGCCGAGGCCGTCTGAACTCCGAGGGTCTGAGTCCATGGCCTCGAAGCGGGCGGCGCGGCGGCCGCCCACCGTCACCACCGACACCGCGCGCCCCGAGGGCGGGGGCCGGGCGGCGCCCGGCGACGCCTCCGCGCCCGCGCGTCAGTGGCCCCTGCTGACCGTCCTCGTGATCGCGGGCGTCGGTCTCGCCGTCGTGGGGTTCGACCCGTTCCCGCAGTCCTTCCGGATCGGCACGATCCTGGTCGGGGCGGCGCTGCTCCTCGGAGCCGTGCTGCGCCGGGTGCTGCCCAGGACGGGGATGCTGGCCGTACGGTCCCGGTTCACCGACGTGATCACGTACGGGACCATGGGCGGCCTGATCGTGCTGCTCGCGCTCATGGTGCAGCCGGGGCCCTGGGTGCGGATTCCGTTCCTCGAGGACATCCTGCACCTCACGGTGACGTGACCGCCCCGCGCGCGGGAACGTGAGCAACGCCCGCCCTCTCCCCCGTGGGAGGGCGGGCGTTGCCGTCCTCAAGGGTCATGTACGTGCCAATTTCGATCAAGCTCCGACGACCCGCTGTGGCACGGAAGTGACCATTCCGCCACCTCGTCTCCGCATCCTCGCCGCAGATCCCCCTCACCTTCCGTCCTGACTCGGACGGGTGGCAGTGAGCCGGACCACAAGGGGTCGGGGGTCGGTAGGGGTCCGGGTCCGATAGCCTGACCGCTGGATATCTCTTCACGTCGAGACACCGATCGATCAAAGGGCTATCCAGATTCTGGGGCAGGGACCCCCACCGCCAGCTGTCTTACGGAGATCGCCATGACCCGCACTCCCGTGAATGTCACCGTGACCGGCGCGGCCGGCCAGATCGGCTACGCGCTGCTCTTCCGCATCGCCTCCGGCCACCTGCTCGGCGCGGACGTGCCGGTCAAGCTCCGCCTCCTCGAGATCCCGCAGGGCGTCAAGGCCGCCGAGGGCACCGCCATGGAGCTCGACGACTGTGCCTTCCCGCTGCTCAAGGGCATCGACATCTTCGACAACCCGAACCAGGGCTTCGAGGGTGCCAACATCGGTCTGCTCGTGGGCGCCCGCCCGCGTGGCCCGGGCATGGAGCGCGGCGACCTGCTCGCCGCCAACGGCGGCATCTTCAAGCCGCAGGGCGAGGCCATCGCCGCCCACGCCGCGGACGACGTCAAGATCCTCGTCGTCGGCAACCCGGCCAACACCAACGCCCTGATCGCCCAGTCTGCCGCCAAGGGCGTCCCGGCCGAGCGCTTCACCGCGATGACCCGCCTGGACCACAACCGCGCGCTGACGCAGCTGGCCCAGAAGACCGGCTCCTCGGTCACGGACATCAAGCGCCTGACCATCTGGGGCAACCACTCCGCGACCCAGTACCCGGACATCTTCCACGCGGAGATCGCCGGCAAGAACGCCGCCGAGGTCGTGAACGACGAGGCGTGGCTGTCGGACACCTTCATCCCGACCGTCGCCAAGCGCGGCGCGGCGATCATCGACGCCCGTGGCGCCTCCTCCGCCGCCTCGGCCGCCAACGCCGCCATCGACCACGTGCACACGTGGGTCAACGGCACCGCCGAGGGCGACTGGACCTCCATGGGCGTCCCGTCGGACGGCTCCTACGGCGTTCCGGAGGGCCTGATCTCCTCCTTCCCCGTCACCTGCAAGGACGGCAAGTACGAGATCGTCCAGGGCCTGGAGATCAACGACTTCTCCCGCGCCCGCATCGACGCCTCCGTCCAGGAGCTGTCGGAGGAGCGCGACGCGGTCCGCGAGCTCGGCCTCATCTGAGCGACGGGCTGACCCCCGCACAAATCCCGGCGCCCCCGGCCCGTACGACCGACCGTACGGACCGGGGGCGTCGTTTTTCCGTTTCGGGCACCCGTCCCGGCTCCCCTATGCTGTCCCACCGGTCACGGTCAACTGGGCTGTGACCAGGGAAAGTTCCGGACAATCGGGGGAATCTTGGCGCATCCGTCCGTACCTCATCAGCCGAGCGGCCCGCCCGCGGCGGCCGACCCGCGGCGCTTACCGGCCACCAGCGAGGCGACCCGGCTGCTCTGCGCCGGCACGTACCTCGACGACGGATTCCGCGACGCGGTCATCGACCAGCTGTACGTCCACGAGGAGCGCTTCGCCGCGCCGTCCCTCGGTTTCGACGCGAGCCGCGTCCTCGCCCACGCCCTGCGCGCGCGCCGCGTCGAACTCGCCTGGGCCGTCGGCGTACTGGCCCTCTGGTTCGTCGCGCTCCCGCTCACCCTGGGCCTGATCAACTTCCTCGTCCTCCCCTTCCTGCTGCTCACCGTCGCCCGCTGGGTGCGCGGCACGTCCGCGACGGCCCCCCTGTACCGGGCCGTCCCCGCCTTCCTGTTGCGGTGGTCCGGGCGGCTCCTGCTCGTACAGGCCCTGCTGACCCTCCTCACCGTGGCGTTCGCGGGCGACGCGCACGAGGACGACTACAGCGACTACGGCGATTACGGCAGCGGGTTCGGTGACTACGGCGGTTCCGGCGGAAGCTCCTTCGACTGGGGCTCCGACACCCTCCTCCTCTTCGTGGACCTCCTGAACCAGGAAACGTCGGGCGGCGCCACGCTCGCCGCGTGGATCACCCTCGCCGTCCCGCTCCTCGTGGCCGCGGCCGTGGCCGCCCAGCGCGGTCAGTTCGCCCGTGCCCTCACCCAGGAGCTGTCCCGCGAGCGCTTCCCCGACCAGCGATCCGACCCCGCCGAGAACACCGAAAGCGCCCGCTTCCGGCGGATGCGCGACCGCATCCGGACCGAGCAGCACTCCCAGCTGGTCATGTATGGCTCCGACGACCCGTTCTGCGGCGCCGGAACCCCGTACGAGCCCTGGTCGCTCTCCGTCGAGCTGCGTCCCAGGAAGAGCCTCGACGGCAAGGCGCCCGAACCCCTCGACAACAGCGCCGTCCTGCGCCACGTCGTCCCGCTCCTCCAGGCGCTGCGCGTCCCCTCCTCGCACGGTTCGCCGCAGCTCCAGGCCGCCGTGCGGGACCGGTTGCGCGAGATGGAGATCGACGAGGTCGTCTTCCTGCCCGTCGACGGACTGCCGGACCGCTCGGCCGCCCCGTACGGCCCGGCGGGATTCGAGGCGCACCGCGCGGGCTCCATCGAGGAGGGCGGCGAGACCCGCCGCCACTTCCTCCGCATCCGTGTCGGGGGCTGGGGCGAGGAGATCGTCACCACGGTCTTCGTCCGCGTCCACACCCAGGGCGGCATGCTCATGCTGGAGGTCGCGCCGCACGTCCTGCGGCCCGTGAAGCCGCTCTACCGGCACGCCGACCGGATCGCGCACCGGTACCGGCACAACCACCACTTCGGCAAGGCCGTCTGGGCGCTCGGCCAGGTCCCGTACTCCTTCGGCCGGGCCCTCGTCACCGTCGCGCGCGCCCTCACCCACCTCTGGCGGGTGCTCACGGCGGGCCACGCCCACGCGCTGCCCGAGGGCCCGTGGCTCTCGGTGCGTGAACTCGGCTCGGACGACGACGCCTCCCTCTTCCAGGAGATGGACGTCAGCCGCTACCTGAAGAGCGTGCAGGACCGGGTGGCCAACGGGGTCACGGTCGCGCTCCGCGAAGCCGGTTACGAGACCGCCGAGTTCGAGCAGAAGATCGTGCACGTCGCCGAGGGCGGCACGTTCATCGAGAACACCAAGGGAAACGTGACGGTCGGCAACCACAACACCGTCACCAGCAAGTCCTTCACCACTTCGACGAGCGGAGGCGACCGTGGCTGAGCGCAGCGACGGCATTCACGTCACCAACACCGGCGGAAACGTCACCATCGGCGACAACAACACCGTCACCAGCACGGTGCAGGGGGCCCAGCCGGCCCGCGACCCCCAGCAGGAGGAGCTGCTCCAGGCCATCCGCCGGTTCCGCGCCGACCTGCGGGGCGTCGTCGCCTCCGAGCAGACGGCCGCGCTCGACGCCGAACTCTCCGACGCCGAGGACGAGATCGAGGGCACCGGCCGCGCGGGCACCGGACGCCTCTCGGCCCTGCGCCGCGCCCTCACGGACGCGGGCGCGGTCGCCGGGATCCTCGCCTCGGGCGTGGCCCTGGGGCAGGCCGTCGGCGCCCTCGGAGGATGAGATGAGCGGTCAGGGGGCCCGCTGGAACGACGAGACGCAGAGCTGGGAGACCGTCGCCGGGGGAGCGGGCCGGGTCCCCTTCGTGCCCCGGGCCGACGGTCCCGTCCCGCCACCGCTGCCGCTGACACCTCCCACACCTCCGACGCCCGCGCCCCCGCCGCTGCCCGCGACTCCTCCGTACGCACCGGTGTACGGCCCCGGGGACGGCGGCCCGGCGTCCGTGCCGCCGCCCTCGGGGGCGCGGACCCGTTCCGTGCTGGTGGCGGGCCTGGCGGCGGCCGTGCTCGCCGCGGGGTCGGTGGGGGCCTGGCAGATCTGGGGTGGCGAGGACGGTCCTCCCGCCCCGGCGGCGGGACCGCCGGTCTCCGTCTCGCAGGCGCCGGACCCGACCACGTCCGCGTCGCCCACGGAGACGACGGACGAGCCCTCGGAGCCGCCCTCCGAATCGTCCTCCGAATCGTCCTCGGAATCGTCCTCGGACCCGTCGGGCACGCCCTCGGGCCGTCCGTCGGACGGGTCCGCGCCGCCGCCCGGATACCGGGTCGAGAAGGACCTCAAGGGCTTCACGATCGCGGTCCCCGAGGGCTGGAACCGGACGGAACCCGCCGACCAGGGCGTCTTCTACAACTCCCCGGACGGGCGGAGCCTGGTCCAGGTCTTCGTCATCCAGGAAGCCGGCCTGACGCCGCACGAGGCCCTGCGCGGGGTCTCCGAGGACGGCAGGGCCAACAAGCCGGGCTACGAGGAGCTCGGCCTCGCGCCCGTCGCGGGCGAGGCGGACGCGGTCGAGCTGGTGTACGTCTACGACCGCGAGGGCGGGCGGCGGAAGGTCGTCGACCGCGCCTTCACTGCCGAGGACGGCAACCAGTACGCGATCCTCGCGGCGGGGCCCGAGGAGGACTGGCCGAAGCAGCGCGAACTCCTCGACACGGCACTGAGGTTCTTCACGCCGGGCGCGCACTGAGAGCCGGACGGGGACACGAGCGGAGGCCCACCCCCGGCGGGCCTCCGCTCTCCTCAGGCGGTCGCCGTGGCGAAGAGGCCCCTCGCCGTCGCCGACACGTCCGCCGCGGCCCGCAGCAACAGCCCCTCCCCGAAGGTGATCCGGGTGGCACCCAGGCGACCGAGCTCCGCGAAGGGCGGGCCGTCGGGGGTGGCGAGCGCGTTGACGGGCAGGTCGCCGAGCGCGGTGCGCAGGGCCGGGAGGTCGGCGGGCGCGGCCGCGATCGGGTAGACGCAGTCCGCGCCCGCCTCCGCGTAGCGCAGGGACCGGGTGACCGCCTCCGCCAGCGGGTCCGGCGAGGCCCTGATGTACGTGTCCACGCGCGCGTTGACGAAGAGTCCGGGCCCCGCCGCCGCCCGTACCGCCGCGAGGTACTCCGCGAACTCCTCCGGATCCCTGAGCCCGTTCCGCCGGTCGCTGTCCTCCAGATTGACGCCGACCGCGCCCGACTCCCGTACGCGCTCCACGAACTCGGCCGGAGGCAGGCCGTAGCCGCCCTCCAGGTCCGCCGTGACGGGGACGGAGACGGAGCGGACGATCCGGCCGACCGCCGCGAACATCTCGTCGGCCGGCGTGGCCCCGTCGGCGTACCCGAGGGAGGCGGCGATCGCGGCGCTCGGCGTCGCCAGCGCCGGGAAGCCGGCCTCCTCGAACGCGCGGGCGCTCATCGCGTCCCACGGCCCCGGCAGGACGAGCGGGGCGTCGGCGGCGGGCCGGTCGCGGTGGAGGGCCCGCAGCCGGGCGGCGGCGGTCACGCGGACTTCGGGGTGTAGTGGCCGGGGACCATGCGGGTCGTCACGGCGATGCGGTTCCAGGCGTTGATGGTGACGATCGCGGCGATGACCCGGGCGAGCTCGGTCTCGTCGAAGTGCTCGGCGGCCTTCGCGTACACCTCGTCGGGGACGAAGCCGTCGGTGAGGACGGTGACGGCCTCGGTCAGCGCGACCGCGGCGATCTCCCGCTCGGTGTAGAAGTGCCGGGACTCCTCCCAGGCGCCGAGCTGCACGATCCGCTGGACGGTCTCGCCGTCGGCGAGCGCGTCCTTCGTGTGCATGTCGAGGCAGAAGGCGCAGTGGTTGAGCTGCGAGGCCCGGATCTTGATCAGGTGGTAGAGGGTCGGGTCGACGTCCTTCGCGGCGGCGGCCTCCAGACGGAGCATGGCGCGGTAGAAGTCGGGGACGCGCTCGGCCATGGGGAGGCGGGGGCTGTGCTCGTGGGCGTACGCGGTGGGTGCGGCGGTCTTCTCCGTGATCGTCATGTCCCTACCGTACGAGCGCGATGGCGCAGGGGTATGGTCCATTTTCATGGCGAACGACTGGGCCACTTTCGGTTCCGACCTGCACCTGGAGCTGCGCGGGACGCGACTGCGCGCGGGCCTCGTGGACGCCCTGCGGGAGGCCGTGCGCGGCGGGCGGCTCGGGCCCGGCAGCCGGCTGCCGTCCTCCCGGTCGCTCGCCGCCGACCTCGGCATGGCCCGCAACACCGTCGCCGACGCCTACGCCGAGCTGGTCGCCGAGGGCTGGCTGACCGCCCGGCAGGGCTCGGGCACGCGGGTCGCCGAGCGCCGCCCCGCGCCGCCGGCCGCCCGCCCGGCCCGGCCGCCCCGGCCGCCGGGCCCCCGCCCCGCACACGACCTCACGCCGGGCACCCCCGACCTCGCCTCCTTCCCGCGCGCCGAGTGGCTCAAGGCGTACCGCAAGGCGCTCGCCGCCGCCCCGAACGAGTCCTTCGGGTACGGCGACCCGCGCGGCCGACCCGAACTGCGCACCGCCCTCGCCGAGTACCTCGCCCGCGCGCGGGGCGTGCACGCCCGGCCCGAACGCATCGTGGTCTGCTCGGGCTTCGTCCACGGCCTGCGGCTGATGGGGGAGGTGCTGCGGAGCCGGGGCGTCCGGGACGTGGCGGTCGAGTCGTACGGCCTCGACGTCCACGCGGACCTCCTGGCCCGCGCCGGGCTCGGCATCCCCGCCCTGCCCTTCGACGCACGCGGCACGCGCGTCGAGGAACTGACCACGGAGCCCGGCGCGTACGGGAAGGTCGGCGCCGTCCTGATGACGGCGGCGCACCAGTTCCCGCTGGGCGGCGCGCTGCCCCCGGACCGGCGGGCCGCCGTCGTCGACTGGGCGCGCGGGGCGGGCGGGTTCGTCCTGGAGGACGACTACGACGGCGAGTTCCGCTACGACCGGCAGCGGGTGGGCGCGCTCCAGGGCCTCGACCCCGACCGGGTCGTCTACCTCGGCACCGCCAGCAAGTCCCTGGCACCCGCGCTGCGCCTCGGATGGGCGGTGGTGCCGGAGGAGCTCGTGGGCGAGGTGGTGGCGGCGAAGGAGGCGCCGAGCGCCCTGGACCAGCTGGCGTTCGCGCGGTTCCTGGAATCGGGGGCGTACGACCGGCACGTACGGGCCATGCGGCTGCGCTACCGGCGGCGCCGCGACCAGCTGGTGGCGGCGGTGGCCGCGCACTCGCCCCGCACCCGGGTCAGCGGCATCGCGGCCGGCCTCCACGCCGTCCTCACCCTCCCGCCCGGCACCGAACAGGACGTCCTGCGCGCGGCGGCCTGGCACGGCCTCGCCGTCCAGGGCCTCGACCGCTTCCGCCGCCCCACGACCCCGTCGACCCTGGACGGCCTGGTCGTCGGCTACGGCACCCCGCCGGACAGCGCCTGGCAGAGCGCGCTGACGACCTTGTGCCGGGTGCTGCCGTGACCGCTATCCCGACTGCGGCCTCGGGCCCGCGCCCGTCACTCGCGGGGTCTCGTCCTCCGGCCGGGTCTCCGGGGGCTCTCCGAAGCGGGCCAGGGTCAGGGAGCCCGCCACCGCCACCGCGAACCCGGTGACGGCGAGCCAGCCGAGGCCCTCGCGGGTGCGGTCGCCGAGCCACACCACGCCGATCAGCGCGGGGCCGATCGTCTCGCCGAGCACCATGCCCGCCGTGGCCGTCGTCACCGAGCCGCGCTGGAGCGCGGAGGTCAGCAGGGCGAAGGCCGCGCCGCCACCGAGCGCGAGCGCGTACCAGACCGGGTCGGCCGGGTCGAAGCCGTCGATCAGCCGGACCGCCACCTCCACCACCCCGAAGCCGAAGCCCGCCCCGAGGCCCAGGACCAGCGCGCGCGGCTTCTCCGGCAGGCGGCCCGCGGCCACGCCGACCAGCAGCACCCCGCCGGCGGCCCCGAGCAGCGCCCACCGCAGCCACTCGGGGCCCGGATCCGTCCCCTCCTCGCCCGAGGCGAGCGCCAGCATCGCCAGCCCCGCGCAGACCACCGCCACCGCCCACCACTCCACCCGGCTCAGCCGCACCCGCAGCAGCCGGGAGGCGACGACCGCCGTCACGGCCAGGCTCGCGGCGAGCGCCGCGCCCACCACGTAGATGGGCAGCGTCCGCAATGCCACGACCTGGAGGCCGAACCCGAGGACGTCCAGGCCGAGACCGGCGAGATACCGCCACTGCCGCAGCGCCCGCCACAACAGGGCGACGTCGACGCCGCCACCCGTCCCGGGCTCGGCCGCACGCGCGGCCACCGCCTGGAGAACCGAGGCCACGCCGAAGCAGACGGCCGAACCGAGAGCGCAAACCATCCCCAAGAGCACGAAACGACTCTAGGGCGTGGGGCCGAAAACCACCGGCCTACACTGTGCGGTCGCGACGGTCGTGGCCACGACGGACACGCCCGCGAAGGGGAGGGACGAAGATGCGCAGACTGAGGTCGAGCACGGTCGTGCTCGGCGGCATGGGCGTGCTCGCCGCGACGATCACGTCGTGCGGCTCCGAGCCGGACCGGCGGTGCGTGGACACCACGACCCGTGAGCTGCTGCCCAGCTACGAGTGCGACGGCGGCTCCAGCGGCTCCAGCGGCTCCACCTACCGGGGGGCGTACTACTACGGCGGCTCCGTCGAGAAGCAGGTGCCGCTCGGTCGCAACGCCGTGACGGACGTGGCCACCGGCGGCAGCTTCGACAAGCAGGCCGTCGACACCGGCGGCTTCGGCTGTTCGAGCTCCGGCTCCGGCGGCGGCTGAGCGGACGGGCACAGGCAGCGCACCATGGAACGCCACACGATCGAACCCCGCCCCGGCTGGCAGGAGACCGTCGAGGAGCAGGGGCTCGTCTACCCCCTGACCCGCTACCCGGACGGTTCGCTGCGCCCCTACTGGGACGAGTCCGCGTACTACTCCTTCTCGCTCCCCGAGGTCGAGGCGCTGGAGGAGGTCGTCGAGGAGCTGCACGCGCTGTGCCTCGCCGCCGCCGCGCACATCGTCGAGGAGAACCGGTTCGCCGACCTCGGCATCACCGACGCCCGGATCGTCTCCCGCGTCTCCGAGTCCTGGCACCGCCGCGCCGAACTCCCCTCCCTCTACGGCCGCTTCGACCTGCGCTACGACGGCACGGGCCCGGCCAAGATGCTGGAGTACAACGCCGACACGCCGACCTCCCTCGTGGAGGCCGCGAGCCCGCAGTGGTTCTGGATGGAGGAACGGTTCCCCGGCGCCGACCAGTGGAACTCCCTCCACGAGCGGCTCGTCGACGCCTGGAGGCGCCAGGCGCACCTGCTGCCGCCCGGCCCGGTCCACTTCGCCCACTCGGACGCCGACGAGCTCGGCGAGGACCTGATGACGGTCGCGTACCTGCGCGAGACCGCCCAGCAGGCAGGGCTCGACACGGAGGCGCTGTCCGTCGAGCGCATCGGCTGGGACCGGCTCTCGGGCCGGTTCGTCGACGACCGGCTCCGCTTCATCCGCAGCTGCTTCAAGCTCTACCCGTGGGAGTGGCTGGTCACCGACCGCTTCGGCCCGCACGTCCTCGACACCCTCGACAACGGCGGCGGCACCGGCACCACCTGCTGGATCGAGCCCGCCTGGAAGATGCTCCTCTCCAACAAGGCGCTCCTCGCGATCCTGTGGGAGCTCAACCCGGGTCATCCGAACCTGCTCCCCGCCTACCTCGACGGCCCGCGCGAGCTCGCCTCGACGACGGGCTGGGTCGCCAAGCCGCTGCTCGGCCGCGAGGGCGCGGGCGTCACGCTGCACGAGGCCGGCACGGAGCCGTTCGTCCGCGACGGGGAGGCCTGCTGCTACCAGGAGCTGGCCCCGCTGCCCGACTTCGACGGCAACCGGGTGGTGCTCGGCGCGTGGGTCGTCGAGGACGAGGCGGCGGGGCTCGGCATCCGGGAGTCGGCGGGGCCCGTCACCGACGAGTACGCCCGCTTCCTCCCGCACGTGATTCTCTGAGGACCGCCTACTCGGCGACGTACTCCCGCAGCGGCGCGGGCTTCAGCCCGGCCGCCTCGGCGAGGTCCAGGGCCCGCTCCAGGTCCTGCGCCACCGTCTCGTTGAAGTGCAGCAGGATGATGTCGCCGGGCTTCAGGGCGGGCGCCGGCGGGGTCCAGGACCCCCACGTGGTCAGGTCGTACGTCCACGTGACCAGCGCCTTCGCCCCGCACTGCCGCGCGGTGGTCCGGGTCGTCCCGTCGTACGTGCCGTACGGCGGCCGGAGCAGCCGGGGCCCGTCGCCGAACCGCGCGAGGTGCTGGTCGCGCGCCCCGCACACCTCCGCCTTCTGCCCGGCCGCGTCGAGCGCGGTCAGGTCCGGGTGGCTGACGGTGTGGTTCTCGACGCGCGAGCGGCCCTGGTCGAGCAGCGTGTGGAAGTAGCCGGAGTCGTACGAGTACGCGCCCGGGAGCAGGAACAGCGAGGCGGGCACCCGGCGGTCGAGCAGCAGCCGCGCCGCCTCCGGGTCGTGGTTCCAGCCGTCGTCGATGGTGATGAAGACGACCGGGTCGGCGGTCTCGACGTGGGAGACCACCGGGACGGGCTCGGGCCAGGCCGCCGCGGGGGCGGAGTGGGCGGGCCCCGCGAACGCGCCGAGCAGCGCGAGCGGGACGAGGGCGGCGAGCGCGGCGCGCAGGGCGGGCCGCAGACGGAGTCTCGACATGGCGAGCATCATTGGCCTAGACCAACTGCCGTGTCAATGGACCCAGTTGGTTCCCCGCCAGGGGCCGGCCGGCCCCTCGCCGGGGAACCGGCCGCCCCTCGCCGGGGAGCCGGTCGGCCCCTCGCCACCCCCTCCCGACGGAACCCGCTACTCCGCCAGAACCCCCCTCAACTGCTCCAACCCCCAGTCCAGGTCCTCCTTGCCGATCACCAGCGGCGGCGCGATCCGGATCGTCGACCCGTGCGTGTCCTTCACCAGCACACCCCGCTCCATCAGCCGCTCCGAGATCTCCCGGCCCGTCCCGCGCGAGGGCGCGATGTCCACCCCCGCCCACAGGCCGCGCCCGCGCACCGCCTCCACCGCCCCGCCGCCGACGAGCAGCCGCAGCTCCGCGTGCAGGTGCTCGCCGAGCTCCGCCGCCCGCTCCTGGTACTCGCCGGTACGCAGCATCGCGATGACCTCCAGGGCGACCGCGCAGGCCAGCGGGTTCCCGCCGAAGGTCGAACCGTGCTCGCCCGGCCGGAACACCCCGAGCACCTCACGGTCGGCGACCACCGCCGACACCGGCACGACACCGCCGCCCAGCGCCTTCCCCAGGATGTACACGTCCGGCACCACGCCCTCGTGCTCGCACGCGAACGTCCTCCCCGTCCGGCCCAGACCCGACTGGATCTCGTCCGCCATGAACAGGACGTTCCGCCGCCGCGTCAGCTCCCGGACCCCGGCCAGGTATCCGGGCGGCGGGACCAGCACCCCCGCCTCGCCCTGGATCGGTTCGAGCAGCACCGCCACCGTGTTCTCGGTCACCGCCGCGTCGAGCGCCGTGAGGTCCCCGTACGGGACGATCTCGAACCCCGGCGTGTACGGACCGAAGTGGTCCCGCGCCTCGTGGTCCGTCGAGAAGCTGACGATCGTCGTCGTCCGGCCGTGGAAGTTGTTCGCCGCCACCACGATCTTCGCGTGCCCGTCCGGCACGCCCTTCACCTCGTACCCCCACTTGCGGGCGGTCTTCACGGCCGTCTCGACCGCCTCCGCCCCCGTGTTCATCGGCAGCACCGCCTCCTTCCCGCACAACGCGGCGAGCTGCGTGCAGAACTCGGCGAAGCGCTCGTGGTGGAAGGCGCGCGAGGTCAGCGTCACCCGCTCCAGCTGCGCCTTCGCCGCCTCGATCAGCCGCCGGTTGCCGTGGCCGAAGTTGAGCGCCGAGTACCCGGCGAGCATGTCCAGATAGCGGCGCCCCTCGACGTCGGTCATCCAGGCGCCGTCCGCCGAGGCGACGACGACCGGAAGGGGGTGGTAGTTGTGCGCGCTGTGCGCGTCCGCGGCAGCGATCGCGTCTTCAGTCCTCGACACGGGATCTCCGTTCGTCCTGCGGCTCGGGGGGTGCGTGTGGCCCCCTTCTTATCGTCGCTCGCATGCCGGACCGGGAAACCTCCCCGACGGCGCGCCCGCTACTGTGGAAACACGCACGGCGACTGGCGTACGGGGAAGCGACCCCGGGGAAGCCGTGCGCGCTCCACCACACGAGGTGCCGCCCGCCTGGGCATCACGGGCCCCGACACCTTCGGTCCCGTGCGCACCTCAGCTCCGGGACCGGATCCGTACCGCATCCGCCGAACGCCCGGAGGACGACACCGTGACCACCCCGCAGCAGCACCCCGCGCTCGCCGCCGCCGACCCCGAGATCGCCGCCCTCGTCGGCGCCGAGGAGCGGCTCCAGGGCGAGACCCTCCGCCTCATCCCCAGCGAGAACTACGTCTCCGCCGCCGTCCTCGAAGCCTCCGGGACCGTCCTCCAGAACAAGTACAGCGAGGGCTACCCCGGCCGCCGCTACTACGAGGGCCAGCAGAACATCGACCAGGTCGAGACCCTCGCGATCGAGCGCGCCAAGGCCCTCTTCGGCGTCGACCACGCCAACGTCCAGCCCTACTCCGGCTCCCCGGCCAACCTCGCCGTCTACCTCGCCTTCGCCGAGCCCGGCGACACCGTCATGGGCATGTCCCTGCCGATGGGCGGCCACCTCACCCACGGCTGGGGCGTCTCCGCGACCGGCAGGTGGTTCCGCGGCGTCCAGTACGGCGTGCGCCACGACACCGGGCTCGTCGACTTCGACGAGGTCCGCGAGCTCGCCCTCAAGGAGCGCCCGAAGGTGATCTTCTGCGGCGGCACCGCCCTGCCCCGCACGATCGACTTCGCCGCCTTCGGCGAGATCGCCCGCGAGGCCGGCGCCGTGCTCGTCGCCGACATCGCCCACATCGCCGGCCTGATCGCCGGCGGCGCCCACCCCTCCCCGGCCGGGCACGTGGACGTGATCTCCACGACCACCCACAAGACCCTGCGCGGCCCGCGCGGCGCCATGCTCATGTCCACCGAGGAGCACGCCAAGGCCCTCGACAAGGCCGTCTTCCCCGGCCTCCAGGGCGGCCCGCACAACCAGACCACCGCCGCCATCGCCGTCGCCCTGCGCGAGGCGGCCCAGCCGTCCTTCCGCGACTACGCGCACGACGTCGTCGCCAACGCCAAGGCCCTCGCCGAGGCGCTCCTCGCCCGCGGCTTCGACCTGGTCTCCGGCGGCACCGACAACCACCTGATCCTCATGGACCTCACGCCCAAGCAGGTCCCGGGCAAGACCGCCGCGAAGGCCCTCGACCGGGCCGGGATCGTCGTCAACTACAACACCGTCCCCTACGACCCCCGGAAGCCCTTCGACCCCTCCGGCATCCGCATCGGCACGCCGTCGCTCACCTCGCGCGGACTCGGCACGGAGCACATGGCCCTGGTCGCGGAGTGGATCGACCGCGGTGTCGCGGCGGCCGGCACCGGCGACGAGGCCGCGCTCGACACGGTCCGCGCGGAGGTCGCGGAGCTGATGGCCGCGTACCCGGCGCCGGGCCTGCCGCTCTGACCCTCACGGAGCGCGCACCAGCGATACGGAAGCCCCGGGTCCGCGCCGCCCGGGGCTTTCCCGTCCGTCGCACCTGAGACAATGATGTGCATGGCCTCTGAGAATCCCCGCGTGCTCTCCGGAATCCAGCCCACCGCAGGCTCGTTCCACCTCGGCAACTACCTCGGTGCCGTCCGCCAGTGGGTGGACCTCCAGGAGACCCACGACGCCTTCTACATGGTCGTCGACCTGCACGCCATCACGGTCCCGCAGGACCCGGCGGAGCTCCGCGCCAACACCCGGCTCGCCGCCGCCCAGCTGCTCGCCGCCGGCCTCGACCCGGAGCGCTGCACGCTCTTCGTCCAGAGCCACGTCCCCGAGCACACGCAGCTCGGCTGGGTCATGAACTGCCTCACCGGCTTCGGCGAGGCCTCCCGCATGACCCAGTTCAAGGACAAGTCCGCCAAGCAGGGCTCCGACCGCGCCACCGTCGGCCTCTTCACGTACCCGATCCTCCAGGTCGCGGACATCCTGCTCTACCAGGCGAACCAGGTCCCGGTCGGCGAGGACCAGCGCCAGCACATCGAGCTCACCCGCGACCTCGCGGAGCGCTTCAACGGCCGCTTCGGCGACACGTTCACGCTCCCCGCGCCGTACATCCTCAAGGAGACGGCGAAGATCTACGACCTCCAGGACCCGACGAGCAAGATGAGCAAGTCGGCGCCCTCGCCGAAGGGCCTCGTCAACCTCCTCGACGACCCGAAGGCCACCGCCAAGAAGGTCAAGAGCGCCGTCACCGACACCGACACGGTGATCCGCTTCGACCCGGAGAACAAGGCCGGCGTCTCCAACCTGCTCACCATCATGTCCACGCTCACCTCCACCTCCGTCGCGGACCTGGAGAAGAGCTACGAGGGCAAGATGTACGGCGCCCTGAAGACCGACCTCGCCGAGGTCGTCGTGGACTTCGTCACGCCGTTCCGGGCCCGCACCCAGGAATACCTGGACGACACGGAGACGCTGGACTCGATCCTGGCCAAGGGCGCGGAGAAGGCGCGCGCGGTCGCGGCGGAGACGCTGGCGCAGACCTACGAGCGGATCGGTTTCCTGCCCGCGAAGCACTGAGGCGCGGGGCACGGTCCTAGGACCCTGGCCACGAGGGCGGTGCAGGACGCACACTGGCGACTGCACCACCCGCACACCACTCGACGGACGACGGAGGAGAACGACGTGGGGACCGTAACGCTCGGCGTTTCGATCGCGGTCCCGGAGCCCTACGGCAGCCTGCTCCAGGAGCGGCGCGCGGGCTTCGGGGATCCCGCCGCGCACGGCATCCCGACCCACGTCACCCTCGTACCGCCGACCGAGGTCGACGAGGAGCGGCTCCCCGAGATCGAGGCGCACCTCGCCGGGGTCGCCGCCGACCACGAGCCGTTCCCCGTGAGGCTCAAGGGCACGGGCACCTTCCGCCCGCTCTCCCCGGTCGTCTTCGTGAAGCTCGACGAGGGCGTCCCGTCCTGCAACCGGCTCCAGCAGGAGATCCGCGACGAGACGGGACCGCTCGCCCGCGAGCTCCAGTTCCCGTACCACCCGCACGTCACCATCGCCCACGCCATCTCCGAGGAGGGCATGGACCGGGCGTACGAGGAGCTCGCCGGCTACGAGGCGGCCTGGACCTGCGGCTCCTTCGCGCTGTACGAGCAGGGGCCCGACGGCGTGTGGCGGAAGCTGTACGACTACGAGTTCGGCAGCGGCCGCCCGATCTCCGCGGTCCCCACGCAGGGCGGGACCCCGGTCACCACGCGGCCCGGCTGCTGACGGTCACACCGGCAGCAGCCGGAACAGCGGCCTCGGCACGTGCCGCACCGCCGTCATCACCACCCGCAGCGCCCCCGGCACCCACACCGTCTCCGAGCGCCGCCGCAGCCCCAGCTCGATCGCCGTCGCGACCGCCTCCGGCGTCGTCGACAGCCGGGCGTCCGTCAGCCCCGCACCGGCCCGCCGGGAGCCCCGTCGGCGGGCGTCCCTCTGGTGCGCGTCCGCGAGCCGCGCGTCCAGCCGCCGTCCGTCCGTCCGGCGCGAGCGCACGACCCCGGGGCGTACGACCATGACACGCGCCCCCGTGCCGTGCAGGGCGTCCCCGAGCCCCTGCGCGAAGACGTCGAGCCCGGCCTTCGACGAGCCGTAGATGAAGTCCGCGCGCCGGGCCCGCTCGCCCGCCACCGAGGACAGCACCACCAGCGAACCGTGCCCCTGCGCCTGGAGCGCGCCCGCGCACACGAGACCGGCCGAGACCGCGCCCGTGTAGTTGGTCTGCGCGACCCGCACGGCGGCCACGGGGTCGGACTCGTCGCGCGCCTGGTCGCCGAGGAGCCCGAAGGCGAGCAGCACCATGTCGACGGGCCCCTCGGCGAAGATCTTGCCGAGCCGCTCCTCGTGGGTGTCGGTGTCGAGCGCGTCGAAGGGGACGGTGTGGACCTCGGCGCCGAGCACGCGCAGTGACTCCGCGGCGGCGGCGAGCGCGGGGGAGGGGCGCCCGGCCAGCCAGACCGTGCGGCAGCGGCGGGCGATCAGTCGGCGGGCGGTGGCGAGCCCGATCTCGGAGGTGCCGCCGAGGACGAGCAGGGACCGGGGAGTGGCGTCCGTCATCGTGTGGGTGACCGTCATGGAGGTGACCGTATCGCCGCATCTGTCGTATATGCCGCATTGCGTGCCGGTTCGTTGGTACGGCCGTACGGGATGTCGCTCACCGCCCCGGGGCCGTCGCCGGGAGACCCTCGTACGAGCCCACCCGCCCACCCGCGACCGAGGAGTACGCGCACGACATGGACTGGCTGACGAAGCTCCCCGTCATCGGCCCGCTGGTCACCCGCCTCATGCGGACCCACGCCTGGCGCTCGTACGAGACCCTCGACGCGGTCCACTGGAGCCGGCTCGCCGCCGCGATCACCTTCCTCTCCTTCCTCGCCCTCTTCCCGCTCATCACCGTCGCCGCGGCGATCGGCGCCGCGCTCCTCACCACCGAGCAGCTCGACAAGATCGAGAACAAGATCGCCGACCAGGTCCCCGGCATCTCCGACCAGCTCGACATCGACGGACTCGTCGCCAACGCCGGCACCGTCGGACTCATCGCCGGCGTCCTCCTCCTCGTCACCGGCATCGGCTGGATCGGCTCCATGCGGGACTGCCTGCGCGCGGTCTGGGGCCTCGACGACACCGACGAGGGCAACCCCTTCGCCCGCAAGGGCAAGGACACGCTCGTCCTCCTCGGCCTCGGCGGCGTCGCCCTCGCCTCGCTCGCCGCGTCCTGGCTCGGCTCCACCGCCGTCGGCTGGACCGCCGACCGCCTCGGCATCTCCGGCGACGGGACGGCCGGCCACTACCTCCTCGAAGCGGCCGCCGTCCTCGTCGCCGTCCTCGCCGACTTCCTCATGCTGGCCTACCTGCTGACGCTCCTCCCGGGCGTCACCCCGCCGCGCCGCCGGCTCGTCGTGGCGGCGCTCATCGGCGCGGTCGGCTTCGAACTCCTGAAACTGCTGCTCGGCGGCTACATGAAGGGGGTCGCGTCGAAGTCGATGTACGGGGCGTTCGGCACCCCGGTCGCCCTCCTCCTGTGGATCAACTTCACCGCGAAACTGCTGCTGTTCTGCGCGGCCTGGACGGCTACGGGTTCACGTCCCGAGGAGCGGCCTCCGACGGACGACGACGCCCCGCGGCCCCGCCCAGCGGCCACCGCCGATTGACCAGGAACACGGCACCGGCGAGCAGCACCAGCACCCCGCCCGCCACGCCCAGCGCGATCCCGACCCCGCCGGAGCGCTCCTCGGCGGCGACCGGAGCGGGCGAGGTGCCCGGCGCCTCCTTGCCCGGCGCGGGCGCGGACCCGCCGTCCGCGGTCCCCGTCCCCGCGCCCGTCCCCGTACGGGCCGTCGTCGGCGGCACGAGCTCACCGACCGGGGTCACCTTCCCGGCCGCCGCGAAACCCCAGTCGAGCAGCCGGGTCGTCTCCTTGTAGACGGCGTGCTGCTCCTTCGACGACGGGTTCATGACCGTCACGAGCAGCACCTTCCCGTTGCGCTCGGCGACCCCCGTGAACGTCGACCCGGCGTGCGTGGTGTTGCCGTTCTTCACCCCGGCGATGCCCTGGTACGGGGCGACGCCGAGGTCGCCGGTCAGGAGCCGGTTGGTGTTCTGGATCTCGAAGGTCTCGCGCTTCTTGCCCGGCTTCTGCTCGCCGGGGAAGGCGGCGCGGGCCGTGGCGGCGTACTCCCGGAACTCCGGCTTCTGCATGCCGTTGCGGGCGATGAGTGTCAGGTCGTACGCGGACGAGACCTGGCCCGGGGCGTCGTAACCGTCCGGCGAGACCACGTGCGTGTCGAGCGCCTGGAGCTCGGCCGCGTGCTCGTTCATGTCCTTCACGGTCTGCGGGACGCCGTTGTTCATCGCCGACAGGACGTGCACGGCGTCGTTGCCCGACCGCAGGAACACGCCGAGCCACAGGTCGTGGACGCTGTAGCTCTGCTTCTCCTTGATGCCCACGAGGCTCGACCCGGCGCCGATCCCGGCCAGGTCCTGCGGGGTCACCAGGTGGTTCTGCGTCCTGCCGAACTTCGGCAGCAGCGTGTCCGCGAAGAGCATCTTCAGCGTCGACGCGGGCGCCAGCCGCCAGTGCGCGTTGTGCGCGGCCAGGACCTGCCCGTTCTCCGCGTCCGCCACGATCCAGGACCGCGCCGACAGCTCCTTCGGCAGCACCGGCGCCCCGGGCCCCAACCGCACCTGCGTCCCGGGCTTCCCGAGCAGCGCACCACCCACGGTCGACATGATCGCGGGCGGCTTGGGCTGCTTCTCCTTCTCGTCCTTCTTCCCGTCCGCGTGCGCGGCGGGCACGGAGACGAGAAGCGGCAGCAGCACCCCAGCGGCGACCGCCCAGGCGGCCCTCTTCGATACAGACACGACCGAGAACGTACCGCCCCGACCTGAGGATCCGAACCCCGCAGGGCGGTTCGCCCACCCCCGTCCACCCGGAAGCGGGGGCCGCGACCCCGACGGAGATACTGGGGCCATGAAGCTCAGCCGCCGCGTCTCCTGGTTCCTGCTCGCCTTCGGGGTGTGGAGCTGGTTCATCTGGATCACTTTCGTCAAGAACCTCTGGAACGACGGGAGCGGCCTGGCCTTCGACGACGCGGGCGACCCGACCCCCTATTTCTGGGTTCACCTGCTGCTCGCCGTCACGTCCTTTGTTCTGGGGACGGCGATCGGGGTGCTCGGGTTCCGTGGAGTGCGCCCCGTGCGGCGCGAGACCGGTCACAGTTCGTAGAAGACAACGAGGGGGGTTCGTTCGTGCTCGTCTATCTGGTGGTCCCGTTGGTGCTCGGGCTGTTCGGGGGCGTCCACTGGTACGTGTGGCGGCGGCTCGTGCGGGATGTCACCGCGCCGGGCGGGGTGGCGCGGAAGGCGGGGACCGCGGCCGCCGTCGCGCTGCCGCTGCTGTCGGTCGCCGCGATGTCCACCGGGTGGCTGGGTGCGCCGTTCTGGGTGGAGCGGGCCGTGGCCTGGCCGGGATACCTGTGGCTTCCCGTGCTGCTCTACCTGGTCCTGGCGCTGCTCGTGGGGGAGGCCGTGCGGCCCCTCCTGAGGAAGGCGCTGGAGCGGCGGGCGGCCCCGGTCGAGGCGCCCGTGGCCGCCCCGGTGGCCGTGCCCGTGGCCGTACCGGCGGCGCCTGTGGCGGACGGGTCCGAGGGCGCGGACGTCCCGCCCGATTCTCCTTCCGAGGGCGCCGGGGGCGCCGGGGGCGCCGGGGGCGCCGGGGGCGCCGGGGGCGCCGGGGGCGCCGGGGGCGTCTCCCGGCGGCTCTTCGTCTCGCGGGTCGTCGGCGGGTCCGCCGCCGCCGTCGCGCTCGGGACCGTGGGGTACGGGACGTACGGCGTGCTGCGCGGGCCCACGATCAAGCGGGTGACCGTGCCGCTGGCCAAGGTGCCGCGCGCCGCGCACGGGTACCGGATCGCCGTCGTGTCCGACATCCACCTCGGGCCGATCCTCGGGCGCGGGCACAGCCGGCGGATCGTGGACGCCATCAACTCCACGCAGCCCGACCTGATCGCCGTGGTCGGCGACCTCGTGGACGGCAGCGTGGCGGACCTCGGGTCGGCGGCCGAGCCGCTCGCGCAGCTGCGGGCCCGGCACGGTTCCTTCTTCGTGACGGGCAACCACGAGTACTTCTCCGGGGCCGACGCCTGGGTCGACCACGTGCGGGAGCTCGGGCTGCGGCCGCTGCGCAACGAGCGGGTGGAGATCGCGGCCGGTTTCGACCTCGCCGGCGTCGACGACGTCGCGGGGGAGAAGACGGGGCAGGGGCCCGACTTCGTGCGCGCGCTCGGCGACCGTGACCGGTCCCGGGCCTCCGTGCTCCTCGCGCACCAGCCGGTCGTCATCCACGACGCCGTGCGCCACGGTGTGGACCTCCAGCTCTCCGGTCACACCCACGGCGGCCAGCTCTGGCCGGGCAACTACCTCGCCGAGCTCGCCAACCCGACGGTCGCCGGCCTGGAGCGGTACGGGGACACGCAGCTGTACGTCTCGCGGGGCGCGGGTGCCTGGGGACCCCCGGTCCGGGTCGGCGCGCCGTCCGACATCACCATCGTCGAACTCGCCTCGAAACAGGCGTAATCGGAGATTGTCACTCCCCGCGCCGAGGTCGATACGTGCTGCTCATCGGCTTAAATTCTCATATCCCGGACATATACCTGCGGTGTGAAAGTTTTCTCTTCCACTTGTGAAAGCCGTGTGATTGGCTGACGTCAATGCGGCGTTTTCGGGGGGCGTCGTGCCTGGGGTGGTACGAAAAAAGGAAGCACGGCAATGCGGTCGACGGTCCGTCTGCGGATCCTCATCACTTGTGGAGTACTGGTGGCGGCCGGAGTCGGGGGGTGGCAACTCCTGCCCTCCGACGACGCGCGGAAGGACGCGATCAACGTCGGCACGACCGACGAGGTCACGTCGCTGGACCCGGCCGGTGCCTACGACGCCGGCTCCTGGGCGATGTACAGCAACGTCTTCCAGTCCCTGCTGACGTTCAAGCCGGGCTTCACGAACCCCGTGCCGGACGCCGCCGAGAGCTGCGACTTCGTCGGCAGCAAGCTCACCACGTACAAGTGCACGCTCCGTGACGACCTGACGTTCTCCACCGGGCGGAAGATCACGGCCGAGGACGTCAAGTACTCCTTCGACCGGATGCTGCGGATCAAGACGGACGTCGGTCCGCAGCCGCTCTTCCCCACGCTGAAGAGCGTGGTGGCCGAGGGCCGCACCGTCACCTTCCACCTGAGCGACCGTGACGCGACCTTCCCGCTGAAGCTGGCCACGGGTGCCGGGTCGATCGTCGACAAGGACAAGTACCCGGCCAAGCAGCTGCGCGGCGACTCGGCGGTCGACGGCTCCGGGCCGTACGTCCTCAAGGAGTACAAGCCCGGCGAGTCCGCGCTCCTGGAGCCGAACCCGAACTACAAGGGCGCCGTCACCAAGGCCGGCGGTCCGGTCCTCGTGAAGTACTACACCCAGTCCGAGGACCTCGCCGCCGCGTGGAAGTCGGGAGAGGTCCAGGTCACGCACCGGCAGATGCCGCCGACCTTCCTCTCGACGCTGGAGACCGAGGGCGGCACCCGCCTCACCGAGTCGGAGAGCGCGGAGATCCGCAACCTCAACTTCAACGTCCGGTCCGGCTCGCCGATGGCGAAGAAGGCCGTCCGGCAGGCCGTGGCCGCGGTCATCGACCGCCCGGAGATCACCGCCCGCGCCTACAAGGACACGGTCGAGCCGCTGTACTCGCTCATCCCGCAGGGCTTCGTCGGGCACAACACCGCGTTCTACGACGAGAACCCGGGCCCGAGCGCGGCGAAGGCGAAGACGCTCCTGAAGGACGCGGGCGTGCAGTGGCCGGTGGAGTTCACCTTCGGCTTCCGCAAGGACGTGACGTACGCCGCCGAGGCCGCCGAGATCAAGCGGCAGCTGGAGGACAGCGGCCTCTTCAAGGTGAACGTCGTCGAGGCCGACTGGAAGAGCTTCCAGAAGGGCTACGCGCGCGGCGACTACGACGCGTACACCGTCGGCTGGCTCCCCGACTTCCCCGACTCCGACAGCTTCACCGCGCCGCTCGTCGGCACGGCGAACACCCTGCACAACGGGTTCTCCAGCACGAAGATCGACCGGCTGATCACCTCGACGCAGCAGTACAGCGACCGCTCGCGGGCGACCGGCGACTTCAAGGCGATCCAGGCCGAGGTCGCGGACGAGGTCCCGCTCGTGCCGCTCTGGCAGAAGAAGGACTACGTCCTGTCGACGGAGTCGGTCGGCGGCTCGCAGTACCTCTCCGACGGCACAGGCATCTGGCGCCTGTGGGAGCTGAACTGGATCTAGGGCCCGTCCGGGGGCGAGGCGCCCCCGGACGCGTCGCCCAGGGCCTGTCCGGCCATGATCCGCCGGACGGGCCCTAGTCGCGCGGCTTCGGGGTGGCCCGCTTGGGCTTCCCCGAGGCCGCCATTCCGGCCGCCGTCGGCATGAAGTCGGAGAGCAGGTCGTGGGTCTCCTTGACCAGGGGGCGCAGGATCCGGAAGCGGGAGAGCGAGATCGCGCGGGCGGTGACCGGGGCGAGCCGCTCGACGAGCCGCCGGCTGTTCGCCGCGTCCTCCGAGCGGTCGTACACCCAGAACAGCACCAGGCCCATCTGCTGGAGCCAGAGCAGCTGGGGGAGGGCCTCGGCGAGCTCCGGGTCCACCTTGACCGAGGCGCCGGAGATGACCCGCCGGTGGACCTCGATGGCGGCCTCACGGGGCCCCTCGGACTCCGGCGAGAACGGGCTGAGCGGGCTGTCGGGGTCGGCGGCGTTCTTGAAGAACTGGGCCGCGAACTCGTGGTACGGCTCCGCGATGTCGAGCCAGCCGAGGTAGACGCCCTTGATCCGGGCCGTCAGATCCTTCTCGTCACCGGTCAGGAGGGACTCGACGGCCGCCTGGTGCTCCTGGGCGATCCGGTCGTAGAAGCCCTGGACGAGGTGCTCCTTGGACGAGAAGTAGTAGTACGCGTTGCCGACGGAGACCCCGGCCTCCTGGGCGATGGCCCGCATGGTCGTCTTGTCGTAACCGCGCTCCTTGAACAGCCGGAGCGCGGTTTCGAGGATGAGCGTGCGGGTCTGCTCGCTCTTCGGGGCCTTCTTCTCTTCGGCCTTGTTCTCTTCCGTCACGGGGCCGAGCCTAGCCGGGCGGGGCGGGCGCCTCGCAGCGTCCGTCCTCGCAGGCCGGACCCTTGAGGACCTCGCGCCACTTCGCGGCGGCGAGGACCGTGACCCGGGCGAGGGGCCGGCCGGCGGGTGTGGCGAGCCAGTTGGCCCTGGGGCGGTGTTCGGCCAGTGCCCAGAGGCAGACGATCCAGGCGTCGGTCTCCCGGTAGACCTGCCCCCGGTCCCCGACCACGGTGATCTCCCGCAGGGTCGCGGCGTGGTCGAGGGCGGGGAAGCGGCGCCTGGCCTCCTGCGAGCCGGCCGGGACCAGGTCGAGGGGGACGAGCTGGGGCTGGCGCATCAGCCAGTGCCTGAGGTGCACGCAGAGCGGGCACTCGGCGTCGTAGAGCACGGTCAGGTGGGTCACCGGTGTCGCCGGTGTCGCCGGTGTCGCCATGGTGCCGGTCTCTCAGGCCTGGGGCGCGGGCGGGGCCCAGGGGCCGCCCTTGCCGGTGGGGGTCCAGCCCTGCGGGCGGACCGGCGGTGTCTGCTCGCGCTCCATCACGCTGCGGCGGCGGATCTTGTTGAGCACGTAGACGTTGCCCAGGTGCATCACGCCGAGGACGAGCAGGACGACTCCGAGCTTGACGGAGAGGGCCTCGAAGAGCGCGCGGGCGTCGAGGACGGCGGCGTCCTGGCTCAGGTAGAGGGCGACAAAGCCGAAGTTGACGAGGTAGAAGCCGACCACGAGGAGGTGGTTGACGGCGTCCGCGAGCTTCTCGTCGCCGTGCAGCACGTCGGAGAGGAAGATCCTTCCGTTGCGGCTGAGCGTACGGGCGACCCAGACGGTGAGGGCCACGCTGATCAGCAGGTAGACGGTGTACGCGATGACAGTGAGGTCCATGCCCCACGCTCCCTTGAACGCGTTCAAAAGCTGGCAGTCATGACTGTAGGCCTCTTCTTGAACGTGTTCAAGTCCCTGTTCGCGGTCGGTCCGCGGTCGGTCCGCGTCCGGTCCGCGTCCGGTCGTCTTATCCGGTGGCCCGCCCCCACGGGCCGGTCTAGGGTCGACCGGTGACGCTCTCTCATGACCTGGCCGGTCAAGGCCCCTCCACCGTCGTCCTGCTGCACTCCGGCGTCTGTGACCGCCGCATGTGGGACGGGCAGTTCCACGCCCTCGCCGAAGCGGGCCACCGCGTCGTCCGCTGCGACCTCCGCGGCTTCGGCGACACCCCCGTCGACGCCCCGCACACCCACGCCGAGGACGTCCGCGCCCTCCTCGACCACGTCGGCGCCGACCGTGCCGCCGTCGTCGGTTCCTCCTTCGGCGGCGCCGTCGCCCTGGAGCTCGCCGCCCGCCACCCCGGCCGCGTCACCGCGCTCGCCCTGCTCGCCCCAGCCACCCCCTGCATGGTGCCGAGCGAGGAACTCCGCGCCTGGGGCCGCAGGGAGGACGCCCTCCTCGAAGCCGGGGACGTCGACGCCGCCGTCGAGCTCAACGTCGGCACCTGGCTCGGCCCCGACGCCGACGAGGCCGCCCGGGACCTCGTCCGGCGGATGCAGCGCCGTGCCTTCGAGGTCCAGCTCGCCGCCGAGTTCGATGCCGTCGACCCCGAGGTCACCCGCGACGAACTCGCCCGGATCACGGCCCCGGCCCTCGTCGTCGGCGGCGCCCACGACGTGCCCGACTTCCGCGCCGTCGCCGACGACCTCGCGGACCTCCTGCCCGCCGCCCGCCACGTCGACCTCGACTGGGCCGGACACCTCCCCGCCCTGGAACGCCCGGACGAGACCGCCCGCCTCCTCACCGCCTTCCTCGCCGAGCTCTCCCGGGAAGCCGCAGACTAGAGCCCCCCCCGCCCCCCCG